>JANNQA010000097.1:0-32865 GCA_031400515.1 Bacteroidota bacterium
GGAAGGAATTCATTCCCGCAGTAGCGCTTGTCACATGGCTCCTTCGCGCGCTTGTGGTTTACAGCTAAAGTATCGTCTCACATATGGATGGGCCAAACTCACAGGTGAGTATCTCGCTTATATTGCTTCAAAGTATTATGGTGTGAAGGTGACTTGCATTCGTCCATTCTCCGGATATGGAGAAGATCAGGATTTATCTTATCCCATCCCGGCGATTGCTCAACGTGCTGCCCGCCGCGAGGATCCATTCGAAGTATGGGGTACTGGTAAACAAGGAAGGGACTTCGTGCATATCGATGATGTGATGGATTGTATTCTCCTTGCGATGGATCATATTCACGATGGGACGGCGATCAATATCGGTATGGGTCGTCTCACAAGTTTTCTGGAGATTATCCAGGTGCTTACAAAAATCGCCGGATATCAACCTGAAATCAAAGCACTCACAGACAAACCTGTGGGAGTGCATTCGCGCTATTGCAATATGGATTATGTGAAGCAACGATTGGGTTGGGAAGCGAAGATCTCTATGGAAGAAGGCATGCGGCGTGTATATGCTGCTGCGGTGGCTCGTGAAAATGCAGCATCTGCATAACTCATGAAGCGAATCATCTGTTTTGGTCCCGGGCCAAAGTTCAAAGGTGGGATTAAGGATTACAACACCTCACTTGCGAAGGCTCTTGCGCGAATGCCCGATACAGAGGTACATATCGTATCCTGGACAAATCAATATCCTTCCATCATTCCGCGTGAATTTGTAGATAAGAGTAGCAAGCTGGATCTGCTTGAAGGCACGAATGTCACTGTACATTATATCACAGACTATAACAACACGTTCTCCTGGCGACAGACGTATTTGCTTATGACCGGCCTCGAACCCGATATTGTCATTTTTCAATGGTCTATTGCATTGCAAGGCCTGCCCATCGGTCGTATCGCACGTCAATTGGCAAAGCATAAGAATATCGAAGTCATTTTTGACCTGCACTTTGTGGTCCAGAAGGAAGGAAGTCTTCTTGATCGCAGTTTTACCCGTTATGGTATCAAATGGGCGGACACCTATATCGCCCACGCATACAAGACGATTGACGAGTTACGTGCGGTGTTTCCGAAAAAGCAATTGGTAGTCAGTGAGAACGGCGAGCGGAGTAAAGAAGGAACCACAGTATTGAAGCTTTATCATCCGGTGTATGATCTGTTCAAACCGGATCCTGCATTTGATGTTGAAGGAATGAAAAAGACGCTCGGTCTTCGCAAACATGTTTTCTTATTCTTTGGCTTTATACGGAAGTATAAAGGTCTGCATCACTGTATCCGTGCGTTTCATCAACTTGCTCAGGAACGCAATGATGTATCCTTATTGATTTGCGGTGAATCCTTCTGGAAGACATTGGATCAATCCAAATTTTCGACAAAGTTCAAGTCGATTTTATTTAAGCTTGCAAAGAAGATATTGGTAAGAAAGAAGGACGATGAGCAGAATTACAATCCTTTGCAATTAATAGATCAGCTTGGGATCAGGGATCGTGTTGTAGTGAAAAATGAATTTATCGCAAACGAAGATGTCCATAAGTATTTCCAGGTAAGCGACGCAGTGCTATTGTTCTATGAATATGCTACTCCTTCTGGTATAGAATCGTTGAGTTACAATTTCAGAAAGCCTTTGATCGCGACGAAAGTGGGTCATTTTCCGGAAACCATAAAAGGTGGTTTCAATGGATACCTAGCCGAAGCTGAGAACATTGATTCAATGACCATCCAGATGCGAAAGTTTCTTGAGCACCCGATACCTCCGGAGAACATTGCTAAAGCAACAGAATCGATGAGTTGGGAGAATTATGCGAAAGCGATACTGGCTATTGGCCATTAGCTGTTAGCTTTTCGCCAAACAGCCAACAGCAAACAGCCAACGGCGAACGGCAAACAGCGAACGGCAAACAGCAAACAGCAAACAGCAAACAGCGTTTTCTACCCAATTCTCTTCTCTATATGATACTTATTCCTCCCTCCCGATGATCTTACAAGAAGTTCGGCAAGAAAGCCAGTGAGAAAGGTTTGTGATCCAACGATGAGAAGGAGGATACCGAAATAAAACAACGGTCGTTCATCAATCCCACCAGTCTGTTGCACAACTTTCAGAAGTGACAGATAAAGTAGCATACCGAATCCAATGATAAAGAAGAAGACACCGAGAGTGCCGAATAAATGCATTGGTCGTTTTCCGAAGCGCCCGACAAACATGATCGACATGACATCCAGAAATCCTTTGATGTAGCGATCTACTCCATATTTGGATCTGCCATATTTTCTCGGATAATGCTTTACAACTTTTTCTGTGATCTTTCTGAAGCCCGCCCACTTGGCGAGAAGTGGAATATACCTGTGCATTTCACCATACACTTCAATGTTGTGAACGACTCGACCACGGTAAGATTTTAGGCCGCAATTGAAATCATGGAGCTTAATTCCACTGACATGCCTCACAAACCAATTGAAGAACTTTGAAGGGATGGTCTTTCCGAGCGGATCAAATCGTTTCTTTTTCCAGCCAGAAACAATATCATAGCCTTCTTCGCGAATCAGACGATAGAACTCAGGGATCTCATCCGGACTATCCTGCATATCAGCGTCCATCGTGATCACGACATCACCTTGAGAATTCTCAAAACCTGTATGCAGTGCTGCGGACTTCCCATAGTTCCGACGAAATCTGAACGCACGGATTTGCGGTTTGCCCTGTGCGATGGATTCTATCTTTTCCCAGGAACTATCAGTGCTTCCATCATCTACGAGAATAATCTCATAGCTATATCGGCCTTGTACTATACGTTCTATCCACTCCACGAGGGGAATCAGTGATTCTTCTTCATTGTAGAGCGGAATAATAATGGATAAGTCCATCCGGATATAGTACGTGAAAAAAAATTATACCGTAGGTGCCGGTTCGCGTTTCAGGATAGCACCACTGATCAGACCTTTCACAAGACCCCATAGGCAATACCAGACGATAGTAAATCCAGCACCTAAAATCGGGCTGCGAAACATATTGCTCCATTTCATGGCCTGATCGATTTGTTCATCGCTCATGCCATTCTCTTCAAACGATTCACGCATTGTATCCATCATCCGATCCATGTACCCAGGATCAATCACGTAATGATACAGTAACGTGAAGACTGCTGCCAACAATGAGCCAATCAATGCAATCAGAGCACCAAGTTTTACTCCCTCACCGACAGTCAGCTTGCCACCATTCACATTATCACGAAATTCTTTGATTCCGTAAAAGATTACAAAGAATGTCGAGATAAGCAGGCCAAGTCCAATGCCCGTTCCAATAAGCGGGCTTTGTTGTGCTTCGGCTCCTGCCAGAATACTGCCCATTCCAAAAATGATGTATACCAAACCACAAATGAGTCCGTACTTCGTTCCTACTTTTTGCATGACGTTTTGTTTTGTTGCGTAAATGTAATAAAACAGCCCCTACTTTTCCGGGGCAATATGCACTGAGTTGTTGCAAACGACACCGAGGACGCAACCGGTCAATGTTTGGCCCAATGCTGCTGCATTTTTGGATTTTGACATCAGGTATTCTGGTGATACCGTCCATTCCACATCAGGATCAAATAGAGTAAGATTCGCCGTCTCCTTTTCTCTGATGATAGGAGCCGGGACACCAAGGAGATTTCGTGGATTCAGGGAGAAACAATTTATCAAGGCTTCAAGAGTCACCTGTCCCTGACATGCAGAATGTGCGAGCGCAAAAGCCGTCTCCAATCCCGTTGATCCAAAACCAGCATAAGCGAACTCCATCTTCTTCCGTTCTTCTTCCACAGGTTCGTGATTGCTGATAATGCAATCTATCGTTCCTTCTTTAATTCCACGAATAAGTGCCTTTCGATCCGTGTCTGACCGCAATGGTGGTATTACCTTCAGATGTGTATCGAATTCCTCCAGGTTTGTGTCTTTGAGCAAGAGGTTCACTGCAGGTACACTTGCCGTAATCCGCATCTTACTTCTTCTTGCCTGACGGATCAAGGCAAGAGACTCTGAAGTAGTTACTCCATAACTATGCAACCGAGAGCCTGAGTATTCCAGAAGCCTGATATCACGTTCTGTCATGATGTGCTCACTGATTGCCGGGATTCCTTTGAGGCCAAGCCGCACGCTCGTTTCTGATTCATGCATTTGTCCCTCAGTCGAAATTTGTCTTTCATCCGGTCTGTTGATGATCAGTCCACCAAAACCTTTGCTATAAACTAGCGCGCGCAGCATCAGTCCGGCGTGAAGCATGGTTTTTCTACCATCAGAGAAAGCAACCGCTCCTGCCTCATGCATATCGCGTAACTCTGCGAGATCTTTTCCTTCACAGTCGACACTTATTGCGCCGATGGGATAGACATCGATCGGAAGTGATGTAGATCTGTTCCGGATATACTCTATTTCGCTTTTTGAATGGATCGTCGGACTGGTATTTGGAAAACAAGCTACACCTGTATAGCCTCCCGAGATTGCAGCTGCGCTTAGTGATCTTAGATCCTCCCGATGTTCATATCCTGGTTCGCCGCCTTGTGCGCCAATATCCAGCCATCCGGGTGACAAATGCAGATTACCGGATTGAATGACCTGGTCTGCGCGGACGGGAAGATTTCTCCCAATTCGAATGATGTTCCCTTTTTTGATCAGAATGTCGAGTCGCTTCTTATGATGGGGTGATCGTGGGTCCAGGATCAGTGCACGTCGTATCAACAGCCGCATTGGGTGTTCGTCTTTAGTGATAAAGGCTCAATCAGCATCGGTGGCGAAGATAGAAGAATGTGAGAACGTGAGACTGTGAGAACGTGAGAGGAAAACAAATTCAAACTCAAACTCAAATTCAAACTCAAGAAATCCAAAAGAGAGCCAACGAACATCAAACGGGTAACAGCCAAACGCGTCATCAAACATTAAACCCCTAAACATTAAACCCTTAAACAGTTAAACATTTAAACTGCCTCATTTCAACACCCTGATTGCCACAATCTCCAATAACAAAAACAACAACGCCAATCCAATGCACCATCTCCACAACTGTATACCTTTTTCACGTTCGGTAATCATATCTGTAAAACTTGTCTTACCGGTCGACTGTAATATGGGAATACGCGGACCCATCATTGCAGCGAGTTCCTGCGGTGAATAGCAATCGAGGTGTGATTCAGCGCGATCATTGTTGAACGCATAGGACCCAAGTTCACGTTCGCCACCGAACAATTTATAGAAGCCGGCCTCTTGAACTTGTTCCCCGGGAGACAGAACCACCTTTGAGCCAAGTGAAGTCATTCCCGGAATAAACTCTGTTGCTCCTTTCAATGTGAACACACGATCTGCCTCCAGTGCACTTGCATCAACTTCGATCAGTTCATCACGACCGATGATGTATGCGCCGGGGACACTATTGCTGGTTGCGATTGCTGATTTATACAAGAGAGGAATAAAGATCTCTGCGTTGCGTGACAGATCGCTGATGTCATCATTGAGTGGCGCATTGCATACGAGCAATATTCCATTGCCGACCCGGTATTTGTCCATGAATGATGTGCCATCACGATAGCCTAATATTTTTTCACGACCGCTACGTTGGAGATCTGTAGTTGTATAGTTCGCCTTGGTTACAGGCAAGCGCAGATTATTCCTCGACTGAAGAAACACATCCTTGAAAATGAATTCTTCCGTATTGATGTAACCGACTACTCTTTCTGTCTGCTGATACGCCGTGAATGGATTTGCATTGCACCGCACAAGGAAATCATGATAGGCATTGACAGGACGATTTGCAGCCGGAAAGAGTATCACACGGCCGCCTGTCACACTCATGTATTGATAGAGTGCTTCTGTCATTCCACTTGCGATGTTTTCCGGTTCATTCAGAATGACCAGATCATATGCACGCATTGCTGAAAAATCAACCTGTGCCGCACTTTGATTGTCGAGCTGATAATGCGTACCCGCGCCAAACGCTGCATTGAGTCTTTGGTTTGGTAAGCCTCCATTCACGGACAAAAGTTCGATTTCTTCATCGACATAAAACGTCATATACCACACGTCATCAAACTGTACCGGGAAGTCGGTGATCCGTAATGTCACTTCATGCCATCCCGTCTTCAGAATAGTGATCTGGGCTGTATCTGTCACTGATGCTCCTGAGGCAATATTCAATGCACTCAATGGTTTTTCCTGGCCATCTATCGTCATCGTCAGCTTTACATTTTCTACATCACTCGTGCCATAGTTTGTAATCTGAATGATGATTGGACTCGTCTGGTTCAGAATTTGGACAGGTGTATCAAGCCATGCAGTATCAATGCCCACATTTTCCTGACGTACTGTCTGGATTGGAACAAGATTCAATAGGGTAGTGGTATCGACAGCATCGAGATCAGTGATACTCTTCTGAAAGTCAGAGATGAGATAATTGATCCCGTTTTCAGCACTTTCTCTATCGAGCAACGCCTGTTGTCTATTGAGTACGCGTGACAATGGAGCAACTGACGCTGTGATATCCACTTCTTCGATGACTCCAAGCGCTTCTTCTTTACTCACATACCGTTGTTGGCTGGCGGAAAGATCATGTGTAAGAATCTGGAATTTATCCTCCTGGCTGTATGCATTTACGATTTCCCGCCCACGTTGTTTCGAACGATCAAGAAGAGGCAAATCCTCACCAAAGGATTGCATGCTGAACGAATTGTCGACAAAGAGACTCACGTGCCGGATGCCTGCATGCATTTGATCAGAAACAGGGATGAATGGTTGAGCAAATGCGAAGACAAGCGCTGCGAGTGCCAGACAGCGCATGAGCAGGATGAGCAGGTTGCGTAATTTATTCCGCGCGCTGGTCTCTTCTTTGATCTCACGTAGAAAACGCACATTACTGAAGAGAACCTTCTTGTACTTTCTGAAATAGAACAGATGGATAATGATTGGAACCGCCAGTGCTGCAAGAGCCCAGAGGAATTGCGGATACAGAAATTGCATAGGGGTGCGAAGATAGTTGATAGGTTGATAGGTGGATTGGCTGATAGTTCTTAACGTCTATAAGTGTAATAAACCTGTAAACCTGTAAACCTTTCTTAGAACCGATTCGCATTCTTTCCTGCAAAGAGAACACGGAATGGCCTGATGAGATAGTAAAGTAAAAAAAAACGATGTGCCCCCGGTAATGGAAAGAACTGTTCGTCTGCAAAATTCGGTGATAACGATTCGAAGATGCTATGCAGGATGATTTTTGCTTTACTTGTGATTCTACGTCGCATCCTCATGTGTTGTCTTATACCTTCCCAGCGGTTCATCTGTTCAGGATGAGAGAACAACTTAAGCGAGTCAACCAGTACTCTTGATTTTGGGTATCGAAGCACATGTTTCAAAACTGCTGCCGGCAGCGGTGTGAAAAATACTTCGCGTGTGAGAATCAAGGCTGTGCTGATCAATAGTTCCAGATCGTAGGTCTTGGCAATTCGCCTGAGTTCATTCCAATCTATTGCATGGCCCCATCTCCTCAAAATCGCATCCAGGTCAGCAACTTGCTTCAGGGTATTCCAGGCTTCGTTGCCACCGTTGTGAATACATGTAGCAAGAAGTGTGTACGTCTCATTGAGTGTGTGGCATTCTATATCGCCAAACTTTGCGGTGACAGTGTGTTGCCAAAGGTTCTCAAACGTGAGTGGTACACCGAGCGCGGGTCGCAACAGCAGCCAGTGGATATCCGCTTCATATCGGCGTTGTCCATGTTCCGTGCGGACATATGTGATTTCCTTTTCGAAGTATCTAAGCTTTGTCTTCTGAATTCCATTGAGCGGTACGATGGGATGATAGCCTGCGGACAGCATGATGTTTTGTATACGAAACGTATCAGACCAACTGGTGAGTAAATCGAAATCATTGAATTGTCTTAAGCCCAGATCATGAAACACCCTTCGCGCCAGTGCTGGTCCTTTGTAGACAATGTGTCTGATGTTCTCTTTATTCAACAAATCAGAGATCCTGAGGAGTTCTGTTTCTATACGCAGGTTATGCATTTTGATATTGCGACAAGTCTGCCTAAGGGATGCGTGCTGCAATTCCGTAAGCAGCGCTTGTGGTCCGCCATGGAGATTCAGGCACCTGTAAAGTAGCGGCGATACGTGATGTTGTTGTGCAAGTGTGAGGAGTGATTCCCAGTTGATACCGTAAGGGACAATCTGTTGCAATGCCAGTGTCTGACGGTCATGATCTTCGGAGCAGAGTGCAGCAAGTAGCTCTATGTGTGAGGGAAGATGCTTCGAAGGCTGTTTATCCATGCATGTATTTGCTTGTTTTCATTCCGTTGCATGCGCCAATATCGGTAAAAGCTTAGGACGGATTGATCTTCTTCGATTGTCAGCAAACGGTGTCTGAGCTTGTGATATGCGACTTTATCCCACATAGATCGACTTTGTAGCCACTGTGAGAAAAGTATTTGAAGATTTTCCAATGAATCTGAGCGTAACTGTGATCCTACTGCATTGCCAATAAAATTACTGGCCAACTGCATTGCATTGTGAAGACGATTTGAAAGCAGATAGAACTTGCATCTTGTAGCCAATGTCTCGATTTGGAGATCGGAAAAGCCTTGAAGCAGAAGACACAAATCAATCACACTCTGCAGGTCAATCAGATTTCCGTGAGAATATTTTGAAAGCAGAATATCAATTGTGCAGGAAATGTCTTTGGAATCTGGCTCATCCAACTCCTGAAAAAATCGATCATGTCGTACAGTATCCCAATGCCGGGACAACCGATGATGGATATTCAGATGTAAACCATTTGCATGGCGGAATGATGCCCGCAACCTGGATGAATGTTCGTGTTTCCAGCCTTGAGATGATATAATCTGTAGTGCTTCCGTCACTGAGGAGACAGGAATCCACAGATCGATGCTTTGTGTGACATGCGATGCAAATCGTGATTGTGACTTTGCTTGCTGTATCAAGACATCGCAAAGCTGTCGAAAAGGTATGCGATGCTCCGGCAGCAGTTCACAAAGCTCTTTTGACGCATGTTGATACAACGTATTTTGGTATAGGAACTTTCGGGCAATACCTTTGATGCGCTCATCAAACACAAAGATTCTGTCATCCTTCCACCGCTGATACACCATTGGCAGGACTATCAACTCTGAATACAGGATACGATCGAGATCATTCATGGATGACCATTGATCCCATGCATGAATAGCGACGTTGCGATCTGTCAGTAATGTCAGGACAAGAGGATGGGGCTGAGTGATGATTTCCGAGATAGCCATAGAAGTGAGATGCCGGACAAAAGTCAGTCATTTTACGGACTCCCGCTCAATGCCTCATTTTTTGTGTGCATGACATATTGCACAATCTTGGATTCTTGTCATTCCGAGCGAGGAGCGCAGCGACAAGTCGAGGAATAATGGGGTGTTCTCAAGTTTTACCCCGCGAGTTGGTGAAGACGCGTCTTCACCAATTCGCGCGGGAGATATCACAGGATCTCACTCATTCCTCGACTCTCCGCCTAAGGCGGATCGCTCGGAATGACAATATCCTTCATTCATTAGGTCGTTGAAATGGCCTACTTATGAAATATGACATGCATACCATTTTTTTATACTTAAGTCACTTGATTTCATAGATTTGTTATTTAGTAAACATCACGCCATTTATGCGTTCATCGTGGAGATTTGTTCTCATTGGAGTTGTTCTTTGTGTTGTCGCGGTGTTTCTCTGGAATGAGCAGATCTGGCTTAAGGAATTCATTGCAAAACACGCGAGAGTATACTTTAAGCAACTGAGCAGAGTGTATCCTATCATTATTGGGACACTTATCGCATCGATCATGATTCTTCTGGTAGAGCTTTGTGTCGTCGGATGGCGTCGTAGCTCTTTAGCTGCCTTGCTTAAACCTTCCAAAAGCGCGGTCAATGACATCTTCCTTTGGTTGCTATCTATTTCGCAAATCGGGTTTATGGCCTTTTACCTGCTCTTGTTCAATTTCTTTAAACAAATCCGCCCAGTCGTCCGTGAGGCGTTAGGCATCGAAACGCCGTTGATACCAGCGTTGCAAAGCAGTGTATTACAACTGGTGGTGTTTATTTTAGTTGTGGACTTTGTCGGGTATATCTTGCATTACTTTATGCATTTCATTCCCCCCTTCTGGCATTTTCATAAAGTCCATCACTCGGCTACTGAATTCAATGGGATTACTTCTGAGCGCGCGCATCCTGTCGAAACACATTTGATCGCTGATGTCGTTTACTTCATTCCGTTTGCGATTGTAGGATTCCCGTTGTTCGATGTCTCGATCTATGTGGGCATCAGGCACTTTATGGCGATGCTACATCACAGTCGTTTGGATTGGGATTGGGGATGGGTTGGCAAGTACGTCCTGGGTTCTCCTCAATATCACAGGATTCATCATTCCATGCTTCCACAACACGTAAATAAAAATATTGCGATCATTTTTCCGATTTGGGATCACATCTTCGGGACCTATTGTGGAGATAGAATAGAATTGAATCAACTGGGTGTAGAAAATAATCAGTACAACAAAAAAAGTGTCGTTTATGATTTTTTCCTCTCTTTTCAGGATGTCTGGCATTCGATCATAGGGCGATTCCGACGTCATCAGATACAAGAAAAGGACAGGGGTGTGGTATGAAATCCTGCCTTAAGGCAAATGCATTGCTAGTAGGTTTGAAGGCCAATCAGGCGTTTGATTCCCCCAGCATCTGTCTGTATTTATTCAACCATTGATGTGGGTGTGGGTCACCGGTTCTTTCTGCCATTTCTTCGACACAAGGCAGTGTTTTTTCAATGAGATATTTGCGGAATCGATCTGGTAATTCGACCCGGGGACCTTCGAATATTTTTTTGGAGACTGCGTCCTGCATTGTTGCGGTTAAAGTAGTAGGCACTTGCAGAAAGTCGCAAATCCGGCGTAGATATTCTACAGGGTCAATGAGCAGGTCATCATAGTAACACATCATCACCTGCTCTTTTGGAAAATACTTGCACCAGCGCACATACAAGCTATAATAACTTGGCAATCGCTTATACGCCTGATCAAATCTGCTGAAGAACGCAGACTCAGTTACCTCATCGAATGTCTTGCCCGGCAAGAACAATAACATCATTCTTGCCTCAGACCAAAGGCGTGATACCGGATCACGAAAACTCATGATAATCTTTGCGTCTGGCAGATGGCGTGCCAGAGTTTCAATCGCCCGATCATCATAGGTGAAATATCCGCCAGTGATATCCCCGGCAATTTTCGTTGTACGGAAAAGCGATAGATACCACGATGGAGTCTGGGGCAGGAAAAGGTATTTCAGGTCCCATGCGATGTCCTGAAACTTGCGGGCATCGGGAGTGTCATGATAGTGTTGCCATCGCTCTCTTGCATAATTGCGACGCCATTTTATTCTGATATCGCCCATTATCCGTTGCTTGATGGTACGATAGGTGGTACTTCTGGGCAGACGTCTTCCATATCCCCAGAAATAGTTTATTTCAGAAACAGGAGGTAGCCAGATTGCTGGATGAAGCCGTAAGACAGTGTAGAGCCATGATGTCCCGGTCTTTGTAGGGCCGATACAGATGAAATCAGGTTTAGTTGTTTTTTGTTTTGGCATCAGACCTGTGGAATTAAAATTCAATTGAAACGTACATGAATTTGACAATACACAAACAGGAATGAATTGGGCTTGTCATCCCGAGCGATCTCTACCCAAGTAGAGAGAGTCGAGGGATGCAAGCATGTCGTCGAATTGAATTTCGAGCGAAGGAGGCGAATGACGCCGACCGAGTCGAGAAATCTTTCAGGAAAAGAAAGCAATGCGTTAAGTATTTTACATGAAAATTGATTTAAAAGAAGCATTCAATTCCTCTTTCTTCTGTGTTCCCATTTCCAATTTTCTTCTCACTCATCTTCCTTTTTGTCATCACGTTTCAACGATTCAGTCATTTGTTTCAGATGCATATTACCAGTACTCCTCCGACGTACAAGTGACTTCTTCAGCGCTTCAAGGAAAGGTCGGCCTATCCCTGAAAGTCCTCGTGTCATATTACCCCCATGCAGTCTGTAGTGCAAAGTGATATCATGCAGGATCACGAAGTGCAATGGTTTCTCACGAATGCGCAGCCACCACTCTACATCTTCGGAATATCGCAACCCCGAATCAAACAATCCAATCTTCTCAAAGACACGCTTGCGTACAAGCATACTTCCAAGATGCACATGCACCACTGCCTGATCATCCGGATCGTATTTTACTTCACGTGTCTCTGCACCTTCAAGACTGACATATTGTATGCGGCCTGCAACAAGATCGAGATCAGCATCTTTTACAAACGCGCCCATTTGAATTTTAAACTTATCAGGTGCAAATAAATCATCAGCATCAAGAAAAGCAATAAAGTCACCCGAAGCATGGAGAATACCAGTATTCCTTGCAACTGAAGGGCCTTGATTTTCCTGTCGGAAGTATTTGATCGAAATGCTGAGCCTGTACTCTTCTATGATTGTGATGACTTCATCCGGAGTATTATCAGTGGATCCATCGTCGACAATGAGAATCTCCGTATTTCCATATTCCTGGGCAATCACACTCTCTACTGCTTCACGGAGAAATATTGCTCCATTGTAAACAGGTATCACCACACTGATCCGCGGTATATCATTCCTGATGTAGAGCATTGTTGATGATTTGTGGTATCCGTTCGAAATCAAGGCCCAGATTCAGTCTTTGTGAAGGTAAAGCATCTACAAGCCGTGTGATTTTTCCGAATACTGATCGTGTATCGCCTTTGAGCAGGTAAAATGTTGAGAGCATAAGCGCCGAGGAGACTTCGGATTTTTCAATCGGCGAAAGATAGGTCGCAGGTCCATTTGTGATTTGGGGAATGAGAATCATCTTAAGATTCAGCGTCCGTTGCAAACCACCGGGAATAACACGAGCAAGCGAGATCTGATACTTGTTCAGATCAATCATTGGTGTTTCCGGAGGCGGCTTGAGTTGGGGAAAACGCACAAATGCATGAGGCTCCAATTTGGCGATGTTGTATAAACTGTAAGCTTGGAGGGTATCCGTATCTACCAACACAAAGTCATCTCCCGCAAACTGCATTCCTGCAAGCAAACATGAAAGCGCGGTACTTGACTTGCCTGATCCGCCTCGTGCGCCGATGAGTACACCTGAATTGCCTGCTCCAACAGCAGCGGAATGAATCGGTTGCATAGGTGTGTCACGGTACCACCAGTTTAGTATTTCACGGAGAGGAAAACTGCGTTCCCAATACGGCACCTTGGAGAGATTCCGCATCCAGTGTAAGGCGACCTTTCTTTTCCGGTCCAGTAAACGCAGAGACTGTGTTGTTTGATCAAAATTTACTGTAAACCGATCTACATCTACTCCGTGGATGTAGCCCTCCCGATCAGCCATATACCATTTCCAGGGTGCATCCGGTGTTTCAATTTGTAATTCCTGTTCTTCGATGGCATATACGATGAGATCATTCTCCCGGTTATCGTCAGGTTTAGTCTTTATGTGCATGAGTGATTCGGACATAAATACCTGAAGTCTCTTTCCGGCAATTTTCAAGAGCACTTTATCTCTGCCGATGTCGTATGCAGTATCATTCCATTGGTCAGGGGCAACAAGAGCTATTGCCGTATCAAAGAAATCCTCCATGGCCCGGGGAGAAGGCAAAATGCGAATTTGTTCCATCAGATATTTATGAATAGGATGTGATGGAAGGGTGAGAGATTATTTCTTCTCCGGCCAGCCCTTTTCTTCGTCGACATCATGAATAGGATCAAGCAACAGAAGATCCTGCATATCGGAATAGGCTTCAAGCTGAGGTATATCAAATTGTCCATTCACCTGTGGCAATACAAGCGATGCGAGTGCGTGTCCATTGGCATGTTCTATACGGATCATATGATCTTTGGACAGGTGAGTGACAAATTCTTCTACGGCGCCGGCGATCTCATCAGTACTGACGCCATAAAGAGTGGCGGTGCTTTCGAGGAGTTTCTCGTACAAGGGTTTTTGACAAATCAACTTCCAGATCACAGAAGCAGATTCACGGAGGCTGTAGTAATTGCCATTGTACAGATTTACGATGATGATCTCACTGTCGAAGTCTTCTGCAACGACATGAGGGTTGTTTGGCAAGATGATTGAGCCATGCATACGTGAATACTTATTTAAGGTGTGATTGTGTTATTGTCTTTCAAGATCATGAATTCATTCGCTTTCGATCAAGCGATTTCTTGAGAATATGAGTATAGTTCTGAATCAGTGGTCGTTGTTTTCTTGTAAAATTATGAAGGTGAACCCTGCGATAGGTAAGTACTTCATCAAGCATGTCAGAGCGGATGCCTTCATCCATGGCGCGACCATACCATTCGAGAAAATCACCCATTTGTACATCAGGTGAAAAAAAACCTATCGTATCAAAACATCGCTTCCTGAACATTGCAGAAGTTTTGCCTACGCCACGCAAAGGCTCTTCACGGAAACTCAGTTGAGATTTGACATGTTCGGGCAGCTCAGGACTCACAAATTCCTGGATATGACAAAAACAAATATCAACTTCTGAATGATCAGAAAGAGAGTTGAACTGCAGCTTTGTTTTATCAATATGCCAAAGATCGTCAGCATCGAGAAAAGTGATGAAATCGCCATTTGCAGCGCGAAGACCTTCATTTAAGGTTTGAATAATTCCTGAATGGTCCTTCCGGATGTAGCGAAGTTTTCCAGAGTACTGTTGTAAAATCTGAGGTGAGCTATCTTCCGATCCATCATCTACTACGATGAGTTCATCTACCGGCATCGATTGATTGAGGACACTGTCGATAGCAGCAGCGATATATGCTGATCCATTGTAGACAGGAATGATGCAAGAGATCAATGCCATAGGATGTCAGGATTCTTTGATTTGACTACGTTGACGTTGAATTGACCTGCGCACGGTTTCCATAATATCCCGTCGTAAGAGAACTTGAGTAGCCGACTGATTTGTCAAATGTACACGCTTTCGAACAAGTATTTGCTGCAATTGGTAAAATGGAACCCGGTTATCCTTCAGCCTAAAAAATAAGTCTGTGTCACTGCCGACCGGGAAGTTCGTGTCAAACTGCTTCATTTCATTGAATAAGGTTCTTTTAATCATCAGGGTACTTGGTGAAAAACCCGCAATGGGGCGATCCAGCCACTCTTCGGGACACCATCCCGGTCTTTCTACTCCGCTCGAGAGGTAAAATACTTGTGTTGTGATACTATAGCCGATATCAGGATTTCTCTTGTGAGCATCAACCTGCAACCGGGTTTTCTCAGGAAGCCAGACATCATCCTGGTCAATAAAGCACAGAAATTCTCCCTGAGCGACTTCGACTCCTGCATTCCTGGCAAAAGGTACCCCCTGATTGGATTGCTGAATGTAGATGATGCCGGGATACGATTGAATGATCTTTGCAGAATCATCCGTTGACCCATCATTGACAACAATCAATTCAATCTCGGAATATGTCTGGTGTAACACACTCTCGATGGCTTCTGTCAGATACGTAGCGCCGTTGTATGCAGGAAGAATTGCGCTGACGAATGGATGTTGTAGCATGTCGTAGTTGTAGCGGTAAAAGTAGATAAATTGCCTGATGCGTTTTTGGATCACACCCGCAGCGGTTATGACAGAATGCAGGATATCTCTAAACGATCGAAGGCTAAAGAACATGTAGTCATCCTGAGCAGCTTGCCCTGAGTATGTCGACCGCGTGCGCCTTAGCTTCAGCGGTGGCGCAAGGGCATTAGAGTCGCCTTGTCATCCCGAGCGGAACGTAAAGGAATGGAATCCGGTTGTCATCCTGAGCGAACGCAGTGAGTCGAAGGATGCAAGCGTCCGAAATGATTCCCTGCGTTTTGGTGAAGACGCGTCTTCACCAAAACGCAGGGGTGGGATTGTGTAGTCGATGCCATTCTTCGAGTCGTCGCGGTGCTCCTCCCTCAGAATGACAAGTTGTTTCCTGGCTGTCATTGGCAGCTAACGCAGTAAGTCGACCACCCGCAAGTCAACTGTATGTATCAGCATCAAAAGAACGTAACACAGCATGCAATCTTATGATTCGGAGATTTTAGGCAGCATCGTTGTTTGCATTTTGATATTGCCGATTTTGGCGGCGGTAGTCGCATAGGAGCTCCATCCCGAACCCAGAATTTTCGATGTTTGCGCGAGTGTATAAAGTTCTACCAAAGCCTCCTGCACACCTTCTATTGTATTACGTGATGCCTTGAATGGTGTCGTGAGAATACGACTACCAAATACATCGGTAAACTTCTTCTTGACCCCCATAGAATCGGTAGCGAGATAAAAACGGGTAAGTGGCTGATCATGGAGCTCGCTCTGCATCTGCGCAATGTATAGCTCATCCGGGCTCAATGCAATAGATTTTGCATGATCAGTACGTCGCACGTGTACACCGATGGTATACTGATCAAAATCGGCTGCCCTTTCCGAAATTCTTTGCCTTAGGGATTCAATAGGCTTGAAGATTTGAAACCGATCGGGCTTCAGATAAAATCTTCCAAAACTTTCTATAACAACATTTTTATTTTCGGAAAGAGACTTGAAATCAAAACTTTTGAGTGCCTCGTTTTCATTCGCGGCAAATGAAATCTGATTTTTAAACAACGGCAAAGTCAGCTTTCTGAGTTGTCTCTTTGTGCGCAAAAAGATCAATGGTCGTATTCTCCGCTCATGTACCCTTACCCGATGATCCGGAATCGGTTCAAACAATAAACGAAATGGACAATTCAGATCAGTTCCTCTTACCCAAAAAATGTCAAGTTCTGTATTTAGATCACGAGCCAGCGCTACCGCGGAATCGATTGCCCTCATGCGATTACAGAGACCTGCTGTGGGTTTGAGTTTGATCATTGTATTCGCAGAGGAAAATGCTCTTTCATTTACCGGACAAAGAAATGTGACGCACTACCATGGGATGCGCCAATAAAAATGTGCCAATCACAATAAGTCTGAATGGAGTGACTGGTAAGTGCAATCGTTTCACAATGGACACCAATTTCGAAGCTCGTGCCATCCGATTCATTATCTGCCAATTTGCTTCCCGGTCTTTTGATCCATAAAATTGGTTTATCGCACACTTCCGCATGCAGAGATGGCGATAGTATAATGTCTCGTCAATATTAAAGACACGGTTTTGATCGTGTACTCTACGCATCGCCACTTCACGGGCGGGATGCGTTCCATAGAGTTTTGTTATGGCAGACCATCGTAAAAGAAAGTCAGTATCCTGACATTGTCTGAATACCGGGTCAAACATGAGGGTCTCATCAAAGGCTCTATGCTTTATGACAAAGCCATTCAAATGGATGTAGCCATTTTTCGCTGCGGCAAGTGTGCGGTACAACGAGAGCGGATCTGTCTGTTCAATGCGTGCTTGTTCTGAACCGGCGCGTTTGAGTATCTCAGTGGGAAGTCCATGATCTTCATGCATTGTGCCTACAGTCTCATACACACCATCGGCATCCGGGTGCGCATGAAATGTTTTCAATGTCTCAGTAAAACGATTTGGAAGGTAGAGATCATCAGCATCCAGAAAAGCCAGGTATTCGCATTGTGCATTCTGGATACCCTGGTTCCGTGATTCTGCGGCTCCTTTGTTGACTCCATTTGAGTGTTGTATCAGACGTACATGAGGATTGTTATCAGCGTACGTTTGACATATCACGAGAGAGTGATCTTTCGATCCATCTTCGACAAGCAGAATCTCCTTTACTTCCGGCTGGATCAACACAGATTCGATGGCTTCTGCAAGGAAGCGTTCTGCATTGTATACCGGGATGATGACGGAGATGTCCATTTTGTGCAATAATAGCGGATAAGTTTAGTAGTGGGTGGATGGATGTATTAAGCGGTCCGCGGTTCCCTGCCGTCAGACAGGCACCTTTTACTGAGCGCTGACGCGGACGGCGATTAGCCTATGTCGTCAGCCGAAGCTACTTTGCTGACTGCGTCCGACAAAGGAGACTGCGTTCGACAAAGGAGACTTCGTCCGTGCGTCGTCGCCGAAGCTATGGCGCGGGCGCCCGAAGACGGAAGGGCCTGAGGTCAGGGGTTAGTGAAGCATTTTCGGAGTAGACTCAATATTGA
This sequence comes from Bacteroidota bacterium, assembly GCA_031400515.1. Classification (GTDB taxonomy): domain Bacteria; phylum Bacteroidota; class Bacteroidia; order Chitinophagales; family Saprospiraceae; genus DATDQA01. The sequence continues at coordinate 18,201 of JANNQA010000097.1, forward strand.
TACTATATTTACTCGCTTACTCGGCAACTTCTTCAATGGATTTCACTCAGGCTGAAATAAAAGTGTTCTTTCCATTCATCAAGTCCCGGAAAAATCTTTTTCTTGATGAACTTGAGGCTCATCGTCAGGAGGAGTGGATCTTTGGTGACATTGATGGATATGCAGCAGATTGTGCTGTGGTAAACATCCATTGGCCTGAAGCAATATTCATGTGGAAAGAACCTACGGAGGAGGAGCTCAATAAATTCGAGACAACTCTTCGGTTGTGGAAACGTAATTCGGTGATCATCTACACAAGACATAATTTGTATCCTCATTACAATAACTCACGACGCTATCGACAACTCTATGACATGATTATTCAGCATGCAGACTGTATTGTTCATCTTGGAAAGTATAGTTTGCAAGAGTTTTCGGAGAGCAAGCCTCATTTTGATAGGGCAAGACATGTCGTCATTCCGCATCATTTGTATACGTTATACCCTAACGATTCGAATAAGCAGCAGTCTCGATCTGCACTTGGAATACCACTTGATGCCAAAGTCCTGCTTGTGTTTGGGGCTATAAGGAGTGCCGAGGAAAGAAATTTTGTGTTTAAGGTCTTTCGGCAATTAAATTCAAGAAATAAGGTGCTGGTGGTCCCATGCATGGACTATTTTTTGCCGAAATGGTTGAGCAAGTCACTCCTGGGCAGGATGAAATCAAGGATTACAAAAGCGGTAAATGCGTTTTATACATTGTTGTATCATTGCAAATTGGGCAACCAACGGATAGACAATGATGATGTGCAGTACTACTGCAAGGCATCTGATGTGATTCTGATTCCAAGACATGATTCTTTGAATTCTGGTATTGCTCTTTTAGGATTATCCTTCAATATCCCGGTGGTTGGGCCGGATATAGGCAATATATCGGAAGTACTGAGAGATTCACGCAATTATACCTATGAAAGTAAGAACAGCACGCAGGCAGCAGAGATCATTTCGTCTATCCTAAACAATCCCCCTTCTCTCTTGTCACCTTCAGAGTATGCAGCAAACCTGCATCCCCAGATGATTGCCCGGCAGTACAGCGATTTGTTTCGCAGACTTATCCTATCTCATCGTGCATCCCTTGTCTAGACAGAAGAATTCATGCATTTTCTACATAAAAATTCTTCGGCCAAAACGACGTTCCTGAAAGATGTGATTGAAAAACTGGATTACCAGAATGTCTTCAATCCTTCGGTATGGGAGACAGTGTCAGAGTCCATTCTGACTTTGAGAGTGAAGTCCCTGAGTCGGTTGAGAAAATTCGATTCCATGTTAATAGTCCTCCAGAAGAAGAGCCGATCTATGGAGGTTGTCAATCTGAGTGAGGTGTACTATCAACAATGGGGTATCAATTACTGTAATGATCCCAAATTATTCGAATTTGACAACGAAGTATTCATCACCTTCAACACAGGTTATGAGAAAGATGGAAATCTCCTTTACATCGCAAGAGTGAGGCCTGAGATCATGCGGCCATGGGAATGTCGTTATGCAGGAAGGGACAGAATTGAAAAGAACTGGGCATTTTTTGGTTTCAATGGCCAACTCTACGCGTACTATTCCCTGAATCCTCTCATTATCCTGCACGCCCCCAAATTTGAGAATCGTCATTCAGATGTAATCATGGAGTTTGAGCGCAAGCCGTTACAAACAGAAATGTCGTTACCTCGGAGGTACTCACTTGCTACTCAACCGATCAGATTTAATGACTGGCATTACCTCATTGCTCATTATAAGATTCTGATCGGGAGGAAAAGACTCTACCTGGGCAGATTTATCCGGATAGACCAGAGCCAGGGGTTGCCATCGGCGTTAGCTGTTGGGCGCAATTTCTTAGCCCATGATATCAAATCTCTGTTTGGAAGTAAGGAAAAGCATAACAAGAACCTGATTTCGTGCAGTTACTTTTCTGGTCTGTGTTGGAATGATGATTCATTGCTGGTGTCATACGGCATCAATGATTTAACGTACAATATTGCGGCACTTGAGAAAATTGATACGCTATTTTGAATGTAATAAAGACATACTACTGGAAGATGCGCGTAGTCAGCAAAACCAGATTGCTTGCAAAGCGCTTGTCAGGAAAAAATGCGAGCATGTTCTTTCAATATGGGAACTCAGGAGATATGTTTACCGGAGATCTGCTGAAGTATTTGTACAAACTGGACCATCTGAATACGACAACTCACAAAGGGAGATTGCTCTGCGTTGGATCAACCACTAATCAAATTCAAAGCGGAGACATCTTGTGCGGAGTCGGTGTCAAAACCAATGTAAATCCTGGGTTTGCGGATAGCGTTACCATCTTAGGATTGCGCGGTCCCATCTCATATGACCTCTTTAAGGCTGCAGGATACAATGTGGACACCGTCCAGTTCTTGCTCGATCCGGGATTGATGCTAAGATTTATGATTGATGATAAGCTTCAAAGAATGCCTGACAAGAGCAGAGTGATCTTTATTCCACATTATAGAGAGAGATTTCAGGTAAAGAAAACTCTACCTAAATCCATGAAGTTCGTTGACATTGATAGTTCGCCATCCCAAATAGGTCAGGAAATATTGAAATCCAGTCTGGTGTACTCGTCATCGTTGCATGGAATTATTTTTGCCCATGCCCTCAACAGGCCATGTATCTTTGTACGCCCTCAGACAGTAGAGCCTTTGCTCAAATTTGAGGACTATTATTCGTCAGTAGGACTGCCATATAAAAAACCTCTTGAGAGTATTGCGGAGTATGACTTCTTCAGAGATTCGGATACTCCTCCTGATTTGAAATTTACTAAAGAAGACTTTAAGTTTCCTACTCGTGAGTATCTGCAACAACAAGGAATCATCATGGACCTCTGACAGATGCTTTTGTTCCTTATCAGAAGTCTTGCTTTGTTATAAATTGAGATTGTATGCCCGATAATTTGTGGTTCCATAATCGTCAATTCCTGATGAGCCGGACACCATGCGAGCTTCCGGGATGGCCTATGCATCGTCTAGCCGGGCATCGTCTTTAAACGCATCCGAATCTTGAATTGACTACTGTGTCAAATGGAGACAAAGAATTAGTTCTCCTTGGATATTTTTTCGATTATCGGATTCCGAAACGGACGAACAAGGATATTCTGAATCTTCTTCTTGGCTGTAATTCTTTTGCAGAGTTACTTGATGAGGTCGATGAATGCAGCGGTAGATTTGTGCTCATCTTCAAGACCGAACTTGAATTGAAACTCATCCATGATGCGGGCGGCCAACATGAAGTTTACTTTGATACCACGTTTTCTGTATTTGGGTCACAGCCTAAACTGATAGAAAAAGTCATCATAGGTGAAGAATTGACAGATCCGGATTCGCTTGAATTCTATCAATCAGCCGATTTTTTCAAATTGAAAACATTTGTTGGTGACTCTACGCACCGGGCAAACATTAAGCATCTCCTGCCAAATCACTTTATAGATATTCGTGGAAAGTCTGTTCATCGCTTTTTTCCTCTTATCCCAATTAAGAAATCCACAATTCGGGAGGTAGTACCGAAGGCAATCGAAATGCTTCAGGGTTTTATAAAGGCCGCTGCACTGAGATACCCGGTAGAACTCGGAGTAACATCCGGCTACGACAGTCGAATTTTGTTTCTCGCTTCCAGGGATTTGACGTTTGAACGCTATGTAAACAGAAATAAAGAACCTGATAATCCAATAGATGTGAAATATGCGATTCTACTCGGAAAGGCACATGGAATTTCAATTGAAGTGAGGGAGAGAGGTGGTGAAATCGATGACGCCAGGGAGATCTATGAAGCCTCTATAAATTTTCCGAGATTCAGGCAATTGAGGATCAGGCCATCTTCAAGAATGATTATCAATGGCCATCTCAGTGAAATTGCCAGAAACTTTTTTGGGTATAAAAAGAATGTGACAGGTGTCGACTTCACGCAGATGTATCTCTTCCATGGCAGTCCATATGCAGCGGGCGTATTTGATTCATGGATTAATACGCACAAATCCCTCTGCGAATAAACGCGATACCACCTTCTGGATCTCTTTTACTGGGAGGAGAGAATGGGCAATTGGGAGGCAAAGGGAAAATCCGAGATCAGCCTGACCAGGGAGATCTACTCACCATTTTGTTCACGTGCTCTGTTGAAACTACTTCTCAGTACTGAAAGAAAGTATAGAGACAGGTATCTGAATACACTGTATGATGCAATTCTTCGGCACATGTCTCCAATCGCGCTGGAGATACCCATCAATCCTACCATGAAGATGAATGCCATACGCCTGATGACACGATTAGGTATCTATGATGTATACAAGCAATTTGGTATGACAATACATAGGATGCGAACCTGAAGTCACCTTTCTGTCCCTGTAACAAATATTTCAAATACTTTTGTTACATAATGACTGTCGGCCAAATGAACACTGATGAACGGATGTTTAATCGTCAGTTCTTACTTTCTAATATAGAGTGCGAGAATCTTGGATGGAAGTTTGTGAAGGTGGCAGAATATTATCTCTATGCTCACCCCAATCTGGAACTCACGATAGCGGCCGATGATCACATCGAATTGTTTCTCCTTGGTTATTTCTTCGACTATCGAGTTCCAGAACGAACCAACAGTGACATGCTGCATTCCCTTCTTGCCTGTAGGTCATTCGAGGACGTTCAAACAGCCACAGATGAGTTCAGCGGTACATTTGTTCTCATCTACAAATCAGTGGATACACTGAGATTGTTTCACGATGCATGCGGACAAAGAGAGGTGTTTTATGACACGACGTTTTCTGCATTTGGCTCTCAACCAAAGCTCATAGAAAAAGTGGTGACAGGAGAGGAGTGGAGTGATCCACAGGCGTGTGAATTCTATCAGTCCGAGCTATTTTATAAACAGAGAATATTCTTCGCCGATATCACTCATAGGTCAAACATCAAACGGCTTTCACCAAATCACTATGCTGATCTCAGAACGACATCGATTCATCGGTTTTTTCCAGCGAAACCAATTGTCAAATCGGCACTGGATGATGTAGCCACGAAGGCAGTAGAAATGCTGAAAGGGTATCTTAAAGCGGCTTCGCTGAGATATCAGTTGGATATCGCTGTCACCGCCGGTTATGATACACGTGTGTTGTTTTTGGCTAGCCTCGATCTCCCATGCAACTATTATGTACACCTGAATTATGGACCAGACTGTGATATAGATGCGGAATATGGGCAAATACTTGCAAAGACCTATTCTAAACCGATTGCATTGAAGGACTGGAAAATAGAAATCGCGGACAGTGCTCGGGAGGTGCATGAAGCTTCAATCGATTTTGCAAGACCCCGACAGATGAAATATGGGTCATCTGACAATATGATCATCGATGGCCATCTCGCCGGAGTGTATAGAAATGTATTTCCGAATGACGAACAGGCGACAGGTGCTAAGCTCACACATTGGTTTGGATTTGGTGGCAACCCTTTTGCCGAAGCTCAGTACGATATCTGGCTTCGGAAAAATAAAAACCTGATCAAATCACTCGGATACGATTATCCTGATCTCTTATACTGGGAAGGGAGAGCGGCGAACTGGCTTGCTAAGCGGAAAACAGAGGCCGCGCTTTACGTGGAAAGCTTCTCTCCGTTTTGTTCGCGTGCATATCTTGTACTGATGCTCAGTGCAGAAAGAAAGTATCGTGATAAACATCTTCACAAATTGTATAAAGCCATGATTTATAAAATGTCACCGATGGCTTTGAAAATTCCTTTGAATCCGACAAGATCTTATAACAAGGCAAGGATGCTGAAACGGTTGGGTATCTATTACCTCTACATAAAATATCGCGGAAAACTGAATCTCATTGCTTACTTGCAGCGCTTTAAAAGTCGGAAGAAGTGAACTTGGCACCAATGAACTATAGGCTTACACAAATTGTATTTGGGATTATTTTTCTATCTGCTTCATTGGCATGTGGTCAAGAGAAAGAGAGCGCGATAGAGAAAGTAAGTGTTCACCGGCTTGAAGGCAATCCAATCATCAGGCCTGAGATGTTGAGCGGGAGCGACGGAAAAAATATCAATGGACCATCTCTAATCAAAGTACCGGATTGGATTGAATCACCGCTGGGTAAATACTATTTATACTTTGCACACCATAAAGGCGCATACATACGGTTGGCATATGCAGATCATATTCAAGGGCCCTGGAAGATTTACGAAAAAGGGACGTTGAGAATGGAGGATTGTATATGCAATGTGTCATCACCGAAATTTTCCGGACACAGACATATTGCATCACCTGATATCTTAATAGATTCGGTCAGAAAAGAGCTGGTGATGTATTTCCATTGTCACGTTGAGACTCCTACTGATAATGGTCGAATCGCCTTTCCCCAGGTATCACTGAGGGCTACGTCGAAAAATGGAATTGACTTTGTTGCGGAGGAAACCGTACTTGGGCTCTCGTATTTCAGGACCTTCAAATGGCATAACCGGTACTACGCGATGGCAAAGCCTGGAATATTCTATAGATCCAGTGATGGAATTTCAAATTTTGAGAAAGGTCCAAATCCTTTTTTGAAAATTCAACAACCATCGACGCTTCGGCATTCTGCGGTGATGGTAAAAGGCGACATGTTGTACGTGTTCTATTCACGTGTTGGGGATGCACCAGAGCAGATTTTGCTCTCAACGATTCCTCTCTCTGAGGACTGGAATACATGGACGCCCAGCGAACCCGTGACAATTCTTGAGCCTGAGTTTGACTATGAGGGTGTGCAGCAGCCGATCAGGAAATCTGTTGCGGGAACTTCCTGGCATTCCGTGCGTGAACTCAGGGATCCTGCAATCTTTGAGGACGATGGAAAGCTTTACCTGTTATATTCTGTTGCCGGTGAGCTTGGGATAGCGATAGCAGAGATAGATCTGGGTGATGATTAATTGTCACGCATAGGCAAGAGATGGTTTTGTGTTGCCTCATCTATTATCTTCGCTTTCATATCGATGAAAACCTTCTGCACTATCATCACTTCTGACTTTGCTTACTTCGCCATCGCGCTCTATCGATCTTATAGCCGATTCAGTGAGATTCCGCTGCATGTGCTTTGCATAGATCATACTCATGATGATGTGTTACAGAAGTTCGCGAAACCTGCAGGGGTTACATTTCACCAACTCGATGAACTCGAACTCAATGAGACCGGGATGTCTATTGTCGGTAAATATCAACATGCGCCAGATGTACTGAGATGGTGTCTCAAGTCGGTATGGTTAGAACATCTGCTTAGGAATGGAATTGCTGACCATGCGATATTTATTGATCCTGATATCTACTTCTATCAGAATCCAGACTTTCTCTTCGGGGAGTTGAAGTCAAACGCAATTTTGATTTCTCCGCATTGGCGCAGTACAGATCCTACGAAGGATGCTGTGAATTTTGAATTGAATTTCTGTGATGGCATTTATAATGGCGGATTCCTCGGTGCTACCATGGCGGGATTACCTGCGCTCCAATGGCTGACATCGGCATGTTTGTATAAATGTGAAGTAAAGCCAGAGCGTGGTTTATACGTTGACCAAAAATATTATGATCTTTTGCAAAGCAGATTCGCTGGTGTGGCATCCTTGCGGCATAAAGGATGCAATGTGGCAAACTGGAATCAGGTTGATTGCAAACGGGAAATTGTAGGCGATCAGATATTGATCAATGGTACGGATCCAATCATCTTTATCCATTTTACAAAAAGTACGATACGCGGGATCAGAAATGGAAAGGATATTCTACTGACACCGTTCCTCAAAGAGTATGAAGAGGCACTGCGGTTGATAAATCCTGCTTATATCTCTCCGACTTTCGAAAGTCAGGCAACTCCATCTCCCAAAGGTCCGCTGTCACGCATTGTACGCAAACTCAAGCGCCTCAAGAAATCTCTGCTGCCGTGAAAATCGCCTTTGCAATCCGGGACCGGAAGAATTTTATCGGCGGGCCTGCTGCGGACGCGGTACGTCTCCTCAGGCTGTTTCATGGAAAAGGACATGAGGTGCATGTATTAGGAGTATGGGTTGGTGATGAAGAGGTTCATGAGCACTTTGATGCATTGAGGGAAGCTGGTATACCATGCGGGATTGTCAAAAGACACAGATACACTGAAGATGGTGTGGGTTGGATGCTTCAGCAGTTGCGTGAGATACAACCAGATATTTTTGTCTCAGGGTTATCTACGGAAGGCTGTTTTACATCGCGATGGCTTCGTAAAGCAGGTATCCCTGTAGTAAATATCCTGTATGGAAATGACCCAGTCAACCTTGGACGAGCAATGTACTTTACAGATTGCGCACCTGTGTGGCGTGTCTCAGCTCATGTTGTCTTCGGGCAGAGTTTGATGTCCAATTTACTGTCACGCGCAAAGCATACACTTCCTGCGGTAGTTGTATCAGGTGTTGTGGAAATGCCCGTATTGCAGGCTCAATACATTCATCATCATGACTTTAGTATCGTATATGCCGGCCGGCTTGTAGAAAATCAAAAGCGGACTGGCGATATGATCAACGCATTTATCAGATTGTGTTCGAGGTATCCGAATTTTTATTTTCACCTGATCGGCGATTCTATTGCTAATGAACGTGATTGCTATGAACAAATGGTGAATGAAAGTGGCTATGAAAAACGTATTCTGTTTCATGGCATACTTCATGGAAAAGCGTATTTCGATGAATTGGCAAAGCATCAGGTGATCATCCTGCTGTCAGACTACGAGGGTATACCCGGATCAGTGATAGATGGAATGGCCACGGGTCTTGTTCCTGTCTGTCTACGGTATCCCGGTGTAGAAGATCTCGTCACACATGGTGAAAGCGGACTCATTGTAGATGATCGGAGCGAAAGTCTTGAGCATGCTTTAACTACTCTCTCAACGGAGGACCAACTTTGGAAAAAACTCGCCACAAACGCCAGGAATATTATCAATGAAAACTTCTCGCAAAACGTGGTTTTCGACAAATGGGAAAAATTTCTGGGTGACCTTGTAAAGAATTCTCCATCACATCATGAGATCAGGATACCGAAGCGCATCAGACTTCCACGCAAGAACAAATTACTGATTGAGGATAAACGAAAGCCGACCATGTGGGATAGAATCCTGAGCAGAGTGACTCGTGCTGGCATCTTATGTGCGATCATCTGCGCACTCTTCGGATGTGCGCGGGATGAAAGCGCACAGGCGATTGCCAATGACAAGGACGCTGCCTTGCACCATCTCAAAAAGCAATTTATCCTCAAACCCTTTGATGCATACCATCTTTTGAGAGTGCCAGATGCAAAACAGTGTTTGAGTCTGCTTGATGATGATGGAGTCTTTACAGATACGCGGTCAACTGAACTGGAATTTCTCCAAAACCTGGATTCTTTCTATAGAGTAGAGAGTGCATCGTACGCATATTCAAAATTTCTGATGCAGAGCATTTCACGACTATGGCAAATTGCAGAACAATACCGAAATCAGAAACATCCTGATCCTGATGACCTGACAAAGCTCTATCGCGGTATTGCCCATTATGGGAAATTAGAGATTGACAGACCGGGGAATCTATTCCAGCATATGTATTCAGACTTTCACATTTCTGCTGCTGCCATCAACATGTACTTCTGCCTCTATCCGATGATGGAGGTTGTGCGATTGGAGCAAGATCCGATTCCAGATCTGCAACGGAATGCATACCGATACCTTACCGAAATGGGGCAGCAATCGTGGACGGTACCGGCAAAAAGTGATTCCACTGATGCCCAGCCATTTCAGCTGGATCGCTTCAGCGGGAATACATGGTGGATCAATGGGAATGCTCTTGAATTCCGCCCGGGATATGCATGCGCCTTGATGATGCATTCCGCCGAAATGGTGGACATTATCTCGGTATTAGCTGAGCATGCCGTGACTATGATCAGTGCAACGACTGTTGATACCGCGTTTTGGCGAGAGGGCCTTACTCCTGACGGTGGAAGCTGGACTTACGGAAGACAAAACCGGATCTGGACATATCCTTTCAGAGGTGTTCGTGCTGCGGTACAAAGAATGGCTGAGTTCAAAGGAACACCCTGGGAAATTCCCATGACTCCCTCAAAAGCGAACGTATTGATGGAGTTCATCCGAGGTTCTTCATTTTTTCATTACAAAGGATATGTTCCTCCAAATCAGGACAAGCAGAACTTTAATTACGGATGGATGTCTAACATGCAGTTACCCTCAATTCGTATAGCCAAACTTCTTGTACAGGACTTTAGCGATCATTTCAGTAATGAAGAACTGGATGAATTGCATGCGCTGATTGAGCATGGATCTGATTCAACGCTTTTTGAGACACCTATCCTCACAGAGACATATACCGGGTCCCGGTATTTCTACTGTAATGATGATTTACTCCGAAAGACATCGGATTACTATGCATTAATCAATATGGCATCCAGACGTACAGATGGAGTAGCAAGTACAGTCCATCTGGCAGACTACTACAATTTCTTTGGTGCTGATGGCGCAACGTTTTTCATGCGCAAAGGCAATGAATATCATCTCGCGCATGGCGCATATGTGATTACCTCTTATCCCGGTGTCACTGCAAGACAAGGAGATCAGATGTTGATCCCCGGCCGAAATCTCATGGGACACTGTTCCCTGCACAATATCGCAGCCGGGCTGGTCACGGAGTCAGGCTCTTGTGCTGGGTTTGTCTTTGAGAAAATGCGCGGGTTAGACAAATATAAAAGCTGGGCTTTAGCTGATACGGCATTTGAAAATGATCAGCCCTGGTTGTATGGAGTCACAGCACACAAAAGTTATTTCTGGTTTGGGGATCAACTGGTTGCTCTCGGTTGTGGTATCTCGAATAAACGGCCGGATTTCAATGCTGAAATTCATACGACGATCGATCAGACATTGTTCCAGGGTCATGCGATGGTGGGAGGACAGGACGTTACCCTTGGTGATTCTTCAATTGCACGATTGATCAAAACAAATGGCACGGATCAACGTGCAAGTTCCGTGACACACCATGGGTTTGTATTTGAGATTATTCCGGAACAAACCCCCGGATCAGCTCATTTGCTGATTCAATCCAGACCTACCAGATGGGATGAATTGAATAGAGAGAATCAGGAAGTGAGGAATAAGCCTTTGAGCATGGATATCTTTCAACTCTGGATAAATCATGGCAAGCAGCCGGTGAACGACAGATACGGATATCAGGTCTACTGTGGCAAAGGGAATCCACCACCATCTCCGGTTGTATTGTCGAATACGACGTCGATGCAGGCTGTTGCTTCCGAAGATTGCACGCACGTTCAGGCGATCTTTTATCAAACTGATACCTTGCTTTGTGCAGAGACGTTGTTTCATGTATCGGCTCCCTGCGCATTCAGTGCACGGTTTTCTGGAGATCAACTACGACTAAGTGTGAGTGATGCACAGATGGATGTGTCATTGGATACTATTGTGATCACCACGAATCTTCCTTTATTAAATGCAAAGAGAGTGGGAGAGGAGCACTATCAGATAGCCATTGCATTGCCGACTGGTCTCTATCGTGGCCAGCAGGGTGATGCAGTGTTTGAATTACGGCGTTGAGCCTTGAACCTTATCGTTTCACTGATCCACTCCGAGAGTGTCGCTGGACTCGACTTCGAGAGTCCAGCGGACCGTAGATCCCTCTTCGACCGCTCTAGCCTTAGGCCAAGGAGGTTGATCCATTGATCCATTGATCCCTTGATCCGTTGATCCCTTGATTCGTTCCGCCCTTTTAAACATCCGAAACGGGACAAGCATATCATCCAGAAACGACCTTTTATTATAGGGATTTTCGGGTAGCCCCATCGATTTCACCGGCGTTGTGCCTTTGTAATATGTGCCGAACAGGTGATCCCATATTGGCAACAACACTGAGATATTCTTATTGTAGTGCTCGGGTAAGGTTGAATGATGGATCAAATGATATCGTGGAGAGACTACAACGTATCTGCCAAACAATCCCCATTTCCAGGGCAACTTCGAATGATGCATAAATGTGACGCAATTGCGAATGATGCGATAGACAAGTAATGAAGTGAAGGGTACACCCATCAGCGTCATCGGGATCAGGATGATGAGCGAGTTTGCGAATTCTTCCTGTATGGGATGGCTCCTTACTCCGGTAACCACATTCATCTCTGTTGCTGAATGGTGATAACTATGAAAAGCCCAGAGAAATGAAATCTTATGGTGCAGGTAGTGAGTGGTATACATTGCCAGATCTGCAATCAGGATATACACGAAGAGCTGCAACGCAGGACTGCCCATCACTGATAAAAATCCATCAGTAATTCCGAAGGCAGCATCGAAGCGATGCTCAAATTTTCGCAACACACCAAGCGTGACGATGAAGACAATAATGTAGTCCAAATGCAGTGAGGAGATGAGAAAGATACAGACATCGCTGATGATGCTTTTGCTGGGAGTGAGGAAACGATAAAGTGACGAGTTCTTCCACCCCACGACGAATGCCTCAAGAACGTAGACCGCTGCAGCCAGGCATATGTTTATCCAAAAAAAAGGCAGAATGCGCCCCGTCATCCTAACTACCATCTTGAGATTATACTGCAACCATCTATTTGCGAGATCAGGAAACAGGATGATGGCACCAATAGCCAGCAACATCGCCGCTGCAATGAATAGTTTTGTCCGTGGCTTCATCTCACTTAAACGCATCTTTTCTTCCTGTCGCCAAAATTAGTAAAGTCAAAGATCAAAATTCTCTGAGGGTCTCCGTCCGCGTAGATACGCATTTAATTGACATTGGCCATCGATACCCATTTGTACAGCTCTTATCACGTCGGGAATACGATCTTTGGTACCAGATCTTCCAGGATTGCGAGTCGCTTTCAATTGTGAAGACAATACGTGATGATATCTGACACAAAACCACCGGTAGTCCTGATGCACAAATTCTCCTCGGGTACTTCAGAGACGTTTATTACGAATCATATCCGCTATCTGCATGCTGTGACGATCAGTCTTGCAGATTACATGCCACTTCGTTTGTCGGTCAATCCTTTTCAGGTACGCTCGGTCATCAGGTGGTTACGGGCAAAACACAATATGAACCGTTTGTACCACGATTTGTCTGATCTGGATCGGACCATATTGGTCGAATATGGAACAAACGCTGCAGTCGCGCTTCCCGCGCTCCGTCGTCTTCACCAAAAAATCGTCGTGCACTTTCATGGCTATGATGCCCATCAGATAAAATTCGTGAAAGCACATGCAAAGGCATACAGAGAGTTGTTCCAGATCGCCGATGCCATCGTGGTGGTGAGCAGTAGTATGAAGAAGACATTGATCGGGATCGGAGCGAATCCTGAAAAATTGCATCATATCGTCTGCGGTGTGGATATCGGACAGTTTCAAATGACGGATGTGAGCAAAAATCCTCCTGTGTTTTTTTCCTGCGGAAGATTTGTAGAAAAGAAAGCACCACATCTTACTCTCCGTGCTTTTCATAAAGCATGGTTGCAAATGCCAGACATCAAATTGCGTATGGCTGGCGGTGGAGCGCTTCTTGACATGTGCCGGGATCTAAGTAATTCACTTGGTCTTCAGGAACATGTCAGATTTTTCGGTGTGATTGATCATGACACCGTAGCGAATGAAATGAAGGCCTGTCGTGCCTTTCTCCAGCATTCTGTGGTTGCAACAGATGGAGATTCTGAAGGGACACCTGTGAGTATTCTCGAAGCTGGATGTTGTGCAGTGCCCGTGATCGCAACACGTCACGCAGGTATTGCTGATGTGGTAGTGGATGGGAAGACGGGTATCTTATGCGAAGAACATGACGTAGATGCGATGGCTGATGCCATCATCTATCTTGCGGAGCATCCGGAGCAAGCAGGTATCCTTGGGAGAAACGCCTATCATCACATATCCGAAAATTACGCCATGGAGAAATCCATCAATAGACTCCGTGCATTACTTTAAAGATAAATTCAAATGCCAACGATCGAACAAAACTATAGTGCATGGAATTCGTCATATTTATGGACAAAGGCAGGTGATGAATGGTCCGATCCATGGGGTTCGGCAAGAAATCAATGGTACACACTCCTGTTGCCCAGAATCCATCACTATCTGCCGGCACGGCATATACTGGAGATTGCTCCGGGACATGGCAGATGGACACAGTTTCTCCTACAGCATACTGAATCGCTTTCTGTGATAGATCTTTCTGAGAATTGTATTGCAAAATGCAAGGAAAGATTCGCAGATCATAAGCACATCAAGTATTATGTGAACAATGGCAAAACGCTTCAGGGTATTGAAGACAACAGTGTGGACTTCGTATTCTCTTTTGATTCTCTGGTACATGCAGAGTACGATGTCATCTGTAAATACCTACAGGAAATTCAACGTGTCTTGTGTCCCGGAGGGTCAGCAGTGATCCACCATTCAAATCTTGCTGCCGTGAAAAAACGTGCACAAGCGCCAGTTCGTAGACGCATTGTAAAGTATTTGAAAATGATCGGCATCACAAAAAAGCGAGCGCTATCTCATTGGCGGGCTTCCTCGGTTTCAGCCGAGCTTGTATTGGCTGCTTCAAACAAACTCCGATTTCAGTGTACTGGTCAGGAAGTGTTTAAGTGGGTTG
>JANNQA010000126.1:0-6711 GCA_031400515.1 Bacteroidota bacterium
CGTGCGAAAGACAACACCTTTACAACGGTTCTTCCGGAAACGCCAACTCTGATCCTGCGTGATCCTCCGGGAGACGGCAGCTATTCATTCCTTGAAAAAAATGAAAAATTCTGTCAGCAGATTTCTTTTACGAAGGAGATCACCACCGGATCAGGCGCATCAACGATTCTTGACCTGGGGCCTGATATTGACATCGGTCCGTTCTTTGGTGTCCAGGATCTCGAATTTGAATCCAATATTGGTTTCAACATCACTGCCTTGAATAGTATATCTAAAGTCGATGGGAATTCGATCGAGGTATGTACAAGTCTGAGCGAACGTATCTCCACCAGCGAAGATGATCTGATCGTCGGTGGTTACCAGGGAGGAGATATCTATGTCGGCGGAGGATTGAATATTGAATTTGGCTTTGCGGACATTGTGACGTTTGATACTGCAACCTGTTCCGGTGTTGATTCCGTCACAGTGATGGTAGTGCCTGGTGATTATGCCACGACCTTTATGTATTCGGAATGGGGTATCAAAAGCAACGAGCTGGTGTACTTACAAAATCTCGCAGACCTCACAACCGATACAGCTGAACAAAACCGCTATCTCGAATCGATCGAGCGCTGGAACACGATTCTAAATGACAATGCAGAACAAAAGGCCGCTGCAAAATTTGTGAAGAACATCTCCTTCGATGCCGGTGTGACTTATGAATACTCAGAGACAAGTGATACTGCTATTACGCGGACAACTGCTGTGATGGAGGGTTTTGCCCGGGACGTGGATTTCAACAACCTTGGATATGTCCTCGGATTAGGAGGTGGACTTGTCATCAAAGCAACCTATGAAGACGTGACCGGAAGATCGGAAGATGGGTCGACAGAAAAAGGCATTACCACCGGATATGTTCTCAAGGATGATGATCCGTTAGATCAATATACGATCGATGTGGGTATTGACTCTGTATACAAGACCCCGGTATTCAATATTAAAGCGGGTCAGTCATCGTGTCCCTGGGAATATGGCACAGCCAAACGCGAAGGTGTATTACTGACATCTGTCGATGGGCCATTCAGAACAGACGTACCGGCTAATGAACCGGCTTCGTACCAGATGATCATGCATAATGTTAGTGCGACGAATGAGACATGGACGTACGCATTCACTGCTGGTCCGGAAAGCAATCCACACAGTGCGAAGATCTTTTGCAACGGCGCACCAATGAACCAGATCCAATGGTATGCAATTCCGTGGGGTACTTCACTGCCTGTGACTGTCACCATGGAACGCGGTCCTGTGGAATATGATTACGACAGCCTTGAGATCGTGTTGTATTCTTATTGTGAAGACCAGCGTGCGAATGACTTAGGTATACTACCCGATACTGCAAAGAATCTTTACTCTGCAGTGTACATCAGCGCGCATTTTATCCGGCCCTGCAGTGAAGTAAATATCAATGTGCCGGAGCAGGATTGGGTATTGTTCCCGGATCCGCTCACACCCGGACCAGATGATGAAAGGCGGATTACGGTATCAGGATACGATCTGAGCGCCGTAGATTTTAAACTGATCAGGGTTCAGTACAGACCATCCGATGGAGATGGAGCATGGATCAATATCCCCGGGGTATCGGAGATGTATAATCCAAACTGGTATGATTTTGAGAATCTTCCTGGTACACCTCCGGTCCTACAGAATGACTTCACCAATTTCTTCTGGGAGACAACAGGATTCGCTGATGGACCATATGAGATCCGTGCACTTGCTGAGTGTACAGGTGATGCCATTGACCGGCCGGGTTATTCACAGATCATCAAAGGTCGTATTGACAGAGAAGCTCCAAGTCTTGTCGGTACGCCACAACCTTCTGATGGTGTGTACAATGTCGGTGATGAGATCTCCTTCACGTTCAATCAGGACATCAATTGCGATCTGATTCCTGCTGATCAATTGAATGCAAATAATGTTGGTCTGTATGATGCTGAGACGAACGCATTAATAAATGCCAATGTCACCTGTGTCGGAAATAAAATCTTTATCGATCCGATCATCGGCAATGATGAGTTTGAAAACCGAATTCTGCGTGCTGAGCTCCACAACATCGAAGACCTGACCGGTAATGTACTTGCAGAAGAAACATGGGAATTTTATGTTGACCGGAATGAACTGGCATGGCTTACAGATAGTGTTGGACTCACCAAATATCCGGATGAGAACAAAACGATCAGTGCGAAAATCCACAACCGGGGCGGATATCCTGTGCCGTTTAGTATCGAAAATGTACCGGGTTGGCTACACGTGACACCTGATGCCGGCACACTGGTCGCCAATGAGATCCGTGATATTGAGTTTAGGGTAGATTCAACGGTGGCGCTTGGTTGGCATAGTGACTCGGTCATCCTTCACACTGAAACTGGACTGAACCCATTCTTTATGGGTGGTGATGAGCCTTTGCCAATCGGAGCGCGCGTGATCTGCAGGCCACCAAATTGGAGTATAAATCCGGCTCTATACGCCTTTACCATGAATATGATCGTCAGGCTTTCGATCAATGGAACGTTTTCTGTTGACCCGGAGGATCAAATTGGTGTATTCATCGCAGGTCAGTTACGTGGCACGGCCAAACTAACATACGTGCCTGCCTATAATTACTGGCTGGCTTTTGTGACTGTCTATGGGAATACAGCCGATGCGGGTAAACCCCTGGTGTATGAGATATTCGATGCTTCAGCATGCCTGCATTATCCTGGCAATCTTCCAGGTAACTTCACTTATGTTGCGGAGTCGCTTGTCGGTACACCTAATGCTCCCGGAATACTTACGAATAGCAGTTTGCTGCTTCGTGAGATTCCTTTAAAGGAGGGCTGGAACTGGATTTCATTCAACCTTGGCTTTCCAAATCCTGCTATTAATACTGTGTTGGCTAGTCTGGGCGCTCCAAATACAGACAGGATTAAGGATCTGACAAAATTCAGCGTCTATACTGCTCCGTCGTGGAGCGGCTCCTTAACTACGCTCACGAATACAACCTCGTATCAATACCAGGCCAGACTACCCAATACATTGAAGATTACAGGAAATCCCCTGATACCTGCGGCGCTACCTATTCCTGTGGTGGCAGGTTGGAACTGGATCGGGTATATTCCTAACTATCAACTTTCTGTCAATGCGGCACTTGCATCAATACCTGCACAGGCTGGCGACATTATTAAAGGCCAGACATCATTTGCGCGATATGTGAACAACAGTGTTGGTTGGGTAGGAAACCTGACGCACTTAAAACCACTGCATGGTTATTTGCTAAAGGCAACATCGCCAGGGTCACTGATTTATCCAGTGCAGAGCATCACCAGTGATCCTCCTTCAGAAGACGAGAGTGTAAGAACAATGCCGGCTTTCTGGACTGTGGATGCTGCGCAGTACGAACATAACATGACGCTTATTGGCATCTTTCAGAACGACAACACAAATGCAACGAAGGCCAACATGGAATTGGGCGCATTTGCAGGTGAAGAGATACGTGGTGTTGGTGAGGCCATCTACCTTGACATGCTTGATGCTTACATGTTCTTCCTGACGAGCTACTCGAATACGAACATTGATCAGCTTCATTTCAAATTGTTTGACCCTGTTACGGGAGAGGTGCATTCACTTGATCAGGTGATAACATTCACCGCCAATGATCATCTAGGAAGCATCGAAGCGCCTGTCCCGTTCAGTTTGCAGACGACCAGCACTGCAGAAGAAAGTGATGCACAAGCACTTGACGTGCATCCAAATCCGTTCCGGAATGAAACCATATGTAGCTTCGTATTACCATATGCGCAAGGCATTTCCTTGAGCATCTGTGACATGAACGGAAGGGAAGTTTCCCATGTACAAACCGTGGCTCATGCGGGGTTGAACAACATTGCATGGAATGGAACTTCACATGGTGGCTCACAATTGAGCAGTGGTGTATATGTTGTGCGACTGACGACAGAGCAAGGTATCATTACAAGAAGAGTAGTGTTGCAACGATGATGTGCGGGAGGGTGGACCTCGAAGCGTCCGAAGGACCTGCGAGCGTCTTGCGTGGCTGATACACCCTTATGTGTGCTCAAGAATTCAAAGTGGCTTATTGATTTTAGAATATTTTTGAAAAATGCCGGTCCTTGGAAACAAGGGCCGGTTTTTTTGTGCGGATGGAAACAATGGCTGTTGGCTTCATATGTCCTATATGAATAGGATTAACATGCCAGGTTTATTCCCCTTCAGGATCTACTCTCTAAGCCCCGAACTTCCACATCAATGATACCGAAAGGAATTTCTCTGTGACTCTCTGAGTATACTCTGCGGCTCTCTGTGGTTTAGAGTATCCTGTGCATGAAACTGATCTGCTTCAGAAAACAAGGCGTTTTTTGGAAATGACATTGTGTATGATTTGTTATGCGATGAAGAAAATTATTTCACCGACAAGAGTACAGACGTCAGGCTCGAATAGCCGATAGGTGTGGGAATGACAAATGCGACGAAATAAAATGACTTATGTGTCATCGTCCAAATTCTAGTCGCTTTCCAGTGTGCCCTGGAATGATTTGTCCTTGATCATAAACAATCTCGCCATTCACAAATGTCTTCTCTACACTTCCATACATATCGGCGCCTTCGAATGGTGACCAGCCACATTGATAAAAGAGAGATTGCCGTGTCACTTTCCACTCTTTGTCTGGATCTACAATCACGATGTCTGCGTACTTGCCTTCATCAAGATATCCGCGATCGCGAACCTGAAAACAAATGGCGGGAGCATGACATGCGCGTTCCACTGCAATTTCGATAGGGAGTTCGTTTCGGTAATGCATGTTGAGCAACAACGGAAGCGAATGTTGCACTAATGGCAAACCTGATGCTGCGTGGAGATAATCAATCGACTTTTCTTCCAGCGTATGCGGCGCATGATCAGTAGCTATGACATCTATTCGTCCACTTCGTACGGCGTCTATGATGGCACTCCTGTCGTATTCTGTTTTGATTGCAGGATTACATTTGATTTTATTCCCAAGGGTCAGATAATCTTTGTCGGCAAACGTCATATGGTGAACGCATGCTTCGGAAGTGATGCGCTTTTGATCAAGTGGAATGCCCTCATCAAACATCATCGATTCTTCCTTTGTACTGATATGCAGGATATGAAGTCGTGTGCCATACTTTTTTGCCAGCGAAATAGCGAAGCTCGAAGATTTCAAACACGCTTGCCGGCTTCTGATGGAGGCATGGGCAGAGGCAGGGATTGACTTTCCATACTTATCTATGGCTTCTTTAAGATTCTCTGCTATCGTCGCCTCATCTTCACAATGCGTCGCGATCAACATTTGTACTTCTCCAAATAGCCTTTCAAGTGTCAATGGATTGTCGACAAGGAGATTTCCGGTACTGGAACCCATAAAGATCTTCACACCACATACCGATTTTGGATCTGTCTTCAACACTTCATCCAGATTGTCGTTTGCCGCACCCATGTAGAAGGAATAGTTCGCTGCTGATCTACGTGATGCGATTTCATACTTATCCTCAAGAAGCTGTTGAGTAAAAACAGGGGGCTTCGTGTTCGGCATCTCCATAAATGACGTAACACCACCGGCGACAGCCGCACGTGACTCAGTGGCGATCGACCCTTTAAGCGTCAGACCAGGTTCACGGAAATGCACCTGATCATCTATCAGACCGGGAAGAATCCATTTGTCAGTGCAGTCAATCTCTGTCACCCGGCCATTGAATGAAAGGATATTGTCTATCCGTTCTATGCGGTCCGACTTCACGAGGATGTCAGCATAGGTGTGCGTCCCCCGGTTGATCAACTTCCCATTTTTAAGCAGATATACTGGCAAAGTTTACATTTTCTGCCAAGGTACGTAACCCGGTTTTACATTCACAACGCTAAACCTTGCAGGTTAGTCCTCCCTCATACTAAACCTGCCAGGTTAACCCTCAACCTACTTTTTAGGAGTACAAGACCTGCTCGCCCGCCCGGCCGGTCGGACGGGGTATAGCATGGCATTGCGCGTGTGCGAACCGGAAGGCCTCGAACCTGACCACATATTCACTCGCTGATTTGGTACGATTTTTGAAATTTCATGACTTGACGAATGGATTCTTGGAAATTAATGGAAAGGAATAACACAAAAAGAATTCAAAGGCAAGGGGCTGGATTTTAGTCAGTTATAAAAATTTTATGATTTTTTTAATTCCCTGTAGAAACAAAAAAGTGAGAATTGTATTTAGATTTGTCAATCACTTAGAGAAAGAAAGTGCCAGTAATCAATAAAAATATCAATCACTTGTCGTCGATGACACACCATGTGGCTTGCGCATGTTGTTGTTGCTGCTGTGCTGTAAAGCGCACTGGCTCTTCTATGACAAGGCCGATGATATAAGGAAACAAAGAAAATTTTCACCTTATAAAAGTCCTTCCAGAAGAGCAATTCTGGAAGGACTTTTTTTTTATGCCAAAATGCGATATGAAACTAACAACAGACACTTCCAAAGTCCCGAACAACAATGACCGCAAAGACATTCGCGAGCTCGAAGCTAAGATCCTCGCATACAGGAATGGCTCAATGCACGATGAGCGGTTCAGACACTTTCGTTTGACTCGCGGTGTATATGGACAACGTCAGACAGGTGTACAGATGTTTAGGACGAAAATTCCCTTTGGCAGACTCACTGGAGAGCAACTCGTGC
>JANNQA010000202.1:0-16785 GCA_031400515.1 Bacteroidota bacterium
GAGTATTGTGCTGAACCTTGGACTCTTATTCTTTTTCAAATACCTGCTCTTCTTTTCAGACAACATCATTTCGCTGGCAAATCTGTTTGGGCTGGAATGGAATTCACCCGCATTGAACATCATCCTCCCGCTTGGGATCAGCTTCTATACATTTCAGACGATGAGTTATACGATTGATGTGTATCGGAGGCATCAAAAGCCGATCAAAGACTTTTCATTGTATGGCTGCTATGTCACGTTTTTTCCTCAATTAGTTGCGGGTCCTATTCTCAGGGCGTCGGAGGTTGTTGATCAACTTGTGACGAAGAAGAAGTTCACTCTGGACATGCTACAAGATGGGCTTAAACGGATTTTATATGGCTTGTTTCTCAAAGTTGTTCTTGCAGATAATATCGCGCCTCTTGTAGATGATGGATTCAGTATTGAAGCAATGCAATATGGCGGACTGGACGTATGGACATTGGCGTTTTTATTTGGGTTTCAGATCTATTTTGATTTTGCAGGTTACTCTCATATCGCGATAGGTTGTGCCCGTCTGATGGGGATCGACTTTCCGGAGAATTTTAATTTTCCCTATGCGGCAAGATCATTCAGAGATTTCTGGAGACGTTGGCATATTTCATTATCAAGTTGGATCCGCGACTATCTGTATCTGCCGCTGACAGGCGCTCGGATGATGAACACAATCTCCAGTTCAGAAGGCGGCCTTGGTCAGGAATTAAATACTGATGGCCGTAAGCGATCAAAGGATACAGCGCTTTTTCTGACATGGGGAATCATGGGTCTGTGGCATGGGGCAAACTGGACTTTTGTGCTCTGGGGCCTCTATCATTCGACAATGATCTACGCGGAACGTCAGTTGCAAAAACTCTGGACGAAACTAAATATCAGATGGAATAAGAGAATCGGATGGATGGTCACGCTTTCATTGGCGATGCTCGGATGGATTCCATTTCGGGCGCAGAGCTTGAATGATGCACTGATCATGTTTGGCAAGGCCTTCAATCCATTCACATATCTCCAGCTTACAATGAGAGAAAACGTCTACCTGATCACGGCGCTGATTACAGTGTCTGTGATTCTGACATACGAGATAGATCGCATTGGAAGGAAATTGAAGTCAGAGAATTCACTTGCTTTTATTCCGTTGCACGTGATGAAGTATACTACGATCATGCTGCTGGTGTATATCTTCTTCAGACCCATCAGTCAGTTTATTTATTTTCAGTTTTGAGGTGGAGCCAACCCACCCCCGTCCCCTCCCTTTTTTGTAGGTATCGGTGATTATGGAAATTACTAGAAAGGGAGGGGTGCGCCTCATTCCACAACTCTTCGTTGACATTGGAAATACTTGATAGTTTGTGCGAGAAATATTTTTGAATGTTAGAGGTTTATGTTAGTCCTAAGCACTTCCCCTCTCTTTGCCGCAATGCCGGAAGAACACGAGATTACAAGAAAAGAGAGGGGTCAGGGGTGAGTTCTAATGCAGCGCATCATGCTGCTGGTGTATATTTTCTTCCGGCCCATCAGTCAGTTTATTTATTTTCAGTTTTAAAAGCGGCACAAACTGTTTTTGTAGTGTCTCATTTTGAATAATGTCCACGAACGACACGCCTGCCTGCCGGCATAGGCAGGAATTTTCACGAAGAGGAGAAGGACACGAAAGATTTCGTGTCCTTGGATTTTTCGTGTCCTTTAGTGTGGTTCGTGGAAAAATCCAATCGAGATCTCTTGGGTAATATTATTATCTCATGTTCATTCTCGGTATAAACGCATATCACGGGGACTCTTCTGCGGCAATCTTCAAAGACGGAGACCTTATTGCTGCGTCTGAAGAAGAGCGCTTTCGCCGGATCAAGCATTGGGCAGGACTGCCGACAGAAGCGATTAAGTTTTGTCTTGATGAAGCGGGGATCACACTCTCCGATGTAAATCACATTTGCATATCAAGAAATCCTCTCGCCAAGATTGGTCAGAAAGCATGGTACGCCCTTTCTTCCGGAATTAAACTCGCCAACCTGAAGAACAGGGTGAGCAATACATTTAATATTAAGTCACTAAAAACAGATCTGTGCGCGGCATTGCAGATTCAGGAGTCACAAGTAAAGGCAAAGATTGAATTCGTAGAGCACCATCGATGCCATATAGCATCAGCGTTTCATGTTTCGCCTTTTGAAGAGAGTGCGATCTTATCAGTAGATGGAATGGGTGATTTTACTTCCACAATGCGGGCAATAGGAAAGGGTACGAAGATTAAGGTATTGGATAGTGTTTCGTATCCGCATTCATTGGGGATACTGTACACGGCCTTCACCCAGTTTCTCGGCTTTCCTCATTATGGTGATGAGTACAAGCTCATGGGCCTCGCTCCATATGGGCAACCAATCTATGCGGATCGTATCATGCAGGTCGTGATTCAAAAGACGCGGGATGGCTTGTTTAAGTTGAACAGTGCATATTTCCGGCATTTCACTGAAGGAGTTTCCATGAGTTGGAACAATGGTTCACCGGATATCGGAGGTTTATTTAGCAATAAACTTGTGGATGACTTCGGGCAATCACGCAAACAAGGAGAAGAGCTGACACAATATCATAAGGACCTTGCCGCTTCGGTGCAAAAAGTCACTGAGGATATGATCTTCTTTATGGCTGAAGATCTCCGTGAAAAGACCGGATTAAAAAATCTCTGTATCACAGGAGGTGTTGCACAGAATTCTGTCGCCAATGGAAAGGTGATCGCAAATACAGGTTATGAAAAGTTATTTATTCCACCAGCAGGACATGATGCAGGAACTGCGGCCGGAGCTGCATTGTATTTCTGGCATCACGAACGCAATAATCCACGGGGCGCGTTTATTCCACAACCTTATACAGGAATCAAATTCGACAATGTGACTATTGAAGCTGAATTGCAATCAAGAGGATTGACGTATCAGCGATTGGAAGAGAAAGAAATCTATGACCTTGTCACCGATGCCTTGATTCATGAAGGTGTCGTAGGTTGGTTTCAGGGGAGAGCCGAGTTCGGGCCGCGTGCATTGGGCAATCGATCCATTATTGCAGATCCAAGACGCACAGATGCAAAAGCATTATTGAATGCAAAGATCAAGAAGCGGGAAAGTTTCAGACCATTTGCTCCATCCATCCTCAAAGAATTTGTCGGTGAATATTTTGAACAGGTAGACGACGTCCCGTTTATGGAAAAAGTCTTTCAGATCAGACCTGAGAAACGCAGTATTATTCCTGCCGTTACACATGTGAATGGCAGCGGAAGATTGCAGACAGTAAGCCGTGATGTGAATCAGAGATATTATGATCTCATCCACACCTTTTATCAGAAGACCGGAGTTCCAGTCCTCCTGAATACTTCTTTCAACGAAAACGAACCGATCGTAAATACGCCTGCGCAAGCTCTCGAATGTTTTCTCCGCACGAAGATGGATATGCTTGTGATGGAGAATTGTGTTTTAATGAGATGAACGGGCCCTGCCTAAACCTGCCAGTTCACCAACCCGCTATGGCTCTCGCTAGAACTAGCAGGTTCTGCTCGATTCAGGTGCTGGGCTAACCTGCTAGGTTTAGGGTGGAGATGTGCGAGGCTAACCTGGCAGGTTTAGCGTAGGCAGAACTCGCACCCCGAAACACGTACCCCGTACCTCATTTTGAAAGTCTCAATCATCACCCCAACCTTCAACAGCGCAAAGACAATCGCTGATACACTTGACAGTGTGAAGCAGCAGACATTTGCGAATATCGAACACATTATCGTCGATGGGCTTTCACGCGATGAGACAGTGAGTATTGTACATCGGGATGCACCGACAGCAAAGTGTATATCAGAACCTGACAATGGAATCTATGATGCCATGAACAAAGGAATACGTAATGCTACTGGCGATATCATAGGAATCCTGAATTCTGATGATTTCTATGCGAATCCCATGGTGATCAAAACAGTTGTCACTGTCTTTGAAACTCAACAATGCGATGCTCTCTATGGTGACCTCGTCTATGTCAATGCACGCGAGAAGAACAAAGTCGTGCGTACATGGAATGCAGGAGATTTCAATCGCAATAAATTTCTGTTCGGGTGGATGCCTCCCCATCCGACTTTTTTTGTCCGACGAAGTGTATATGAAAAATTTGGCATGTTCGACACAAGTTTCTGCAGTTCTGCTGACTATGAGATCATGCTTCGATTTCTTTATCGACACAAGATCCCCGTCGCCTATCTGCATCAACGACTTGTCTGTATGCGTACCGGCGGACACAGCAGTGCTTCCTTACGTAACAGACTAAAAGCAAATACAGAAGATCGCATGGCCTGGAAAAAGAACGATCTCAAGTCGAGATTTTATACAACCTTGCTGAAGCCGATCAGGAAAATTCCACAGTTTTTGAAATAAGAAGGTGAGAAGGTGAGAAAGCGAGAATGTGAGAGAAGAAAAAACATCAGAGGAGCCCTGAAGGGCGAGATACATTAACAATGGGCAGCGCCCATTGAGAAAAAGCCAACAGCGAACGGCCAAAAGCGAAAAGCGTTTTATGAAAAAAGCACTCATCACAGGGATCACAGGACAAGACGGCGCCTACCTTTCAGAACTCTTACTAAAGAAGGGATATGAAGTACATGGCATCAAGCGCAGAAGTTCTTTGTTCAATACGCAACGTGTGGATCATCTGTACGAAGATCCACATGTCGATAATCGCAACTTCATCCTGCACTACGGTGATCTCACTGACTCAACGAACCTTATCCGTATTATCCAGGAAGTACAGCCAGACGAACTCTATAATCTCGGTGCACAGTCACATGTGAAAGTAAGTTTTGAGACTCCTGAGTACACAGCGAACTCTGATGCGTTGGGTACATTACGTCTTCTTGAAGCGATTCGAATACTCAAGCTTGCGGAACGCACAAAATTCTATCAGGCATCAACGTCTGAGCTGTATGGTTTGGTAAAGGAAATGCCGCAAAATGAGAATACGCCGTTTTATCCGCGTTCTCCCTACGGCGTCGCAAAGCTCTATGCTTATTGGATCGTGGTCAACTATCGCGAAGCATATAATATGTATGCGTGTAATGGCATATTGTTCAATCACGAATCACCTGTCCGTGGAGAGACCTTCGTGACACGAAAGATTACAAGAGCTGTAGCGCGAATTGCCATCGGACTCCAGGATAAATTCTATATCGGCAATCTCAATGCGCAAAGAGACTGGGGTCATGCACGCGATTATGTAGAAGCGATGTACCTCATGCTGCAACAGCCGACTCCGGAAGACTACGTGATCGCAACCGGAAAAATGACTTCTGTGAGGGAGTTTATTATCAAATCGTTCAGACATATCGGAATCGAATTGGAGTTTACAGGTGAAGGTGAGAAAGAGACAGCGAGGATTTCTTCTATAGGGAATTCAGATTTCGCCGTGAAGCCTGGACAAGTCGTGCTAGCCGTCGACGATGCCTACTACAGGCCAACGGAAGTGGATCAATTGCTTGGTGATGCTTCCAAAGCAAAACGCAACCTTGGTTGGGAACCTAAGAATTCCGTAGATCAACTGATTGCTGAAATGATGGAATCAGATCTGGCGTTATTTCGCAGGGAGAAATATTTGCGTGATTCAGGTATGGCTATTCGGGAACTTTAAACGTTCAAATTTCCATGTCAAAAGTTCAAAGTTGGGCGGAAGGGCGGAAGGGCAGAAAGCAAAAGCACTGCTCGCCTTGGCCACCGCTGGAGCCAGCTATGGCGGCACGCGGTCGCGTAGCCGCTATGACGGAGCAAGGAAGGGGCGGGATACTTTAACAATGGGCGCTGCCCATTGAGAAAAAGCAGAAACTAGAACAGCCCTGCCCGCCTGCCGTATTACTCCGTACGGCGGACAAGGAAGGGCGAAAGAAAGCTCAAGTGCAAGTTCAAAAGTATGAACAGAACAAGTGGGCCTTCCGCCTTTCCGCCTTTCTGCCATTCCGCCGAGATGTCCTTTTGAAGAGCCACTCAAATCCAACCTAACCTTCAGTATTATGGAGTACACATCTAAAATCTACATCGCAGGCCACAATGGCATGGTCGGGTCAGCCATCATACGCAAGTTGCGGGCAGAGGGATATCAAAACCTGGTCATGCGGACGTCCAGCGAACTGGATCTGCGCAAACAAGATGAGGTGAATGCGTTCTTTGAGAAAGAGAAACCTGACTATGTATTCCTGGCAGCGGCAAAAGTCGGTGGTATCCTCGCGAATAATACCCTGCGTGCTGAGTTTCTGTATGATAACCTCATGATCGAGGCAAATGTGATCAACGCAGCACATCATCATGATGTCAGGAAGTTGTTGTTTTTAGGTTCCTCTTGTATCTATCCCAAAAATGCACCGCAGCCAATCAAAGAAGAATATTTCCTGACCGGCACACTAGAGCCTACAAATGAACCATACGCGATTGCAAAAATCACTGGTATCAAACTCTGCGATGCATATCGCGCCCAATACGGTCGTCATTTTATTTCTGCAATGCCTACGAATCTGTATGGTCCAAATGATAATTTTGATCTGGAAAAATCACACGTACTTCCGGCACTGATGAGAAAATTTATTGAGGCAGGAAGAAAGAAGGCACCCCATGTCATGATCTGGGGTACCGGAACACCGCGTCGTGAATTTCTGCATGTGGATGATTTTGCAGAGGCATGTTATTTCCTGATGCATCATTTTGATGAGCCTGGATTTATCAATGTCGGTACAGGCGTAGATATCTCAATACAGGAACTCGCTGACTCTTTGAAAACGATCACTGGTTTCAAAGGGGAAATCAAATACGATTCCACAAAACCGGATGGCATGGCTAGAAAACTATTGGATGTATCCAGGATCAATACATTAGGATGGACTGCACAGATTAGCCTGGAAGAAGGCCTTGCACGTACATATCAGGAGATAAAGGAAACGATATGGAAGGATTAGAAGGTAAGAAGGCAACAGGGACCCTTCGACATACTCAGGGCCCGCAAATGGCCAGAAGCGAACAGCGAACGGCCAACTGCGAACGGCTGATTTTGATAATGGCCGGAGGAGCCGGAACAAGATTCTGGCCTGCAAGTCGTGAAGAAAAACCAAAGCAGTTTCTGGATATTCTCGGGACCGGCAAATCGCTGCTGCGCCAGACTTATGAACGTAGCACAAAACTGGTATCGTCGGATCGCATTTTTATCGTGACAAATGTCGTCTACGCTGACCGGGTGCAAGAAGAACTTCCTGAGCTGAAGGCAGAGCAAATTTTTCTAGAACCCTCACGCAATAATACAGCACCATCTATCGCATATGCCACACTGAAATTGCAAACGAAGTATCCGGATGCAGTTTGTCTCGTCGCACCATCAGATCATATCATCAGCGACGAAGACGCGTTTGTGGACATTGTGCAAATGGCGATGAGCTATGCTGACTCACATGATGCGCTTCTCACATTGGGAATATCACCTACTCGGCCAGATACCGGCTATGGATATGTAAAGTATAATCGTGAACATTCCGATGATGGCGTATTTCCGGTAGTACAGTTTATGGAAAAACCTACACTGGACACAGCGAAAGAATTTTTGGCTTCAGGAAACTATCTCTGGAATTCCGGCATGTTTATCTGGTCCCTGAAATCGGTGTTGGAAGCCTTTGATCAACATGCACGAGGCATCACGGATATCCTGCGCAAGGGCAACGATGTCTATTTTACAAAACATGAAGCACAGTTTCTGCAGACCCATTATCCAGAGACAGAGAAAATTTCTATTGACTATGCTATCCTTGAAAGAGCAAAGAATGTACATGTGATTCCAGCGAGTTTTGGTTGGTCCGATCTCGGTACGTGGTTATCTCTGTACGATCATCTTCCGGCGGACAAGGAAGGAAATATCACAATACATGACCCTGTTGTGCTGGACAATTGTAAGGGGACATTGGTGCATACCACAGATGGTAAACTCGTCGTTGCGTCCGGGCTTCAGGATTTTATTATCGTCTGCGAAAATGACGTTGTGCTCATTTTCCCAAAAGATCGTGAACAAGAGGTAAAAGCGATCCGCGGCAAATTGAAGTCTCCGGGCCTGGAAAAATTTCTATAACATCTGAACCGCAAGTATAAAATAGCACTGGTTGCGAATACGACCTGGAATATTTACAATTTCAGGCTCAACGTCATTCGTAAGTTGCTTGATGAAGGTCATGAAGTGATTGTCATGGCACCGGTGGATGAATATATTTCCTATCAATGGAAGATCCAGGGCGTGCAGCATTTTCCTATTCATCAGTTGCGTCGCGATAGTATCAATCCTGTACGTGATATCAAACTCACAGCGGAACTCACAGGCTTATATAAAAAGCATAAACCAGATTTAATCATTCATTATACGGTGAAGCCGAATATCTATGGAGGTATCGCTGCACGGCTCGCAGGAATTCCTTCGATAGCCGTTGTGACAGGACTTGGATATGCTTTTATTCACAATGGTTTTGTCAAACAAACCACGATGAAGCTCTATAGATTTTCTTCACGCTTTCACCGGAAAGTCGTATTTGAAAATCAGGACGACAAACAACTCTTTGTAGAAGAACGATTACTGAATGCGGACAAAGGGGTCACTGTCAAGGGCTGTGGTGTGGACCTCAATTACTATACGCCTGTCAACAATACAAAACTCCCAGATACACCTGCTACATTTACATTCATCGGCAGATTACTCTACGATAAGGGAATACAGGAATTTATCGAGGCTGCGCGAATTGTAAAGGAGACAAACCCGGAAATGAAATTTTGGATTGTAGGAGAGATAGACCGGGACAATCCCTCAGCGATTCACGAAGGCGATTTATTGAAATGGGTGCAGGACGAGACTGTAGAGTATCATGGGGCAACACAAGACGTACGGTCCTTTATAAATCAATCTGATTGTATTGTATTGCCGTCCTATCGCGAAGGTATGTCCCGCGTGATCATGGAAGCAATGGCAATGGAACGACCGGTGATCACCACAGATACTGCCGGATGCAGAGAAGCTGTGCAACATCAGTACAATGGGCTTCTGATTCCTGTCCGCGATTCTAAAGCGCTCGCGAAGGCGATGTTGCAATTCAATGCATTGTCCCCGGACGCGAAAAAATTGATGGGCGTTAGAGGCAGACAAAGGGCGGTAGAGATGTTTGATGAAAATGAAGTCGCTGAGGTGATTTATGTGATTATTACGGAATCTCTTAAAGAAAAGGACTGAGTTCCAGCGAGAATACGCCGTGTGAGAACTCACCCCCTGACCCCCTCTCTCTGAATGCGCATACCTCCACAGTCTGAAGTAAGTGCGAGAGAGGGGGAATGCATCGCATGCGAGAACTTAATCCTACATGTAAATAAAACAAGCTACTTAGCAGCTACTTACAGGCCACCCTTGCGCCACCGCTGAAGCTAAAGCGGCACGCGGTCGACTCTCTGCGTTCGCTCAGGGCATGCTTAGCAAGCTACTTAACAGGCCACTTACAAGCTACTTACAAGCCACTTAGTTAGCCACTTAGAATCATGCCAAAATCCCTGCTCATGATTTGTTATAAATTCCCACCGATGCAATCTATCAGTTGCAATCGGACATGGGCTATTTATAAGGGGATGCAGGAATACTTCGATAGCGTTCACGTCGTATCGACAAGTAATAGACATCTGTTAACACAAGATGATATTAACACCTCGGACGTACCGATTTCTGATGCACGGACTATTGACTATCGCACCTTGTTTCAGCGGAGCGGAAGGTCGTCAGTTGTCACTGAGAAATCAAAAACTTCTTTCTTCGGCAAAACAGCGGCGAGATTGCAAAGCAGCCTGCCAACTCTGTATCTTTTTGGAGAAGGGAATTTCTTCTATATCCGGAATGCGGTGCGTGCCGCAAAGAAAATTCTTAAGTCCCACCACATCACCCATGTCTTCTCCACATTTCCTCCGTATGCGGATCATCTTATTGCTGCAAAGCTCAAGCGCGCGCATCCGGAATTGTTTTGGATTGCAGACTTTAGAGATCTGCATGTGGATCCAGCTCAGGACAATTTGTTATTGAGAAATCATCAGAGAAAAGTTAATCGCAGTATTCTGCGTGAAGCAGATGTTGTTACAACTGTATCGGAAGGACTGGCGGTGCACCTCCGAGAATTTCATTCAAATGTTCAGGTCTTGCCAAATGGTGTCCGCGAAGCACCTCTGCAGAGTCCTGCACTTTATCCAAAGTTTACAATCGCATATACCGGTTCAATGTTTCAGGATAAACGCCGCCATGAAACACTCCTTGCTGCGATAAAGCAACTCCTGGACAAACAGATCATTAAGGATACCGACTTTGAACTTCTTTATGCAGGCAAAGACAGTGCTGTCTGGTGGAGACTCGTATTGCAATATGGACTTAAGAAAGTGTTTCGGGACGAAGGACTCGTAGCACGTAAGGACGCCGAGCGTATTCAGCAACGCAGTCATATCAATGTTCTACTGACATACTCTACACATGAGCTAAAAGGCAATCTGACTGGTAAACTTTACGATTACCTCTCGGCTCATCGGCCGGTGCTTGTGTTGATCAATGGTCCCGTAGATACAGAAATAGAAAATCTGATTGCTAAGACAGGGGCTGGAGTTGTGGTGTATCATGGGGATATTGACTCTACTGCGGATTACATTTCCAAAGCCTATACTGTCTGGACTCAAACAAATAATCTACCATCTCAGTATCATCAGGAAGTATTGAATAGTCTTAGGTGGAAGAACATTCTGAAGACATTCTCAGTGAAGAACGCATTCAGCCGGGCGGGTGTATGACACATTGCACAAAGTCGGGCATTTGTCAT
The DNA here is from genome assembly GCA_031400515.1 of Bacteroidota bacterium. Lineage (GTDB taxonomy): Bacteria > Bacteroidota > Bacteroidia > Chitinophagales > Saprospiraceae > DATDQA01. Next base: position 10,871 of record JANNQA010000202.1, read on the forward strand.
TCCGAGCGATCCGCCTTGGGAGGAGAGTCGAGGAATACAAACGATTCTTAATGTTTCACCCGCGAGTTCGTGAAGACGCGTCTTCACGAACTCGCGGGTGGTAATGGTCATAGCCTTATTATTCCTCGACTCGTCGTTATACTCCTCGCTCAGAATGACAAAAGACGGACTTAACACAAAAGAGAATCACTAAAGAAACGTACTTTCACAAAACGCAAAGAGCAACTATTGATAACCGAGAGGACATGAAATGCAATAGAAAATTAAACCTGGAATATTTTTATTAAACCAACAAACTCAAGCCAAAGCCAATTGATCTCAACTACTCAATCTTTAAGAATCCTTGTCCTTGCTCCACATACTGATGACGGAGAATTAGGTTGCGGAGGCACGATCGTCAAAATGCTTCGTGAAGGTCATCAGGTATATTATGTTGCATTTTCTACTGCAGATGATTCTGTTCCGGAAGGTTTTCCAAAAAATCAACTGGAACTGGAAGTAAAGCAAGCGACGCATGTGTTGGGCATTCCTGTTGAAACACTCATTATATATCATTACGCTGTTCGGAAACTCAACTATGTGCGCCAGGAAGTTCTGGAGGCATTAATAAAACTCAGGGATTCCATCAAACCTGATCTCGTCATTTTGCCTAGTTCAAGAGACATTCATCAGGATCATCTCACCATATATCAGGAAGGTGTGCGGGCCTTTAAGTTTTGCTCGATGTTAGGGTATGAGCTGATCTGGAATAACCTCGGCTTTGAGACAGATTGTTTTATTGAAATTGAAAGTGAAGACCTGCAGCTAAAAATTCGGGCTCTTGATGCCTATGTCACTCAACGAGGAAAGAGCTACATGAACGCAGACTTCATCAGATCTCTTGCGGTTGTGCGTGGTACACAGATCGGTGTCCCATTCGCGGAAGCATTTGAGGTCATCCGTTGGATCGTACGTTGAATCAGTCTTCAGTCCACAGTCACCAGTCTTCAGTCCACAGTCTTCAGTCCTCAGTCCTCAGACTTCATTTTCGGCTAAAGTCTGCTTCATGGCCTTCTTTCCTTCGTGTCCTTCGCCCGCCTCTCTGCGAGATTCGGGTAAACGCTCTTCATGGTTAATTTTTTTTCATAAATCCTCATAGACATTCAAATCTTTGACTGTTGCCATTCATCAGCCAAACTACATGCCATGGCTTGGATATTTCTATAAGATCTATGCCAGCGATGTGTTTGTATTTCATGACATTGTAGACTTTTCAAAAGCTTCCTATACCAAGCGCTGCAAGATCAGAAGAGACAAGGCCTCCTCACAAACGACCTGGTTGTCTGTGCCAGTTCGACGTCATAAAGCAGGCTTGCCGATTTCTGATATTCTGATGGTCGAGAAGCGTGATTGGATTCTCAGCCACCTGCACAAAATTGAAAACACATATAGCGGTGCGAGGTGTTTCAGGGACCACTATGACTGGATTCGCGAGACAATGTTACGTGCCCAACTCGAGACGACATTATCCGGATGCAATATGTTATTGATCCGCGAATTAGCTGACAAGCTTTCTATGCGAGCAAAATTTTATCGATCCTCTGAAATGCAAATCACAGGTAATGGATCTGAGTTGAATCTTGAAATTGCACGCAGTATTGGCGCTACCACGTATCTCGCAGGGAAGGGGAGTGAGAACTATCAGGATGATGATGCATTTGTGAAGGCTGGTATCGGAACCATTACTCATGATATTGGAGCGTGGTTGAATAAGAATCCCTATGATCAGGGCACAGGACTATTTACAGGCGGTCTTTCAATTGTCGACGCGTTGATGCATATCGGTGTGGATGGAATATTATCGATGTTTCGTGAGTTTCAACAATCAATGCAGTGACCTCGCTAAGCAATACATTAAGACAGTATGTACGCAAACACGATATCCGTATCGCGAAGGAAACTTACAGGGCTGTCGTCGCTCCACTCTATGCGCTTGCGTCGATTCCTCTTTATGATATTACATCTTCGACCAGGTATAAGTACACATGGTTTCGCATTCCTAAGAATGGAACGCATAGTATCATGCACATGCTGAATGCATCGGCGCCACCGGAAATCAATAGCTCATCAGTACCGTACTTTCGGAATCAGCACGCTAAGAATTTTCGCTTCTGTGTAATCCGCAATCCCTGGGACCGGCTTGTCAGCGTCTACTGCAACAAAGTTCTGATGAAGCTGATGTATCCACAATGCTGGGACAAAGACTTTGATTTCTTTATCCAATTTGTTTCAAAGCAGAATCTGAGTAAATGTGACGGACATGTGAGATTGCAGACTTCTATGTTTCCGGTAAATGACATTGACTATGTTGTACGGATGGAAAGTTTTAGCACAGACATCACTGAGGTGTTAAATACTAAGCTGGGATTGAATTGCACAGTGGTTCATTCAGGAGCGATAGAGCATGAGGACTACAGGTCGTTTTATACTGATGAATTGCGTGAACGTGTCCGCCAACTTTTTGCTGACGACATTACCTATGGTGAATATCGTTTTTAATCAACGTAACGGAGTGAGTAAAGGCATTTCCTAGTGGAAGTACTCATTTGCACTACAGCGTTTGACAATGCAGTGACAGGATCTGCCGGAGTAGCCAGGGCAATTTCAGAATGGACTGACAAAGACCCTAACTATCGTGTACATATTCTTTCAGAGGACTGCGAACCATCCCTTTCCCGCTACAATTGTCAACTCAATATTGGGAGCAAACTCCCTGTCTTCACTTACTATTTCAAAAGCAGAAGCTATTGGCGCTGTTTGAAGCAATTACTGAAGCATCATCATTTTGATGTCATCATCTATCAGGATATCTGGCTTTCCTATGGCGCCAGGCAATTTATGCGGGAAGCAAATCTTCATACTGCCATCGTAGCGTTTATGCATGACGACAACACAATTGATATGCCGGCAAAGTTTTCATTCCGTGGGGCATCGTGGAGTTATCTGCTCAGATGGTTGATGGAGCGCTCAGTGATCAACGACCTTGATGCGGTGCTGACAAATTCAGAATATATGAAGAAGGAATTGGTCAGAAAATTTCAACTTCCACATCACCAGGTCTTCAGACTATACTATACAGCGCATGACTATGCTCAGGTGTTATTTAAGCCGAAAGAGATAGATCCGAAAAAGACGATACGAATCCTGTTTGTAAAGAACGACTTTCGACGTGGAGGATTGGAAGAATTACTTACAGCTCTGGGACTTTTGAAAGAGCAGAGATTCGAAGTGACAGTCATTGGGCCTTCCGAATATCAGGTTCGGCGAAAGATCAGAACTGAATTGAAACGACTCCCTAATGTCACCCTGCAATTGAAAGGAAAAATGACGTCATGGCAAGAGATGATTGGGCATTATCATGCAAATGATTTGTTGTGCGTGCCATCACGAAAGGAAGCATTAGGTCTGGCAAATGCAGAGGCCATGGCGGCAGGTACAGCAGTGGTCAGCACAAAAGCAGGTGGCATTCCGGAAGTGATGAATGATGGTAAGAATGGATTTATGTCTGCACAGAACACGATTGCAGACCTGGTCGACAATCTGCGCACATGTATCAACGATCCGGTACTTACTAAATCGAAGATTGATTCAGGCAGGGCGTTTGTGCTTGAACGGTTTAGTATACAGAAGATGCTCCACGAGTTAGGAGCAATTCTTTCTGAAGTAATTCAGCAAAGAAAGCAGGGCATTCATAGCACTTGAGTATCGAAGCGTCTTTGCGTCAGTTTCAATTATCTCTCAGCGGCATTCATGTCTTTGACAATATACTGCGTGGCACTTGCATTGATGGCCGCATGATCTGCACGCCGCAGATATCTATATCTACCCATCGTTGAGAGGTCACTTTTCAGATAGCCTCCCAATCGCTTCAGATCAAACCGATAAATGGCGCTTCCATAATGTCGCAGTGCGCGACGTAACATGATACCAATTCCGCGATGCCGGATAAGATGTTTTAATACTCCTGCTCGCTTCATCAGCATACTGTTTCCCGCCACAGATTCTGTACTTCCGCCAAGATGACCTACATGCGCGGAGGGGACAACATAAACCTTTCCTCCCCTTGACCTGAGCCGGTCAAAATAATCATCGTCTTCATAGTACATATAAAAGGCAGGGTCAAAGTACCCGCCAAATTCAAACGTTTCCCTGTTCGCTAGTATGCAAGTGGCGCTAACCGCTTGTAATTCATGTGCGCTCTTTTCGGAATCCAATGAGACATGGTGATAATACTTCTCTGCATACCACGGAGCGACATGCGACATGGTGTAGTCCATGATGAGCGGAGCATAGAATGCGTTTGTTGTCCTTGCATTACCAAGCAGAGCCTGAAAACATTCGGGATGTACCAGTGCGTCTTGATTGAGAAGTGCAATGAAATCAGCGTTTTCTTTTATCGCGAAATGCAATCCGACATTGACAGCGCGCGCGAAACCAATATTTTCTGAAGTATTCAATACTTTGACCCGCGCCTTCATGAAATCTGGTATTGATGGTGACTCTCCGCCATTGTGAACAATCACGACATTCCAATTCACTCCATGTTCAAACGTGCTTCTGGAAATATTCTCCAGACATGCCCCCAGATATTCTCCCCCATGCCAGTGCGGAATAATGATATGTAAGAGGCAGGACATATTTCTTAGAATGGTGAAGAGTTTTTGAACAATTGTTTGAAGTGCTGGTCAATTTCCTCAGCATTGCGTACAAGTGCGGGATCAGGAATATATTCCAGAGACATCTGCTTCTTCGAGCGCGTAAGTTGTGGGTTGAAGTTTTTTGGAGGATGCAATGCATAGCCTTGTTCATGCAACCCCTCAAGCTTTCCAAAAGAACCGTTCGTGAGATCTTCAAAAGGGATAGCGATGTAACGCAGATTTGTGTGTTGTACATGCGCAAGAATTTCAGAATAATAATGAATCCAGACAGCGAGATACTCATTTCCGGCTGTGGTGATTTCTTTTGATGTATAGCGTGGGTGCAAAAGGCGCTGAACTCGAGAGGTCTCTTCTTTGTAAAACGTAATATCCCGTGTGATGAGCGACTTAATGACGGGCATGTAATGTCTGTAACAAATCAAATAACAGCAATCAGGTATCAGCATCTGCCAAAAATCAAGAAACAGAGAAGTGCGCGGATCTTTCCATCCCCATATTGCATGTTGATTCCGATCCGAAACTAAAGCCTGCGCACGCTGCTGAAATTCCTGGTTGATATCCCATTGAATTTTTGATTTGACTTTAAAATCCTGCTGATGGCTGGCAAGGATATCATTATGGAGGTTCAAAAATTCTATATCCTCATAATGGCCTGCAGGATTAGTGGAATGCTTACCCAATAGCTCACGGCCCATGTATACTCCGCTTTCAACGAGATATCTGGCAAGCAATGAGGTGCCTGACCGATGCATACCTATGGGAACAAGAACTTTTGCCACTATTCAGCGTCTGCGTTTAATTAAGTTGCTGTGAAAGTAAATGATTGTGCGAACCCAACACAGTGTGTATAACAAAATGCACAAAGGCCTTGGATCTTTCAGATTCCGAGTTATCAATACCGCTACGCGACATACCTGTTGCAAATGACAAGCATGCAATACAGTGCCATCCTGAGAGCTTTCCCTGTGCATCTCGAAGGGAGCAAAGAGAGGAGTCGAATCCGCTTGTCATCCTGAGCGATCTCTACATAGTAGAGAGAGTCGAATCCGCTTGTCATCCTGAGCGACCGCAGGGAGTCGAATCCGCTTGTCATCCTGAGCGACCACAGGGAGTCGAATCCGCTTGTCATCCTGAGCGACCACAGGGAGTCGAATCCGCTTGTCATCCTGAGCGACCACAGGGAGTCGAATCCGCTTGTCATCCTGAGCGACCACAGGG
>JANNQA010000015.1:0-33449 GCA_031400515.1 Bacteroidota bacterium
CTCCTATGCCGCGGCTGGCGACTTGTTCAGTGCTTTTGCAGCCTGCGATGGCAAGTAGCAAGCCAATCGTGATAATCTGAATGATCTTCATCTGGTATTTTTCAGTGCTGATTCAATATTTTTCAACGTACGTGCACAATATCTTTGCGCGCACAAAACTACAATCTATGCGCAAACCAATCATGTTTGCTTTTCTTCTGATGATTACGGTATTGAATTTTTGGTCGTGCAAGCAGATGCCTGGCAAAATGAAATCAGGTAATGAAGTTCAAATGAAAATCCTCGCACCTGAAAATGCTTCCTTGATTTATCCCGAAGAAACACATTTTGCTTCCATGCGGCAACTCACAAATGGCGGAGACAACGCAGAAGCGTATTGGAGTTTTGATGATACACGACTTGTATTTCAGGCAACACGTGAAGAATGGTCAGCATCATGTGATCAGATTTTCGTTTACGATTTGTTGAAAGAGAATGGGGTAGAAGCCCATCCGCCTCTTTTGAGTACGGGTCAGGGCCGGACCACATGCAGCTATTTTTTACCGGGTAACAAGGAGATCCTTTATGCGAGTACACATCATAAAAGTTCTGATTGTCCGGTTGTACCAGAACGTCGTGCTGATGGATTGTATGTATGGCCAGTGTATGCCGAGTACGATATTTTTATTGCAGGACTTGATGGAGAAATCAAGAGGCAACTCACCGATGATGCGGGTTATGATGCAGAAGCTACTGTTTCACCGAAAGGAGATCTCATCGTATTCACATCGATGCGTTCAGGTGACCTGGAATTGTATACCATGGACTTGAAGGGTAATCATGTCCGGCAAATCACCAGTATGCTTGGATATGATGGTGGTGCGTTTTTCTCTCCCGATGGATCAAAGCTGATATTTCGGGCTTCACGCCCAAAAACTGAAGAGGAGATCAAAGTATATAAAGATCTGCTGAGCGAAGGCCTCGTACAACCAACTCAGATGGAACTTTTTATATGCAATAATGACGGAACAGATCTGAAGCAAATCACGCAGCTCGGCAACGCAAATTGGGCACCGTTTTTTCATCCCTCCGGTGAAAAGATCATCTTCTCATCAAATCATCGAAGTAAGCGTGGATTTCCATTCAATCTCTTCATGGTGAATCTGGATGGAAGCGGACTTGAGCAAATCACTTATGATTCAGCGTTTGATTCATTTCCGATGTTCTCTTACAATGGAAAGTACCTCGCGTTTTCATCGAACAGAAATAACGGAGGTACACGTGCAACGAATTTGTTTATCGCTGAATGGAAGGACTAATGGAAGAACAACAAGAAAAACAACCGTTCTGGAAGAAAAAATGGGTGAAAGGCATGGGCCTTGGTGCATTTATGTTCTTCTTTATCAAAGGCCTGATCTGGTTGGCAATCTTCTTTGGTGCTTTTAAGATGGCGAGTTGTTAAACGGGGGAATAAAGAAAAGTGAAGATCAACGCATAGAATTTCAATTCCCTGATTTCGAAACAACTATTGTTGGCACGGAAGAACAGTCTTGTAGGAAATTACCGTCGCAGGATTCATGATGTAATCATAGAAATGTTCCAGATAGGTGATAATCTCACGGCGGCGTGTTTTGCTCAGATAGGGATACGCTTCAATATGTGCGAATAGCATACTCTTTTTTGAATCGAATTCCTGAATTGTCATCGGCAGTTGTTCAGCAAAGTACTGGCCCAGATAAACACGATCACGGAAATCCTTCAAGCCATAGTCTCCTGGCATTCGGGCATAAGGAGGTGAGACAATAGCGGAAAAATCAAAGTCGTATGGGATCAGGTGATAGTTGCCGGCAGTGCCGATCATTTTGACGTTCCGTTGCATTAGATGATCCCAGTCGAAATTGCCGATCATAAATTGAAACAATGCGTTCCTGCAATAGCTTTCAGCGTTGAGCGAGTCAGCAATAGCGCCAAACAGCTCAAGCTCCTGAACACCCAGCCGATGAACTACCTCCGATGTAGGCTCGAGGACAAGAGCCACCGCATTTTTTGCAAAGGTTTTTCCATTGGGATAGAGGTAGTCAATACGCAATGGCAATGCCTTAAAACTATACGAAGTCATCAACGCATAGAGCTGGTAAATGAGCAGTTCTTCATAAAGATCTACCGGATCAGGATTCTCATTGTTGCAATGCGTGACAACTTTGAGTTTGTCAAACTCTGCAAATCCACGCTCACGAAGGGCGCCTTTCTTGAGATTAATCTCCAGTGGAGGGAAGGTACATTTTGCCCGTCGAAATCTTCCGCGCACCGCCAGTTCAGCTTTCCATTCTTCATTGAGGTTCTCACCGGTGATCAGAATCCGTGCATCCCATGATGTATTATCCTTTATTGTAGCCATCGAATCCCAATCACTGATCATGGTGATTTTCTCCGGCGTCATTGATCCAAGGTGTGTGAAGAAAGAAGTCTGTGCGTGAGCCCCGCCGGCAAGCAGCAACAAAAAAACAGGCAGAAAGCAGAGTGTTTTCATCATGGTGTTCAGAACTCTTCCGGATGACCGGCAAGACATACAAACGAACAAAATAGGAATTGAGTTTACATTGCACCGTAAAATCAGCAACTCCTTGTGAATTTGCGCGTGAAGGTATATGGATATATCCTGCTTCTTTTGGCTGTAATACCAGACAAGGAGGGCCTTTTATTGGCTCAAACCACAGAATGTGCAGCAAAAAACGTGATTTTGATCATTGGAGACGGAATGGGTCTTGCGCACCTGTCTTACCTCGCATATTCTATAGATACTCCCCTTACTGTTGAGAGTTTTCCGGTCATTGGATTGCAGAAAACACATTCAGCCTCACACCTCGTTACGGATTCCGGAGCAGCGGCAACAGCAATGTCTTGTGGCGTCAAAACATACAACAATGCTATTGGCATTGATTCGGATTCGGTGCCTCGTGTAAGTCTTTTCGAACTTGCAAAACATCAGGGCAAGCTCACAGGTCTTGTGGTGACATCCAGTCTCGTTCACGCTACCCCTGCAGCATTTGTCGCGCATCAGAAACTCAGAGGATTTCACGAAGCGATAGCCGAAAGCCTGGTGAACCATAAAGTGGACTATTTCGTCGGCGGAGGTCAAATGTATTTTTCGAACAGGTATAGTGATGACCGCGATTTAGTTGAAGAATTAAAGAATCTGGATTATACGGTTTCAGGTTATGACAGAAAATCTTTCAATGCGTTTGCCAAACGGATAGATCGGCGGATGGCTTATTTTACTGCCTATTCAGAACCACTGCCGCGTATGCAGGGTCGTGAAAGCCTCTCTGAAGTTGTATCGCATGCACTCAGTATGCTTTCTACTCAGGGAGAAGAGGGGTTTTTACTCATGGTAGAAGGTTCACAAATAGACTATGCAGCTCACGGCAATGATGCCGGATATCTACTCTCGGAATTGAAAGATATGGAGGGTGCAGTGCATGAAGCTTTGGAGTTTGCAAAAGGGAGAAATGACACTTTGATTATTGTGACCTCTGATCATGAGTCCGGTGCTCTTGCTTTGCGTGAGTCGAGACCTGACAAGCGCGTGAATGTAGAATTTATGACACGCAATCATACTCAAACGATGGTACCTGTCTTTGCAAATGGGCCCTGTTCTCAAATGTTTGCAGGGATTTATGAAAACACCGAGATTTTTCACAAAATCCGGAAGGCTGCTGGTTATTAAGTTTGGTGAAAAGGCAAAGCAGTGAAACCGAGAAATCGATGAAAACAGATCCTGAGGAAAATAAATGCCTTAACCATCGGGGCGAATGGGACAGGAGAACGTGGCCAAAGAATCTGCAATTCGTCATACACTGCTGAGATTAGAATGCGGATCGCATAATATCTTTAGGATTTTGAAAAGGAAACCAGTTTGTAAAATATCCATCGCTACTCAATGAAAAAACTCAAACATGTCTTTGGATTGGTGTTGATCACAATTCTGACCACTTCTCTTTTCGCACAGCAGGAATGGCGTGGTGCTGAGAAGACGTATGGGCTGAAATTAGGCACTACAAAACCAATTCGTGACCTGCTACCCAGTTCACCTACCGATGCCTTAAAGCTTGCGGATTTGAAAGCCTCTAAGCCAGAATATGTACGCAACTTTATTGGCAGAAGACAGGTGCCAATTCATAAACCCGGATCTCTTCCCAGAGGTGCGGACCCATTGCTGAATCAGGCATTCGCCAGGGATGGGAATATCGGTATTGCACCTACTGTGAATATCGAGGGGATTGATCAGCTCGGATCAGGATCAGGTGTCCCGGATGTGAATGGGGATGTCAGTGATCAATACTACATGCAAACTGTAAACTCCACATGGCTGCAGGTCTTCGACTTGTCTGGAAATGAAGTTGGGATCCCGTTTCGTGCTAATACCATCTGGCAACAAATTGGATTTAGTTCTGCAGGTGATCCGATCTTGTTGTTTGATCAAGACGCCGGGCGTTGGTTTCTCACTGAGTTTCCTTCTTCAAGTCGAGTATTAATAGCGGTATCAGATACCGGAGATCCGTTGGGTTCCTGGACAGCATATGCATTTTCCACACAGAGTTTCCCTGACTATCCGAAATACGGTATCTGGTCTAATGCCTATGTATTGACAACAAATGAAGGTGGATTCGGAATTGCGTTCTATACGATTAATCGACTGGATATGCTGAGCGGCACTGATACTGTGGATATTCAAAGAATGACTATTCCACGTTTTCCAAACCCCTCATGGCAAACAACACAACCCGTGGATTGGAATGGTGGCATGAATGTCGCGGCGAATACGTATCCGATGATCATGCGGATCAATGATGATGCCTATGGTGTGAGTGCAGTGGATCAGGTGGAGATCTATGAGATTAACGTGGATTGGAAAAATGCAGATGCTACCATTGTCACACAGACGGATATTCCGACATCACCATATGACAGTGAGTTTTGTTCATTGCCTGGTCTGGGCTTTTCTTGCGTGCCCCAACCGAATGGTACCGGGATCGATGGGATTCCATACATTTTCATGAACGCATGTCAGTACCGCAATTTTGGAACACACAGTTCTATCGTAGGCAACTTTACAGTGGACGCAACAGGATTGGATGATGCAGGTGTTCGTTGGATTGAATTGCGCAAAACAGGTACTGACGATTGGGTATTGTACCAGGAGGGTACTGTGGGGTCGGAGGATGGACTAAACCGATTTATGGGTGGAATTTCCATTGACGGTATGGGAAATATCGGCCTCGGATATAGCGTATCCAGTGAAGACCATTTTCCGTCCTTGCGTTTTACAGGGAGACGGGCCAACGATCAACTTGGCAAGATGACCGTATTAGAGTATGAATTTGCGACTGGTACCGGAAGCCTGAACAATGACAGATTTGGAGATTATGCGTCCATGTCTGTAGATGCTCAGGATATGTTTTGGTACACCGGAGAATACATACGCGCTGGCGGGCAGTGGGCATCTAAGATTGTGGGCTTCAAACTCATTCGAGTTCCGGTTGATATTGGACCAAGAGAATTACTCAGTCCTGTGAGTAGTCCAAGTCTTGAATTAGAATTGGTGACTGCATGTGTTGTGAATCATGGCCTTGTCCCACAGAGCACCTTTGATATCGGGATGATTACTCCGGCAGGAGACGTGATCGTTGAGTCAGTGACAATTGACAGTTTATTTACTGACAGTCTTTATTGCCATACCTTTTCGACTCCTGTAGATTTTACAGAATTTGGACCTCACCTGGTGACCATTTTTACATCGATGGTATTGGATTCGAATGTGGTGAATGATACCTGTCGTTTTACTGTGGTCAAGCAGACAACATACGACGCCTCTATTCCGCGAGTAGAAGGTCTTACACAAGCAGTGTGTGATACATTTCTTGATTTTGCGTTTGTCTTGCTAAATGCTGGCGCTGCGGAACTCACCTCTGCTGACATTGTCTGGAGTGCGAATCAGGGAATACCAGATACCATTCACTGGACAGGAAGTCTTGACGTCGGTGAAGAAGAGCAAGTTCCTGTTTTCATCACAGGACTTCATGAAGCGGATAATACGATCCTTGTATACACTCAGTTGCAAGGTGATCCTGATCAGAATCCGATGAATGACTCATTAGCATTCACGGTGTTTATTACCCCTGGTGGACAACGCACCACATTGATTCTGACTACGGATAATTTTCCATCAGAGACATCATGGGAAATCATTGATAGTAGTGGAAACATCGTGCTTGAGGGAGGGCCGTATAATTTAGAGCAAACGGAGTTCTCAGAAGAGTGGTGCCTGGATACTTCTCAATGTTACAGGTTTGTCTTACTGGATTCCTTTGGTGATGGTATAATTTCTTACGGTATTGAAGGCAATTTTCAGATTTTGAATGGCGAGGGAATTGTTGTCGCGGCATTGAGCAACCCGGATTTTGGACTTTCTGATACCACGGCGTTCTGCCTGCAGAGCAACTGTATGCTGACTGCCGGCGTGTCTATCAAACATGAAGTAAGTCCCGACGGAGAGAATGGATCTATCAGGGTTTTTGCATCCGGAGGTTTGCCTCCAATGCAATATTCTATTAATGGTGGCAATGCATTTCAAACAAGTTCTTTTTTCAATAACCTTGCTCCCGGTGTTTACAACATTGTCGTACGTGACGGATCCGGATGTTTTTACACAAGGGATGTGACGATACTGGGTTGCGACATACAGATCCTGGCAGAAGTCACGGAAGCAACAGGAGCTGAAATTGCAGATGGTTCGGTGTTACTCTCTGCAGTTGGAGGTAATGGTCCGCTGGAATACAGTGTGAATGGTGGCATGTCCTACCAAACAAACCCACTGTTTCCCAATCTGCTTCCTGATACTTTTAATATTGTGATTCGTGATTCTGTAGACTGCGAAGTCACCACAGAAGTCATTGTCGATTTCAGTAGCGCAGTAAAAACAACCTATATCGGAAGCCTTGTCAAGATCTATCCAAATCCATCATCAGGGTACTTTCATTTTGAAGTGCAAGGCGTAACAGGTACGATTGAGTTGACTTATGATATTCTTGGCGGAGATGGCAGACTTATCCGTAGTGGTATTGCATCCAGTTATAGTGGTGTGATCAAAGGCGCATTCTCATTGCTGAATAGGCCTTCCGGTGACTACTATCTCAGATTCAGACATCCCAGATTGGATCGATTGCACCATGTGATCAAGCTCTAGTCATCGAATAAAAAAGCTAAGAGCAATGACGATGACGCGAAATACGAGGCATACAGGTTCTCAATCAAATGCGAGGCAAACTTTCTTCGTTTGCCTTTGTTTGTGTATAGCAGTGCTCATGTCCTGCAAAACAAAGAAGGTCAATAGTGATACTCAGGACCGTGATGTAGAAGGCACTGAGTTAAGCGAGAAGTGTAAAATGAAGCACGATCCCGGACCATGCAAAGGCGCTTTTACCAGATATTACTACGATCAGAAAGAAAGCAAGTGCATGAGTTTTATCTATGGTGGCTGTCAGGGCAATGTTCCATTTGAAACCTTAGAGGATTGTCAGGCCGCATGTGAAAGATGATTGTCGATTTCGGATTTCGGATTGCGGATTTCGGATTGCGGATGTCGGAGGATAAGCCAGGAAGAATATCGGATGTGGTATCGAATTGCGGGGAGCAAACGCCGCCTGATGCGGGCCATGCTCCGCCGAAGCTACGCGAAGGCGAGGCAGGCTCTGGCAGCTCGCCCGAACGACGTCGAGTCGGGCGGGGTCTGGCAAGGCAAAGCGGGTAGGCGTGATCCTGCAAGGTTTAGCCGGGCCCGCTTTGATTTTCGGATGAATGTCCCCGTGTGTTACAGCATTGTTTGTTGAAATAGACTGACCTGACCACATTTGCATTGAGTTTATAGTGTGATTGAAGTCACAGAGAATACTTCATGCGCATCTTAGCTTTGCGCAAAATCATTCACGCGTATGAAAATTGAACAAATCTATACCGGCTGTCTGGCGCAAGGGGCCTACTATATCGAGAACAATGGTGAAGTAGCGATCATTGATCCATTGAGAGAGACAGAACCTTACATGGAACGTGCCCGCAAAGACAACGCCAAGATCAAGTACATTTTTGAGACTCACTTTCACGCAGATTTTGTCTCTGGTCATATCGATCTCGCCAGGAAAACGGGCGCAAAAATTATCTATGGACCAACAGCAGAAACTGCCTTTGAAATCCATCATGCGAAAGATGGCGAAGAGTTTCACCTCGGAGATATCAGGTTCCGTGTCTTACATACTCCGGGTCATACCCCTGAGAGTTCATGTTATCTTTTGCTGGATAAGGATGGTCGTGAGCATGCGATCTTCAGCGGCGATACATTATTTATTGGTGATGTTGGACGACCCGATCTTGCCCAGAAAGGCGCAGAGCTCACTCAAGAAGATCTGGCTGGGTGGTTGTTCGACAGTTTGCGCACTAAAGTCATGACTCTTCCTGATCACGTCATCGTATACCCGGCGCACGGGGCAGGTTCGGCATGTGGCAAACACATGAGCAGTGAAACGACAAGTACGATTGGAGACCAGAAGAAATCAAACTATGCATTGCGTGCAGATATGACGCGTGATGAGTTTATCCGCGAGGTCACCAATGGCCTGTTGCCGCCTCCGCAATATTTTGCAAAGAATGCGAAGCTCAATAAAATGGGCTATGACAGTATCGATGAAGTCATGAAACGTGGAGCACATCCATTGTCTCCAAGAGAATTTGATACTATTGCCAATTCTACCGGTGCGTTGATTCTCGATGTCAGAGATAAAGGAACCTTTGTCAATGGATATATCCCAAACAGTATTTTCATCGGATTAGATGGCAGTTTTGCTCCGTGGGTAGGTGCATTAATACCGGATCTGAAACAGGAAATACTTATTGTCGCGCCAAAAGGAAAAGAAGAGGAGACTGTGTTACGTCTGGCTCGTGTTGGATATGACAATGCACTGGGTTATCTGGAAGGTGGGTTTGATGCCTGGAAATCTGCGAATATGGAAATTGATACCATTGATACCATTGATGTGACGGAATTCGCAAAACGTTTCAAGTCGAATACACAGCACTTTGTTCTTGATGTACGCAAACCGGGTGAATGGTCTGCCGGGCACATAGATGTCGCTCAACATTTTCCTTTGGATTTTATCAATAATCATATGTCCGATGTAGATCGCAATAAAACATACTATCTGCATTGCCGGAGTGGATACAGATCTACGGTTGCCGCATCTATTCTCAAAGCACGTGGTTTTGAAAAACTGGTAAATGTGCATGGGTCGTTTGAGCAGATCGTCAAGTCAGGTATTCCGGTGACTGATTTGGTATCCGCCTCCTCGACAGTGGCAAAATAATAATGTCATACATCAAGGATAAAATTGTATCGGGCGTAAGGGGATTGCCTCTTGTACGCACGTTGGACAATTACAATTCCAATGACTTCAGCAAAGATTTAATTGCGGGACTCACAGTAGGGGTGATCCTTGTCCCTCAGGGAATGGCATATGCACTGCTGGCAGGACTCCCACCAGTGTATGGATTGTATGCAAGTTTGTTTCCTACAGCCTTGTATGCATTGTTTGGTTCGTCACGGCAATTGTCTGTAGGACCTGTGGCTATGTCTTCATTACTTGTATTGGCAGGTATCGGGGTATTTGCCGTGCCCGGTTCGGATAAGTATATCGCACTTGCTATCACGACCGCATTATTTGTGGGACTTATACAGGTGGCCTTTGGATTTTTCAAGCTGGGATTTCTTGTAAATTTTTTGTCGCATCCGGTGATCAAGGGCTTTACTGCTGCTGCCGCATTGATTATTGCCGGAAGCCAACTTTCACATTTGCTTGGTATCGTTCTCCCGCAGTCGAATCATATCGATGAATTATTGATCAGTACATTTCGGCAACTTCATCTGGTACATCTTCCGACACTGGCTCTCAGCGCCGGAGCAATTTTACTTATTCTCATCCTTCGTGGAATTCATAAATCAATACCTGGTTCTTTAATTGTGGTGATCGTTAGCACTGGTGTTGTGTCATTTTTCGGATTGGCTGAGCAGGGTGTTGCGATCGTCGGAGAAGTTCCAAGAGGGCTTCCTGCATTTCAGGTACCGCAGTTTTCTTATGCCGATATGCGATCCATCATATCACTGGTGTTCTTGCTCACATTTGTGAGTATGATTGAATCTATTGCGATAGGGAAGGCGATTGAAGGGCCTAACAAATCGTATCGATTAAATCCCAATCAGGAGCTCATCGCACTCGGCCTCTCAAAGATCTTTTCATCATTCTTCCAGGCTTATCCTACAACCGGAAGTTTTTCGCGTTCTGCGGTAAATAGTGAGGCAGGCGCGCGGACTGGTATTGCCTCATTTGTTGCTGCTGCTTTGGTTGCACTGACGCTCCTTTTTTTCACACCATTATTTTATGCGTTACCAAAAGCAGTACTTGCTGTCATCATTGTGACCGCGGTGACTGGCTTGATTGATACAGCTATCGCACGCAAACTCTGGCGCACGCATCGGGCAGATTTCTATATGCTGGTCGCGACATTTTTAGCAACACTTTTTCTTGGCATCATCCAGGGAGTGCTTGCTGGAGTTATCCTTTCACTCGTGCTGATGGTATTTCGCAGCACAAAACCACATTTCACAATCCTTGGCAGGATACCCGGTACGAATTATTATCGAAATGTTTCCCGTTACTCTGATGCAGAACAAACAGACAGTACGCTCATCGTGCGTTTTGATGCCCCGCTCTTTTTTGGGAATGCAAATTTTTTCCGTGAGACATTAGAGCAATTTATCGATGAGAAGGGAGATAAACTTCGTGACGTCATTTTTGATGCTTCGAATGTGTATGATATTGACTCCAGTGGCATCAATGTGCTCGAAGAAATCATCAATACCAACAAAGCCCGTGGCATCCGAGTCATGTTGGCAGGAGCCATTGGCCCATTGCGAGATCGACTTTATCGCGCTGAAATCATGGATGACATCGGTTTCAAGAATCAATTCATGGACGTACACGATGCTGTGATGGCTACCCAGGGCACGATCACTGAAACCGGATACGCGCTTCAAACAAATTTCCGTGAAGAGCTATGAGGTATGGATTTATCATAGACAATCGTAAGTGTATTGGATGCCATGCATGCACCACCGCCTGTAAAGCAGAACATGAAGTGCCTATTGGTGTCAATAGAACGTGGGTGAAACAAGTAGAGAAGGGCGTCTTTCCCAATACACGTAGAATATTTTCTGTCTTACGATGCAATCATTGTACGAATGCACCTTGTGTCACCATCTGTCCTGTAGAAGCACTATTTATCCGCAAGGATGGGATAGTAGATTTTGATAAGCGTCGTTGTATCGGATGCAAGTCGTGTATGCAGGCGTGTCCATATGATGCATTGTATATCGATCCTGACACACAGACTGCCGCGAAGTGTAACTACTGCGCACATCGTATTGATATAGGGCTTGAGCCGGCATGTGTGAATGTATGTCCTGAACATGCCATTATTTCAGGGGATATGGAAAATCCCAAATCTGAAATTGCTCAACTTCTCGTTCAGCACGAGGTCACAGTACGAAAGCAAGAGATGGGAACAGTACCTAATCTGTTTTATATCAATGGTGATGAAGCTTCTCTGAACCCTGATCTCACCGCGAAGTCCGGCAACTATTTATGGAGTGCACAGACGAGAGGTGTAGGGCATTATGCGCGTGCCGCTGAGAAACTCGCATGGTCAAATGATGATGTCGTACAAGCGTTGATGGCGCAGAATCATGATGCCACTCCACCTCAATCTTCCAGGCCTCGCAGATCCGTCGATGTACTCATGCATGGCGATACGAAAGCCAATCGCGTATACGATACACCAGATAAGGGAATCCTTTGGGGTTGGGAAGTGCCGGCATATGTTTTGACGAAGGCAATTGCAACCGGAGTCTTTTTATTGTACATGTTAGCGAAATCACTCGGTATTTCAAATGCGATTTCCGGTCAATGGAGTATTGCTGTTGCACTGCTGTTTCTCATGCTGACTGGTGGGTTCCTTGTCAAGGACTTAGATAGACCAGATCGATTTCTGAATGTCTTGCTTCGACCTCAATGGCGTTCATGGCTCACGCGTGGTGGATATGCAATCACGGTTTTTGGTGGACTACTCACACTGCAGTTTGCGACCGTTTTATTTAGTTGGAATGCACTGACGGATTTCGTGGCCTGGATCAATGTTCCTTTAGCAATATTAGTATCTATCTATACTGCATTTCTTTTTGCCCAGGCAAAGGGGAGGGATTTCTGGCAAAACCCGCTTTTGCCATTGCACATGTTGACACACAGTATCATGGCGGGTGCAGCTGTATTGATCGTGATGCGCACAATAGGTGTCTTTGAGATGACCTTTCCCCTGATGCTTGAGAAAGCATTGATCTACTCAACTTTGGCAAATCTGGTCATCATGCTTGTAGAATTTACCGTAAAGCATTCTACTGTTGATGCCTCAAAAACGGCTGAGATGATCATTCGTGGCCGATATGCATTGTTGTTTTGGGGAGGCGCTGTATTTCTGGGAAATCTCGTACCGCTTGCCTTGGTTATTCTGACTCCTATTGGTGTGGTTCATGTAATTGCTTCATTGTTTGTCGTGGCAGGAATCTATGCAACAGAGAGAATATGGGTTGAAGCACCTCAGCGTATTCCACTTTCTTAAAAGTTTAAATCTTGTGACTAAATCTACAACATGATGACAGAAGAAGAAATCAACAGAGAAAAACACTGGGACAGCGTCTATCAAAGCAGATCTGCTGATCAGTTCAGTTGGTATCAGGCTTATCCTGGTGTTTCCATGCAGTTTATTTCTCAATATGGAGGTGGAAAAGATGCGCATCTGATCGATGTAGGTGGAGGTACAAGTAATCTTGTGGATGTCCTTGTGCAGAATGGTTATGAACATATTGCAGTGCTTGATATTTCATCAGTGGCACTCGAAGGAACAGAAGAACGTCTTGGCGAAAAGGCTCTGGGAATAGAATGGGTACATAGTGATATCCTTGAGTTTCATCCAAAAGAGAAATATGACATTTGGCATGATCGCGCAGCATTTCATTTTTTGACAGAAGAGAAAGAAGTGGAACGCTACGTTCAGCTTGCTGCAGAAGCAATCAAAGACGATGGTCTTTTGATTTTAGCAACATTCTCAGAAAACGGTCCTCTCAAATGCAGCAACTTGCCTGTGCATCAGTATTCACAGGAGCAGTTGGAAGATATCCTTTATACTTATTTCACGAAGATCGAATGTGTCAACACAGATCATACGACACCACGTGAGACGTTGCAAAACTTTACGTTCTGCGCTTTCAGAAGAAATCATATGCCTGCGATAAACTGAACATCCATAGCATGAACAGGAAGCATTCTTTCTTAGAGACTATCGCGGAAAAACTGCGTCTCATTCCCGACTTGCATGAAGAGGAGGCGGAGTTAGATTCCCTCACAGAGCCGGGCCATCTTGAAAGCTATCCGCCTCCTGAGCAATGGGATGATTGGACTGAGTACGATGCAAAACAATGGCCTGAGAAAGTGAAGAAGCACTATATGATCGTGCCAACAACATGTTTCAATTGTGAATCTGCCTGTGGGATGTTGAGCTATGTGGACAAGGAGACAATGCGTGTGCAAAAGTTTGAAGGTAATCCATGGCATCCTGCAAGTAGAGGTAGAAACTGTGCGAAAGGTCCTGCCACTATCAATCAGATCAATGACACGGATCGCATTCTCTATCCATTGAAACGTGCAGGAGATCGCGGCGCCGGTAAATGGGAGCGTGTAACATGGGATAGTGTGCTGGATGATATCTCTGGCAGAATCCGAAAAGCAATTCAGGAAGGTCGGCACAATGAAGTAGCATATCACGTCGGACGTCCCGGTCATGAAGGGTACATGGATAGGGTATTGCAGGCATGGGGCATCGACGGACACAATTCACATACGAATATTTGTTCTTCCGGTGCGCGATTCGGATATGCGATCTGGTATGGTCACGACAGACCGTCTCCTGACTTTGCAAATGCAAGGTTCATCCTGCTGATTAGTGCTCACCTCGAAAGCGGGCATTATTTCAATCCACATGCACAGCGGATCATTGAAGGAAAAATGGCCGGCTGCAAATTAGCTACCATGGATCCGCGCTTGTCCAACACTGCAAGCATGTCGGATTACTGGCTGCCGACTTATCCTGGAACCGAAGCAGCAGCGCTTCTTGCCATCGCAAAAATCATTTTAGAAAATCATTGGTACAATCGTGACTATCTCGCCAAGTGGGTCAACTGGAAACAGTACCTGAAAGCAAAGCATCCTGAAGCACCCGAATCATTTGAATCTTTTATTGAATTTCTCAAGAAAGAATACGCTGAGTACACCCCAGAATTTGCAGAAGCTGAGACAGGTGTTAAAGCCTCTGTGATTCGTGAAGTGGCAAAAGGTATTGCTGACGCAGGAACAAGATTCGCATCGCACAACTGGCGTGCAGCGGGAAGCGGAAATCTTGGCGGATGGGAAGTCGCACGTGGTCTCCACTTTCTGCATGTCCTCACAGGAAGCGTAGGAACAGTCGGTGGCACCTCACCGAATACATGGAATAAATTTCATCCGCACTTCTTCGATCATCCGCCTGCACAGAAGTTCTGGAATGAATTGCATTTTCCCAAAGAATATCCATTGGCCTATTTTGAAATGAGCTTTCTGCTTCCGCATATGCTCCTGGAAGGTCGTGGTCGAATGGATATGTATTTCACACGCGTCTTCAATCCTGTGTGGACATATCCCGATGGGTTTACCTGGATACGGGCGTTGACCGATGAATCACTCTTTGGTTGTCATGCAGCACTTACCCCGACGTGGAATGAGACAGCGTATTTTGCAGATTACGTTTTGCCGATGGGATTGGCTTCAGAGAGACATGATCTGAATACTTATGAAACACATAGTGGAGTCTGGATCGCTTTCAGGCAACCTGTACTGCGTGAAGCAGCAAGACGCATGGGTCGTGAAGTGAAGTATACTTATGAAGTAAATCCCGGTGAGGTTTGGGAAGAAGATGAATTTTGGATTGAACTGAGTTGGCGTATTGATCCTGATGGAAGCCTTGGTATTCGCAAGCATTTTGAATCACCGTATCGACCAGGAGAAAAGATCAGTGTTGATGAATATTACCAATACATTTTTGAACATACGAAGGGCTTACCTGAGACAGCGAAAAAAGAAGGATTGAGTGCGCTGGACTATATGCGCAAGTATGGTGCTTTTGTCGTGGAGGAGAGTGCATATCTCAAAAATGAAGAGTTGCTCTCAGAAACCGAACTCGCCGGAAGCACAATAGATCAATCAGAAGGGACAATTCAGAAAAACGGAAAGACAATTGGTGTAATGATAGATGGGATTGCCTATACGGGATTTCCGACACCTTCAGGTAAGAATGAATTTTATAGTCAGACAATGGTGGATTGGAAATGGCCTGAGAACGCAATACCCGGATATATCAAGAGCCATGTGCATGAAGATGAAATGGATAGAGCAAAGGGAGAGTATCCATTGGTACCAACATTCAGGTTGCCTACATTGATCCATACGCGATCAGGAAATTCCAAATGGCTTTATGAAATCTCTCATCGGAATCCATTGTGGATGCATCCATCAGATGCTGCAAGATTTGCTGTAAGCACAGGAGATTTGCTGCGAGTCAATACAGAGATTGGGTATTTTATTGACAAAGTCTGGGTGACCGAAGGCATGAAACCAGGCGTGATTGCATGCTCACATCATCTCGGGCGCTGGAGAAGAACACAAGATGCTCCAGGTAATCGCTGGGCAACGAATATCGTCGAAATGAAGTCTGATCAGAAGGGAGGGTATCGTATGCGGACACTACAGGACATTCAGCCATATAAGAGTACTGACCCTGATAGTGTGCGGATTTTCTGGAGTGACGGTGGTGTACATCAGAATATTACATTCCCTGTGCATCCTGATCCGATCAGTGGCATGCATTGCTGGCATCAAAAAGTACGCATTGAGAATATTCAGCAAGGTGATAAGTATGGAGATGTGTACGTGGATACGAATAAGAGTATGGAAGTCTATCGAAAATGGCTCGCTCTGGCACGTCCTGCTCCTGGGCCTGGAGGATTACGCAGACCGTTGTGGATGAAGAGGGCTCTGAGGCCTGCGGAGGAAACTTTCTATTTTTGAACTGGTTAATGGTTAACGTTTAACGTTAACCGTTAACCATTAAACGTTAACCAGTTATGAACCTCATCGAATTCATCAGTCAACCCTGGCACTGGTCAGTCACAGGACTCGGCATTGCACTGGTCGCCTTTTTATTGGTGTATGCCGGTGAACGATTTGGGCTTTCCTCCTCTTTCGAGGCATTTTGCATCATTGGAGGTGCAGGAAAGAAAGTGCCATATTTTAAAAGAGACTGGAAGGAGAAAGCGTGGCTGATTGTATTTGCGGTCGGATCAGCGATTGGTGGATACATTGGTGTTACGTTATTACAAAGTCCGGAACCGGTAAGGATCGCAGCTGACTCCGTACAAAGCCTGACTGCTCTTGGAGTGCACCTACCCCTGTCGAAAGCTGAAGGTTTGGGTTATATCCCCGTTGATCTCTTCAATTTCAGTAATCTGCTCACAGTCAAAGGATTTATCCTCATGATCGTGGGTGGCTTCCTGATCGGATTTGGAACACGGTATGCGGATGGATGTACTTCTGGTCATTCTATCAGCGGTATCGCCAATCTGCAACCCTCATCCATGGTTGCGACGATAGGTTTTTTCATCGGTGGATTGATCACAACACATTTATTGTTCCCTTTCATCTTCAGTCTCTAAACCCACTAAAAACATGAAATATTTAAGATTTCTATTTATCGGAATCCTCTTTGGTATCATCATGACCAAGGGAGAAGTGGTCTCCTGGTTTCGCATGCAGGAGATGTTCAGGTTCGATGGATTTCACATGTATGGCGTCATCGGTACGGCGGTCATCGTCACAGCGATTTGGATATTTCTGGTAAAAAAATTCAATGCCCGATCAATCGATAATACTCCGCTGAAGTTTAAAATCATGAGCTTGCAATGGACTCGCCTGCTTCTCGGTGGAATCATCTTTGGTCTGGGATGGGCAATGACGGGTGCATGCCCGGGACCATTATATGTTCTTGCAGGTCATGGTCATTTGATTATCCTTGTCGTCATCGCGGCTGCGCTCCTTGGAACTCTGACATATGGTGTATTGCGGGATAAATTGCCACATTAGCGTGGGTATTATTACAAGAGAGCGGAGAATCCCAACCACTCGAAAATCTTCATTATCGACAAGATGGGCTTTGATGGAACGGATGTCAATGACATCGATGAAATATTGCACCGGTACTTTCCCCAACTGAATAACAGTCAGCTGCGCGAAGAACTCAGGCAGGTAGGCAGTGTCTACACTTATCCGGCGGGTAAAGACATCCTGGAATACGGAAGATTTGTCAAAATGGTCCCGCTGGTCATTTCAGGCCGTATTAAAGTGATGCGTGCAGATGATAGCGGTCATGAGATCTTTTTATATTTCCTGAATCCTGGCGAGACTTGCACAATGTCCTTCAGTTGTTGTATGGCCAACAAACGCAGTGAAGTGCGTACCGTTGCTGAAGAAGATTCAACTGTGATCGGAATCCCGATGGAATATGTAGATCGGTGGATGACGAAATACGCCGTTTGGAAAAACTTCGTCATGAAATCATACGATGACCGGATACTTGAATTGATTAGGACGATTGATAGTATCGCTTTTAAAAATATGGACGAAAGGCTGTGGGAATATCTGGAGATGAAGAGTCGTCAAAATGCGAACGGCGTGATCAATGTGACACATCAGGAAATTGCAAGTGATTTATTTGCATCTCGCGAAGCGGTTTCCCGACTTCTGAAAAAACTGGAACAGGATGGCCGGATCTCACTTGGCAGAAATGCCATACAGATTTTGAAAACATCTTAGTATTATTTGAATTCTGAATACGGAAGCCACATGAAGCACCCGAGTAAACTGATTTCGCTCCTTACCCATAAATGTCCGCATTGTCGTACCGGAGATTTATTTGAAACCCGGATTGCCTCTTTTAGAAAGTTGTTTTATATGCCACCGTCTTGTCCAAAATGTGGACAGAATTATTATCCTGAGCCAGGATTCTACTATGGCGCGATGTTTATCTCCTACATCATCACAGCCTTCTACTGTCTTGGATTTGCCGGTATTTGCCTATTCGTCTTTCATCTCAGTGTCAATGCTGCTTTTATCTGGCTCTTTGTATCGTTGATGATTTTTTACGTGTGGTTTTATCGCACCGCAAGATCCATCTGGATTCATGTCAATGTGAGGTATGACTCCAAGGCTTTAGCAAATCCAAAATGAACAGAAGTCTCAGTTCCTCCTGAATATGTGAAATTGGAACTTCTGATAATGGTTATACTGCTTCTTTTTTCTAACCGCAGAGAGCCTCAGAGAAGGAAGGAGAGCCGCAGAGAATAACATGAATTAAGGATTTCACTCTGCGGCTCTCTGAGAATCCTCAGCGGCCCTCTGCGGTTTTGATCTTCTCGCGAGGAAACCAGGGGAGGAACATGTTGGTACGCCGTGCGTAATCCGTGAACTCAGGATGTTCTTTCATCTTTTCCTCCAGCATCGGAACTCCCGAAACTTTCAGAATCAGGATTGTGATGGTCAGTGGCCCGATAATCGAAAGCCAGAATGGTACGGTGCTCAGTGAGATCAGCCAGATGCCCCACCATGCTACTACTTCACCGAAATAATTTGGATGTCGGGTATATCTCCAAAGGCCGCTTTGCATGAGTTTGCCTTTGTTCTCGGGATTCTTCTTAAAGCGCGCGAGTTGAGCATCACCGACTACTTCGAAGAAAAATCCAATCATCCACACAACGATACCAATGATATCAAGAAATGTCAATGAGCTATCCGGACTCAAATTGATTTGAATTGCTGGTAGAGCGATGAGATACAAGAACAGACCTTGCAACAGAAATACCTGTAAGTAGGAGCGTAGATAAAACCATTTGCCCCAACTCAACCGCCAGTTTGCGTAACGATAGTCTTCACTTTTCTTCAGATTGCGTGCAAGAATATGCAGTGATAATCTCATTCCCCAGATGGTGATCAAAACTCCAACCACGATGCCTCTCGTTCCTGAGTTCTCCGACAGAGTAAATGACATCCATGTGAGTAGTATAAAACCGAATCCCCATGCAACATCAGCAAAATCATTTCTTTTGAGAAGTAAAGAAATACCATACCACAGGGTCATATAAGCCAGGAGAATGCTGGCAAGAATGATATATGCGTTCATCCGGGGATTTTCGATGCGATGAAATACGTGATCACGGATACGGAGGCGGAAAGTGTTATTCCCCACACTAAATCGACAACCGTTAGCAAGATCGGCCAGTCTTTGAGTGTAGCAAGATTCGTGAGATCATACGTCGCATAGGTAATCAGTCCGAAGAATGCGCCGAATATCAGTGCATTCACCCATGAACCTTTCAGCACTGCCGGAGAAATGACGAATACCACCAGCCCAGCAAGGAAAATCAGATAGAATAAAAATGCCACTGGCCAGTTGACATTTGTCTTCATCAAAAAGCCAAGGTGTTTCGCATAGAATGACTTAGCGACTAATCCAAGCCAGATCATGTCGATGACGAAGAAGACAGGGAGAGCGATCAGAAAGAGTTTGATAAACATGAAGCGATTATTTATAAAGTTCAATCATAACCTCATGTCTTGTCATCCAGGGAGGAGTCCATGGTGCATTGTAGCCCGCATATGACACACTTCCGATAGTCTTCACACTGTCACGAGCCAGCGCAGATAATAATTTTTCATTCATCCTTCGAATTTGCTTCTCCGTTCTAATCCCGGAGAATCTGATTGCAGCTACCGTTTTGGATGGTACTTCGACGATGGTGATGCGCGAATCGTTAGGTATAGGTAAGGTTTCCAAAGAGTAGGAGCGTGGCATACCGAAAGCAATCACCTGTTCATCACCTTGCCGGGTCGAAAGTACGGGCGCCGTCATTGCAATTTTCTGCGAAGTATTTTTCCGGGCAGTGACAGGTGCTGTCATCGCGATGCTTTCCTTTTTGGTATTTCCTCCAAAGATGTAACCGGCAAGGATTCTGAATCCCTGATTAAGTCCTTCCTGGTAGGATCCTTCTGCCGTTGTTGTTTGAGCCACCAGATGAGCGGGATATTCACGGATTTCATAGTCAGCAGTCTTCGTTGAAACCGTATAATCTGTCTGCTCGACGCGAGAGGAGAAGTATCCCCAAAGGGTCCATAGAATGAGTATGGCTAAAGTGACAATGATAATGACATTCAATTTGCGGAATTTTTTCATGTTCGTAAAAAATAAGGTGAAGTGTATCTCCTGATGGTAAAGACAATATAATCAGCATTTTGTTCGGGGCTCAGGCAATATAAGAATGAAGAGTGGTGGGTTGGAATGCCTATGTTTGTTGCCGAAATCTATAGGAGAGGTGCCAGAGTGGTCGATCGGGCCGCACTCGAAATGCGGTGTACTGGCAACGGTACCGGGGGTTCGAATCCCTCCCTCTCCGCCCTTGTGGCTGTAAACGCCTGAAATATAGGCATTAAGTAAATAGGGAGTATGTAAAAGGGGATGGTAAAATCTATGTGAATTGAATTACCGACGTGCCTTTACGTATTGAGTCATGTTGTACCATCCGGGCGACCAAGTGAAGATCTTGGCCTCTGATCACTGCCGACATTGAACTACCGCCAAACATACTTCTCGATGATCCCCGATTGAGCGGTATGATAGCCTCCGGGCCTGCCTCTCCGACTATACGATGTTGTGGGCCGTTGACAATACCGCCGCTTGCAGTCTTTGGAAGTCCAAGCCCTCCGCCAAGTACGCTTTTGAAAAGGTCGCCAAATGCCATCTTTCCAAGGTCAGTACCGCCGCTCAATACTTTGAGTGCAAGGGTTACGATAAGCGCCTTTATTGCCTGCTTGATGATGCCCAAAAACATTTCCTTCATGAACTCCCCGAACTTGAATCCACCGGCAGTGATTTGGTCGAATGCGGATACGAAGGCATCACCCATCGAATTGGCAAAGCCTGTGATCGCTTGCGTCTGTTCGGTCATCTTACCGAGTAGTGGTTGAACTTCTACCAACTTACCCGCCATCCGATCTATACCGCTAAAGCCTGCCAGCGCTGCCGGGGTTGTTATGTGTCGATCCATGCCGTCGCCCTGCTTTTTGACGCTTGTATTTTCACGCCATTGACTGCCCATAAATGCAAAGGCTTCATTTCCCGGCAAAGACATCACCTCGACAAGTTCACGAACCTTTTTAACCGCTCCTGTGGCTTCGTCTTTTACAGTCTTTAGTGCCGCCTTTGCTTGCGCTATCGTTCCTGATCTGCCAAAGTTTTGCATAGATGCCGGCAGATAATTTGCTGCGTCAATCGGTGAACTGGCCGCCGTATCATCTTTGCCGCCGCCTAACTTTTCGCGAAGTTTCAGAAGCTGAGCAAAGCCCGGACCCGCTATTGCGAGAATTGCGTTTTTCTGTACCGGTGTATTTACTGAGTCATACCATTTACTCAATAGCTTATGAGTGCCAGCAATTGCAACTCCTACTATGCCAAACGATTTTCCAAGTGTACCCAGGCTCTTGGCAGTCAATCCTAATGCTGTGGGAAGTTTCAAAGCAAGGTCCATCAATCCGGTGAACCCTTTTACTATTGGTCCGACTGCTGCCAATAGTAAACCTGATTTCACTATTGTCGACTGCATGCTTGGTTCAAGTTTTCCGAACCATGAAGCCGCGCCGCTCACTGATGAGCTCAGATCCGAAAGGATGCCTTTTAAGTCGACGCTCTTTACAATTGCTTTCCCCATCTCTGCCCCTGCAATCTTGATTTCGTCACTCATGTTAGAAAACTGATTGCTCAGAGAATTTGCCATTTCCTCAGTGATGGGAAGCTGATGGGCTGCGTCTGTCAACTTCGTTACAAATTCCTCGACCGTGAAGTTTGCGCGAATCAGTTCGGCGCTTGTCGTTCCAAATGCTTTGGTCATCAACTGGCCAAGTGCCGGTATCGATCCCATCAATATTTTTAGGTCCGCTGTCTCAATGCTCCCCTTTTTCATTACGTCCTGAAGCTGCCACATTGCGCGCTCAAATTCTGCCGCGCCCTTTCCTGAGAATGCAGTCGCCTTTCCAAGCCCTTCGATAATTCGCCGGGATCTCTCCGCGCTCGTTCCCATTGCTTGCAATGACAGTGACGCGTCAATTGTTTGAGTCAATCCGAGTCCCGGCTGCTTTGAAGTCTCAACAAGTTTTTTAAACTCTGTATCTGCTGCTGATGCACTACCCATGACAGCAGATAAACCTATCTGCATCTTCTCGATGTCTGCAAATGATTTCACCGCCGCCGCTCCCGCTGCAAGAAATGGCAGTGTAATTGTCCGGGTCAATGATGATGCACTGGCTGAAACGGACATAAGCGCCTTTTGTGCTTCGCTTGCGCCCTTCTTCATACCTGATGCGTCCATGCTCAAACGGACGTATAACTGTCTAACTCCTGATGCCATTATTCATTTGGTTTATGCGCTGTGCAATCTCAGAATGTATTGCAATTAGTTCGTTGTTTCTGCGGGTGTACTGTTTAGCTAGATACCTTGCCTTTTTTCTGGTAATGGTTCTTTTCTCAATCTGCCCTTGCAGCACATCGCCTTTTTTCTGAATCTCTAATGATTCATTTTTAATTTCTTCCAGAAGTTTTACCACTTCATCCGGGTCTGTGGGTATTGCTTTCAACGGAATGATGTTGTCTTATGTCGATTCTTTACCGTTCCTTTTTGCACGATTGTAATTTTCTCACGTGAAGCCGGCGTAAAGCCAAAGCGCCCGGCGATCTGTAGCCATGCATCCAATGCTTGCCGCTGAATTGTCCATGCTGCGTTCTTCTTTTCGCCACCGCGCCCTGATGGCTGTGTCAATCCTTCATTTGTAAGTTGCTCCTGTGCTTGCATGAAATGAATTTGATGCATAGACATTGCCGCTAATAGGTGTACATCGCAAGGCATGAAAATTTGCCATTCCACAAGCTGATTAACATACTCAAAAAACAAGGCTTTTGCATCCTCATTTTTTAGCCAGCTCGGGCACTCGATTTTTGGCATTTCATCTGATCTAGTGGCCTCTGTTTGTGGTTCTTTCTTACTTGCTACTTGCATTGGTTATGTGGCAAAATTGGGTAAGTGAATAGTGTATGTCTACGTGTCGGGGCGGCCATCCACCAGCATTGAGTGACTGTTTTTATTACCCGCCCTGGGTGTGTGTCTTCTTCGTCGTTGTCTCATGTCTTTATCTGCGAGAGAGATTAAGTCCCGGAAGATCTTGCAATCCAAGTCACTGCCGGGACTCTTACTCATGCTAAGAGAGCGCACTACTGAACTCTTAACTAACTCCATCTAAATGACAAACGAAAAATGAAAAAAGCAAACAACTATAAATATGAAAACACAAATGAAAGTCTAAACTGTGGTGATGCCTGTCAATATCGTGAATGCATCCGGCTCAATCAAATGGAATGAGCTTCTATAAAGCAAAAAGAACCCGGTGGCATCTTCTGTCGCGTAGGTCTGATCTGCGCGTAATTCATAACTACCTTCGACTGCTAACATACTCTTTGACCAGTCAGCGATAAAAATTCTCGTTTTATCGGTGTCGTATGTCTCACCGACCGCCGTCGAATAATGAAACCCCTTCAACTGATTGAATAGCTTTGGCGGCTGCATCGGGTTGTTGTCGTTGTCGAGCATGTTGTTGAGCTGCGTACAAACGTCGATTGATGCAAGCCCTCCAATGTTTTCCACCATGTGGTTATGACTCATGGTTGTGGTGATCGCTTCGACTATCTTCTCATACGATCCCAATACACCACCGGCCGCGACGGAAGAAACGCCTGCTATATTATCGATTCCGTCCCATTCAAGACCTGCAGTATTGTCGCCTGTCAGGATCTTTGTAATCAAAGCCTGCTGGATAACTCTTTGAAATACGTTTGCGATGATTGCATCCGTTGACGGTGACTGATCCCTCAAAAGGTTATTAGAAACCTTGATGAGACAAGAAAGATTTTTCATGTCAACTTTCACATTTGTGATAGTCGGATCACTTGCAGTGAAAGTCCCGGTATTCTTGTCTATCCAGTACGCTGTCGGCAAAGAACTGACCCTGACGAATTGTGTAAAATTGGGCATCGCTTTGATGATCTTCATTCCCAATTTTTCGAGCGGGTTGTTTGCGACCAGGCTATCAAACAAAACCGTGTTTGAATCTACTTTGGGATCTTGGATAATGGATGATGCGGACGAGCTCGTCAAAGATCGCGCCTCGCCGTTGTGGATTGCTTTGCATGCTTTCCCCCAAAATGTATTGGGTGAACTTTGGAAGCTGCTTTCTCTGCCTGCTCCTGGCTGTCTTTCTTCTGCTTGCCGTTTTTGCGCACTCCATGCCGGATGACCGGACTCAATTTCGAGATCAATGCGTTGCACCTTCAAAAATCCCTCATTAACCTCTCGCTTTTCTTCTGCAGTGAAAGCACGACTGTTTTCGGCTTCAGCCTTGGCAATGATTTTGTCGAGTTTCTCGATAGCGTCAAGTCGCTCCTCCTTCAACTGATGCAGGGGTTTTGGTTTCAAATACGGTTCCATTGTTGTTTATGTGGTTTTGTGGTTTACTTATCATGTCGGCGACGTTGTGTAGAAAGCGCCCTGATAGTACGATCACGCGCTTAACGTCTTGCAAGAAAACATCTGAGGACATACCAAAAATTTCGCATCCTCTTCTATCTGGTGGGTTGAAATAGATAACAGCCTGTACCCATGCTCCGGTATCTGCTACAATGTGGATGCACTTTATTTTTTTCAATTCATCCGGATCTGATAACAGGCTTTCAAGTCTCTTTATTAAAGCTGGTGCGGGTAGTGGTTTTTCTTCGCGCTCGTACTTCATCAGATCAAGTATCTCTTTACAGTACTCTTTGTCATGTGGCTTGTCTATTGCACAAAGAGAAACTAACCACCAAGCCAAATCACTATGCGTTACTTCTTCCGTCCACCGGGGGAAGTATCCAAAGACTTGCATATTGTTTTTGAGATAGGTAATTCTTCCGAGTCCGAAATCCTTACCGTATGCAAGTTTGAACCGCCTTAAAAATTCAATTGGTTTCATTGTGGGTTTGTGGTTCTGATGTAAAGATAATCTCATATTATGAAAATTCACTATATCGCGTCAATTTTTTTGGAGAAAATTTTGCCCGGCTCGTAAGAGTAGATCAATGGACCATACTCTTCACTCATCACAACGTCCTTAGCGGTTTCAATTATCAAATCCACTGACTCATCAATTTCGTCACTAACACATTCGCCCGCTATTGTACAACGTTCCAAGTAATGATGACGCGTAAATAATTCAGCGAAGTCTACGAGTCTACCGCTGTCGTATTTTACATTTGAATAGCACAATAATAGTCTCATGCCATTGACAATTCCGCGTGTCATAAATTCCTGTTTTGTGTCTTGTTGTGGTTCCATGTGTGGAATTTGTTTTTATTGATATTTTAAATGTAACGCATTGTCATAAATTGGAAGCCTCTATTTCATGTTCTAAATTCATTTGCGCCTGCATTTGTACTTCACGGTATAACTCCATGACTGCCGGGTGATCCTTTGGAAACAATGCAGCGACCGCGTCAATCGCCTTTTCTTGCTTGCGGCTTTCATTATCGTATCCTTCTTCGTCGATCACGCCGGCCGCTTCTGCTGCTGCCTCCTCCTCTACCTTCGGCCTAAGATGTACGGGCATCCGCGAAATTTTCTCCAGGATACGTTCTTCTTCTTCCCACCTCAGGCAGTGGTTTTGCCATCTATCTAAATCTGATTGGCCAAGCTCCCAAAGGTTGTCCATAGCCAATATTGTGCGCACTTTATAAGTGCCGTTATCGCTCCATCTGAGAATAGGTAGCATCCAGAGTTTTGGATTTTCGGGCACATCGATAACGATCCTATGTCCGCCGTTTGTTTGCTCAGAAAAATATGCGGCGTCTACCTCTGTTCTAAAGAAATCATCCTTTTCACTTTCGTTGTACCTCAGAAGAATGTAATCCCAATCGTATTTGTGTACTTGCTTTTTTTGAACACGCGGCGGCTTTGGACTATTCATTTTTTCGATCCACTTGTTAAGCCATGCGGTTAATCTTTTTTTTGCCGGCCCGACTTTTGGCATACCTTCCTTTGATATTTCGTCCTCCATTTCTAAATCAAATTTTTGGACCGCCGCGGCCAATTCTTCCGCGCCAATTTTTGTTTTATAGAAAGCCTCTATTTCGGTTTCCCAAAAAAAATGATCCTTCTCTTTAATAAAAAAAGAAAGAGGGATATATCCCGCGCTGGGCTCAGCTTGCTCTTGCTTGATAGATTGTTCCTGAATCATTTGTTACTAAGAATAATTCGTTACTTAATATCACCTTGCACTTTTCCGACCCTCGGTAAAACCGACGTCTCGGAAAACCGACGTCTCGGTAATTGCTATATCGGTACGCTTACCGGAGTCTCAAAAATTAGTACCTCGGTTCCGTCCCATTGTCCGTTCGGGTTTCCATCTTCATTATACTTCGGTCGCTTCTTCATTTGCGCGTAGCCATGTTGCACAAGTTCTCTCATGTACTTCCTCACCACGTGCTCACCACAATTGCCGTTTTTTTTCAGATCAAAATATCTCACTTGCCATCCATCCGGTTTTGATAACAGATAGCACAAGATCCCGCGCGCGCCAAAGGATAGTCGTGAATCATCCAGGGTTGAATTAGAAATCTTCGTGTAACTGCTTCGGTCGGGGTTCCTCAGTATCATTCGCCGGTGTTTGTCTGTTCTGTAAATAGCGATCCCTGTACGTATGTCGTCCTGACTTCATAAAACTGCACCGGCCTCCCGGTCACGTTACAACGCCGTATGTCAGCAATCCGGATTTTTTCATCTTGCTCGAGATCCTTTAAGACTCTGGTCGTCGCTGTGCGCTCAATATGACAGCGCTCCGCAATCGTTCGCGAGTTTGCCGCGCCATTACTTGTGAGATACTCCAGGACTATGTCACGCTGTGTTTTTCTGGTATTGCCCAACTGATGAAATGAAATCATCTGTGTGACCGTGGCGCTGTGCGGTCGCCTCCGGTTGTGTGTCGGTTGTGTGCTTGCCATTTTGGTTTATGTTTTGGTTGTGGTTTTTACCCTGGCTGCATAGACAGAATGAGCTCCGACTTTTTGTATCGCACAAGTCGGCCATTCTTGTATCGCTGTATCCGGCCCTCCCTTGCCATCGTGTCGAGTGTGTTTGGGTGAACATCGAGTAGGGCCGCTGCCGCTGCCTTAGATAGGAAAGCATCATCTATGGCGTTTTCCTTTACCGCCTTGATCAGTGCGGCGACGAATGCACTTTGATCCGTCACATTGATAATATGCTCCATTGGTTGTTTATATGACTCGAAGGGTTTATGTGGCTTCGATCACTTGACAAATGTACATAATATATACTGGAACATTTCGCATTTTGCGAAGAATATTTTTATTTCCTCATAACTGACTGAAATACAAACGGCTATGAAGTTGCCCCCATAGCCGTTTTGCGCCCGATTTTGCCCGATTACCACCTCCCTGCCGCGCCCGGAACGGCATACACGCCCCCCGGTGCACAAACTACTACATGACAATACCTAGGATTAAATAGGTCATCGACTTTGACACCAAGGAACTCCGAAACGGTCACTATTTCCTCAATGCCGAATTTTGGAGGTGTGCCGTCATTGGTTGCGGCCTCGAGTTTGATTATTCGGTCCTCCGGGATACCGGATGCCTTACAAAGCTCTTGCCTTACTTCCTCTGCTGTTTTCTGCTGATCCTCGGCAATGTCTTGGATCAAAAAACTCAATGCTAAAATTTTCATGGTAAGTGATTTTGAAAAAATGAATAAATCAGTTAGTTTGGTTTAAAGGTTCTCTCGTAGCCATAAATCGTTCCGATAGGTAGACTCAGTTGATTGTCCAGGAGAATTGATTTGAGCATAAAGAAGGGTGTATGGTATACTGTATTGGATGCATGCTGATCAATCGTGATCCATCCCTGCACGACTTCTTTACGGAATTTGATTACCGCCTGGTCATAGTAATGGATTAACATTAGTTCTTTAAGGGCGCTCTTATAACAAGGATGTTCTGCGTGAAAAGAATATTCAAACGCATGTATCATCTCATGTAACAGTATGTCACGTAAATCTTCTGCAGATTGAATGGTAGGTATTATTGTGATCGATCTGTTTTCATCATTATATCTGCCGGCAACATCTTCTTCCAGTTCTTTCACAATGACCTCGAGCGGGTTGTTAATAGTGGGCCATACCCCTAATTCACGAACGTCTTGGCCAGATGTAAACTTTTCATTTAGGCACTCAACATCAGTTTCGAAAAAGTCTATCAATTCGCCATTCACCCAAAGGGAAAGCTGCTCCAGCGTGGGGTATTCAAATTGTGTTTTCATTGCTTTGTAAAAGTGTTTTAAGAGTTAAAAAATGCGTCTTTCATTCCGGCCAAGTGTTCCTCTGCTGATAATTGCAAGTAAGCCATGAATGAAGCATGTGAACGATGCCCGGAAATCTTCATAATTGTTTCGGTAGGGTAGCCCTCCTTGAACATTGAACAAATCATTGTCCTGCGGCCTGTATGTGTAGTTACCAATTCATATTTGTACCTCATTTCGTCTTTACGTTCGCCTCCGATGTTCTTTGTGATCGTGACCGTCGTATTGATGCCCGCCGCTTTCGCTGCATCCTTGACATAGACGTTCATCTTCTGATTGCTCACTATTGGAAGTTTGCCGCTGTGCTTCTTCCAAATTTCGTCGATGATCGGTTTACGTGGAACGAAAACAACGTCTCGAGTTTTCCATTGCACGACGCGAAGCACTGGCCGTCCGTCCACATCTTGAAAATTACCCTCAGTGAGTTTGTCCAGGTCGCTATATCGCAATCCAGTATGACATTGAATTAGAAAACAATCCCTTGCATTTTCGACCGGACCCGATAACTTGACTTTGTATAGCTTGTCCAGTTCATCGTTAGTAAGGTGAATATGATAGACGCGTTGTTTAGGTACGCTAAACGCTCTGGACTTGTATTTGAGATTTTTATTGATACCGCGATCGGTTGCCGCGTTCAAAAATGTCTTTACTGTGCTGATAACCTTCTGGACATAGTTTTGTGCGAAGTCCTTTTCGTAGAGATATTCAACGAATTGAAAAAACCAAGGCACGTCGATTTCGTCAAAAGTCAGACTACTGTCAAACTCGCTCAGGTGCTTTAGGACCGTTTGATAAACAACGATTGACCCGCGCCGGTATCGCTTATCCTGTTTCCGTTCGCTGATGAATTGCTCCACGAACGAAACGACTGTTATCACTTCAGGCGCTGATAGCCCTCTGGCTTCATTCACACGCCTTTTGAGCTCCTTCGGTGTGATCGTTTCACCCTTCGCGAGTGCCTCCAGGTGCTTGGTAACGATCAATTCCCGGATCTTCGCTAATACGTTGTTGATGTGTACCACGTTCTCATGGTATCGTGTCACGCGTTGCCGGCCTGCATCCCATTGATCAGTATGAACAGAGATACCGGGGTAATACTTTAGGAACTTACCTTTGAAATAGAAATGAGCTACAATTGCGGTCTCCTTCGCTTTGGGATTTCGCAGATAGAAATTAACCTCCATTAAAGTGGTTTACGCCGTTTTGAGGGTTGGTAAAAGAGTATGGATTGAGTGTGAAAGTTAGTGAAATGGTAGGTAATAAACAAGCGGAAACCCGCATAAAACCTACTTATTTACACATTTCAACACATTACGTTAATCCCTCCCTCTCCGCCTTCGCTCGCCGAAGTATCTGAACGTAGTCAGGATACGAAGGCGAGTACTTTTGACTTTTTGACTCTATAAACCGTATCACAATGACTTCTTCGGCGAGCTTCGGCGGACAGGGTCCGCTGGTATCTTTCCAATGGCATGTGTACATTTTGAAGTGTACAGATGATACTTATTATGTCGGTCGAACCACCAATTTGGAGGATCGTATGCATAGGCACAATATGGGTTATGTCAAATACACAAGCACAAGATTGCCGATACAACTCATCGTATTCCTTTCTTTTGCAGACGAATGGAAGGCGGTTCAAATGGAGCAATACCTTAAATCCGGCTCAGGCCGGGCATTTGCTAAAAAGCATTTCTATTAAACCGAACTGAGCTTGCTCAAGTGAGATGAGTGCGAAAAGAAAAAGAAGCACGCAGTGCGCATTCTGAAGATTGCTGGATCCCCACTCTGGGATCGATGAAATCAATCCCTCCCTCTCCGCAATGATTTACGATGATGTTCCATTTGATTGCCTTTCAGCGCAGAAGCTACAAATATGGTCACGCTTAAGTTCGAACACATTTAGTACCAATTCTGAATCTATCAAGAATTGATAATAAACAATCAAGAATTATCTTCCCCCCATGAATCTCCTCGTCGACCTTACTGTCATCTTCACCATTGCAGCGATAGTACTATTCATCGCATCGAAGTTCAAGGTGCCGTCGGTGGTAGGTCTGTTGCTTTCTGGATTTCTGGCAGGTCCATATGGACTTGGTCTTGTAAGCGCTACACAGCAGGTAGAGACATTGGCTGAGATTGGTGTACTTCTGTTGTTGTTCACGATAGGGATGGAGTTCTCACTGGATAAATTGATGTTCGGCTTCGCCCTGCAGCTTTGCCGCCTGAGGGGCCGTGAGTTGCGGTAGCTTTCCTGCCAGAACTTAACTGGTTCTGGGGCTCGCGGCTTGCGCAAAATAAACCGTTGGGTTAGCCTTGGCAGAGAAATAAAACTGGAAAACCCCAAGGTGAAGACCTGCGACTGAAACGGGGCCGCGCGGCTGGATGTGCGGTCAGTGGATACCCTGCGCGAGGTTCAGGCCAAGAAAAAGGGCAGCCGAGGGCCACGGCCTCGGCACCAAGGTTATGGGCTGAACCCATGTACGATCAGGCGCGCCCTTTGACCCGGGCGCGCCTTAAATCAACAGGTCGCTGGCATCAATCTGCCCCGATGCAAAGTTGATCAGGGTCAGCTCGGCGGCTCCAACGGTAAAGGCAGTGTTGGCTCCGTCTTGGGCGAAATGCGCCAAAGCGGCGGCGGCATTTGCAAAGCCAAAGCTGCGCAGATCGATCCGGTCAATGCCATTGGCAAAATCTGTAACGCGGTCGTGTCCGTCTCTGGGGCCAAAAACAAAGACATCGGCCCCTAAACTGCCTGTCAGCCGGTCGCTGCCGATCCCACCTGTGATCGTATCATTGCCAGCCCCGCCTGACAGCCTGTCATGGCTGCCCTCGCCTTGAATGACGTCATTGCCTTGCCCGCCCGCCAAACTGTCCCTGCCGCCACCGCCTCTGATCGTATCGGCAAACCGTGTGCCCACCAGTTCGTCGCCGTCCGTCGTGCCGTTCAGCACAACCGCGGCCTCGTGCGGGTCAAAGATCTGCGCGCGAATTGCGAAGCCGCTGGTGTCATCGCCGGTACCGCTGAAATCGGTCCAACTTATGACGACGCGGCCATCGGCCAGCGTGGTTATGGTGGGGTCAAACTGCCAGTTGGTCGTTGTGGTATTGACCAGAAACTCGGCATCAGACCTTGTGCCATTGGCGTTGAAGACCTGCGCCCGCACGGAATAATCATCGTCGCCGGGCCGCGCGGTTCTTTCTGTCCACGCAACGATGAACCGCCCATCTGCAAGGGCTGTCACCACCGGGTTGTACTGATCGTCATCGTTTTGCGATGTCGCGTTGATCGTGGTCAGTTCAACGCCACTCGCATCAAACACCTTGACAATCGCGTCATTATTCCGCAGGTTTTCTACCCCTCCGAAGAAATCATTATAAGTGATCACAAACCCGCCGGACTTCAAAGCGGTGACCTCAGGAAAGAACAAAGCGATTCCCCCAGGCGCGGGCACACTGATCGGGGCGGCCACCACAAAATCATCGCCCATCGGTCGGCCATTCGGACCCAGAATTCGGGCATGGATCGAAAATATTCCCTTTCCTAGCGGGCTTATTTCATAGTGGCTCCACGTGACCAGCCCGCGACCATCGGACAGCAGTGCCATGGCAGCATCGCTTAATGAGTTTTCCTCATCATCGGCGATACGGTATTCCCTGCCCGATCTGCTGCCATCGGCGTTGAAAATCTGACCATTCAAGACCGAATAGCCAAAAAAACCGCTGCCCTGTTCCGATTGCGACCAGACCACCAACATGCTGCCATTGCGCAGTTGCGTTACATCGGGCTGGAGTTGCGAACCGAGCGTGGTTGTGTTGACCAGAACCTCGAGTCCGGTGGAAAGGGAGTTTTGGGTGAACCGCTGCAGGCGAACGGAGCTTGACGAGGTATCGCCGCCCGTCTGGCTGAGGTCGTCGAAGGCCACCGCAAAGCCGCCGTTCTGCAGCGCCACAATCTCGGGATTGAGCTGCCGGAACAGGGTTGTGGTGTTGACCAACACCTCTGGCCCCACAAAACGCCCATCGGCCCCAAAGACCTGCGCGCGAACGTCATCTTGATACACGTCAGGTGCCGTCGAATACCTGTCCACCCATGTTACGGCAAAGCGGCCATTGCTCAGCGCGGTGATGTCGGCGGTTTCCTGATTTCCGGTGGTGGTGCGGTTCACAACGAACTCGCTGCCATATCTGATGGGCGTGGCCATAAACTATTCCCTGAACTGGTATTGTGAAATTGCAGACTAGTTTCCTTGAATAAGGCACGCGTTTCGGATTTTGCCAACACATATTGAGCGACATTCCCCAAGTCACCTGCCGTCTGACGCTAAGATCGCCTGAATCTGCCCGCTAAACAAGTGTTCTTCACACCGAGCGGTGTCCATGGTCGACGAAATGCCCGGTGCGGGGCGGACCAAGCCTCGAACCCGCGTAGTCCTGGCCTGGCGGCGCCGTTTTTCAGCGCGGCGGAGGGACCTTTCCTGCAGCTTTCGTTCAGTTTGGGTCCGGATCGCGGTCATGCACATAGCGGTGGCGCTCGCAATCGGCGGATGGCAGCAAGGATGACCGCCTTACATGCCGCAATCTCGTTGGCCTACGACAACCCCACCCCCATCCTCGACGTCTTCACCACCCTGACCGCCCCCCTTCCCAACCGGAGCCATGCATGCCGACCTCTG
>JANNQA010000031.1:0-26802 GCA_031400515.1 Bacteroidota bacterium
CCTGAGCGAGTGAAGCGAGTCGAGTCTTTTGTCATCCTGAGCGAGTGAAGCGAGTCGAAGGATGACGTAATGCATAACCTTTGTCTATTTCGAGGGAGTGAGGAGCGCAGCAAACTTGCCCTGAGCATGTCGAAGGGAACGAGTCGAGAAATCCTGTTGTCAATAAAAGGATCTCTCGACTCACTATTCGTGGTCCTCGTCGCCCTCGGATCACTCATAGTTCGCTCGAGATTAATACCCTCTCAACCACTTGCATCCTTCGACTCCTCACTATGTTCCCTTCGATAGACTCAGGGCAAGCTCTGCTCAGGATGACAAGGACTCCTCACTATGTTCCCTTCGATAGACTCAGGGCAAGCTCTGCTCAGGATGACAAGGACTCCTCACTATGTCATTCACGACATTCGCGCCAATTCGCGTACTTTGTCAACTGCGAGCCGTCGCCAGAGGCTATGGCCGCCGGAGACCGAAGCATTGCGTAGGCATGTCGCGGAGGGTTTCGCCCTGGATTCATCAGTACCCAATAGCTATTATGAAAAAATTCCTCTTCCTCTATCTTTCACTTTGTCTCCTCACCAGTTGCGGACAAAAAAGGGCGCAATTAGGAGAGGTAGAATTTTCAGTCACAGGAAAACCAGAAGCGCAGCCCTACTTCGAGAAAGGATTGCTGCTCCTGCACAGTTTTGAATATGAAGATGCTGCAGAGGAATTTCAGAAAGCTTCAGAAATCGATCCTGACTTTGCCATGGCTTATTGGGGTGAGGCAATGACTCACAATCACCCGCTCTGGAGATATCAGGATGGTGCAAGCGCAGATTCTGTCATCGCTCTGCTCGGTGCTACTCCCTCTGAACGCGTTCTTAAAGCGCAGACGCCAATCGAAAAGGATTTTATCACGGGTGTCAATATCCTGTATGGTGAAGGGACAAAGGCATTCAGAGATAGTGCGTATGCAGCACATATGGGTGAGTTGTATCAGAAATATCCTGGCAATGACGAAGTTGCTGCATTCTACAGCATTGCATTGATAGGTTCTGTGCCTGTTGGTCGTGATGTGAAAGTATATGAACACGCGGCCATGATCG
This sequence comes from Bacteroidota bacterium, assembly GCA_031400515.1. Lineage (GTDB taxonomy): Bacteria > Bacteroidota > Bacteroidia > Chitinophagales > Saprospiraceae > DATDQA01. Next base: position 1,086 of record JANNQA010000031.1, read on the forward strand.
CCAAAGAAGTCCTGGCAAGGAATCCAAAACATCCTGGAGCGCTGCACTACACCATACATGCTTATGACGATCCGGATCATGCCTCGCTCGCGATGATGGTAGCTGATGCCTATGCGCAAGTGGCACCGGATGCAGGACATGCATTGCACATGCCATCCCATATTTATCTGGCATCGGGTTTATGGGATAAGGTCGTGAGTTCAAATGAAGTCGCCTGGGCTGCGGATAAAAAAAGAAAAGAAGAAAAGAATCTCACAAACGAAGATTTGAACTACCATGCATTGCACTGGCTGATGTACGGGTATCTGCAACAGGGAAGAATAGCCGAGGCGAAGAAACTTGTTGATGATATGAAAACGTACTGTGCTGAACTCCCCAGTAGTCGCGCACGAACTCATTTGATTTATCTCAAAACAACTTATCTCGTCGAGACAAATGATTATGATGGTGAAGTGGCATCCATTGAAGTAGATAAACGTGATCTGAATATCGCCACTCGGGCCCTGGATCACTTCGCCCATGGAATGCAGGCATATCATGCAGATGCATGTTTGACCCTCGACAGCATAATCCGTCACATGACCGCGGAGCGACTTCTTGAAGAAGAGAAAAGTTCGGGAAGTGTCGTTCGGACATGTAGTGGTGTGAACTCACTGATCCCCGACGCGCTTGATCTCCAATGTGCGCAGATCATGGAAATCGAATTGCATGCCTTACAAGCCTGGGAGCACAATGACGATGTCGGCGCCGAAAAACTTTTGAGACAAGCAGTGGATATGGAAAGCAGTTCCAGTTTTATCTATGGACCACCTTCCATCGTGAAGCCATCTTATGAACTCTATGGTGAATGGCTATTGGCACATAACCGACCCAAAGAAGCGATGCAACAATTTGAACGTGCACTGAAGGTGCATCCGGGGAGAGCGTTGTCGGTGAAGGGTAAGGCGGCGTGTGAGACAATATAAAGCCTCAGGGATCGGCTCCCTCCCTTCGCAGGTGTTCCTGCCCTAGCTAACCTCAAAAGGAAAGAGAAGGACAGGGGTTTGTTAACGTACACTTGCATTGCTTCTACCTCTAAGACTTAGCAATGCACTTTCCAAAAGTCCATCATGGTGTGCAGTCGCCCGAACAAATGCTTTATTCTTCAAATTATTTATCCCAGCCTTCACATCCACTTCCCCTTGCTTCTGAACCACAAATTGTTCATATCTCTTCATGCGTTCACCCAGATAAACCTGTTCTGGCTGTCCCGGTGTAGGAATCAATATTGCTTTCGCTCCTACGTTAAGCAAATCCATCAGGCTACTGTAACCTGTGCGACACAGGATGACTTCGGAACTATTCAATAAGTTATTTATGCCCGATCGATCCATATATGAATGGATCGTCACATCTGCTTCGTACGACGGCGGATCATCATTCATCATACCTCTTACCAGGACACATTTGCCTCGATGTGCTACAAGTTGTGGCAGGATTTCTTTTTCAAGTTTTGTGCGTTGTGGTTCAGGCCCGGAAAGAATTGCTGCGATATCGTAAAGTTTTTCCTGAGGAGAATATACCTGATCAGACAAGTGACCGATAAACCGCACTTTCTTCGATGAGATGTCTGTCAGTTTTCCACTCAATATGCGATCCGGTGTATCGGGAATCCATACCTCATCGAAGTGCCTGAGATAACCGTTTACAAGCCACTCGCCGGGTTTACTCAGTATGGTAGTCTCTGCAAGATTGCGGAGTTGATGAGTGATAAGGATTGAAGGAATAGAAGGATGATAGCACCCATAGCGGTTGTCTGAAATAATTGCATGGAACCTGTGCTTTGAGATGAGTTCTTCAGTCAGCCTGTGCTCTGCCGATACTGCTCGCAGCATATTGCGTAACTGACTTATAGCATTCAGTAGTACGGATCGTGTGGGATATGTAATATTATATCCCGGCAATTCATGGCTTGCACATTCAGGAAAAGTCCTACGCAGAAACGCAAGCGGTCCTCCGTCTGATGCAATTTCGACCTCATACCCATTAGCCCGCAATGCTCTGATGACGGGTATAGAACGCGTTGCGTGACCTAAGCCCCAGTTCAGAACGCAATAAAGGATACGCATTGTCTGAGATATATATTATGCAGTTTTGATAGCACACTTCAAATGAAGTTATATACTTCAAAAGCAGTAATGTAGGTCCGAAGTTGCAAACTTCGGACAAGATGAGATTTAAAGTGGATTCGACGACCACAAAGTCCATAGGAGCATGGATAACCTGGCAGCTTTAGCGCTGATGTAGCGGGAAGGAAATGCTGCCAGGTTTAGCATGGGTGCGAATTTTTCACCCAAAAGAATGAACCTTCATCGACAGAAGAAGTCTAATTTCGTATTCCGAATTCAAAAATTTCAAGAACCTCAATTCAACATGATGAAAACAATGCTTTGCCTTATCCTGATTTCAATGATCGGCGTGGTTGCCCCTGCATCTGCACAGGATTGGAAATTTATCGCGGATAAAACCGTGAACTATGGTGTGGACCGCGATGTGATTCACTTAGGCGACTTCCGAGATGACTTCCGCCAACTCAAGCTTCGCGTGACAGACGCTCCACTGCGATTCTTTGACATGAAAATCCATTTTGACAACGGCGATGTGCAGAATGTAGAATTGCGCGCGGTCATTCCACAGGGAGGAGAGTCCCGGGTGATAGATCTTGAGGGTGGGCTTAGGCACATTCAGAAAATCGAATTCTGGTACAAACCAGGTGCAAAGGGAAAGCGCGGAACGTCAAGAGTTGCGGTTTGGGGGAGGAAGTAAGCCCGCAGTCCTCTCTTCGACAGGCTCAGAGACCGGTCGTTGAGCTTGTCGAAACGCAGTCTCAGTCCGGCAGTCTTCAGCCCGCAAGAAAAGGTAATCGGTATTTCGCCTTCGCCTGCTCCGGCGAACAAAGTCGGTATAGTAAGTAGGTAAGTTTTGAAGTTGGGAGTTTTGATCCGGTTTCACCGGTTGATCCGGCTTTACCGGCTTCACCCTTTCTTCACATCCTTATCTCATCATTATTCTTATCGAAGAACTTATACTCGTTCAAGCCGAGGTCATTGTTTGGACGAATACGTATCCAGGTGCTGTGTTTCCACCACCAAAGGTGTTGTTGATTTGGTAGTCCATGCTTCAGCCAAGCGTGTATATAAGGATGGGTTTCCAGCCGCAAGCGGGCCTTTGGGCGTGAGTTGAGAATAAACTCAAGGTCTCGTTGAAGAGAATCACTGATCAGAATTGTCGGAGTTACTTTGCCCGTGCCTTCACATGTGGGACATTGTTCTTCCGTATTGATGACAACTTCAGGCTTTACTCTTTGACGTGTGATCTGCAACAAGCCGAACTTGCTTAGTGGGAGAATAGTATGTTGTGCGCGATCACGCTTCATAAACTGACGCATCTCCTGGAGCAATTTTATTTTATTCTCCTGTGAGCGCATGTCGATAAAATCAATAATAATCAGACCTCCGATATCCCGCAGTCTGAGTTGACGGGCGATCTCTTCGGCTGCCTCAAGATTTACGGCAAAGGCAGAAGTTTCCTGATCACGGCGTTGCATCTTTGGGCCACTGTTTACATCGATCACATGCATAGCCTCAGTGGATTCGATGACAATATAAGCTCCGCTTTGAAGTGTAAATGTCTTTCCAAAAGATGCCTTGATCTGTCTTGATACACCATATGTGTCGAAGATCGGCTTGCGCGACTTATGAAGTTGTACAATACCAACTTGATCCGGAGCTATGCTGCCGAGGAACTCGCGCACATTTTCATACATCACCCGATCATCCACCACGATGCGGTTGAATGAATCGTTCAGGACATCGCGGAGAATGGAAGATGCTTTATCAAGCTCACTGAGAAGCTTCTGTGATTTCTTGTTTCCACGCAATTGCTTGTGCATCTCTTCCCACTTGGCAGTAAGAGAGCGGATTTCATCATGGAGGTCAGCGACCTTTTTGCCTTCAGCAGCAGTGCGCACGATGACACCGAAGTTTTTCGGACGAATACTGGTGACCAACACCTGAAGTCGCTTACGCTCTTCATTTGTTGGGATTTTTTTCGAGATAGAAATTGCATTTGAAAACGGTACCAGAACAACGTACCGACCAGGAATGGTGATCTCGCAACTGAGGCGTGGTCCCTTTGTGGAGATAGGTTCTTTGAGAATCTGTACAAGGACAGCCTGATTCCGCTCGATCACCTGGTCTATTTTCCCTGTCTTGATGATTTCCGGATCAAAAGAAAACTCATCCAGGAAAGGACCTTGTTCTCCTTTGATGGATTTGTCGGTGTACCTGAGCAGGGACCGCAGCTTTGGGCCGAGGTCGGTGTAGTGCAAAAACGCATCCTGTCTGTGACCGATATCCACAAATGCCGCGTTCAATCCGGGCATAAGCTTGCGTATCCGACCAACGAAAATATCGCCGACAGAAAAATTTGCTTTTGTACGTTGCTGATGTATTTCTACAAGTCGCTCGTCATCGAGCATTGCGATCTCTACATTGGTAGGGCTCGCACTGATGATCAACTCTTTGTTCACGATGTGCGTCTCATTAATGAATGAAAGACGACATCAAGGGTGGGCAAACATGCCCGTTCCCCGGACTTCACGTCCGGGGAAATTCAGTGATGGATAATATTTCAAAAGAAGATGCCGGGATAAATTCCGGGGAACATCAACGCAGCTTGTTGAGGACTGCACGTCATTATTGTTTTACAGACAGACGTCTTTTTCCCCCAATGCCAATTAAATCCCGATGACTACCGGTTCTTCTTCTTGTGACGATTTTTCCTTAATCGCTTCTTACGCTTGTGCGTAGCGATTTTATGTCTTTTCCTTTTTCTTCCGCAAGGCATATTGCTTGGTATTTTATTTAATTCTAAGTTGTTGCTAAGTAGCTTCTAAGTTGCCGCTAAGTGACTTCTAAGTGGCTTGGTATTGCGCCAATTAGTTATTCAATTAACTAGTCAATCATTCTTTATCCTCTCCTCCGTTCTGCCCTTCCTCCGTTCTGCCAACTTCATTGCAAACACTTTCGTATTTGTCTATGTTCTCCGACTGATTCATTTCTTTCAACAAATCAACCATCAGACAATTCAATCTCCGTTGAGACGGATCGAGCGCAATGGCTGTCTCTAGTCTCTCTTTCGCTTTATCATATTGTCCTGTCTGCATTCCGAATCTCGCGAGGTGATAAAGCACTGATGTGTTTTCGGGGTAGGTACGATTGAGTTCCAATAACGATTGAATTCCTTTCATGGGATTTGTCGCAGGAGGACGTTCGGCGTAACAGATTGCCAGGTTGATCCGATAGTCGATGTTGTCCGGACTCAACGAGATTGCATTCTCAAAACTTCTGACGGCTCCGGCTACTGCGACATCCACATACTCAGAGTCATTTCCAAGAGAGAACTCCGCTCCGTAAGTCGAACCCGCGATTGCCCAGCTTTCTGCGGTCTGTGTAATCTCTGCAATACGTTCTGCATAGTAGCCGGCCGAAACAAACGCTTTTTGATCAAACCAGGTTGATGAAAGCGATTTCAATGCCTCCACTCTGATAGAATCATCAGTAGAACCTTCGACGACATTCTCCAGTCCCTGAATATACTTTCTGAGATCTGCCGGCAGGGCCGCTTTTGTTTCCCGCACTACATTTTGGGCTTCCTGTAACTCAACATCTCCGCCCCTTGACTTTTCAAGGAGTCTTTGTTTAGGTGGTTTCGTATTAAAACCGAAAAACAACAATAGGATCAGGGCAAGAGTACCCACGATCAACGCGACTTGCTGCTTGTCCATGCAGCTAAGCTATTCTTCCGCTTTAGTCGTATTCTTCTTCACTTCATCCACAAACACTTTTGCAGGTTTGAATGCAGGAATGCAGTGTTCGGGAATCTCAATTGCTACATTACGTTTTATATGGCGACCAATTTTTTTTGCACGTCTTTTTACAACAAAAGATCCAAAGCCGCGCACATATACATTCTCCCCAGATGAAAGGGATTCTTTTACTTCTTTAAAAAAGGCTTCCATAGCAACCAGTACATCCACTTTGGGAACACCGGTTTTCTCGGAAATCGTCGTCACTAAGTCTGCTTTCCTCATAGTATAGATTGGTTGTGAATCAGTTATGTCAATCAATCCCCCCAGCACAAGGCGGGCGGCAAATTTCGCAAATTCATTTGGTTTGCCAAGTAAATTGCACACTAATTTTCTCATTTCTTACTGTCTTACAGGCAGTTGGGTGCATTTTTCCGGTAAGAATGGGTGATTTTAACACTCTTTAATTCTGAGAAAGCTGTCATTGAGACGATTTTTAGGCTTGAAAGGCCGCGATGATAGGTGTATCTGGCAGGTCTTACTGCATGGCCCTGGCTGTGTTGATTTGCCGGAAATAAAGGCCACAGCAACAAAAGACTACGCTGAACTATCCATTTATATATTATATACCCGGAGGTTGTGCTGACAAAGAGTGCTTCCGAAAAGCGTGTTTAACCAATTGCAGGAAGCCCACACTGAAGTAGTGTCTCAGTTGACATGCACCTAGATGTTTATGAATCACATCTTCGCGTCCTTTGCGCCTTTGCGTGGAAAACAACTTTGCGTGAACTGACGAAACTGAGACACCACTCAAACTGACCTGATCTGACATCGCTTGAAAATTGGGCTACCTTAGCCGCCACAAAAAAAATCGGGCATGTTCTTATCCATGACTGGCTACGGCAAAGGGGAAGCTGCATATGGCGAAAAGGTCATTTCTGTAGAAGTCCGCTCTTTGAATGGAAAGATGGCTGATATACGGATCAAGTCCCCGCTGACACTTGGTAGTAAAGAATTGGATCTGCGAAGATTGATTCAGGATGGTGCAGTGCGTGGCAAACTGGATGTGACCATTGAAATACAAGACAATGTGCTTCAGGATACCGGCATTCCAAATGCGACAGTGATCCGCAAGTATTTTACGGCATTGCAAACGATCTCCAAAGGTTTTGCTGTGTCCGATGATGCAATTTTTCAAGCAGTGCTTAGACTTCCAAACATTCTCCAGTCAACCAATGGCGAGATGTCTGATGAGGACTGGACAGCTATATCTGCCGCAACGCAAAGTGCACTCGGCGGCCTGCAGGCTTTCAGAGAGACTGAAGGAGAAATTCTACGGAATGATCTCAGAGGTCGCATCACAGAAATACTGGACCTCCTCAAACTCGTCGACGCAGATGAAGCAGACCGTCAAACCGCTTTTCGTGAACGGCTTGCCCTGAAATTTGCCGAACTCAAACAAGAAGGGCTCGATGAAAACCGTCTCGAACAAGAGATGCTCTACTATCTCGACAAGTTGGATATCAATGAAGAGAAAGTCCGCCTGCAACAGCACTGTCTTTACTTCCTCGATTATATGCAAAGCGACGAGGTGGTAAAGGGCAAAAAACTCAGTTTCATCAGTCAGGAAATTGGCAGAGAGATGAACACACTCGGCGCGAAAGCCCAATGGACATCCATCCAGCACAATGTGGTGACGATGAAGAATGCCTTGGAGGAAATCAAAGAGCAATTGGCGAATGCACTATGAGTGGAGGTGCAGATGGTCGTAAACTCATTGTCTTTACTGCCCCTTCCGGCTCTGGTAAGACTACGGTAGTGCGCCATATTCTGTCGGTATTTGACGAACTGGCATTCTCCGTATCCGGAACAACACGTGCACGCCGCGTTCATGAAAAACATGGCAAGGATTATTATTTTCTTTCCAGTGAGACGTTCAGGATGTGGGTAGATGAGGATGCGTTTGTGGAATGGGAAGAAGTCTACCCGGGTCAATTGTACGGGACATTAAAGTTTGAAATAGAGCGTTTATGGGCGCTTGGCAAACATGTCATTTTTGATATTGATGTGAAAGGCGCTGTCAGCATAAAAGAAAAATACCCTAACGACACTCTGGTGGTTTTTGTAAAAGTTCCGACACTCGACATGCTAATCGAACGTTTGAAAAGCCGTGGCACGGAAAGTGCTGAGAGTCTACAGACGCGTATCGTACGCATCCGTGAGGAGTTGACATACGAAAGCAAATTTGATGTCGTGTTGATAAATGACGTCCTGGAAAACACGCTTAAGAAAGCCGAAAACATTATTTCTGATTTTACAGGAGCAATGCCCAAATTCAAAAACTGATGGAAACTCTTACGACAAACGGCATCCGCATTTCAGTAGAGCATCAATATCAGCCATCGCATTCTGAACCGCACCGGAATTACTTCCTTCATGTCTATGATATCAGTATCGAAAACAGGAACCACTATCCTGTTCAGCTTCTGCGCAGGCATTGGATAATTACGGAAGACTCAGGTGTCCAAAACGAAGTCAAAGGTGATGGCGTCATCGGTGTGCAGCCAGTCATTCAGCCAGGTGGTGTTCATGTCTATTCATCCTATTGTGTACTCACAACCGAGATAGGGCGGATGCAAGGGACCTATACAATGTTGAGATTAGATGAGAAAACCAATTTCGATGTGAAGATTCCCGCGTTTGTCCTTACCGTACCCGCGAAGCTGAATTAGCCGTTCGCTTTGCGCTGTTAGCCGTTGGCTGTTCGCTTTTAGCAAAAAGCTATTCCTGCTTCACTTTGTCAAAATCCGCATTCCGAAATCCGCATTCCGAAATCCGAAATTCTTTACCACAATTCCGTCTGGTGGACAAACTTCTTCGGGTTTTCGATTGCGAGGAGTGCTTCTTTCATTTCCAATCCATAAGCATATCCTGTAAGACCACCGTCTTTGCCAATCACGCGATGACAAGGGATGATGATAGGAATTGGATTTCGCCCATTTGCCTGTCCTACTGCGCGGCTGGCATGGGGTTTCCCGAGGGTCTCGGCTATCGTAGAATAACTGCGCGTACGTCCATATGGAATCGCTCGTACCAGGTGCCAAACATCCCGGTTGAAATCAGTGCCCTGACTGAGATCCAGAGCAACATCAAACCGCTTACGCCGGCCATCAAAGTATTCATCGAGTTGAGTGAGACAGTCCTGAAGAGTTGGGGAAAGATTTTCAGAGGCTTCAAACCTTGGGTGATCGACAAAATTGATCTCCGAGATTCCGATTTCTGTGCATACTATTTCCAGAAGACCAAGAGGCGAGGAGAAGTATGCATAATTAGTCATGGGTGAAATTGTGCGGGCAAGATATGAAAGATGTTGAGATATGTTTGATCAGTGCGGGACAATTGTCATGCTTTCACGTTGTCACCGTGAGTATCTTCGGCCAACGATCATTTTTGATGCGGCATGAAAAAATCCTCTTCCCCCTTGAACGGTTGGTCTAAATGGAATGGAATACAAATGGCTACTGCCATAAGTATTGCGCTGAGCATCCTGGTTTGTGCAGGATATAAAGCTTCACACACCTCGATGACACATGATGAAAGCAGTACGTATCTGAATCTTGTCGATCGCAGCGAACTAAACCTGTGGAGTTGCCATCACAATCCCTATTGTTGGTCAACTGCCAACAATCATCTCCTCAATACAGTACTCATGCGATGGACGGCAAGCATTATCGGGCCAACAGAGTTTGCACTACGACTGCCTAATCTGCTGCTACTTGTTGTCTATTTGCTGTGCGTGATTTTGATACTCAGGGAAGTAAGTAATGGTTCGACCGTAGCATTCGTTGGTATTACACTATTGGCTGGCAATCCTTTCGTGTTAGATTTTTTCGCACTTGCCCGTGGATATGGTATGGGGTTGGGGTTTGTCATGTTGAGCCTCTTTGCGGCGTGGAGATTTATCGCGCGAGCCAAAGATTGCTACATAGTGTTGTCAGTTGTTGCAGCTGTAGCTGCTGTGTTTGCAAATCTTACATACCTGGCTTATCTGGTAGCACTTTTTGGTGCAGCAGCTATCCATTTCATATTAACACTCCGTCGGCCACGTAAGCGGATGAAGGGTATGGTAATATTATCTATCGTACTCTGTCTCGCCTTTTTGTTCTGGTACTTCTATTTGCCGGTCCAGATGCTGATGAAGCATGGTGAGTTTGAATTTGGCACCGCTTCGATGTGGAAATCCTGGCTTTGGATAGTCAGAGATAGCCTGTATGGTGTAACATGGTTTGGTGAACGTACAATTCAGCTCGTTGCCACAGGAAGTGCATACATTCTGGGATTGTGTGTCATCACTGCATGGTTCCCTGTTCGCAATGCGGACAAAAAACTTGAAACAGAGTTCGGTCGCTTTTTAAGTGTTCTCGTTGTGTTGCTGATTGCGTTTTTTGTCGTCAATCATGAATTTACCGGGGCCTCATATCCCTCAGGACGCAAAGCAATCATTTTCTATACTCCTGTCGCACTTCTGGTTCTTTTTGTGTTATCAAAATATCTCAGAAAAAATCACCTGATCAGTCTCATCATTGGCAACGCGCTTGGAATTCTCATCCTTGCACATTTCTATCGGGCATTTACCGCACACACGTATCGGGAATGGTGGTATGACGCGAGTACAAAGGAAATGGTCTACTCTCTGGTTGATAAGACAACCCCTGGCGATTCTGTGTCTTTGAGCGTTGAATGGCTTTTTCATCCAAGCACACACTTCTATGTACAGACACAACACCTTCCTGTAGATCTGATGCCTTATTCAAGGGACATTTCAAAAGACAACCCCGTCGAGTATTACTATTTGCATCCCGATCAGGCGAAGGTTTTGGAACCAGAATTTATCCTTGAAAAGAATTTCGAGGGCCGATTGTTGATGAAAAGACAGTAGTTCAAAGTTTGAGGTTCGAAGTCAATTCCAACGACTCGCTGCAATTCCCCTAATTCCCTGCCTGTCCACCGTAGCTAGCGTCCGCGTGCCGCCGAAGCTTTAGCGGAGGAGCAAGGCGGGCTTTCCCTGCTTCCCCGGCCTGTCTGCCGTAGCTAGCGAAGGCAGGCTTTCCCCGATTAACCGGCTTCCCCGGTTTTTCCTCTCTTTCCCCTTTTCTCCCTACCTTTTCTCACATGAAGACAGCTAAATACTTTGTACACCTTCGTCGTTCTATAGACTGAAGTATGATAAAGGGAATCTTTACAATCTGCATGCTTTTGGCTACAGTCCTTGCCAGTAGCCAGTCCATCTATACTGAGTTCGGCAAAAACCGCGTCCAGTATCATGACGACTTTTCTGATTGGTGGATGTATGAGACAGAAAATTTTGTCACGTACTGGTATGGGAAAGGGCGCAATGTGGCACAAACCGTGATCCAATTCGCAGAACATGACAATGCTGAGATCCAAAGTATTCTGGAACACAGGTTCAATGATAAAATCGAGATTGTCGTTTATCTCGACCTCACTGATCAAAAACAAAGCAATCTTGGTTCTGAAGAAGTTTTTACTTCAGTAGCTGGTCGCACGAAGATTCTGGGCAATAAAATGTTTGTCTATTTCGACGGTGATCATCAGCGTCTGCGGCAAAGGATTCGTCAGGGTATTGCAGGTGTATATCTGGAGTCGATGCTATATGGTACCAATCTGCAGGAAGTGGTACAGAATGCAGTGCTGCTAAATCTGCCTGATTGGTATAAAGAAGGTTTGGTATCATATGTTGCTGAAGACTGGACTCCGGCTCTCGATGATTTAATGGCTGATGTCCTTAGTCAACGTAATGGTAGATACCGGGATTTTCACCGATTAGTCAAAGAGAATCCGACCCTTGCAGGACATTCGCTCTGGCACTACATCAGCCGCACATATGGAAAAAGTACGATTGCCAACATTCTCTACCTCACCCGGATCAATCGCAATCTCGATAATGCCATCCTGTATATCCTCGGTGTGAAGTTTGACGAACTGATCCTTGGATGGGAATCATACATTCAAAACAGATACCCCGAGACAGCTGCGTGGTCAGGAGAAGATATCCTTGAATTGCGCAAGCGAAATATGTCACGCATTTCGAAACTTTCTCTCAGCCCCGATGGTGAGACCCTTGTGTATGCATTGAATGATGCAGACAAGACGCGGATCTATTTGCATGATTTACGTACAGGAGAACATGCGCGCATCTATACACTTGGTAAGAAAAACATTATTCAAGAACCCGATTATCAGTATCCACTCTTTGCATGGCGTCCCAATACCAAGATGCTTTCAATGTTGTATGAACACCGGGACGTAGTTTATCTCACCCATTTTGACCTGGAAGAGAATAGTCAGGTCACTGAATTGATGTCACTTGAATATCAGCGCATCTATGCAATGGACTACTGGCATGCCGATACCTTGATTTTGGCCGCTGCCACCGATGGTTTGTCTGACTTATTTAAGTATAGTTTACGTACGCGGCAGACGTTCAGGATCACGGATGATTTCTTCGACGACCTTGATGTGCGGGTAAATACGATTGAGGGAAAGAAGGGATTGTTATTTGCTTCGAACAGGACCGATACATTGATGGAGACACGGGCATTGGATACCATACTTCCACTGGAGAACTTTGACATCTTTTTTATGACGCCTGAGCGGCATGGATGGTCGCTGCGCAAATTGACAAATACACCGCTTGCCAGTGAAAAGCAGCCGATAGTTGTGGGAAACGAATCTATTGCAATGATCTCCACCGAATCCGGTCGCCAACATCGCAAAATACTTTCTTTAAGCACTGGGCAAACAACCCTCATGAGTGACGCCCGAATGGTCACCCATCATATAGCGTCCGTCTCTTCAGAAAATACATTCATTGCGTTTGTCGCTGATGGTCGTCAACGATTGAGTCTTGCCGATGCAAGTAAGGAAGGTGGTGTGCAAAGAGAATTTTCTGAAATACCTTTTGTCAAAGAAGAAAAACAAATTGGTACTAAGGATGCGATGGATTTTGTGGACCCGAGATATTTGTTTCAATCAGAATTTTCAAAATCCGGTGATAGCCTGCATGGCGCTGAAGAAATTATTGTTCAGCCAATACCATCACCGCCTGTTTCCATTATCAGGCCATCCTATGAACCTGGTGAACCGGTAAACTATAATCCGTCCAAGGTCATTGAGTTCCGGCCGGTAAGAGCGATCGCTCATCGACTACGATTCAAACTTGATTTTGTGACGACGACGATGGACAATAGCCTGCTCTTCACGTCTCTGGATGCCTATGCCGGGACGAAGCAAGAATATGATAATCCGCCGCTGGGCATTCTGCTCAAAGCAAACCTCAAAGACCTTTTCGAAGACTATGTGATAGAAGGTGGTGCGCGCTTTCCAACATCATTCAACGGTAGTGAATACTTCCTCTACCTGGATGATCTCAAAAAACGGTTTGACAAACGTTATGCGTTTTATAGAAAATCCTCTACTGAATCTCTCTCTTCCGGACCTTTGGATATTGATCGTACACAAACGGTCAGTGTGATCGGTCAGTACAGACTGAGTTATCCAATGGATACTTACACAAGCCTGCGTGCAACACTGACATTGCGCAATGACAGACGGATTCAACTCGCTACTGATGTGACCAATCTCGATACACGTACTGCGGATGATCAACGCATCGGTCTCAAGGCAGAATTTGTCTATGACAATACAGTGGAGTGGGATATCAATACGCTACACGGCACGAGATACAAAGTGTGGAGCGAAGTGGTGAAAAAATTTGATCTCAATGTATTCGAGCCAGGGGAGAAGCTCACCTTTGACAAAGGATTTATGACTGTGTTTGGTTTGGACGCAAGACACTACGAGCCCCTCGATAAGCATAGTATCCTGGCCATGCGTTTATTTGCGTCGACATCCATCGGCTCTGAGCGCAATCTGTATTATCTCGGTGGTGTGGAAAACTGGCTTTTTGCTTCGTTCGACAATACGATTCCTGTACCTGGTGATAAGAATTTTGCATATCAAACTATTGCTGCCAATATGCGTGGGTTCAACTATAATGCACGCAACGGATCTTCTGTCGTACTTATCAATACTGAATTGCGTGTCCCTTTTGTGCGCTATCTCTCTCGTGGCAAATTGAGATCTTCTTTCCTTCGTAATCTGCAAGTTGTGGGATTTGTAGATGCCGGTACGGCGTGGCATGGTCGCGATCCTTTTAGTTCAGAGAATCCCCTTAACACACTTACCCTTGTAAGTCCTCCTACAGTGCGTGTTGATGTCAAATACTTCCGCAACCCTGTTGTCATTGGATATGGCGCAGGATTACGCACAATGTTGTTTGGGTACTACTTCAAAGCAGATTATGCTTGGGCACTGGAAACAAAGCGAAGGTTGGATCCCAAGCTGCACTTGAGTATCGGTACTGACTTCTAGAATCAAAATATCAATATCAATTGCAATTTTGATTGTCATTTTGATTTTATTTCTAAATCGGCACATTGGAGGTGAGACATCAACAAGAAAAGAGTCTCAGCTATTCTCAATGCGATGACTGAATACTATCCCAACTTTCCGCATCTCCAATTTGACTCTCTAAACATCTGGCATGGATTCCGTCCGGTGTCTGCGGATGGATTACCATATATCGGCCGGTCTCCGCGCTATCAGAATCTCATCATAACCTGCCGGACATGCGATGCTTGGAATTAGCCTTGGTCCTGCGACTGGACTATTGGTTTCTGAGATTGCACAGGAGAAGGAGACTTCATTGGATTTGGGAATTTTTTACGTGGGCAGACATTCTTAAATAACTCGGAAATTTTGACTCACCTTCGTATCTGAAATGCACACTTCTCTCATCATCACAACATATAACCGACCTGATGCGCTGAACCTGGTCTTGCAAAGTGTATTGCATCAGTCAACACTGCCTGATGAAATTATCATAGCAGATGACGGGTCGGGAAACGAGACAGGCAAGACCATAGACCTCTTTCGTACCAAAAGTTCAATACCGATGATCCATGCATGGCAGGATGATCAGGGTTTTCGTGCGGCTCGTGCACGAAACCTCGCCGTGAGTAAATCAAGTGGAGAGTATCTGCTCTTTATCGATGGTGATATGATCCTGCATCGTCACTTTGTGTCATCTCATCTTTCATCTGCGAAGGAAGGGTATTTTCTTCATGGTAAGCGTGCGATGTTATCTGAGAGTTTTACAAGAAGAGTTTTGCTTCAGGGACAGATAGCGATTTCGCCATTTTCGCCAGGGATTTCCTTGCGCCGTTATGCATTTCACTCGGACCTGCTGGCGCGGGTGTACAGCCATAGCTCCAGTCAATGGTACAAGACACAGTCCGCGAATCTTTCAATAAGGAAGCGTGACTTTATGGCAGTGAATGGATTCAATGAAGACTTTGAAGGATGGGGACGGGAGGATAGTGAGCTTGCGCTAAGACTTTTGCGTAATGACCTGCAGAAATATGAATTGCGATTTTGTGCAATAGCCTTTCATCTCGCACATGGCAAGGACAACAAGGTGAAGTATGCGGCGTCGACAGAGCGGAACCAGGAGCTTCTCGATCAAGTCGTAGCATCGGGGATTGTACGTTGTGAGAATGGTATCAACAACCATCTATAGCCAGTTTCTCAATGGTATATACCATTCCATAAAAAAGTTTTGTAACTGGTGCATGAAATCTTTTCCGTTAAAACAGGAAAGGCTATATTCAATGTTCATTTTGGAGTCTACACACTATTTATTAATTAAAACCAGCCTGTCTTATGAAATTGCTCAAACACCAGGGATTAAAGACATTTATCTTATCCCTTTTCATGCCATGTTACTTGTTTGCTCAGGATGAACCTGCATTTGTGACTTACACTACTGCACATTGGGACATGTCGAAAACAGATGGATCAAACGATGAATGGCTTGCCCTTGCCAAAGAGTATCATGAAAAGGTGACAATGAAAAATGAATTGATCATGCGCTCTGCGTTCCTCGTCCATTACTTCACGGAGGATAATTCGGAAGTGAAAATCGTGACGGGTTACAAATCATGGGAAGACATCGACAAGGCAGAGGAGCGTTCTGATGCACTTGCAGAAGCCGGATGGCCGGATAAGGCAGCCCGCGATGCATTTTTTGACAAATATGATAGCTATATGGTAAATGTGCACGCCGATGAGATCTATCGTGTAGTGCCAGGTGCAAAAGCGATTGTGACTCAATCCACTGAGCCACTGGTAGTTTATATCCAGGAAATACAACGCGCATATCCGGAAGATGGCACTACAGAGGAATTTAGAGCGCTTCACAAAGAGTTACTCGACAACACAGTACACAAGAATCCTTTTATTGTCGGATTCAGGAACTATGCGCACGGCTGGGGGAGTGATAATCGGGATTTTGTAGAAGTGCGTATTTATGAAAACTGGGGAGCCATACAGAGTGGGTTTGATAAAAATGAGGAGTTAGTAAAGGCACATTGGCCTGATGAGACAGCGCGTAAAGCGTTCTTCGACAAGTACGACAGATACTTCACGGGTTACCATGCGGACTATATCTATCACAGTGTTTCTGAACTCAGAAAAGGATAGAAATCCCAGACAGCTTCTAAAGAAAATTGCGATAGATACTCTTGAAGAGCCGGGTCATCCGGCTTTTCATGTTACACCCTATTCAAGACGAGATCGGGGATGGTGCACTAGGACTGCTCAAACACCTCGCTATAGAGGATTGGGTGCGGATACTCCCTCGTCAGCGTATGACGGATGACATCAAAGGCAGTAATCACACCTTTCAGTTCATTATCAAGATTGACTACAGGAAGAGTCTTAAAACGCTGATCCATGAACAACTCAGCCGCTGTGCCAACTTTGTCCTTAGGCGTAATCTTT
Organism: Bacteroidota bacterium; assembly: GCA_031400515.1. Taxonomy (GTDB): domain Bacteria; phylum Bacteroidota; class Bacteroidia; order Chitinophagales; family Saprospiraceae; genus DATDQA01. The sequence continues at coordinate 17,857 of JANNQA010000031.1, forward strand.
ATGACTTTGGTGGTCATTACCTCTTTGACCTGTTTACTTTCATAATCAACTGTATCTCTGCTTTGGCGCCAGAGGTCATAGGCGGTCACCATTCCTACAAGTTTTCCGTCTTGTACAACCGGCAATTGCTGGACTTGCATTTCTACCATTTTGTTTGCCACGTCCCGTACTAGATCTTCAGGATGAGCTACTGGCGGATTCTTGGTCATGATTTTGCGTACTTCTTCGTTTAACATAGTCTGGAAATTTTGGGTGTGCATCGATACTCTCGAAATATACGGTACAAATGCCTGAAATGTAAGGTCGGCCCGATATTTATTTTTGGATAATTGGTTTTTTGCTGTTTGCCGTTCGCCTTTTGCCCTTTGCCCGTTCGCCATCCATCCCTTGATCCATTTACGTACTTTTGCCGCCGCTATGCAAAAACTGAATTTTCTGCTCGTAATGGCCTGCTGTTTCAGCATGGCATTTCCTGCTCTGGCGCAGGACGACCCTATTCTCTTCTCCGTGGACAAAACGGGTGTGCCGCTATCCGAATTCCAGTATATCTATACTAAGAACAACCGTGACAATGCTGATTATTCCAGAGCTTCTGTCACAGAGTATCTGGATCTCTACACACGGTTCAAACTCAAGGTCATGCGTGCCAGGGAGCTCCAACTCGACACGATCACCGCGTTACGCAAAGAGCTGGCCGGTTATCGGATGCAATTAGCGAAATCATATCTCAATGATAAAGAGGTCGTGGATAAACTCACCCGCGAAGCTTATGATCGGATGCAATGGGATATCCGCGTTGCTCATATTCTTATTAAGCCTGTTCCGAATGGTACGCCTGAAGACCAGCAGCGAGCTGAAGAAAAAGCGCAACGTGCGGCGCAGCGTGCGAAATCAGGTGAAGACTTTGCCGTACTAGCCAAAGAGCTTTCCGAAGATCAAAATACAGCAACAAATGGAGGTGAGTTGGGTTTTGTGACCGCCATGCTGCCAAGCGGATTCTATGAAGTAGAGAATACGATATACTCATTGCGGGATGGAGAGATCTCGGATCCGGTTCATAGTACTCTGGGTATTCATGTATTCAAGATCCTTGGCCGTCGCCCCGCTCGTGGCGAGGTAGAGGCTGCGCATATCTTCGTACGTGTAAAGAGTGATGGCTCGAATGAGGAAATGGCGAGGCAAAAGATATTTGCAGTATATCAGAATCTGAAAGACGGTAAACTCTTTGAAGAACTGGCAGCAACTGTTTCTGATGATCAACAGACTGCCAAGCGTGGAGGATACATCGGCAGATTTGGAATCAATAGTTATGACCCTGCTTTTGAAGAGGCAGCCTTCAATCTTGTAGGGCCTGGTGCCTTTTCTGAACCTGTACGGACGCGCGTCGGTTGGCATATTATCCGGTTGGTAAATCGTTTTCCACTTGTTACATATGATGATGAGCAGATCCGGCTCGAAGGTCGCATCACAAAAGATGAGCGCGTCGGAGTAGCTAAGGCAGCGATGATTGAAACAATCAAAAAGGAATCCGGGCTGGTTGAAAATCATCAGGCACGTGATACGTTTATCAATTCGTTGAAAGAAGACTTCTTTACATTTCAATGGAATGTCCCGACGACAGACCCTGTGTCGTTGATCCACTTTACTGATGGTTCACAAAAGACGGACTATGATTTCGCACAATTCCTGCGCACAAAAACACGTGAGCGGATGCGCGCAGCAAAAACAACGCTACCACAAGTAGTAGCCAACAGTATGTACAAAGAATGGATAGATGAAATTTTGCTTTCCTATGAAGAGTCGCGTCTTGAAAAGAAATATCCTGACTTCCGTGCACTGATGCGTGAGTATGAAGAAGGCATTTTGTTGTTCGAAGTCACGAAATCAATGGTCTGGGACAAAGCATCACAGGATACAGCTGGTCTGATTGCATTTCATTCTATGCATCGCGAAGACTATCTCTGGCCCGAGCGTGCCGATGTTATCCATTTGAGCGTAGAAGGACCTCAGGCCGTGAAAGTCACAGCAAAAGCAAAAAAACTTCTTATCAAACATTCCATCGAGCGTGTGACAACAAAACTCAATAAGAAGGAACAACAGGTATCTTTTCTCCGCAAGCGTTACACGCGTGAAGAATTGACCGCTGCCGGACTTGTATGGGAAGAAGGATGGATGTCACCTGTACAAGTTGAAGAAGGAACCGGAATTCAAAAATTCAGCGTGGTGTCGAAGTTATTACCTCCGCAACCAAAAGCCCTTGATGAAGCGCGCGGCTATGTGATTGCAGACTACCAGGACTTTCTTGAGAAAGAATGGGTTGAGAGCCTACGTCAGCGCTATTCTGTGAAAGTAAACGAAGCGGTACTGAATAGCATCATCGTTCGTCCGTGAGATATCTCTACGGAGAAATGTCACCCAAAGTGAACATGGAGATGATGACCAGATGTAAGTCGAATGACATCGCTGTATCACTTTTACCTGTGATTATCCTCTGTCTGTGTTTATCTGGCTGCGGGCCTTTGCAAGATGTCGAAGAAAAAGAACCTGATATTATCCTTGCGGAAGTATATGATCAGAAACTCACATTCGCTGACGTCAAACCATTGCTCATTAATATTACATCTGCAGATGACAGCGCCTCACAAGTCCGAAATCATGTAGAGTCATGGGTGAGAGAGACATTATTGTTGCATGAAGCTGAGCGGAATTTGCCATTGGATGTCAATATCAACAAATTGGTAGAAGACTACCGTGCGTCGTTACTCATGAGCAACTATGAGAATGTTCTAGTGAAGTCACTCCTGGACACAGTGGTGACAGCTGCAGAATTGAAAACCTATTACGAGCGCAATAAGAATCAATATCAGCTTGAGGCACCTATCATGCGTTGTTATTTTGTGAAGCTTAGAAAGCCATTAAAAGAGAAGGATGTATTTCAGAAACTGTGGCGGAGTGAACGTCCGGATGATAAGACCGCACTGATCCTCTATAGTCAGAAACACGCAACAGACTACCTTCTACAGGATAGCACCTGGCACAGACAACCAGAAATCGAACGTTTCTTACCGCCAGGTACGCTGACTGGGCAGAATATGAGCCCCGGCCGCAGGTTAAAGTTTGCCGATAAAGAGTACGAGTACCATCTTTACATCATTCAGAGAGTCGCAAGTAAGGAAATAGCCCCCCTCTCATATGTAAGTGAGCAAGCAAGACGTTATATCTTACACAAGCGAAAAATCGATCTGTTGGAAAAGATCAAAGCAGATATCTATTCACGCGAAATCGACGGAGTCAATGTAAAAATCCATATATGAAATCACAATCCCTGCTCATCCTCATCTTTTGTCTGTGTCATCATTTCGCAAGCACACAAGCCGTCGTCCTTGACAAAGTCATCGCCAAAGTCGGTAATGAGTTTGTCCTGCATTCTGAAATTGAAGAACAGTATGCGCTCTGGGCCGAACGCGGTGGTGTTGTCCCGGAGGATGCACGCTGCACTATATTGGAGAGCGTCCTGGTATCGAATCTTCTTGTTCACCGCGCGCAAATCGATAGTCTTATTGTGACTGACGAAGAGATAGATTCCGATCTCGACGCGCGTATGGAACAGATCCTCGCAATGATGGGAGATGATATGCTGCAGTTCGAAGCTTATTATGGCATGACAGTAAGTGAAGCGAAAGAACTCAATAGGAATGACCTCCGAAAAAAACTCTTTGCTGAGCGAATGCAGAACCAGATCGTGGATGGCATCAAAGTGACGCCATCTGAAGTGATTGACTACTTCCACCAGATTCCGAAAGACAGTATGCCCTATTTTAATTCAGAGGTCGAATTGGGCGAAATCGTCTATAAGCCACCAGTCAATGATGCTGAACGCGCAAGAGCATTAGCTAAAGCGAATGAGATCATGGTGCAATTACAAAGCGGTGCTGATTTCGCGGAACTCGCAAAGAAGTATTCTGACGATGTAGGTTCCGGACAGCAGGGCGGTGATTTGGGATGGACCATTCGTGGAGCATTGGTACCCGAGTTTGAAGCAGCAGCGTATAAACTTGATGTGAATGAATTATCTCCTATTGTAGAAACAGAATTCGGTTTTCATATTATCAAACTGCCACAGCAGCGTAAAGGGAATTCCATCAAAGCACAACATATCCTGATAAAGCCTACGATTACTGAAGCGGACCTTGAAAAAGCACGCATGCGTTTAATGGAAATTCGTACAGAAATTATTTCTGACTCCATTTCCTTCATTAATGCTGTGAAGAAATATTCAGACAAAAAAGTGCAGAGCTATACAAACGGTGGACGGATGACTAATCAACGCACAGGAAATACATTCTTTGAAACGGATCCGGAGCATCTTGATGCCGATATCTTCTTTGCGATCGACACTGTCAATGTTGGTGATGTGACAGGCCCGGTACAATTTCGTACACAACAGGGTGATATCATCTATAAGATCTTTCAACTTCAATCGCGGACACCACCACATCGTGCAAACCTGAGTCAGGATTATTCACGGATACAGGAAGCTGCGCGTCAAAGTAAACGCAATGAAGCCTTCAATGAATGGATCGATGAAAATATCCAGAACACCTACATCATCGTCGATGAGCACTACCGCACATGTCCGAATCTGCAGAAGTGGAATGTAGGAAAGACGTAGGGGGAAAGGCTGAGGCTGTCAACTTCGCTGAAGCTTCGTCGACCGAAGAAGGCGAAGGCTGAGGAAGACGCAAATCATTCTCAATTTTTAACTGCCGGTTTGGCATTCTCGATTTATCCATTCGGGGTAAGACAGAAGAAACGCTGGGTAGGAGGATTTCAACAGTTCTTCGAGTATTCTGGATCGTGAGACTCCTTATGCAGTTCTTCGGATACTCAGCAGAAACCTGGAGAGGCAATAACCTTTGTAAAGGTAAAAACAGGGCCTGCTCCGCAAAGCCCAACTTAAACTGATTGTCAGACTTCCCGAAGCAGGCTTAAAAAGTGAACTAAGCCGTCTCCAGCTTAGCTTTCACCTCATTCAACATATTGTTCTTCTTCGTCTTCACACTTTTGGCGAAGAGAGCAATGAGGTGATTGCATTCCTCGAGCGCGGACTCGACAGTCGTGTCTTCAAGGAATTGCTTTTGTTTTACAATGCGCAGGCCGATCTGTGCTTCCCGCAGATCTTTCAGACAGAGCTTGAGCTTGCTGAGAAAATCTCTGGGAGAATACGCAGACTGTGCTGCAGCATAATTGAGCGCCGGTGCTGTTCCGACGCGCACGAGTTGGGCGGCAAGATTGGTTGCGCCCAGGTTGCTGGGTAATTGCTCTGTAAGAGTCATTACCGTAGCAGCGAAGCCAATAAGGCGTTCTTCGAGTTCATACTTAAACGTACTCATAGTAAAAAGTGGAATTGGTTACAATGTGCTGGGACTAAGATAGAAGGAAAGTTGAAAGGATGAAGTAGAGGAGGAAGAATTTTTTTCAGGCGAAGGCTGAGGCTAAGGGAGAAAATACCTGCTTCTTTGGACGTAGGTAACTTGATAGAAGTATGCCGCGTGTTATTAAGAAGAATTCAAGGAGGCCATTTTTATAAGCTAAATGTGGATCTGGTTTCCTTAGCCTTCGCCTCAGCCTTCGCCTTTCTTCAAAAAAGAAGAGACCGGTTCAACCCCCCAGTGAACCAGTCTCTATAAAATGACCAAATCGAAATTTGTCCATCGTATGTCCAATCCTTAGTACCAATACCTTGCCAATTTTTGCACAGCACCAATCCCAACGTGACAATTTTGGTGTTGTCAGCACGGTCTTTATCAATGATTGACGCCAAAATGGCAGCAATTACCCTGTGGCACGGGCTTTGACACGCTCTCAGAATCATACAAAATCAATCAGTTATGCAAAAAGGTACCATCTCAGTCCAGACCGAGAATATTTTTCCGATCATCAAAAAATTCCTCTATTCAGAGCAGGAAATCTTCCTCAGAGAGCTCGTCTCCAATGCCATCGATGCTACTTCCAAATTGAAAACCCTCGCCGACAAGGATGTTTTCAAAGGAGAACTCGGCGATCTCACAATTCAAATCCTCCTTGACAAGGAATCCAAAACACTTACGATCAGTGATCGGGGTATCGGGATGACTTCGGATGAGGTCGAGAAGTATCTGAACCAGGTCGCTTTCTCTAGCGCTGAAGACTTCCTGAAAAAATATAAGGATGCCGATATCATCGGTCACTTCGGACTTGGGTTTTATTCTGCCTTTATGGTTGCAGACAAAGTCGAAGTGATCACCAAGTCATATAAGAAAGGACAAAAAGCTGCGATCTGGACTTGCTCAGGTAATCCTGAATATACACTCGACGAGCATGATCGCAAAGAGCGCGGAACAGATATCGTGCTGCATATCTCAGATGATGCGAAAGAGTTTTTGGATAAAAACAGGATTGAAGATCTGCTCAGGAAATACTGCAAATTCCTTCCGGTCGAGATTCAGTTTGGGATGAAGACGGAATCTCGTTGGGAGGGAGAAGGTGATGCGCGCAAGGAGATCAAAGAAGAGAAGCCGAACATCATCAACAATCCGAATCCGGCATGGCAACAAAAGCCTTCGAAACTTACTGACGAGGATTATAAAAATTTCTATCAGGAATTATATCCGTACAGTGCCGCACCTCTCTTCTGGATTCATTTGAATATCGACTTCCCATTCAATCTTACCGGTATCCTCTACTTTCCGAAAGTGAGTAACCAGTTTGAGATGCAGAAGAATAAAATCCAGCTCTACAGCAATCAGGTGTATGTGACGGATGATGTCAAGGAGATTGTCCCGGAGTTTCTGATGTTACTGCATGGAGTGATTGACTCTCCCGATATTCCACTGAATGTATCACGCAGTTATTTGCAGAGTGATAGCAATGTGCGCAAGATCACAGCGTATATCACGAAGAAAGTAGCAGATACTTTGAACGATCTCTATAAAAAGAAGAAAGATGATTTCGTTGCAAAATGGAATGACATCGGTGTCTTCGTAAAGTATGGGATGCTCTCAGATGAAAAATTTCATGAGAAGGCGATGAAGTTTGCACTTTTAAAGAACACCGCTGGTGAGTACTTTGGAATTGATGAGTATGTGGAGAAAGTCAAACCGTTGCAGACAGATAAATATGACAAAGTGGTATTGCTTTATGCACAAAGCAAAGACTCACAGGCCAGCTATATCAAGATAGCACAGGACAAAGGTTACGATGTGCTCATCATGGATCATGTGCTGGACAATCACTGGCTGCAACAGTTGGAGCATAAGATGGACAAGATCACATTCGTACGTGTCGATTCAGATATCGTCGACAACCTCGTACAGAAAGATGAAAAGTCAGAAAGCGTTCTCTCTGAAAAAGATCAGGAAAAAGTAAAAGGTCTCTTCGAAGAGATACTCACCGGAGAGAAGAATTTTATCCAGCTCAAAGCGATGTCACCTGATGTGCATCCCGTTGTCATCACACGTCCGGAGTTTATGCGCCGGATGAAAGAAATGCAATCATTACAGGGAATGCAATTCGGAGATTTTCCCGATAGCTTCAATATCGTGATCAACACCAATCATCCATTGATTGCAGACAAACTGCTCAACATGCGCAGTCCTGAGAAGAAGCAGAAGTTTGCCAAATATCTCTATGACCTTGCTCGATTGAATCAGAACATGCTCAAAGGCGATGAGATGAATGCTTTTATTGGGGAGAGTATTGAGTTTTTGAAGTAGGTATAACCGGGAAAGCCGGTAAAACCGGTCAAGCGGGTAAAGCCCTTAAAACAACAAAATAGGTGCAGCCCGCCTTCGCCAGCTATGGCGGACGAAGCCGGAGCAACAGGGACAACGGGAGCAACGGGAAAGCCTGAAGAAGGTAATCGGGTAATCCGCCTTCGCCAAGGCTTCGTCGGACAAGTCGGTGGAGTAGGTAAGTCTACAGTCTGCGGTCCACACTCAGTCCGAAGTAGAGGACCTTTAGAGCAGTTAAGTGGCTCTTACCTATTGACTACGGTCGCCGGTATTTTAGTTGGTTGAACCGATTTCACCTGTTTCACCGTTTTTGTAGCTGTCCACAGTCTGTAGTCAATCTGTTGTCATCGGTACATAGCGACAAATTAGAGACAACCTAGAAGCTACTTAGAAGCACTTAAGTGTGAAAGACCATTAACGAAGTTTGCAACTTCGTTAGTAGCGTTTATAACATCGCTGATCCTGTTGCTTGCCATTAACGAAGTTTGCAACGTAGAAGCACTTAAGTGTTGAAAGACTAACGGTCTTTCACACCGGGTTTACCGATTTTCCCGGATTTCTTCAGCCGCCATAGCTGTAGCGAAGGTGGCTCCGGTTTCACCCTTTACTTAAGCCTTTAACGAAGTTTGCAACTTCGTCACTAGCGTTTAAAGTATCGATCTTTTATTTCATCTGTAGTTGTGCGGCAAGAGTTTTATTCCTCTCCTCAAGGATGGCGTTTTGTTCCAGGCAGGATTGTAATAGCAACTGGATTTCTGTCATCTGTTCCTGCAGGTCTGCGGTGCGTTTTTCCAATGCCTGGATGGCAACCAGGCTGACACCGAGGAAGTCCTGTTGATTGATGAGGGTGTCGCAGCCAATGGTGCCGAGATCATCTTTGCCGAAGGCGGCAAAAAAATCCTGTGCCATTGGTCCGTAATGCCGAGAATTTTTATCGGATTGAGCGATATAGTTCCAGGTCGTCAGTGGCATGTCTGCGATGTTCTTTAGCATTTGCTCACCGTCTACCGGCAGAAAATTTTCTTTCAGGCGGACATCGCTGATTACTCCCCATGAAGTACCATCTGGTAAAAGCACCACTCCGAGGTTTGCTGCGCTATTGGACAGAAGTCGATAGCCACCTGCAAATCTTGATCTAAAGCCATTGGCTACAAAGCATGGCATGACTGTTGTC
>JANNQA010000050.1:0-24231 GCA_031400515.1 Bacteroidota bacterium
ATGCAGAATCAAGACATACATCATGACTGCGCAGATACACAGTATAGTTTCCGGCAGAAAGATGACTGAACATTGGACTGCCTTGATAGTTGATCTTGTCGATTGAATAGCCATTTATCTCGGTCTGAACTGAGACAATAACCAGGATAGTGCCATTATCCATACTGCATGTGGCATCGTCGGTCACAAGAGATTGGATTTGTACCGCCGGTATCTCTTCTATGGTCACATCGAGCTGAGTGATACATGAATTGGTATCCTGTACGACCACCCGGTATATACCTGCAGTGAGTCCTACAAACTCCGGGTTGTCTGTCAGAGCGCCACCATCAATTGCATATTGCAAAATACCAAAGGCAGATGTCGCGGTAACAGCAATCATTGCATCAGCCATACCGCAATGCTCAGGCGAAGTCTCCACATCCGTGATCACAGGGCCCTCCAAAGAATTGACTGTCACATTTTGTACAACTATACAGTCAAAACTGTCGCGCACAGCTACGAGATAAGTCCCGGCACTTAATCCTGAAAAGGCAGGATTCGTTGAATACTGACTTCCATTCAATGCAAACTCCAGACTGCTGTGATCTGAAGTCGCCACTACCACAATACTCCCATCGGCGACTCCGCAATGCGCAAGGGAAAGCTGTATCTCAACAATCTCAGGTTGGCCTGTTACAGAAACGAGCACAGGTTTCTGAACAACACAAGCAACAGAATCCTTTACAAAGACTGTATAAGTGCCAGTAGAAATACTGTCAAAAACACTCTCAACCTGCCATAACAGTCCGTCCAGCGAGTATTCATATGGTTCTATCCCGATGAGATCAGTCACTTCGATTAAGCCATTCCCCACATTACATTGCTCCGGCTGAGCAGTGAGTATAAATTCAGGTGATGGAATGATGTCGAGCAATACATCAAGGGTATCAATACAACCCAAATCATTTCGAATATATAAGGTGTGCATGCCACCATCAAGCCCCATGAAAATCATATTCGTACTGAAAATCATGTCGTCCAGTGCATATTCGTATGTAGTGTCTGCCGAGTCCACAAAGATTGTTGCATTGTCTTCATCACACGTAGCAGGAGTTGTTTCGAGAGTGACAAGGGCACCGATGTCAACTATCTCGAAGGGATCAGACATCTGGCTGCAACCCCAATCATCACGAACAAAAGCCTGATAAATACCTGGGATAATATTCGTGAAGACTGCAGTGCTTTGATACGAGAATCCGTCGAGTGAATACTGTACCGCCGGTTGCCGACCGGGTTGGATTTCAACCATGACCACCGCATTCTGGACACAAGGATCTCGGTGAATGTCAATATTTAAGATTCTGAGAGGAGGGATGGAACCGAGATATGATGTGCGGGATGATGCACCTGCAGAATAAAACAATCCATCGCTCGGGATAATATCTACTTGTTGCACCGAATCCAACGGAGGCTTGAAAAAATTTAGCAGGCTGGTGGAAGGAGAAACCAAAAATTGAGACCCACAAGAATCACTTGTCGATGCGAGGGCTCGTCCGGCCCACATGGTATATGTGGTTATCGTATCGTGCATGTTTAATCCAGTCGTATCGACTCTGTACATGACAGCGGGCTCTGGATATCCGGGAGGGAGCTGCCCTACGATATATAGCTCACCATTGTAGAAATCCAAATCATTGATAAACCCTGAATTGATCGGTCCAAAATCCGCAATGGTGCGAGTGGTAGAATCCTGCGGATCAAAAACTGCCACTCCAAATCTATTTGTACCAGGATCCGATCCACCAAAATACATGAGTCCATTATGGTCTATCGTCATGCCTACGGATTGAAAATCTCCCAGGTCATATACTTCTGTGGCACTTGATGCTAACGAATCTATTTCATAGATTTTGTCATAAATAACCCCGTAAAGTGTGCCATCCGGATGAAATGCGATGTCACCCATGTCAACCATCCCAGTCAGACGTACAAAGTCATAGCTATTTAGGTTAATTCTTTGAAGCTCCGGAAACCCATTCAGCGGTGTTATCCCTTGAGAATATACCCATTGCGCCTGAATCTCATGTTGAGTTATCAGCAACAATACAAGAATTGATATCTGTTTGAAAACACTGGTCAGGGTATTCATAATATGAGTCACAAGATGCCTGTCAGTCCAGCTATTTACCTGGGTGAAACGAATTCGCCAAAGTAGTAGTCAAATATTACATCAGTGTTATCAAATTGTCAAGTTGTCCCGCTGTGATCAAGGATGCTATGTTCTATCTATTGTCTACAAAACGTGCCTTACCTGAATGAATACTCCGGTGGCCAGAACTCCTCAAGAGTCCATCATGGGTCAGATATCTATAATTCCCATTGACATCACCGATTAAGATGCCGAAATAAGTTTCTATACCAAAGTCAGGACATAAAAAGGGGAGGATATCGATTTCGGTCCAGATACAGAACGGCGCTTGAGGAACTCTGTATTTGGAGTATCCGATCCCATCGTCGAGCGGAAAAGAGCTTGATTGTGAATAAGCAGGATCAAACAATATTGTCCTATCGCTAATAAACAGCCAGTCTTTTGATCGTTCATAGTTTGGCATTGGGCTCCCATCGCCATGGTAATTCCAGGCTTGTCTGAACTCATCGATAATTAACAAAGACCTTTGGTTGATTTGGGATAAATCCCCTGCACTGATCACTCCATCAATATTCACATCCATTGCAATCATCTGGAAAATAGTAGGATCAAATGTTGGATCATCGAGCAGTATTTTTCTTACCAAAAAGGCATCAAAACTATTAATCACTGCCTGAACATCCGTCATTCCTTCTATATCTCTGTCAATAGAAAGGTACACTCCATCATTCAGGTTGTGTGTAAATGCTCCAACCAAATCTGGATGAATCGTTGTTGCAGATGATGAATCGCAAGTTGAATTGATGCCGGTAATGTTTGTGATCAGGAAATCGGTCGGGTTATCAGGATCGTAACTGATGGGACTATTGTCTGCCCAAAAAGCGAGACTACCTAAAAACGTTGAATTTCTTAGCGTAGAAAAGACACCGGACGAAATGGAATCTCGCTGTACAACTCCACCTCCAGAGAAGCTCTCCAGAAGTGAAGTCATCCAAATCACGCAGGAGTCCTCAGCGCTGAATGCAGGTCGCTTACCGAATTCAATACAAATGATATCTCCGGTTCCAGAAAAAATTGTACCTATTGGTGCATTACTATTCAAAAAGACAGTGATCAGCATTCGTTCATTGAAAAGGTCAATATTGTAGTCAGTGTTAAAATAATTCAGGTCAACCAAGTCATTGCTTTTAAAGATATTTCCTGTCGGTATGATCTTCGTATTATCAAAAGTCAATACAATATCAAATCCAATCACATCAGTGATCCCTTCACCAATCACTTCAATTGGTATGCATACGTTCTCCAGATTGCAGAGTTGTTCTACACTTCGCACTCTGTATGGATTGACTTCGATGTTCACAGAAGCAGATGATGTTTGGCCTCCAGCGTCGTCAGTTGCAACGGCCGTGATCGCACCACTGGAAGCTGCCGTGAACGCAATTTCGTATGGAGTAGTGCTATCGACACCAATGGCCATTCCATTGAAGAAGAATTCAACCTGAGTGATTGTGCCATCACTATCGGTGGCTTGAACTGAGACATCTACTGTGGCTCCGGATGTATACTTTACGCCGTTGGACGGTGTAGTAATACTCACTATTGGGAGACTATTGGGTGCCCATTTCAAAGTGGATGATGTGAACTGACCAGACCCCGGAGTTTCTGCAACCCATTGCTGTATTTCACCAGTCAGCGTATTTCTCATCTGTAAATTCAATTGGCCGGAAAACTCTCCTGCGGTCGTAAACTGTCCAATTAATACTCGGTTGCTCGCGTTGGGCCCTTGCAATAACGTAGTAAAACTCGTCATTGCACCATCAAGGATTACCAATTCATCTCCGGCGAGATCGATATTATCAAATACAAAAAGGTCCGAAGGAAATAACCCGATCAGTGTCCATGAAGCAGTAGAAGTGCCTGGAATATTTCCATCACTGGAACTGATCGGAATACCTGCTGCTGGATCATCGTTTTGTAACAAGCCATCTACATTAGGAAAAGCCGGTGCCCCTCCGTTTGTGTCATCAGGCTTAAGAACTCCCTGCGTAGCATTACTTGATCTTCCTGTGGAAAACCATGAGTCCAATAACACGGTGTTTTCATCAAGAATATTTGTTGAGATCGAATACCCGAATGCACTACCCAGGCCTTCGTGGTTGAAGAAGGGTTGCGTAGATCTGATAATCAGTGTATCGACCTCACCGGTACTGCCATTTGTAGCGCCGAAGATGGCCTGCAATCCCCAGTTCGGAGCCATGTCAACAAATACTCTGTAAGTCTTAGCAGCTGCGGGTAAAGGAAATTCAGGTGAACCAGAGTCATTGAGATCAGTGATATAGTAAGCCTCTATGACAATCCCTTCCAATCCCGGTTGTGCCATGCTGGCTTTCCCGAACAAATGAACCAGACAAATCATGATACATATTTGTCTCATCATACTATGCCATTTCGCTTTATACAAATTCAATAAAATAAAATTCACGATTAATTATCTTCCCATTTGATACGTCAGCTATATCATTGTCTATAGTGCAGTCATGATGTGAAAGATATACTCAATGACATTGACTTTCTTACCTGCTCCACTCTCAGCAATTGAAGTGAAATCTCAACCATCTCTAAAGGTAACGATCAGTGTATACTTTTTCTCAAAGTAATGGAAAGTGATTGTTAAATATTCAGGACATTTTCAAAACGGCATGTCATATCCCCTACCCCGGTTTCACTGAATTCTCTGCAACAATTTATTGACTTCCGGCATCAGCAAATAAAAAGAGGCTGCCCCCTGAGTGGAGACAGCCTCGGAATGCAATTTTAGAATTTCTGAAACCGAAACACGAAGTTTCTAATTTCCGATAAATACTCTTTGAGCTGAAGTATAGTCATCACTAAACACTCTGACTGTGTATACTCCGCTTGGAAGCTGAGAAACGTCAAGGCGCTGTTTGTTATTTGCAGCCACTGAAATCCCTGACATCAATACCCTTCCATTCATATCCACGATCTCTGCAGTGACGTCTTTCGAAATACCAATATATAAGTATTCACTTGTTGGATTCGGATAGACATTAAAATGGACTTCATCACTATCAGGAGTCGTAGTTCCTGGTGCAACCAGATTTACATTCACTTTATCACCATTCAGATATCCTACAGCAGCATTGAAGTCTTCAACTTCAACGTTATCTTCTGTCAAGGTTGTGAACCTAATCATAAATGCAATTTGGCCTTCAGCCAGAACATTGAGACTATTGGAAGTAATACGAAGCTTGCCATCATTCTCGTTGAAATGTCCGACTGCCTGCATATCGCCGGCAAGTAAGGAATGATAAGAAAGTTTGCTTGCATCATAATCCAGATTCAAGTCGATCGAATTGACATCGTCTAATGAGGTGAACGTCACCGGAACATCAACGAAGTTCTCAGCATAACGTGCCTGACCAACGCCAACTTTTACTGCATCAGAAGTTCTTAACAACACATCGCTTGTATTCTTCCAGTTACCATTCACATCTCCGTACAAGATTCCTGTGTATGTTTCATCACTAATGACAGGACAAGTCGCAAATTGTGTAAAAGGAGCTGTAAGACAGAAAGGCACCTGCGGAACTCTGAACTTGGAGTACCCTACACCATTATCTTGCGGAAATTGGCTTGAAATCTGATAAGAAGGATTTAACGCAATTGCGCTGTTATCAATGAACTGCCAGTCTTTGGATGCTGAATAGGTTGGTTTTGGAGATCCATCAGCATTGTAATTCCATTGTTGTCTGAATTCATCGATAATAAAAACAGCCCTTTGGTTGATTTGTGATACATCACCTGCAGAAATGACACCATCTCTGTTTACATCCATTGCAATCGCCTGGAAAATATTTGGTGTGAAAGAGGCATCATCAATAATTACTCTTCTTGTCAACAACGCATCAAAGCCATTGATCACCTCCTGAACATCAGTTGAAGCAGCGATGGCTTTGCCAATGGAAAATTTGACACCATTGAGCAAATCATAAGTGAAAACGCCATTCACATCAGGGAGAACGACCGGGCCACTGAGTGCAGCTGGATTTGCAGCACTTGGTAAACTACAATCAATTGAAGTGTTTGCCTGGATAGTCGGGCTTGCGTTTGCTCCATCATTACCTATTGCACTCTGGTCTTCCCAGAATACGATATTACTTGTCATAAGAGTATTACGGAATGTCGTAAACGTAGCCGGAGGCACTGGATCTTGTTGTTGAACTCCGTTAAAATAACTTTCCTGCATAGAAGTCACTGTGACTGTGGTAGTATCCACTGACAGGAATGCAGGTCTCTTGGCAAATTCAACACAAACGATATCACCAGTTCCGGTAAAGTCTGTACCAAATGGTGCATCAACATCAAGGAAGACAGACACCAACATTTCTTCATTAAGGAAGTCAATGCTATTGTCCGTTTCAAAGAGGTTTGGATTCACGATATCACCACTCTTGATGACATTACCAGTCGGATAGATCTGCGTATTGTCCCACTCCAATACCACATCAAAGCCAATGACATCTGCGATGCCTGAAACAGCTTTGATTGGAATACATACTGTAGGCTCATTACATACTTGATTTACACTACCCAGGACGTAAGGAGAGCCAAGTGGATTGATCACGTTGACTGCTACCGGTGCGGAATTTCCGGTTAATAATAAGTTGTCAGTAGCAACTGCTGTAAGGGTATTTGCACCAAATGGTCCAACAAAAACCGCATTCCATGAGAAGGTGAAAGGTGATGGACCAGTATTATCAACACCAATAGACAGGCCGTTGACAAAAAACTCAACTTGCGATACAGTTCCATCAGTGTCTCCGGCGTTTGCAGAAATCAGCACTGCGGCCTGAGGAACAAATGCACCTGCAAGAGGAGAACTAATAGAAACTGTGGGAGCCACGTTGTTTGTAATAGTAATGTTCTGTGAGGCGGCTCCGGATGCACCAGCATTATCCAATGCAACAGCGCGGATACCATTTAGCCCTGTATATGTTCCTGCAGGTGTTGCTGCAAAAGAAGCTGTATATGGCCCAGGGAAAGGTATCACAGGACTAATCGCCGCACCATTGAAGAAGAACTGAATCGACGCTACACTGCCATCAGAATCAGTTGCGGTTGCTGATACATTCACTGTTGTGCCTGTGATTGCGGAAGAAGGCGCAGTCAACACGACATTAGGAGGATTATTACCAGTAACGCCGATGTTTACAGTGTCTGATGACATCCCTCCATCATTATCTGTACCACGTGCAACGATTTGATGCGTGGTTGTTACTAAACCAGTTGTAAATGAAGTGTTGTAAGGACCCGGAAAAAGTATAGGAGCGCCTAACGGGGCACCATCCTTATAGAATTGAACCTGTGTGATAGTACCATCGCCATCCGTAGCAGTAGCTGAGATAGGCACGTTGACGGAGGCACCGAAATTCTGTGCTTCAGTCGGTGTAGTAATATTCACAAAAGGAAGGGCATTTGGTCCCCACGTAAGGGCACTGGATGTAAACTGTCCAGGGGCAGGTGTTGCTGCTACATAGGTCTCAACAACCAATGTGGAGGTATTCCTGATCTGAATATTGATCTGACCTGAGAAAACACCTGCGGTCGTGAATTGACCAATGCAAATCCTGTTCGAAGCATTTGGGCCTACCAATGTATCGGTCACACCCAATGCACCATCTGTAACCACGATTTGGGTTGCAGGATCATTAAATTGATTGAGAGGCTCCAAAAGCGCTTCAATACCTGGTGTTGCTGTCCACGCGACAATGCCTGGATGTGGAATAACAGGATATGGAATATTTCCATCCTCTGAAGTCAACGGAAGTCCTGCAGCTGCATCATTGTGTAATAACAGTGTGGCAGGGGTGTGCGGATGTACTGGTGCTGCTCCATTAGTATCTTCTGATGGCAATACTTCCAGAACACATGATCTTGATGCGGCCAGTCCTACTGCACCGGCACCACTTGATCTTCCCGTCGAAAGCCAGGAATCCAGGGCTATCAGGTGATTGTCAAGATCGTTGACATTTGTTTGGTACCCATAAAGTTTTCCGAGAACAGTATGATTCCAGAAAGGCTGCGATGAACGAAAGACGAGCGTATCAACTTCACCTGTGCCGATATTGGTGGCAC
Source organism: Bacteroidota bacterium (assembly GCA_031400515.1). GTDB lineage: Bacteria > Bacteroidota > Bacteroidia > Chitinophagales > Saprospiraceae > DATDQA01. Next base: position 8,288 of record JANNQA010000050.1, read on the forward strand.
CGAAGATCGCTTGCAACTCCCAACCTGCGGCCAGGTCTAAATACATCCGATATGTTTTTGCTCCAGCCGGTAACGGGTCTGCACCGAGCGGATCTACATAACCTATGTCAGCTGCATTGGCTACATAATAGGTTTCGATTGTTACGCCTTGCAGGCCTACCTGGGCTTTGATGACTCCAGAAGCGAAAAGGGCCATGCACACGACGATAAATATTTGTCTCATAATTTTTTGCTTTGTTTAAGTATGTGATGAATTATTGACAGCTGGTACCGAATGCACCAAGTAATAGAAGGAAATCTGAGGTATTCGTAGTACCATCAGTATTGATGTCCGTGATACAAGGAATGAGGTTTCCTTCCAGTCCGATCAGCGCTCTTAGAGTGTAATCAGACAACCAGGATTTTTCACCTGTTTTGAAAGCGCCTCTGTAAGTAGTCGGTGTGTAAAAGCCATCGACCGGAGGTGTAGAGACTGGAGTGATATTCGCACCAGGAATGAGGTCATGCTTTGTGCTCACTGCATTCGTAGATACGCTCATGTTGTGAAAACCTGAAAAACCGGATACAGCAGGAACCTGGCGGTTGCCATCATTAAAAAACTTCAACGTATCGGCTGGGGTACCATTGGCGCCATTTACGCGTACTGTGGCACCAGCAGTCGTTCCTATGAAAGTATTGTTCTCCAGTTTGAGTGTTCCGGCATTCCATGCAGCATAAGTATCATCCGTTGCAACAGGAGCTCCTAAACCTCCACCATCAGCATCGAGTGTGTGTGTTGTAGTAGTTGCAAACGCTACACCTCTGTTGTAATTAGAAAAGACGCAGTTTCTGAGTTCACCACGTGCAGCTTCCTTCCATTCGATTGCCTGATTATTGTCAGTTGCAGGTCCGCCATTGATACCTGCGGCGCCGATCATCGTGGCATTGTAGATTTTGGGGCTCGTCTGGTAAATCGATGCAAAACAATCGTCACCATCAAGTTCGAATCCATTGTCTCCACCGCTAGATGTGGTGAGGTCTGTTTTGACAACAACCCAGAACTGTCCTCTACCATTCCAGCCAAGATCATAGTCAAAGCCATCGTCATCATTAAACAATACTGAGGCATATTTCAGATCGACGGTTCCGCCAAAGAACTCAATACCGTCGTCGAGATTAGAGACTACCTCGATGTGAGAAAGCGTTGTTCCCTTTCCTACTGAGCCAAGTGTCAAGCCATTTGTTTCATTTGCAGCACCAACAATCTCACCGCCATGACGAATCGAAACGTATGTCATGATTCCGGAGTTGTCATTATTGTCTTCCATTCCCGGAGGCATTCCATACAAAATTCTTGGGTCAGCTGATGTAAAGCCTTCGATAAAGCCAATACCGTCTGCAACAGCATTACTGTTTGCACCACCACACACCAGACCTGCTAAAGATCCTAAATGATTGTTTCTTGCTTTGCCGAGTAAAATGATGCCACCCCATTTACCCCTGTTGTTGATTCCATAAGTACCGTCCATTGGATCAGCCGCAGCTGTAAAAACGATTGGGCACTCGCTGGTACCTGGAGCAAAGATCTTTGCACCTCTTGAGACAATCAGGGCAGGAGCATTCCCTGGAACGCTTGCACCCAGGATCAAAGTCCCGGGAGCAATCGTAAGCGATTTTAAACTATCTACATAGATCTTGCTGTTGAGCAACCACTTCTTGTCACAAGTCAGAATTGTGTTGTCTGCAGTCAAATTCCCATTAACATCTGCTAATGTCGAAATAGAAACTTGCAATCGGGATCCAACCGGAGGACAGCCACATGCTTCTCCGAGATCCGTTTGTCCAAAAGCCGAAAGTGTAGAAAGCCCAGCGGCAAATAATGCGACTGAGAAACGTAATGTGCGTTTCGCTAACATAATTAAAGTGTTTTAAAGTAAATAATTAAAGAATGCGACAAATGTATTCTTGTCGTCTCATTTTAAATACACAATGACATCATAAAATAGTAAAATCATTAAGTGATGTTGTGGATCAATATTTACATGTCCATGAGTAGACTTTAAATTTACATTTAAGTAATTCAAAATAAATAATAAATATCAATTATTGATTTTCGTGGAACACAGAAATACCAGGATGTAAAGTCTAATGCACATTAAGATGCATGAAAAGTAATTCTGTAACGTAAAACAGAGAACCGTTCTACAAAATGTATGTGTTGTTCTGAATCTTATTTCGATATCGTACTCTGGATATTATGAGAAATTGCTGTGAACACAGTTCACTACCAGCACGCACTCGCGCGAAGGGGAGTCAACCCGCGCATGTATTTGTACATGTGCAATTTGTCATACACCTGATGCACTAGTCTTTTATGCATCTAATGCTAAAACCATAATTCGGATGAGCACTATATCTGAATATTCCAGATTTCTTATAGTCCAGGTACCGATACCAGCCATAACCTTTATTCGTAGTAGAGCTCCACCAATATCCAGCATGTCTGATCCCTGGTATACCCCATTCACCATTGAACACTCTGCAGCTACCTCCAATCGCGTTAAATCCTGTCTCATTCGTACCCCATACTCCTTCGTGCAGCACCCATCCGGACGAGGATGTCGTTATTTCTTTGAGCAGATCTCCCTGATCCGTTCCCCTCCAATTCGTCTTATCAAGTTCACTGACCACCATTCCCAGGTACTCTTCCAGTTCTTTCCAATCCTCGTCTGTCGGAATATGCCATCCTTCAGGAGCGATTTGTTCTGAATTGTCAACGGCAAAGAAATTGTAAAGCAATCCCGGAGCAGCAGTATTGTTATATATTGTATAGGCTGGTGCCAGTGTGTTCTTCCATTGTTCATTATCGTCAATCCGGCCTATTGCTATACCGGATCTGAAAGAAGTCACGCGTAGATTTTCGGCCATCCACCACTGATTACCGATTTTCACAGTGTTGTATTCATTCCCTTCAACATCCAGCATAGTTCCCGTTTCAGTTATTGGCTCTAGGGTAGGTTCATCGCAACCGTTTATAATAAGCATCACCGCAAGAGTAGTGATGTAAATAAGATATCTGTTATGATGTTTTTTTTTCATCACTGTTTTCTTCGGAGAATACATAATTCTACTACTCACCATCCTTTTAAATTTTGATGAACGGCAATGTGATTCTGTTTCCGTCAATGTTAAATTGCAGGTGATAAAACCCTTGTTTCAATTTCGAAATCTGGATTGATCTCTCTTGGAAGACAAGGATGCCACTGGTCACTTTACTTCCGAAGAGGTCATAAATCATATAGAGTATGTCATCATAGCGTGTGGATTCTATGACGACATAAAGATCTGAGGAGGATGGGTTCGGGTAGAGCCTTACTTGCTCCAGGTCAATGCTTGTTCTTGGAAGCAGTATTGGACACACAATATTGATGTCCTGGTCATGACAAAAGCCAATGTAACAACAGAGTTCTGGAATATTAAAATTTGCTTCGGCCTTGTAATTACATGCCAATGTATCTGTGCATCCGAAGACGACAGGCGTGATGCAATTGCTATTATCGGAACAAACAAACGAAGTGCTTGCTTCCAGGAAGCGATGATCCGTACAACCACATTCATATGGATAATTCAAAAGTGGTTCAAAAATTTCACCCGGAGATAGCTGTTCATTCTGCGCCACGTACCTGAGTATTTTCGGGGCGCCATCCTGTATAATTTCAAGCTCAACATTGATTTCAAATGCAATCTCACCATTCGTGGTCAGTTGTGCAACGAGCACAATGTTGCTATCAGGGTCGACCCCCTGGACTCCAGAGTTTTTAAGCAATGCCTGTGTGCTTCTGAAGCTGGTCTGCGTGTTTTCTGAACCAAATATGGTAGTGTCTTCTCCGCTCAGCACATCCTTGAATCCAATCTCTATCCATGAGTCTGGCAGTTGTTCAGATAATGCCAATCCGTCTGATTCCGTGAGCGGCACACCTGCCTGTTCAGAATCATTGATCAGCAGGCCGGTGGGGATTTCTTGAGAACCCCCGTCATTATGAACACCTCCCACTAATGAACCATCTGTATCCAGATGTTTAGGTACGCCAAAATATGCGCCTTGTCCAAAGGAACGGCTGCATTGTCCCAATGTGAGGTATGTGTCCACCGGAACGGTGCCAATCTCGTATCGGGTCCTTACAAAATCCTTCCCAAAGGTGACACCATCTTCATGATGATTAAAAAAGGACTGAGTACTTGAGAATGCCAGGGGATGAGCTTCATCTCCATAAACCTTCAGGATCTTCGATCCCGGCATGAGGTCAATGAATATCCTGTATGTGGTTGATCCTTCCTCAAGAAACCCTCCTATCGTATCTGTCGCATCGTTAGCATCAGAAACATAGTAGGTCTCGATGATGACGTTTTCGATTTGCGCAAACGCAGTCACTCGGTAAAAAATGAAGAACGCTATCATCAAACTTTGTCGCAGGTACATCGTTCCTTATTTTTTATAAATTGTATGCAACACCAATCGCTATATCAGTTCCAAAGCGGAAGTAGTCAAAATCGAGGAGATATCCGGTATCATATTCATAGGCCCTTCTCATTGGTGAATTCAGAATATCCCTGGCAGTAACACTGACATTAAAATGATCGCCCAGGGAATGCGACACTTTTACATTGAACAAATGCTGGGGCAGCTCGTAGATATCCGGAGCCGCATTATTCGAAGCAAATACCAACTTCGCCCCCTGAACATTATAACTGAGAGAGGCAGAAAATCCCTTTGGGGTTTTGTACTCGAGGATTGCGTTGACCACAAACGGCGCCTGCCCAAACATCGTGCGTTCAATAATTCCGACAACCACCCAGGATTTTTGGAGGTCCTCAATGACGAGCCTGCGGTTTTCAACCCGTGTAAATGACTTGACCGCCGAAACATTCGATCTGAATTCAAAGAACTGGTTAAGCTTAAGCTTCCCCTCGATTTCTACACCATATACATTGGATTTGTCCGCATTGGACCATGTAAATCCAACACTTGAGCTTGTCAACTCAATATGATTCCTGAAGTTCTTATAGAAGAGACTTACGGAAATGAAGTCTGATGACGGAAAGTAATTTTCGTATCGGATGTCAAAATTGTCTATATCGACAAACTTTAAATCGGCATTCCCAAAGACCTCTTCGTTTAGCTCAAAATCGTGGATTAATGTTTCCGTGTACTCTCTGATACTCGGTCTTGCTACACTACGACTGTAGTTGAGTCTGATATTGGAAGGAAAGATCTCATCTGCGCGCATCCGGTAGATCAGGTTTATACTCGGAAGAAAATTCCATTTCTGAACGGATGTCGGCGACAATATAAATGCGATATCGGGAGACCTGCGTCTAGGATCGTCAGCTGCATACCCCAGATCGGAAAACAGCTTTACGTCTGTGAAGATGTCTGAATATTCTGCCCGCAATCCGCCACTGAATCGAATTCTTTCTGTCAGGGATTGGTCTATCATCGCGTAGCCAGAAGTGACCTTACTATATCCGATAGCATGATTCGCAGGATCCTCCAGTCGATGATAGAATAAATCGATTTGATCTTGCCCTGCTAAAGGTTCTGAGCGAATATCAAACTTTTCATCCAGGAAGAGTTCGTCTAAGTTTCCATTTTGAAAACTCGGAACGACATTGTTTGCCAGTCGCAGCAGGTAGTCATGTTGCAGGAATTCCCTGTCTTTCTCCTGATACGAACCACCGATTTTCAACTTGCTTACCGCACCAGCTCGTTCGCGGATTGGTATTTCGGCCCCCACCTTAAGATCAAGGATGTTCTCATCAAGGTACCGGAAGTTTCTTCTGACGTTAGAAATAGTTTTGTCTAACGTATAGGTCACTAAATCCTCAGAGAAGTATTGCAAACTTTTGAAATCCGGAGCAGTGCTTTTGCCATCCGCATACGACGCTGAGAGATACAGCTTTGCTTTAGCCGCTGTAATAAAGTGCTCAGACTCGTATTGATACAGTATCTGCGCTCTCTCTTCATAAAACTGTCCTTGCAGGTAAGCGTAATTATATATGCTCGACCTCAACTCATCTACACCCTCACGGATGTTGTTTGCTCCGATGAAATTTGGCATGTACAACAAGGAGAAGCTGTTACTTGGGTTGAGTTTGTAGTTGACTGTTGCCAACCCTGTCCAGCCTGCTGTATATTTCACATATTGCTGTTCGTATCTCTGGATGACAAATGGATTGCCCTGGCCATCTGTCTCAGTGGATGTAGACCTGCTGAATGTAGAATTCGGATCAAATCGAACGTTATTTCCATATCGCAGCCCTACCGAGAAGCTTAATGGCTTTCCGAAGATCTTCGTTTGATTACCAAGGGTAATACTTTGAGAGATATTCAGAGGCGAAGTCCTTTCTAACGTACTCCAGTTGTTTGCAAAATCATTCAAAGCTGTTTCCGCTTTCTGGTTCAATACACGGAAAGCTTCGTTCTGGTAATTGCCTGTATGGTATTCTGCAATGGCCTGGTTGACTGACTGGGTATTGTTGAAATATGCTTTACCTAACAGACCCAACTCAACAAGACCCAGCTTGAAATAGGTCCGTCCTTCCTGACTACTCACATTCCAGCTCTCAGTAACACCGATTGACCGGTAATAGCTTTCAAGTCCAAGAGCACACAGCTCTTCATACTGCGTCGGGGCACTGTTGACTGGAGTAAATCTGTCATGACGAACATCTCTGAAGCCATTGTCAAACCCGAGCCAGTCAGTAGGGCTTTGGGCATTCGAGATGATCTTTTTGAAGCTGTATTGTGGATTGAAGGTGAGCTTCGATTCAATCGACACTGTGAGTTTATCCGGGTTATCTTTCGTTTCAATTGAGATGTAAGCTGCCGACCAGTCTCCCTGTATATCCGGGCTTGCCGTCTTGGTAATCACGATATTGTCTACAAAGCCGGCAGGGAACAAATCGAGTTTGATGTTATTGGTGAATGGATCCAGAGTTGGAATCAATGACCCATTAATAGTGGTTTGGACATACCGATCTCCCAATCCACGCACTGTGATAAAGCTGCCATTTGTAGCAACTCCGGTTACCCTGGAAATCGCCGCGGAGACGTTGTTGTCTCCGATCCTGTTCATCAAATCGCCAGACATATAGTCGAGTGTGCTTGCCGACTTTTTCTTGATACTCTCCATGTAGTACTGTTTGCTCCTTTCCTGTTTAGCAACTACTTCTACTTCATTGAGAGTGAAAGAGGAGGATGTCATGGTAAAGTCCCTGACTACTATCTGACCATCTTCAACCTGGATGGTATCTTCGATTGTGCCATAACTTAAATACGAAACAACCATTATGTGCTGTACGCCACTTGAAACTTCAAATGAGTAGTATCCATCCAGATCAGTAGAAGCTCCTGTACTGATCTTCTCTTTCAGATAGACCGAGACTCCGATAAGCGTCTCCCCATTTGCATCAGAAATATTGCCTCTTACAATTCCTTGTGAAAAAGAATATATCGACGAACTTAGAATAATAGCAAGTACCAACTGCAATCTCTGCTTCGTCATAAGATTCAGCTAATCAAAAAGATCATGAAAAAATTATTCTCTGAGTAGAGACTATCGCCCTACGGCGTCTTTGTCACCTTCTCCACGAATAGATATCCGTCCAGTTCAATACTCAAAAGATAAACCCCAGGTACCAGATTACTTAGATCAAGAGATGTCACACTATCTGTAATCAGTCCATTGAACAATGTAGATCCATCTATTCCTTTTATGGCAATAATGTTTTTAGTACCTGGCGACAGATCGCCGTCAATACTTACTGAAAGATGACCAGAAGTCGGATTGGGATACACGTTTATCCGATCGTTCAGGCCAATAAAATTTCTTGTAGACGAGCCAGTCTCCAATGAGTCTATATGAATCAAATCGGCAAACTGAATTTCATTTCCCGTGGGATTACTGGCAACGTATGTTTCGACTTCCAACGTCTGCTGATTTCTTATTTGCACATTCAACTGAAATTCAAAAACGCCATCGGTGGTGAATTGTCCTATCAGCACAACGTTTTCCAGGGAATCAGGACCCATAGAACCAGTCAATGAAGACCAAGCCCCATCATTTGTACTCAGAACTGTAGGAATGGGAGACTCATTCGTATCGTCGAATATAGACAAGTCGGTATCAAAAAAGCCTACGACTGTGACAGATTGAGTTGTAGCGAGCACAGCGCCATCTTCCTGAGATAGAGGTATGCCTGCCTGAGTATGATCATTTTGAAGAACTCCATCTGCATTTACAATTGTATTTACGCCATCATCCTTGTCTTTTAATACACCTGCATAATCTTTGAGCGCAGCCCCAACAGACAACCAGGAGTCGAGCATCACCGTATTATTTTGTGCCAGGTTGCGCGTATAGGTAGGAAATCTTGCACCCCGATCGATATTGTTAAAGAACCTGGTGGTCGTTGCTATCTTCAAATTGTGCTCAGGCGTTCCATACGCTGCCTGAAAAATATAACCAGGTTTCATGTCTACAAAAACCCTGTAAGTCACAGAGTTCAAAGGCAACTCTCCTCCATCACCATCGACTGATTTGTCATTTTCATCGGAAACATAGTACTTCTCTACAATGATGCCCTCCAATCCATCTTGTGCCGACAATTGAACGCAGAGAAATACAAAAAGAAAAATGATGTAACGAATTTTCATTGTTTTGAATTTAATTATAATCAATACGGAAAGGCTGTTCCAGGGATGTGTGCAGATGATTTACTGCAGAATAATCTGTTGTGTTTTCACAATACGACTTTCAGAGATAATTCGCACTGTATAGCTTCCTCGTGGAAACTTCTCCACATTAATGGAATTCACGTCATGACTACTCAGATTATATTCCAGCATTATCGCTCTGCCCTGAGCGTCAAACATATCAAGTAGGCCTCCTTCCTCTGAATCAATGAACATCATATCAGAGACAGGGTTTGGCGTGACAAAAATTTCGTTGACCACTACTTCCCGACTGCCCGATACAAAATCTGCACCTGCAAATTCTGTTGAACACCGATCTCCATTTAGATATGCAGTAATCGATTGGAAGTCTGACTTATAGATAAGTTCTGACAATGGCCTGAAGCGTATGGACACAACTTTTTCACCTCCTAAAGGATAAGGACTGAAACTATTCGAAGTGAATCTCAGCTTTAAATCATTTGGATTTAAAAACGCCGCATACTGAAGGTCACCGGTGTGATCCACAACAGATTCAAACTCAAGGTTCGCAAGGTTTATACTCATCGAGAAGTCCAATGAGTTGATCAAATCATTCGCTTCGATAAACACGGGAATTTCGACAATGCCATCATGACCTACTATTTGGTCAAGATCAAAGATTACACGGTCCAGGCTGTCAATATCCACCATCATACTAACGCTCCGATGGTTGTGCGCACTACTGGCATTACTATTGACCATCTGGGTATTGATGAGAACATCATGCCGTATAAACAAAGACAGGAAGGCTATAGTAAGTAGTGACATTACTTAGTTGTGTGTTGAAATAATTTCAAATATGATTTCTGCTATGCGTCAAAGGTAATGACACATAAAGCAGATGCACACAAATGGGTGTTAATTAATTAGAAACTTATCGTAATGGTATAAAGTCACATTTTACGATGATGGCTATTTGGGTTATGTCATCGCTTAAATTTCAGGACTGAATAATATCTCAGTTGTTCTATTTTTTTTATTTACATAAAAATAATCTCTTTTTACAGAGTGATGATATGATGCGATTATGTTTGACACTCCAAGACACACCCAATCAAAGCAAGATGAAACCTCACTCGAGATTAAGTGCAATCGCCAGCTTATCAAAAGATATATTGTGCGATATCTCTTTTCTCGTAAAAAGAAATATCAAACTTTCACTAAAAGCCAATGTACTTGTTTTCCTATCTACGTTTACTTTGTGTAAATACAGTGAGATTGAAGCACAGCCTGTGATTTCGGGGGATGATCTGCCTCTTTTCGAAATAGGGACTCGTGTTCGCAATGGAAATACAGCTTATGAAGCGTCATTGTTTACACCGAGCACACCTCCCGGAGGAGCACCCGGAGGAGAGCAATGGCAAATGAATCCGGCAGGTGCTCCAATCTGGAACACGAATGGTAACATGTATGGTGATATTCATTCTTTTCTTTTTACCTATACAATGTCCACGGGCACCTCTGCATGGAAAATAGATTTCAACCGCGATGGTGACTATGATGATCCAGAAGAATCGTTAACAAACGTAGCGCCAACTCTTGCTGGCAACGGTTTCCAGTATATTAATGTGTGGGGCCAGGGTCGTTTGTCAGAATTCACGGCGTCCCTAACCGATTTAACAGTCAACGGAGTAAATTTTGGATCATTTTTTTCCTCCAGCCAAACGCCATTCAGCGTTTTGTTTGAAGATGTATCGGGCTTGTTTAACGATATTACAGTTTCGGGAAATTTTTGGTTTTCAGGAGATGGTGCTTTTGAACGACCACACATCCTGGTACGACTCGGGACTCCCCTGACATCAGCGGTCTGTACGATTGCGAGCCCAACAGAAGGTGCATGTTTTAATGTAGTCGATACTATTACAATAGATGTCATCGCCTCTGATGCAAACGGAATCACTGTTGTTGAATTTTATGATGGTATCACGATAATCGGTGAGGACAGTCTGAGTCCGTACAGTTTTGACTGGCATGGTGCAACTCCTGGGTCCCATTCGTTGACTGCGAAAGCAATTGATAGCAATGGATCAATAACTACATCTTCAGTTGTAGTTATAGAAATTAACGCTCCCCCCGAATGCAGCATTACAAGCCCGGTAAACGGCATTGTCTTTATCAGTCAGGATTCTATTGTTATTGATGCCCTGGCTTCCGATTCTGATGGAACGGTCACCGTTGTGGAATTTTACTATAACAGCACCAAAATAGGCGAGGACAGTCTGATCCCATATACGGTTATCTGGCATGACCCTACTCCAGGAGTATATTCCCTAACTGCCAAAGCAATTGACGATAAAAGTGGAATGAGTCTATCCACACCCGTAGGTATTGGGATTAACGCTCCTCCAATGTGCAGCATTCTCAACCCCGCACACGGCGATACGTTGTTTGATCCCCAGATTATTGATGTTGAAGTCCTGGCTTTGGACGTAGATGATAGTGTCTCGCTGGTAGAGTTTTTTCTGGATACCATTAAAATCGGAGAGGATAGCATTGCGCCATATCACAACACAAGTCTGGTCAATACACCTATGGGTATGTATACCCTTACGGCAAAATCTACCGATAGCTACGGCGTAACCACGGAGTCATTACCAGTCGCTATCACTGTGAGATGTGTTCGTGAGGATCTGGACAACAATGGAACGGTAAACACGAGTGACTTCATTCTGTTTTTGTCTGCTTTTGGCATAAACTGTGATAGTTGTTTACAGGATTTTAATGATGATGGCGCCGTGAATTCAGTTGATTTCTTACACTTGCTTGCTGTACTCGGATATACTTGCAATTGACGAAATGAAAAGTGAATTGTCGCTATCCTTTCCAATACATCGAAGATCTACGTCAATAGTTATAGCATTGTAGAAATAATGTCATCGATTACAACTTCACAAATGGAAATAGCTTCCTGGCATCACGGTTGACAAGCATGATATAGTAGAAACCCCGGGCAAGGTTGCGGATGTCAAGCTGAGCACTGCCAATATCATCAATGTAGAGCTCAGGTATTCTTTCGATCGAACCGGAACCTGAGATAATATAAACCTGTAGTTCAATTCCAGACCCCGACGAAATCATGAGTATGTCCGAAGCAGGATTTGGCCAAAGTCTCGCATTAAATGCATCACCGACGTTTTCCATCCCCGAAGCAACAGAGACCGTAATCGTAGTAGCAGATAACATACATTCATTGGCATCTCTGATCAACAACTCATAGTCGCCGGCAGAAAGATCTATGGGATCTTCTTCAGTCGTGACAAGACCGCCATCTTTTGTCCAGATCGTAATATATGGTGCAGTGCCACCAGAAATCGTGATATGTATCTCACCTCCGGTTCCATGTGTGGAAATAATAATTGTGTCCACACTGACCGCCATCGCATCAGGCTGATGAATTTCAAAAGACATTTCCACAACACAACTGTCAGCATCCGTCACTGTAATACTATAAAGCCCGGCGACAAGGGAATCAACACTTGTACCGATGCCACCATTCGACCACGTGATTTCAAAAGGGCCAGTGCCTCCTGTCAATTGAACAGATGCAGATCCCGAACTAACACCGAAACACGATGCGTCTTCCAGCGAAAGATTCACGAGCATCATGCATATGAATCCATTCACGAAGGCAGAGTCCGAAACTGAGCAACCATTCCCATCAGTAATTGTGACGAAGTACATTCCCGGAGCGAGGCCGGTGATACTACTCGTGGTATCTCCATTGGACCAGAGAAATTCATAAGGTAATGTTCCGCCTGATGCAAGACATGTGATGCTGCCATCATTCGCGCCCTCCATTGATTCTCCTGTTGCACTACAGATAGAAGTAATCAACTGCGGTTCATCAATTGTGAAATCAATCACCGCAAAACAACCGGCTTCATCCTCAACTGCAACAGAATACGTACCGGCCAGGAGTTGTTCAACAAACATTGTTGTGTCTCCTGTAGACCAGAGAATTTCTATGGATCCTATCGCGCCAGTGACAATGACCTGTGCTGTCCCTGATGCTTCTCCAAAACATAATGCAGCGAAAGAAATGGTACTCACTAACATCGTACAATCGATCCCGGTCACTGCGACAGACTGCATGGCTGTACAGCCACTTTCATCAGTCACTGTCACTGTGTACACGCCAATAGCAAGTCCTGTAATCATCGCTGTCACTTCACCGTTGCTCCATAGAAAGGTATAGTCTCCGGTACCACCACCAGGTGTTGCACTAGCGGTTCCATCCATTTCACCAACTGCAGATTCTCCGGTAGAAGTTGCATTGACAATCAGCGGAGGTGGCTCCGTAATCTCTGCGGACGCAATTGTCGAGCAGCCATTTGCATCTGTCACTGTGACTTGATAAGTACCTGCCAGAAGACCGGTCAATGCAGAATTTGTCGAACCATTCGTCCATAGATAATTATATGAGGGTGTTCCACCGGCAGCCTGTATCTGCAATGATCCTGTGGCATCGTCGAAACAAACCAGGCTCATCATCCCCGCAAATGAAACCGAAAGATCAAAAGGTTGTGTGACAGCATATGCTGCAACTTTTGTACAATCGTTTTCATCAGTGACAGTCACAGAATAATTGCCAGCAATAAGACCCCCAATCGAAGACGATGTCAATCCATTGGACCACATGTAAGAAATATCGCCGGTACCACCACTCCCTTCAACGATGAGCGCTCCATCAGCAGACCCGTTACAAGTGACATGTTCGACCTGGACCAGATCGAGAAGCAGAGCTTCTGGTTCATCGAGAATCATTGTTTCGGCCGCAGTACATCCATTCTCATCAGTGACCGTGACGGAATACACACCATCGCTAAGATTTTGAACAGTACTCATTGTACCTCCATTCGACCACTGATATTCAATATCACCTGTACCGCCGTGGCTCTCTATACTGATGAGACCAGAAGATTCACCAAAGCAATCAGGTTCAAGGATCTCTGTGAATTCAATGCTGAGCACCGGAGGTTCATTGATAAAATATTCCTCTGTGATCTGGCAACCGTTTGCATCGGTGATCGTAATGAAATAATCGCCGGGTGCGAGATTGGCAAATGTTGCAAACTCACCCTGTGCGCCATCATAGGGAGGTACTCCTCCATCAAGTTCCAGAATGATAAGGCCATCACTTCCACCATTGCACGACACATTATCTACAGTCTCCGAGACAATCTCAAACAATGGAGGTTCAGTGATTTCTGCAGTGGCAGTAGCGGTGGAACCATCGGAATCCGTTGCTGTCACCGTGTAGTCTCCTGCACTCAGCCCCACAACAATCTGACCACTGGCACCATTCGACCATGCATAAGTATAACCCGGATCACCAAAACTCGCCAGTGCCGTAACAGAACCATCAGTACCTCCGAAACAACTCACGGGAGTGACATTTGTGATCACTACCTGAAGAGGGGTAAAGAGATTTCCTGATCCTGTTCTTGTCACAATCCGATCACCTGTATCTTCATCGTTACCATTTGCAATGTTGGCAGCAGAGTAGTAGGTAATAAGTCCACTGCCTACCGGTGCTGTCCAGTTTACGGTCCACGTCACCGCATTCGACATTCCAAACATTTGCGCAGGTTCATGCTCATGATAAGTACGGTCACCAGCTGGTGTGACAGTAGATCCCGCTGAAGGACTTGATAGCGTACCTGCGTTTTCATTATTGGCATCCAAAATCACAGTTTGAAAACCTGCATAGTCAGCAACCCCATTTGGATTCACAACTGTGATGGTGAGGACATACGTTTGATTTGCGTTGATCGTAGCCGGAAAACCACTGAAGATGATACTCCCGTTCTGTGTCGCACTATTCAGAGTATGGCATTCTGTACACAAGCTTTCGCCAGGTGCATTGGTAAACCCATTTGGAGGATTATCAAAATGGCCTAAGGACAATATCACTGCGCATATCAGTCCCGCGACGAGAGTATGCTGCCGTTTCTTCGTTTGTTGTCTTTTGACCATTGTAATCCTTTAAACAATATCTGTACCGTCTGTGACAGTATAATGATGACCAGGGAAATTGGAAAAAGGTGAGATAGAATCACGAGGGAGCGGAGCGAAAATATCATTTTTCGGCAAGAAGAGATTATGATTGGGGGTCGGGGGCGAATGACAAATTGCAGATTCCTTATAAAAAAGGGCGGCATGAGCCTGGCCGAAACAACCTTTCAAGCGCCTGCATTATGTCATACACCATGTGTCATTTCACTCCCATGAAATGCCTTTTTATGTGCAGTCCTATGAAAAACCTTCCGCCCTTTTTGGCCTCGCTCGGCGCTCCGTCACCGTCCGCGCGCGCTGAGGCTACTCTGTGGACTTCGTCCGGCGAAGGAGACTACGTCCGCCGAAGACGGACTGCGCCCGACAAAGGCGACTTCCTCTGCCGACGGCGGAGCGCTAGTCGGCTTTGGCGCGGGTTCCCAAAGCGGCTACGAAGAGGCGAGTTCGGACAAGTTTTATTTGCCGTCCCATGAAAAACCTATTTATATAGCCACCGTCAGGCAGGAATTCACGATATAATATATATGGTATATATGGTACACGCGTCAACGAACATCGTATTTGGATCGAGCTCACTTGATCGGACAGGGAAATTGACAATCCGCTGACTCCTGGGAATCAGGGGCGTCGATCTAACTAAAAAGGCCTTTCCCGCTAAGTATATTCACAACATACTCGGAGTATATTCACAACATACTCAGAATTGACAATCCCTGACTGCCGTCAGGCAAACCTCGCAGACTCCTGTGAATCAGTGAGTTCGAGATAGACATTAATGATCGATGACTCCCCGCGAAGAATATATAAGGGGTAAGGATCTAGACAAACGTGGCATAAAAGGCCTTTCCTGCTAAGTATATTCACAACATACTCGGGGTATCCCTGATTGCCGTCAGGCAAGTGTCTCAGACTCCTGTGAATCAGTGTGTTCGAGTGACAAGTCAAGGATCGACGATTCTCCGTCCGTACCGAAGTACATAAGAGGGCGGGTCGATCCAGGCATATGTGACTCACAGGGCCCTTCCCGCTAAGTATATTCACAATATACTCGGAGTATATTCACAACATACTCAGAACTGACAATCCCTGACAAGCTCTCAGACTCCTGTGAATCAGTGTGTTCGAGTGACAAGTCAAGGATCGACGATTCTCCGTCCGTACCGAAGTACATAAG
>JANNQA010000052.1:0-7130 GCA_031400515.1 Bacteroidota bacterium
GTCCTAAACCACACCTGGTCGCGAGCAACGGAAGCTCCACCTTGATTTCCATGAAACATGGATGTTGGACGCCGGTTTGCGTCATCGCTTGCGCGGCAGCCTTGTCGCGCGCGTCTGCCCAGGATGTGCCGGGCGGTTATCCCAACACGGGCGCGCCGCCGCCATCGTTCGGCGCGCCGCCTAGCGGATTGCCTGGTCCTCCGGTTCAGCCGGAAGCGACATCGCGCCCGGCGGATTGGCCCGGCGGAAATCCTGCGGGCGGCGATCCGTTTGGCCCGCCACAGGATTCAAGCGGGTTGGGAAATGCGTCCCCCGCGGCGCCGTATGACCCGAACAAGTCGCAATTGATCGAAGGCGCTCAGGTGCTGGCGAATGTCAACTCCGAGGTGATCCTGTACAGCGAGCCACAACAACACTCGATTTGGCACATTCACAGCACTTTCAAACACTTTTTTGCCAAATTCCTGACCGACTGTCTCGTCACGATCGCCAACCATGATCGCCATGTGTAGTGTACTATCTATCGATGTATACGAATCCAGGACACCTCCTTTGAAGGGACCAGAACCAGGTTGACAGAGAAATGCGACGCGAGGCTCAGGGATATCAAGCGTGCGCCAATTCGCAGCGAGATTTGCAATGATGACGCCTCCATAGGAATGACCGACCAGGAATAATGCCTCCGTATTAATATCAAGACTTTCCTCTTTGATACGCAAGAGAGCCCCAGAAACAGCCGCGGAAGTATTTGCTACAAAATCATTTGGGGATGTTCCAAGCAGATCCTTCTGGTAACGGGGATAGATCACGCAGTGTCCGCTTTCTACAAGATGACGGATCCACTTACCATAGATCATTGGATTCAATGCACCGTAGCCATGCACGAATACAACGGGAGAGTGTTCATCTTGCGGCATAATTTCAGGGTAAAAGATGTAGTAGCCCTGATCACCTTCGTATTCGTCAATGACAACGACATCGGCTATTTCGGACAGCGGGGCTTGATCTTGTGCAACTACAGAACACGGTAATAACAGTAAAAACACAGCGTGTAAAAGAGTACTCAGCGGCATGTTGGAGGTCATAGTTAATTTGATTACGCATTGTGAAACGAAAAAGACCGAACTTTGTTGGGACGTAGAATTTCTCTTTTTCACTTCTCCATGACAAGAAGAAGACGCATAATATGACAGCAGCTATTAGTTTGCCCAAAGCTGGCATCATTGGTTCAGGGAGCTTCGGGCTTGCTCTGAGCAAGCTGCTTTCACTCAACACGCATGTATTGATACTGGTACGTGACCCTGCACTTGCAGCCACAATCAATGAACAACACGTACTCCGTGGTGTCTCACTACCGAAACATGTGCAGGCTACTACCTCAGCCCAATTGCTGGCGAAGGAATGCCAGACCATTTTCCCGGCAGTCCCTTCACAGAACTTTCGGGAGATGATGCATACTGTAGGCGTACATCTCCGGCCACGGCATTATCTCATTCATTGTACCAAGGGCTTTGATGTAAAATCCGCTCCCCACACACAATATGGATTGTCCCGTGCACAGATAAGCACGATGAGTGAAGTCATCGCTGAGGAAAGCCCGGTTGTCAGAATCGGTTGTCTCTCAGGACCAAATATCGCACAGGAAATTATTGACGGTCAGCCAACAGCGACAGTGATCGCCAGTGAATTTTCGGAGGTCATCAAGGAAGGCCAGTCATTACTGAGCAGCAAATTGTTCTTCGTCTTTGGTGCACATGATATCATCGGAGCTGAGATCGCAGGGGCCCTGAAGAATATCTATGCCCTTGGATCAGGCTATCTGGCTGGCAAGAAACTCGGTAAGAATATTCAATCGATGCTCATCACTCGCGGCTTGCATGAGATTGTTTATTTCGGGAAAGCAATGGGTGCAGCAACAGGAGCATTTCTTGGCACCGCAGGTATCGGCGATCTGATCGCCACATCCACGAGCGCGGATAGTCGGAATTATAGATTTGGATATCGTCTTGGGTGCGGCGAGAGTTTGTCCGATGTCCGCGCATCCTTCTCAGAGACGGCAGAAGGTGTTCGCACATTGTCAATTGCTATGCAACTTGCTAATCACTATCAGATTCGTGTTCCAATTACGTTTATGTTGTATAAAATCGTGTACGACAATTACAGCTTTGAATCCGCAATGGACTATCTGATGAGATACCCTTATGCGCTGGATGTAGATTTTATTTAATTTTCTCATGCAATAGACCAACCGATTCATTTATAAAACACATGACACATGTATCTGCAACATAATGCCGCCGGCCCCTCCATCGAATGCCCGAACTGTGGCTGCACAGTGGATATCGAAGAAGCGGTAGGAAAAAAAATAGAACAAGACTTTCGTCAGGAGATGGCGACGATTCGCCAGGAGATGGAGAAGCAACTCCATGATAAGGAGACTGAACTGAAAAAACAGGAAGCAGAATTTCTTCAGAGAAAGCAACGTGAAAACGAACTGTTTGCCGACCGATTGGAAAAAGAAAAAGAAAAACTCAGTGCTGCCTTGCAAGTGCGGATCCAAAACGACTTTAGTCTACTTCTTGCAGAAAAGGATAAGGAAATTGAACAAACGGCATCCAAAGTCATGTCCTTACAGCAGGCCGAAATTGAAAATGCCAAACTCAAGCGTACTCTCGCCGCACAACAGAAAGATCTGGAACTTCAATACGAACATAAACTCACCGAGCAACTAAATGTGCATGAGCAACAGATCGCGGTCCGTGAGAGTGCGCGCGTTGAAATGACCTTGAGAGAAAAAGACAAGCAACTGGAGGATCAGAAAAAAATGATCGATGAGTTGCAGCGAAGATCAGGTCAGGGATCAGTGCAACTGCAGGGAGAGGTGCAGGAGATGGCGATTTCAGATTGGCTCAAATCTCAATTCCCATTTGATGTCATTGAAGAAATCCGTACGGGAGCACGTGGCGCTGATTGCCTTCAGAGCGTCCATACGAGAGAACATCGTGACTGTGGAACGATTTACTATGAAAGCAAACGCACGAAAGATTTTCAGCCTGCATGGATTGGCAAGTTCAAAGATGATATGAGAGACAAGGGTGCAGACATCGGAGTGATCGTGACACAAGTCATGCCAAAAGACATGCCTACAATGGGTGAAATCAATGGCGTATGGATATGTACCTATGAACAATTCAAAGGCCTGAGTCTGGTACTGCGTGAAATGTTACTCAGGGTAAGGACAGCGACAAGTGCCCAGATCAACAAATCAGATAAGATGGAACTTCTCTACAGCTTTCTTACAAGCCAGGAGTTTAAGCTGTATGTCGAGGCAGTCGTAGAAGGATTTACCCAAATGCAGACGGATTTAAACCGTGAGAAAATCGCCATGACCAAGCTCTGGAATCAACGGGAGAAACAGATCAGAAAAGTGCTTGAAAATACTGCTGCCATGGTTGGATCAATCAAAGGTATTGCAGGGAATATGCTACCGGACATCGCTCAGTTGCAACTCAGTTTAGAATCGGATGAGAACTGAGTAAACCATGAGCCATTTGGATCATTATCTTTACCCCTTTCCTATATATCATACATGAGTACAGAAATCAAGAAGATGCTCGGGATAAGTGATTCCCTGGACAGGAAATCTGCTGACTTCCTTGCAGCGGCAATTGCAAAGACATTGTCACGTGACTTTGACTACATGAAGTACAGGCAATCGCTGAATGCAATGCAGGACCTGAATCTCGACGAAGCAACCACGTTCAAGTCCACCTATGCCACTGCGCGTTCTATGGGTGTCACGAAAGAAACACTTGTCAATAGCGCAAAGCAATACCTGACTGTGCTGATGAATGAAAAAAATCAATTTGATACAGCACTCAATGCTCAGGTAAAAGAACGGGTAGGCGCTAAACGTGAAGAAGTCGTGAAACTGCAACACGGGATTGAAGAGATGAAACAAAAGATCCGTGAATTCGAAAGTAAGATCAGTGAATTCCAGAATAAAATCGACACTGCGGATGACGATGTAGAATCTGCCAAGCAAAAAATTCAGGAAACCAAAGAACGCTTTGAAACTGCCTTCCAGGCTTTCGTGGATGTCATCTCTAAAGACGTCGAACGTATCAATAAATTTCTCTGAAAACAATTACCTCCATGGCTACGAATTTTGAACCTCCTCAAACTAAACCTAAATCATTCTGGAAACGTCCTGAAGGTATGACTGGCACGGTCTTCCTGATCGCAGTTCTTGCAGGTTTGGGTTTCCTCTTTGTAAAATTCCTCCCGGCTATTTTGGCGCTGGCGGCAAATGTCTTATACCTGGCACTCATGATTCTTGCGTTGGGTGCAATTATTTATATGGTCCTCGATCCAAAGATGCGCACACTGGTAGGCTATATGTACAAGAGCGTGATGCGTTGGATCACAAGCATGTTCGTCACCATCGATCCGATCGGAATTCTAAAGAACTATGTAGAAGATCTTGAAGACAATCTTCGCAAAATGAGTACACAGATCGGGAATATCCGTGGGCAAATGCGCAAGCTCAAGACACTGATGGAAGAGAATGCTGCTGAAATCGATCAAAGTCTGAAGATTGCTCAAAAGGCGAAAGAACAAGGCATCCAAAATCAAATGGTACTCTCAAGCCGTAAAGCAGCCAGACTGAAAGAAACAAATGAGAAGTATCGTGCGCTCCATTCAAAAATGGAAATCCTTTCTCGTGTACTTGCCAAAATGTATTCAAACTCAGAAATTCTTCTTGAGGACACAAAAGATCAGGTAAAACTCAAAGAAGAAGAACGTAAAGCCATCCGTGCCTCTCACTCAGCGATGAAATCTGCTATGAGTGTGATCAGCGGTGATGCTGACAAACGCGCACTGTTTGATGCAGCACTCGAAGGTATTGCGGACGATGTCGCACAAAAGGTTGGAGAGATGGAACATTTCATGGAGATGTCCAGCAACTTCATGAACTCGGTAGATCTGCAAAATGGGGTCTTCGAAGAAGAAGGGCTCAAGATGCTCGATGATTGGGAAAAGAAGAGTACGCTTCTACTGATGGGCGGTAGTAAAGAAGAAAGCCTGGATCTTGGCAGAGCACCAGAAGCACAGACAAGATCACGGAGTGATAAAGGAGACTATGATAATCTCTTCAATTAAAAAATGATGAAATGATGAAATGAAAATATTTATTTACTCATTTCATCATTTACTCATTTCCTACACTGCACATACCATCAGATAAGATGTAATGTTGTGGTGTGACCGCTTTCAAAGTCATTCCAAACGCAGTAGAGACAGCATCCAGAATAACTGTCACCGGCACATCCCGATAAGGTAGTGGCGCGGTAAACAAGCAATCTTCTGCACTCGAATCAACGAGTTCTATCTTGATCTTGTAATGTGTTTCTAAATCTGAGATTACTTTATTTACCGGTCGATCAATAAAAGTCAAAACACCTGTCTGCCAGGAAAGCGCATTCTCATCGATCTTGCGGATTGGTTCAATGATCCGAGTCACTGCATTGAACTTCCAGCCAGAGCCCGCTGAAACAGCAATCTCTTTCTTACTCAGATTTGGTGTAAAGGTGACCTTACCCTCTGTGACAAGGACTAAATAGTTGTGGGCCACTGTATCAATAGAAATCATGAATTCGGTTCCTACCACTTTCACTTCTGCCCACGGATGTGTTATGATGAATGGGCGCTTCACATCCGGCGCAATATCAAAAAAGACATCTCCTGTGACGATCTCTAAACGTCGTTTGCTTTTACCGAAAGAATCAGGTATGCGAATATGTGCCCCCTGATGCAATTCGAGCCGGGAGCCATCAGGTAAAGTTTGTTCTACTGGAGTCGAAGCAATTAGATCAGTATATGTTGGTCTGTTGATATTCAGGAAGTACAATCCACCTGCAACAACAATGAGCAGGATTGCCGCCGCGACACTAGCTATCCACACACGCCTTCCGGTATTTCTTCTGCGAAGATTTCTTTGAAATAGTTCATAACCCTTCCTGCTGTCAAATTGAGGCGCTGTATACTGAGCGGAGGCTACCCATAACACGGCTGTCTCATCCTTCAAAAGAGCCAGTGCCGGTTCATGAACCATTCGATGCTCAAACCGCTGCTTTTCAAGGTCTTCCATCTGACCGGAAAGGTATCTGTGTACCAAAATCAATTCTTCTTTCTCAGGCATTTTTTCCATGCTTTTACAAAGACACGATTAATGTTGTTCTCCCCTATCATAATCCTGAACTGCTGACCTCAGGATCATCAGTGCTTTACTTATTTGATTTTCAACTGTTTTTGGCGAAATGTCAAGTGCCCAACCAATTTCCTGATAAGACAACCCTTCGAACCTGCTCAGCACGAAGACTTCCCGGCATCGGGCCGGCAACAGGTCGATTGTTGTGTAGATCACCGCCTGCAATTCCTTATCAGTCAGTTGCTGCAATGGGCTACTATTCTCCAATACATATCCCGACAAATTCTCTTCAGGGTCGTGCTGATGCTTCTTATGGTCTCTCAGGTAGTTAAGGGCCCGGGATAAAGCCATTTTATGCAGATAAGCCCCAATTGACGTGCGCACATCAAGATCCTGGCGCTTATTCCACAGTTCGAGAAAAATTGATTGTGCAATGTCTTCACAAGTCTCTTTCACCGGGATAATCCAGTAGACGTGTCGGCACACTTCCGCATAGTGTTTTTCAAAAATGCGCGGCATTGCCTTGTCGGGATCGAGTCTCAACAATTTGACAAGTTCAGCATCGCCTGATATAGAGTGTTCCTGCAAATGATGTCGTGATGAATAGCTGGTTTCCTACCTTTAGCACAAAATCAGCGTAAAATGTCTAAATCAATCTTTCTAATACAAAGCCTTTTACCCATAATCTTTGTCGGCTTTCTTGCAATCTCATGCAAACAAAGTACGGAATCAACAGAAAGTGCAGAAACACAGGATTCAACAAAGTACACTCTGACGCCATTCGCACCATCACAAGACTATCCTGATGCAGTGATAAGCAGGATGTAATATAAAAACGGCAGGTTCACCTTTGAAATCGGTGGAGAAGCGTACAAGCTCGGATTGCAGACTCCTGATGCAGAGGCAAAAGGCTGTGCAA
>JANNQA010000125.1:0-9044 GCA_031400515.1 Bacteroidota bacterium
CATTACCGCCGACCCTGATCAGGCTAAGCGTAACAACGCTCCACAACATCCAAACGACGACGACAAGTCCACCAAATCCACAGAATACGTGCTCTTGCCATAGGTTTGAGCGTTGCCAATCACTCCGGTGAGAAATTCAATCACATTCCGGATGGCGATCGGTTGGCATTTTGTTTTCAACCATTTTGGGGTGATCATCACAGGCAGTTTCTCGACCAGATCACGAATGATCTCAAACGAAGCACTTCCCGAGCCTACAATGATTCCTGCCTTTAACGTGGTCAATGCAAACGAAGCATCGGAGAGTATGCTTTCTACATTTTTACGGGAGGTCAGATGTTTTGACAGCGTTGTTTCATTCACGATCCCACTGAGGTAGATCACCTGCTTTGTCTGTGTCTGCTCCATGGCGGTTCGGAAATTCGTTGCGCAAACCTGTTCCATCTCTTCAAAGTCGCCGTGCTGCGTTGACATGGAATGAATGAGATAATAGGCACCATCGATGTCAGGAGGAATCGCATCTGTATTGGATGCATTGAGAAAATCTACCTCGATGACGGTGAGATGGTCAGAGCCAAACCGTGCGACATCAAAGCGGTTTTTGTCCCGAACACAACAAACGACCTCGTGACCTTGCGACAGGAGCACAGGCAACAGGCGTTTTCCAATGTATCCTGTGACGCCGGTGAGGAGAATTTTCATAGGTGTTTTGTTCGTCTAAATGCGTAAGTCCTGTCAGGCTACGATTTCTCATTCAATCAACAGGGATACTCCCTAAGTGTTGCTGAAAAGGCGGGATTTGTTTCGCTGGGAAGTTTCCGTGTCGAATGTCATTGCGGGCAGGATGTATGATGAAGACCGGAGTGCCATCAGTTGACGCAAACATGTATAAATGTGAATCACATGTTCGGAGCAGCAAATCAATCTGCAATCCTCTTCAACATTCCTCGAAAATTGAAACCCTGGAAGGGGAGAAGGTTGTTTCAATACATTTCAACTCCCTTATGCAGCCCGGTCAAAATGCACCGGATACTTAGTGTGATGTAAAAAATTTACAACAGCACTTAGTGGAATGAAGATTGACAGGATTTACCTCGAGTAGGAGAGCACGTATTCTGTGGATTTGGTGGACTTGTCGTCGTCGTTTGGATGTTGTGGAGCGTTGTTACGCTTAGCCTGATCAG
The DNA here is from genome assembly GCA_031400515.1 of Bacteroidota bacterium. Lineage (GTDB taxonomy): Bacteria > Bacteroidota > Bacteroidia > Chitinophagales > Saprospiraceae > DATDQA01. The sequence continues at coordinate 1,185 of JANNQA010000125.1, forward strand.
GGTCGGCGGTAATGCCATCCGCAAGTTTTTGGTACTGATCTGTAATGAGAGGTACTTGTTCTTCTCGCTTTGGATAACCTTGCATCACATTGGGATCTCTGGGAATGCGACGTCTCCGGCCAGAATTGTTTGATTCGGTTTTTGTTGTATTGCCAACAGCCTGATCCTGATTAACTTTTTGTTTATCTCGCATTGCGGTGTTATTAGTGACAGAATATTTACATGGCAAAGATCCCTCGACTGTACTACGAACCTTTTATACTATTTCTGAAAATATTTACATCATTCACGGATTTGGTGGAGTGTTGGAGTGCTTGAGACTACCGCACACTATCTTGCCAGATATCCACCGTCGATCGGATAGTAGCTGCCAGTCACAAAGGAAGCTTTATCACTCCCCAACCACAGAATGACTTCAGCGACTTCTTCACTTTTGCCGAGACGACCTATGGGATGAAGTGCAACAAGCTGTTTCTTCATTTCGGCATCCAGTGCATTGAGGAGAGGCGTGTCAATAAATCCGGGACCGACAGCATTTACCCGAATGTTCTGAGCAGAATATTCCAACGCCGCTGTTTGGGTGAGTCCAATGATGCCATGTTTAGCTGCAGTATAAGCGGCAGAACCTGCAAAACCGACCGATCCCAGAATGGATGAGATGTTTACGATACTTCCACCTCCGCTTTTCAGCATTACCTGGATTTGATATTTCATCCCGTAAAAAAGGCTATTGAGGTTGATGGATATCACCTTGTGCCATCCTTCGATGCTCATGTCTGCCACAGGATTCAATTCACCTCCGATGCCCGCATTATTTACTGCAATATCCAGTTTCCCATAGGTGGATACCGCAAAGTCTACCAGCGCTTTCATTTCTTCAGCCTTAGCCACATCGGTTTTAAAAAATACCACTGTACCACCTGATGCACGGATACTTTCTGTGGCAGCCTTGCCTTCAGCTTCCTGTATGTCGGACAAGACGACATTGGCGCCTTGTTTTGCAAAGAGTTCTGCTGTCGCTTTTCCGATTCCTGAAGCAGCACCTGTAATGATTACTGTTTTATTTTTCATATTGAGAATGTCAATTGTACCGATGAAATTAATTGGCAAGTTCGATAACGGCCCATGGGAAGTGTTACACAGTTATAGATTTGAGTTACATCATTCTCGCCTCAATTCTCTCCGATCAGTTATACATCAATTCGGGTGCAGACGTGATAGGCGAGAGATTATTTTATTGAACGATATTGTTGTCCTTGCAGTTACAAACTGCGAAGCAAGTGCATAGCTATGGCGAAGTTGCAAACTTCATCAAAGAATGCACGGGTGAATATCTATTCTACTACAGGGAACTGACGCGTGATCAAATGACAAGCTTAAGAGGCTTTCTTCCGCCTAGATAAACAACATATGCGTTCCTACGCCGCTGCCTTGTTTATAGAAGTCACCAACTGTGATGACGCCATCGATATCATCAATCATGTCCTCTTTCTTGTAATGAAACATGTCCATGGCAAGTCTGCAGGCCCATAATTTCACTCCGGAAGCTTTCAGGATATCGAGAAACTCGTGGACATCAGGCATATCGATTTTTTCCATCTCGCGTTTCATCATTGTCGTAGCAAGCGCCTCCATACCGGGAAGACCTCCGAGCATGGTTGGCATGTGCATCGCGGGATTGCCGACTGTTGCCACGTGGAGATGTTCAAGTTTTTTCTTGTGAATCGCTTCCAAACCAAAGAAGGTAAAGAACATCTCCGCTTCAATGCCTTCCATTCTTGCGCCATTGGCCAGGACGAATGCGGCATAAACATTTTCCAAAGTCGCTTTGGAAAGAATGATCATCATCTTTTTGATTTCGCCATTATGCTGATCCATGATTATGTCAATATTTTATTGTTTTGAAAAATCAGATACAACTCACAGGTTTCGGAATCCCTGCAATTTTTGATGCCGTTTTCAGCGGAGCGATAGGGAAGAGTTGATAAAACTCTTTGATATCCACAACACCACTTTTACCGATTTTCCGGATGCTCAGGGGAACGTTCTTTTTAAACTCACTTTGTAAATAGGTCAGTACTTCCCAATGTCGGGGTGACAATGCGATACTCGCCTCCTGGGCGAGGGTGCTGCCTATCTCTTTGTCCCATTGTGAAAAGTCAGTGAGATATCCTTCTTCATTTACTGAGACCGTTTTACTTGAAATCACTTTTTCCATGATAGTTTGTATTTGTATGGTTTTTAACTGAAATCTTTTCCTGCTTCCTGCATCTGTGTGGAAACAAATGGGATGTGCGTGCCTTTCAACAACATGTTCCAATAGATCCAGCGAAAGGCAAGTTTTCCCATATGGTTCATTCTGCTTTCTTTGAGCAGTCTCAGCGGACCTATACCTGGGAATGGGAACGTGCCCTCGACCGGTTCGTGCCTGTAATTGAAATCGATGAGCAACGCTTTTCCATTTCCGGTTTCCACGAAGCAATTGGCATGACCATCGAATTCTGCTTTCAGGGGCTCTCCATGGATGAAATGCAGAATATTTTCGGTCAGAATCTCTGCCTCGAAATGCGCTACAGAACCTGCTTTGGAGGCTGCGATATTCGTTGCGTCGCCGAGTACAAAGATGTTTTCGTATGCTTCAGCCTGTAGCGTCGCTTTATTGGTAGGAACAAAATTGAGATCATCACCGAGGCCTGATCGCGCAATCACTTCATCCCCTTTATTCGTCGGGACTGTGACAAGGAGATCGAACTCCACTTCCTGACCACCGTAATCGATAATTTTTTTCTGCGCATTGTCTACACGCTCGATGGCGAAATCACTGACGATCCGTATCCCTTTTTCATGCAGGAGATGATCGAGCGCGGCGGTCGCTTTAGGCTTTGTGAATGCGCCACTCATTGGAGTGACAAAAGTGATATCTACTTTGTCACGCATTGACTTATGTTTGAAGTAGGAGTCCGCGAGGAATGCAAATTCCAATGGTGCCACGGGACATTTGATCGGCATCTCGGTAATATGCACGACCAGCTTACCACCTTTCCATTCTCTGAGTTTATTGCGTAGTGCCAAAGATCCTTCGAAGGAGTAGAAATCGAATACACTCGACTGCCATTCCTCTCCATGCATTCCTTCCACTTCTTCAGGTGCAATTTTGGCTCCCGTCGCAATGATGAGGACATCGTAAAGAATCCGGTTCCCATTTGCCATTTTCACAACAGTCTCCGCAGGTATTATCTGATCTATTTTATCATTAATCAGGTGTACGCCTTTGGGAATAAAATCACCGATGGGTTTTACGATGTCTTCCGGTTCATAAATATCAAATGGCAGAAACAAGTATCCGGGTTGATAATAATGCTCTTTGTTTTCATCAATGATATCTATCTCCCATGTCTTCCGGTCGAGCGTATGTCGCAGATGATTTGCCATCATCGTTCCTGCTGTACCTGCTCCTAAAATCACCATCCGTTTCATAATGCTTTGTTTTCTTTCTGCTACGTATCAAAAGTAGGATGGTTCAATACCGCATCTTCATGATGCTGATCAGTATAAGGAGTGATATTGCGCTATGATGAGATGAGACATCTGAGCTGTAAGTGTGACATAAATCACAGAAGGAAACTCAAACTCAAACTCAAACGCAATCACAAGTGCAAATACAAATGCATGCACAAGGGTTAGAGCAAAAAGGGAGTAATGCTAGTTGTCCCAGAAGTCTGCTGCAGGCATGGGGCGATAACAACTCTGGAAACGCTGTGACAGTGTCTTAAACCGGGGTAATTGGCCTGTCTGGGCGGCTTAATAGAGACAGGCGAAATAGCCTTTTGCGAGCGTAAATCCCGAAACACTTTTTTGTCACCCTCTCGAAGGGTGCATGAGGTCATGCATCTCTAACGAGCTGGATTTAAGCTTGCGTTTTGCCGGACACGCGCTATATGATGTCGGACTTTTGTCGATGCAGGCCCTGTCATCCTGGGCAACAGGATACTCTCGTTGGTGAGTGTGGATTGATCTCGTTATCTGTTTAATTGCGTTCCGTTTTTCTCAGTTAAATATATTACGACGACGCCCCATAAGAAATTATCGGGCGGTTTTTTTTTGGTGCATTTAAAATGAAAAAAGCCCTGAAGGGGCTCAATATCAATAGCAATGGGCAAAACCCGTTGCTATTGAAGGCAGAAATTTCAGCAGCCCTGAAGGGGCGGAGCAAAAGCTGACGTGGTGTAAAACCTTTGTCACAAAAAAAGACAACCTGTCGTTAAAGTTTATACTCCTAAGGGCGCCTAAAACCCTTCCGACAGAATGGCTGAGAATCGCATTTGCGCTAAACTTAATCTCACTTTAGTTCAAAAAGTATGAGGCGCATTTCTGATGTTCCCTTTGTCGTGAAAGCGTAAGAAGTATTAGGTTCAATATATTGGAAGTGTCCAACTCCGAATTCTTTTGATTGATTTGTCGCGGCATTATTCAACATTACCGGCTCTCCAGACACCAGAGCCGCGATCATAGGTCCTCTGCCTTCAGGAATTTTTCTTCTAAAGTGCTTGTGTGTGAGTTGATACACCACGCCTTTCTCATTCTCGTGTAATACCGGATATTTCAATTGCTTATTCTGAATCGTGTAAGTTGCGTCATAAGTGGAAAGGATTTCCATATCAATGACGTGGAATGGCGCAGAACCCAGATTTGTCACACGATGAATTAAGATGTCAGGTAAAAACGAACGATACCAGGAATTTCCTGCAACAGCTTCTTCTGTAATCCATTCCTTGCCTTTGATTTGAGTGCCCAGATGACTATCGGTAAACTGAAGAAAGAGTGATGGCGTCGAATGTATATGGAACTGCGTTGTATCTCCCGGTTGTAACACTACATCAAGAACCCTGAAGAACGGATTTTGAAATACAGGGCGATGCATTGGTTCCAGACTCACTGGAACCTGCGCAATACTCAGTGATGAACAGGCAAGCAATGAGGTAGAGATCAAAAGAAAATCAATTGTCAGTTTGTGCATGATATTGTTTGGAGATTATAGTTATCCTCAAGATTCCCTTGCTATTTTTCAAGTCGCCTTGAATAAATCAATTCGTCCAGGTATTCACCATTTTTAAAAATGGCTTCATGTAATGTGGCCTCCAGTGTAAACCCCGCTTTTTCGAGCACTCTATGAGAATTTGGATTTCGTCCATAAGGCTTGGCATAAACCCTTGTGATGTCAAAGGTTTTAGAGGCGTAGTCAAGAATTAAACGGATTGCCTGCAGTGCAATTCCTTTGCCCCAATACGGTTCTGCAATCCAATATGCTACGGCTGCATTTTTTCGGTGAATGTCCGTGTCTGGAAAAATGCCGATGGAACCGACCACCTGATCATCAGCTAACACAGCGAAAATCTTAGTTGGGTCTTCCTGAGATACTTTTTCAATGAAGGTCTTCCCATCTTCAATTGTGTAGGGATGCGGGAATCCATCAGCAAGGTTGTCGGAGATCTTTTTATTGTCTGCATACTTGACAAGGGATTCCAGGTCTGCCATTGTCCACTTTCTGATTGCGACATGCATACTCAGAGCTCTTGTTCTACCTGGCTTTATGCACTTCCAGTTCAATTTCTATCATAAACTCCGGCAAGGCCAATTCTTTCACGCCTAGCCATGAACCTGTAGGAAATTGCTTTGTATAGATGGTATTGCGATACCCAGAATGTTTCAGAAATTCGGGCATATTGGTCGTAAAAACATTTTCTACGACGACATCATCGAACGTGCATCCATAGTGTTTCAACACCTTATCAAGATCTGAGTAGCAATTTTTCATTTGCTGCAACAAATCGCCAACTGCGGTAGGAGCTCCTGCATCATCCATGCTTACAGCACCTGAGACTTTGATGTCGTCACCAATCCTCACCGCATGCGTATAACCATAGGCTTTTTCAGTTTCTGGCCGCAGACTGAAGTACTCAGGAGTTTCTGTTGGTGTTGCTGCAACTGCTGTTTCTGATGCCTCTTTGTGCATCTCAGGATTGTTACAACTCGTTATGGCAAGAATCAGACCCAACATTGATGTCAACATCACAGGCCGGAGAAGATGTCTCATGATGTTTTGCATTTCTGTTTTTTTTGGTGTTTGTTCTAATCGGTCTTCAGCTTAAGTGCAGACAAGGCCATGATCCCGATGAAATCACAGCCTTGTCCACAACATTTCTATTCTACACGAAGCATCTTCTTTGTGGCACTATACTGATCATAATCCACCCGGTAATACAAGACTCCGGCACAACTGAAGTCTTTCTTCTGAATCGCGATAGAGTTGGATCCGGCATTGAATTCGCCTTCGTGTACCATGAGCACTCTACCTGTCCCATCGAAGACGGTCAACTTAGCTACACCAGGTTCCGGAATATCAAAATGGATTGTAGTCGAACCATTCCATGGATTTGGTTCATTCTGATATAATGCAAACTCCAATGGAACCCTGGTCAGGTTAAATCTCAATACAGGCTCAAGGATTTCTTCATTTGCGTTGTATGCTTCTGCTTCTGTCAGTTTAGCATTGTTGCTGATGTTCAACATCTTGCTCAGGTCGCCATTTTCTGTTGCGACAAATGTCAGCGTAAAGAGTACATCATTTGAACTTACAGGGCTTACCTTATTCCAGCTCAATGTGATCGCACCATTGTGTACACCAATATTCTCTGCTGTCATATCCAATGCACCTGCTTCAACGTCTATCAGCGTAAGACCAGTAGTATTCATCGTGAACTGATAGCCAAGGATATTTGCAAAGTTCTTCGCACGGACAGGGACATTCACGGACTGACCTGAAACGACGGTCTGTACATCTGTGAAGAATTCCAGAACTCCTTTCACATTTCTCACCTGTACCTGCGCTGCGTTCGCTACTACGTTGCCGTTGACATCCCCGATTTTTACACCGACAAAGTCATGTCCCATTGTCAAAGCCTGAACGTCCACGATTTCCTTAAATGGCCAAGGATGTGTTGGGTCTGCAAATGTGAAATTTCCCGCTACAAATCTCCAGCTTTCAGTTTGAGGGAACTCAGTATATAATCCTAGTACCAGTTTGCGAATCTCAACCAGATCAAGAGCGCTTACACTCTCGCTGTTGTTTGCGTCTGCTGCGATCAACTTATACGGACTGTCGAGCAACTGGATGCCTAAGAGATGTTTCTGAATCTTTACAAGGTCGAGGGTGCTGACACCATTTTTGTGATCATCATTTCGTGCTGACGTCATTTCATAACCCAACAATGGATTCACAAAGTGGAACAATCCATTTTCCGTTGTCATGTAACTTGACACGATCTCTCCTGTTGCAGGATTTGTCAGATTCACTGTTACCAATTCCACTGATTCCTGATCTTCAGTTTCAATAACTCCACCTGCACCATCTCCGCACACCAATTCATTGTCGTCGATCACGATGAAAGTGGTACAGAAGTCTTTATTGCGCTCGTTCCACTGAATACCTGTTGTGTCTAGAACTCCAACCAACGGAAGAGTTCTTCCACTGCAGTTCAGGTCATTGCCTTCGTCTGCCACCCAGATCTCCAACAGGAAGCTGGGACTACCATTTGCTTCAATTGCATCACAATCAAATACACGACTTGGCTGATAGGTTGTACCGCTGAAACTGAATAATAGGTAGTCATGTGTAGTACAATCATCCACACTTGAGCCTGAGTCAAAATCCGCAGCCCAAATGGTGACAGAGCCACTTGACGGCATCACTACGCTGCTTAATCCTACGCATATCGGAGTTGGTTTCTTGCAGTCTTCCAGACGGAATAAGTATTCGCATGTTGACAAGTTACCACAACCATCTTCTACACTCCACAGTAC
>JANNQA010000193.1:0-2741 GCA_031400515.1 Bacteroidota bacterium
GGTCAGTGGGAGTACCAGTGCTTTGCAAAAGGTGCAAAGAAAGCTGCCGACGATCTTTGGGTATCAAGGTACCTGCTCAATAGAGTATGTGAGGAGTTCGGAGTTATTGTTGAACTCAAGCCAAAGCCTGTGAAAGGGGACTGGAATGGCTCAGGCATGCATTCGAATTTCTCGAACAGACCAATGCGTGATATCGGTGGCAAGGAAATGTTTAATAAGATCTTTACTTCGATGGAGAAATATCACGATGATCATATCTCAGTCTATGGATCACAAAATAATGAACGTCTCACAGGACTTCACGAGACGCAGCATATCGGCAGATTCAGCTATGGCGTGAGTGATCGTGGCTCATCGATCCGAATCCCAATCAATGTAGTTCGCGATGATTGGAAGGGTTATCTGGAAGATCGTCGTCCGGCATCAAATGCTGATCCGTATCTGGTTGTATCAAAAATTCTGAGGACAGTGAAGGAAGCAATGGTCCCAAGTAATGGGGTCGCCAGGCCGGCATAGGCTTCAAGATTTAAATGATAAAAAGCCTTACGATGAAATGTCGTAAGGCTTTTTTGTTTTGGGTAAGTCCGTCCTGATAATAGTACTGCAATGGGATAAAGCACACAAATCAATAAAAAAGCCCTGCAAATGTGCAGGGCTTCCATCTAAAACTTAAATCCAATCAGAAAAAGACACTATCTCACAACAAGTATTCTTTGTTGTCCAATAACCCTGCCATTCTCCATCAAACCAACAATCCATAGTCCAGGAGCACAGGAATTTATATCAAATGATGTTTGATATTCATCGTTTCCTGTCCTCTCCAGTTTCCCCAAATCCCTTTGTTGACCATCGCTTGAAATCAGCGCAAGACTAAGTTCAGCAGCATTTGGCGCAGTGATCTCGACGTTGACCATTTGTTGGGTTAAGGTTGGGAATACATCAAAAGACCATCCTTCTGGCAATTCTCTAATCGCAGAGGGTGGCTCTCTGAGTAATGTAAATGAGAATACTTCACCAATACTTTGTAGCGATCCATCAGATGCAATCACTCGTGCATTCACTTGCAATGGGAATCCGATAGGAATTCCAAAACCTGCAAGCAGTGTATCGATAGATGCAAGTGTCAGCACATTGAATTCACGCTGATTCGCTGTAGTGACTTGAATTGGAATAAGGCCGAACGTTGGATCAGGAGTCACCTGAACGATATAGGCCAGTGAATCCGCATCCGAAGAGGCAGTCCAGGAAATCAGCAGTGTTTCAAATGAATTACTACTTACTGTGACTGTTGTATTTGGTACCGGTTGTGTGATTTCACTCCCAGCATTCGGGAATGCATTATAATTACTCAGAAGCTGTCCACGGAGCTCACCACTGGTATACATTGTGGTGTGCAAATTGACATACAGGCTGCCATTCAACAAACCTTGCACTTGATCTGCTGTCAGCGTATATGCCGTATCAGAGCGGAAGGTTCCGGACTTCAGATCACCTGCGACAACGGTACTTAATGGAACTGAAATTCCACCATTAAAACCAGCTCGTGCATTATGAATATGAGCACCCCCAGCGACATTCGCAGCAAAGTCTCCTGCCAAATCGGCAAATGAACCTGTGACACGCAAGGTACTTCCGGAAAGAATCGCACTTGCCGAGCCGTGAGCAGTAGTTGAAATCGGCTGTACTTCATTCATTGGGCGCAGGATCGTATTCAGGTGAGCATTCGCTGCAGGAAGCAATTGTCCGCGCAATTCACCACTTGGTGAAAAGGATGAATGCACATTGATATAATGACCCAGGTTGAAAAGCGTATCTGCCCTGCCTACAGAAAATGAATAGACATTTTGCGAAGGAAGGAAAACTCCTGAATGCATATCTGGCGAGACCTCACTTGGTATTGGGATCAATACCGGACCATTCTGTCCATTCATTCCACCATGAATATGTGCCCCGCCAGCAATGTTTATTGCCAACTCGCCTTCCAGGTCATTGAACGAGCCACTGAGTGTCACAGCCCTGTTACGTTGAAACTCAAGAATGACCTGCCCTATACCTTCTGATTTCACGGGATTCGACTCATTACTACCGGCAAGAGAAGCGAAAAAATAGGTATGTGCTTCTGGCAGCAACTGTCCCCTGATTTCGCCAGCCGGATAACGATGTGTATGGATATTGATATAGAGACCTCGAGCGAGCAGCGCAGTAGCCTGATCATCTGTCAGCGTAAATCTATTCTCACCCAGTATCGCTTGTGTCAGATTACCATCGAATCTCAGGTTGAGCGGAAAGATTACGGGTCCAGTGGAACCTGCAGGAGCAATATGCAAATGTCCTCCACCTGCGATGTTTGTATCAACGTCACTACTGAGTCCGCTAAATGAACCAGTCAGCACAAGCAGATTTCCATTGAGTTCGGCTTTCACTAGTCCTGCTGCCGGACTTCGTACATCAGGTATTGAAGGCACTGAACTGATGTTAGCGCTCATTGCGATCTGGCTTTCAGGGAGCAATTGTCCACGTATCTCGCCGGAACGCACAATACCTGAATGCACATTGACATAAAGACCTCTGCTTAGGAGTGACGCATAAAGTGCATCGTTCAACTTGAATGCATTGCTATCTACTGAAAATGTCCCGTCTGTAGTATCTACGTTGAAGTCAGTATGCAAATGCAATTGGATTCCACCGTTTCGTCCTGCTACACCCAGATGGATATGAGCTCCACCAGCAATATCTACTGC
>JANNQA010000196.1:0-22632 GCA_031400515.1 Bacteroidota bacterium
GTTTTTCTTGCTTCGTGATACTTCGAGCGTATTTCGGAATGTTTTTTCTGAATCTTAAAAAGGACTCTTCGTAGTCGGTCGGATGATTCAAAGGTTTTCCTTTCAACTTTACGATTAGTGAATAAAACATATGAGGTTCACGGAGTTCTCCGCAGGCTCTGAAAATCCTTCTGAATGGAAGAAACTCATGATGATCATCAAATTTCTTATTGCTAAAGTGAAGCAGCCTCAGGAATGCTTTAATCTTCTTTATCTCTACGCGCACCCGATGCAGTATTTCGGGATCGTCGGTCATTTGGCTGTCTTTTAACAGCTTCATGAGTCGCTTAAACCTGTTCTTTGCATATTTAATAAACAATTCTTTCACAGCTACAGGGTATGCATATCGTTTAACAAAATTCACTCATGGAAAGCCGGTATCAAGCTATTTATCAAACCCTGTTCCGTATTGCTCCCTATACAACGAGACATTAACTCATGCCACAGGAAGTGTAAAAATATAGGAAGGGGTGAACGAATTGCTCACCACCCTCCTCATCAACGCTGATGTTTCTGATTTGCACTATGGGGATCTCGTTACGTCTGGATGTTCTGTGCCACCTTCAAACCGAATAATACTATCGATTGGACCCAGGGATACCCACATTAACTTAAAAGGAACGTAAATTTAAAGTAAATAAAGTCCGTGCAATGTAAATTTTTTGTACTCCCATCTTTTCCGCTGTTCTTCAGGCGCAACCTCTCCTGCATCATTGCACGTTCAGACAAACAGTTGTTTGATCGGCATGCTGGTCATGAATGTTGGTTGATTGCCTTTAAGCCTTTCTATCTTCATCCTACAGGTAAAAAATATATCACCTGGTCTACAACGAGTACACTACTGGAAAGTCGTGCCTATACTTTAAGAAGCTCTCCGATGTCGATCCACAGGTATTGAAGGAATTGGTAAAAGAGTCGGTGGAGTATATGAAGAAAACTCACACCTAAAAACGCCGTTCGCTTTTCGCCATTGGCTATTCGCTTAAAGACTGAGACTGAAGACTGCCGACTGAGGACTTACCTACTTCACCGACTACCGATTACCGATTACCGAATTTACGGACTGTGGACTGAAGACTATCTTCATTGATCATGTCGATAACATCGTCCAGACCTAAATGGCGCGGCCCTATCCTTGGTGCTGCATTTCTCATGGCTACTTCTGCTATTGGACCAGGCTTTCTCACACAGACAAGTTTATTCACGGAGCAACTGCTGGCGAGCTTTGGATTTGTGATCCTGATCTCTGTCTTACTCGACATCGGTGTGCAACTCAATATCTGGCGTATTGTCACTGTCAGCGAATCCCGCGCTCAGGATCTTGCGAATAACTTGTTTCCCGGGCTTGGATTTTTTCTTGCTGCATTAATTGCCTTTGGAGGTCTCGTATTTAATATTGGCAACATGGCCGGATGTGGTCTTGGATTTGAAGTGATTACGGGACTGGATCCAAAGATCGGAGCAATGATCAGTTGTGTGATCGCACTCGGTATCTTCTGGTATCGTGAAGCTGGAAAGTTGATTGATACTATTGTAAAGGTTCTTGGCCTGTTGATGATTGGGCTCACCGTGTATATCGCGATTTCTTCTCATCCACCAATTGCACTTGCATTGTATAGAACCGTTTGGCCGGAAAACATCGATGTGAAGATGATCGTCACATTGGTCGGTGGTACTGTCGGCGGATATATTTCATTTGCGGGAGCGCATCGACTGATTGATGCAGGTATCAAAGGAAGGGAGCATATCCGACAAGTGACACATAGCGCAGTGAGTGGCATTCTCATTACTGCAGTGATGCGATTCATTTTATTTTTCGCCGCACTAGGTGTTGTCTGGCAGGGAGTGAAACTTGCATCCGGTAATCCCGCCGCAACGATATTTCAATCGGCTGCCGGAGAAGTCGGATATAAATTCTTTGGCGTGGTGATGTGGAGTGCAGCGATTACATCCGTGATAGGCGCATCTTACACATCTGTTTCCTTCTGGAAAACTTTAGTTCCCACTGTACATAAGTACGACAAGATTGTGATCAGCATTTTTATTTTGATTTCCACTATGATATTTGTTGTTGTTGGCAATCCAGTCAAACTCTTAGTTCTCGCAGGCGCAGTGAATGGCATTATTCTTCCTGTAGCACTAGCGGTTATACTTCTTGTTGCGCGTAAGTCGTCATTGATGAAGTCATACAAACATCCGATGGCTTTGCAGATTATCGGCTGGGTAGTTGTTGTGGCGATGAGTTGGATGAGTATTGTGACAATGGAAAAAATGCTGTTCGCCGTTAGCCGTTAGCTGTTCGCTAGCTTACCTTTCCGCCGTTGATCCCTGCCTGACCGGCAGGCAGGCGTTGATCCGTTCACCCTACTCGGTTAAATCGCGTACTTTGCACTCATCATCAGCAATTTATAACCAAATTTTGATTCAAGCTCTTGTGGGGCAAGCCTTCATTGTGCAACCGGGTGTAAATCATTCATCACTCATCATCAATCATCAATAAATTATGATCACTGGCGTTCATACCATGTTTTACACCTCTGAGCCTGAGGCGTTACGTGAATTCTTTCGGGACAAGATTGGCTTTCATGCTACTGATGTAGGAGGTGGATGGCTCATCTTCGATCTTCCCGATGCTGAGATGGGTTGTCATCCTACAGAAAGCGACGATGGTCGTGTGATGCCATCAGGTACGCCATACATCTCCTTCTATTGCGATAATATCTACGTTACGATCCAGGAATTCACGGCAAAAGGCGTAGAATTCATTGGTGAAGTATCAGATGTCGGCTATGGACTTTCAACACAATTCAAAGCACCGGGAGGATTTACAATACAGTTGTATCAGCCGGGGTATAAGAGATAGCAGATAGCATAAATAACCCGGTGGGTTTAAATGTAATTCCCTTCTTTAACTACAATCTCTGATCCCTCAGCAAGAAATACAGACATGGGTGTTTGGGACTGCAGGAATGCAAAATCAGATCCGTACGTATCAGCGAAATTTACGTCTATCATGTACTCTTTTGTCTTATAAGTCTCCCATCGTGGATGTTCTACACCATATTCCGAAGTTTTCTTTTCATTGATTTTTGTATATCCCCAAAAGTGTTCGGTGATAAATTCCTCTTCGCTATTCATGAAAATGTGCTGAGGTGTTTTGTCGGCAATGACCTTTATTGAATTCCATGTTCTCTTTTTCCATTTGTATTCAATGCTCAAGGATTCATCCTGATTCAACCATGCATGGCGCATTGGCAATGTTTGGTAATTCTCCTTGTACAATGCATTGGCAACAAATGTCAGAGCGTGTCTGGGCACAATTTCTTTAATAAACACAACCCCACGTTTCCATTCTTCTTTGTCTTTGTAACGCACATAACATCTCAAATTCACCTCTTCAAAATTTGTATGGAACGGAATTTTAAATCCTTTGATCCTTGTCTGCAGAAACATAAATCCTACAAGACTTACATAGCAGATGTCATTCCACAATTCAATTTCTGTCCTGCAGGGTATGAAAGGTTCTAGAAGTTTTTTCTCAACTGAATAGTTGACCATTACCAGTTTCCTCCATTCAGCCTGCAAAAATGTCTTCGTCATGAATTAGTCGACAATGTAATGGAAAGGGCGACAATGATCTCAATATCGATTACCTACTCAATTTCTCCTGTCCCAAACGCCGGCTTCGCATAAGTTGCATCCGCAAAATAGTCTCTGAAGAAACCAAATCTGCTGTCTTTTGTGAGTCCTGATTTCTCTGCACTACCCGAAAACCCATCCTTGCAATCGACATTAAACTTCAGGCTCATAAGCCTATCTTTCTTGTCAAACTCACGGCTGTCATAGTTGAGAATGATACCGTATTGCCATAACTCATGTCTGATGTTATCAAGATCTTTTGCGTTCAGTTTGTTATTGAAGATTACCTCTATGCTCCTTTTGCTGCGAACATCTCTTTGAATCTGAGCATTGCAACTCATCACACTGACAAGGGTAAGCAGTATTGTGAGAATGGGAAGTTGAACTGATATTTTCATAGGAATCTCTGCTCTCACACTCTCACATTCTAATTCTTCTTCACCTCTACCGCCCCTCGCATATTGATCGTACCCATATTCAGAACTGCATTGGTGGTCGGACCTCCCGCATGTGGATGAATGGTTACGTTTTCAAGTGTGATATTCCCTTCATTGTAGATTGCTGCACCCTGGGCTGCGGTACCTGCTATGATGTTGACGCCATCGATCCATGGGTCAAGATCAGGTAGGATTTTTAACGCATATTGAGTACCTGCACCTTTGATATAGATTTCGTGCTCTGGTAACGCTGAGAGACTTGATCCGGTAGAAAAGAGTGCATAGTTAGTATTAAGGACTATCGTGTCATGATGGACCGACGGATCAAAGAAGACTGTCTCCCACCATTGCGCACAGTTCAAGGCATGCGGCAAAGAACCTACACCGCTGTCGTTTGTATTCGTCACCACATTACAACCAGGTTCGAGATACGCCATTTGAAATGAGAAACTATAACTTCCACAACTGTATCCCCCTCGCCAGTCTTCGTCCCATGCAGAAACAACCATGGTAAAATTGTCCTGCCAGAAATCGATGTTCCCACCAGGAAACTCATAAGGGGCTGAATTCTCTGTATGACCCCATACACCAAAATCTGCGTAGAGATCAAATGCAATACTCTCTGTATTTCCAGATATCGGAATTGCACGAATGTTATAGTTATTTGGCAGATCATCAATATTATATATCTCTCCGCCACGGATCGTATCATAGACCGTACCATTGCTAAGGTTCCAAAGCAACAAAGTCACGATATCTGCTGACGTCACATGCACTTCCAGTCCACCTTCCGTCACACAGTTCGATTCATCAGTGACGGTGACAAAAAGGAAGTTTGTCTCGGTGGGTGCGAGCGTAATACTGTCTCCAAACATGCCATTACTCCAACTGATAAGGTAATCTCCATGTGTGCCCTCCACGTTGCTATTGATAGTGACTGTCTCCCCAAGACAAAGGGGTAAGACGTCCGGCAGATCAATCTTTGCACAGTCATTAATAATCGAAAAATGTAATACCCTCTCATCGCAAGTGATCCCCACAAGATTGTTACTTCTGTATAAAGTGGCCGTGAGTGTATATTGTCCCGTAATAGCTTCAAACTCGTCGAAGTCACCGGGAAAATGATATGGCTCGGTGTTTTCATAATCCTGATAATACTGGGCCCCGGCAAGGACGAACTTTATACTCGACTGGTCACCGCTGGCAGTCGCCTTAATATTAAAGTTGACTGGCAATGTGCTGTAATTAAATACATCGCCTTCTTCAATCGTTTCAAATACCACGCCATTATCCAGATCATATATCGCTATAGACGTAATCGCTGAGACACTGACATTTACATTTACATTATCGGTGCCCACGCAACTGGCGGCATCTGTCACTGTGACCTGATATGTCTGATTGGAATTAGCATTTACCTGAATACTCGATGTCGTAGCGCCAGTGTTCCAGATATATGAATAAGGTGGCACTCCCGCTTCAATCAGAGCAGCAAGGGTGACTGCGCTACCCTGGCATACTGTGAGATTTGGAGATCCGAGTACAGGAAAATTGCATTGGGGATCGCAAGCATCTCCAATGCCATCCTTATCTGAGTCGCCCTGCAATGGATTAACAACACTTACGCAATTGTCATGTGCATTTGCTACGCCATCATTGTCTGTATCAGTTCCACAGGTCTCACTGTATACATCATATTGAGTCACTGGAATCATGGCACTACCATCATTAGGCAGATTCTTATTGAAATGGGTGTAAAGCGGATCGATTTTAATGTTAGGAAAAATACTGTTGCTCACGATTGAAAAGCACACAGTCCCTATATCAATCCATGCGCCATTTGTGATCGTCGGACAACTGTTTGCCGACTGTCCCTCTTTGAGAATCATGGTCAAGCTGATCTTGCCAGAAGTAGCTGCATGGGTTGGAAGTGCCCACGCAGGTGTACCGGCATTACATACATCTGTTCCGTCAAACTCCAATGGTGTATAGGTGGTATACGACAGTGCTGCCGGATTGTACGTAATCAAAATTGAAGACGAACCTATTTTCACTGGATTTGCATCCACGGCTCTCACTTGAAGCGTCATACAAAATGAAGCTGTGCCACAGTTTACCGTACTGATCCCCTGCAACTTGAGTGATTGTGCTGAAACGACCGGGAGTAATCCGATGACGCTAAATATGCCTACGATGAATATCCTTGTTTTCATAAACTGGATTTAATGAACCCTGTGACTTAAAGCTGAATGGCCGAGTGCCCTATTTTATTCTCATTACGTTTCCAAAGGTTGAAGTCGAGATTGTTGACGACACCATTGCCATCTGCGTCTGTCGGTTTATATCCGCTGATACCTGACGACTGTGCTTTCCAGGCATTATAGTCTGCAGCATCAGCTTCTCCACTTCCATTGTAGTCTCCGGCATAGAGCGCAAAAGCACCATTAATATTTTTGAGTTGCATAGCACCCAGCGCTGAGGAGGCCGACGTTGTAAAGTCATACACATTCGACACATTGACAAGATCGACGGCTACACTGCTCACCACGGCGATATGACTTCGATGATAGATAGCGATATAGTACTGGGTTGGCAGGAGGTCATCAAAGGCTACTCCGAGACCACCATTGAGACCAATAAGTTGTCCATCGCGACGCAAGAGTCCGGCTCTTCTGCCCAGAACGGTATTTACATTACTTCCAGACCTGAGTTCGACAAGGACCCAGTCAACTGCATAATCAGGGATCGTTGTCAGTGTCTCCGTGCCAGCGTAGTTAAATGGTGCGACCTGATATGGTTGTGTCAAAGGCAACATGCCTTCATCCTTGAGGTTTGTCCGCATGCGCCCTATAGTCGGATCGTAAAATCCTTCAATAAATAGTTTAGCACGGACTACGCTCTGTGTGATATAAGTGTCGAAATAACAAGTCGCAGCTTCAGCAGGTTTTATGATACCAGCAATAGCACTCCATTGAGCAAACTGTGTCCCCTGGATCGCCGTTGCACTACCACCCAGCCAATCCTGAATAATGGTTCGGAATACACGACGATAGTCAAATTGCAATTGGGCATCCGGTACAGTTCCATCTCCTGTGATATCCGAAAGATTAAGATTGGTCCCATGGACACCAGGCTGTACACCATTGCCAAACATAAACATCGGAGCAAGATTGCCGTGATCAGTTCCAAAGCTTCCGTTTTGTTCCACTTTGCGACCAAACTCAGAAAAGGTTGTGGTAAGAAGCTTCCCTCCATGTCCTTGTGCATTCATGTCATCATGGAATGCCTTTATCGAATTAAAGACATCCGCGAGGAGGTCCGCATGCCAACCGATGGAAGTCGCGCCTGGTTGCACCTGGTCGGCATGAGTATCAAATCCTCCTGTCCTTACTAAGAAGATTTTCGTTCTACTCCCACCTGAGATCAAGCGTGCAATAGTCCTGAGTTGTTCTGACAGAAATGAATCCGGATAGATTGCCGAAGGATGGTTTGATCCTGCATTGAATGTATTTGAGATACGCTGGGCATAGACGCTTACGGAATTCTCGACATTCATGATGAATGCAAGCTCTTCCCCATACTCTGATGTCGGAAAAAAGTTTTGTGGTGGAGTGCCTACTCCCTGAACCTGATTAAAAAGTCCACCAGGATCCTGCTGTGAAAGATTTGATGCCTGAAATTTTCCCAGAGCATCATAGAATCCAGGAGATGGCTTTGTATCTCCGAGTTGAACTCCGAGTGGGTCCGGGTTTGCTTCTGTCGGATTACCAAGTAGACCCGGAAATACAGTATTCAAATATCTTCCCATCCATCCACTTCCAACATTGAAATACGGGGATGTTCCATCACCTCCAGTAAGCCACAAATCCGCAGACTTGAAATGAGAACCATTGGAGTCCGGATAACCTACACCCTGAACCAGACTTGCCATCCCGCCATCATACATTGTCTTAAATGCAGTCATCGAAGGATGGACTCCGACTCTGTTTGGCAGCGACAATGTATTGTCGAGTGCGATATATGCACCGGTGCCTGTCTGTGGAATGGCAATATCAGGCCGTATAGAGAAGTACGTACTGTATTGCTCCACTGGAATCACCGTATTCAAACCATCATTTCCTCCATCAAGAAAGACGATCACCATTGCACGATCTTCAACGCCTTCACACAATAGTAGTGGAAGCATGGAGTGTGTTGTGAAAGTGCTGAGAGGAATTTTATTAAGCAAAATCGGCCCCAGTGACAGGCTAGAACTATATTTTACAAAGTCACGTCGTTTCATAGTTTTCAGTTGATTCAAATAAAAAATTACTGATACGATACGTTCTAAGTTTACTACATCAATTGAAATTCTCTCGAAAACACAACAGCCTTGAAGAAATCATTGAGCTTCATATTGACTGAGGTAGGGTTTCCGGTATTCTGATAAGTGAGCCATTCAAAATACCAGTTGTTCTGAGAGAGATTTCCTAATAAGGTCTGCTCGAGAAAGAATTTCCGTCGCTCGAGTATCAGCGGTTCCGGAAACAAATATGGTGCGAGTTCATCTACGATTGCAGCACCCAGAGAAGGGTTAGAGACAGCACTAGAGCTCACAAAGTCAACCATATTTACCTGGATATTTCCTCCAAGTGCACCATAACTCAACACCCGCATCCCTGTCACGAACATTTCACCAAGGCTATACCTGGACACGATTGTACTGGCGTCAAGCCAATTGCGATGATAGAGGGGCTCCTGATAATATGCAGGATATCCTGCCACATTGAGAGGCCGGAAGATCTTCATACCTGCTTTGTCCAGCATATCCTCGATCACTGTGATGTGATACCATTCATAGTAGTGCTCGCGAGGATTGTCTTCAGGGGCAAGAATATTGATGTTGAAAAAATTGATTGTATGTGCCAGCAACTCGAGCGGAGATTTCACCAGAGCGCCGATCACTTCATTGGTACTATCCGAATCATCAGCATCAAAGAAGTGTTGGCTTTTCAAGAGTTGCTTCAGCGTGATCTCGAGATTGTAATCATTTGTACGCAGCGTCACCGAGAGTGGCTCAATAATATCCGATTCGATTTCCGAAGTGATCTTGCTACTCACAAAATACCTGTACAACTTTCGGCAGATGGTGCGTGCAGTGGCCGCCTGATTGAAGACCATGTTTACAAAATCATTTAGCTCGCGATACATGTCTGCTTCATCTACCGCTCCTGTGATGACCAGATTTCCAAATGCGCTGGAGAATTGCTTATTCGTAGAATCATGATCATAATATGCTGCCCAACCTCTTGCAATGCCGGTATCCGGGTCTATACTTTCTGGATCTGCAGGCAATGGTCTGTCACTGATCTTAAATCCGGTCAGCAGTTTCGCCGCGGTGATTACATCTCCTTCAGTGTAGTTTGTATAGTTGTCTGGTCCGATCTGTGCTCCTTTGCCGATTGAAAAAAGCTCGAGATATTCCCTGCCATAGTTTTCGTTCGGACTTGTATTCGTATTGATATCACCATTCAGATAAGAGAGCATGATATTATCCAGGGTCATCTTCTTCGACAATGTCTTGTAACTCCCTTTTGCATAAAACCGGATGAGCGAGAGGTAGTCGAAGAAAGGCCTGCTTGGATAAAACTCTTCAGTAGAGACTACGAAGTTTGCATGAAGGAAGAACATGATTTTTGACACGATCGAGGGATCGTAAATCGCCTCATGAATCCACCATCCGCCGATGCTCTGGAGGAGATCATGAGTATCTGACAACGGGTCTACCCCAGCGTTTATCCATGGTTGCCCGGTGTTTGGATCGATGGGTTCTGAGATTATCAGAGGTGCGTCCACGAACAGGGCATCAACCGCCTGTGACGGTGTCATTGCCGCAAATTGATTTATCCGTGCCTTATTAATATAGTATGAACCACGTCTGAGCAGGTGTGCCGCAAGCCGTGTTCCAAGGGTGCCCGTCATAGGTGCCAGTGAAGCCATATGTCAAATGCGTTTTGCCGGAGTCAAGTAATTAAACCTCAAATATCCAGAGAGTACATACGCGACATGCGTATACAATCCAGTGTCCAATTCTAATTAAGGGGTGGGCGATCTCAGTGAGAGAGGCTAAATATAGACGCTTTATTGCATGCGGCAAAAAATCTGCCAGTTTTTTTTTCCGCGAAGTGCCGAAGAAGACTCTTTATTCTTCCGGCGAAGTGCGCGAAAGTGCGCGAAGAACACCTCTTTATCCTTCCGCGAAGTGCGCAAAAGTGCGCGAAGAAACGATCGTATATCCACTTCTTGCATCCCTTCGCGTCCTTCGCGGACATACTCTTTTTAGCATCTCTTCGCATCCTTCGCAGATCTTTTAGCGTCTCCCTGCGGATATACTCCTTTTAGCGCCCCTTCGCGTCCTTCGCGGATCTTTTTAGCATCTCTTCGCATCCTTCGCGGATTTTTTAAGTATCTCTTCGCGTAGAAAAACACCCAAATGGGTGAATATTGCTGTAACGACATTTAAGAAATTGTGTCAATGAAAAAGCACACAGATTACTTTCCCACTACCCAACGTTGTCTTCTGATTCTCATGGTCATGTCTTGCTCTATTTACACGTCCGCACAATGGATCAGACAATACCCCGTCCCCAAAATGGAATGGCTACTGGATATCGATGTGTCCACGGACGGTTATGGCTATGCTGTCGGCGGTGACGATATGGTCGTGAAGCTTGACCCCTCGACGATGACCTGGTCCACGCTCACAACACCCGACTATGAATGGACCCTCAATGCAGTAGACTGTCCTCTTAAAGACGGACGCCATGCCAAAGGCAGGCAAGCTTCGAGATTTCCCTCCCTCAAAATAAAAAAACCCGGAGCTTTTGACCCCGGGCCTTTCCATACGTGAATATGAAAAAATCTAGTGCTTTCGAAAATTTGACGGTTGTGGGTTATTTTATAGAATAAGAGATACCAATACCGAGTGAGGTCCCAACCGCATAAGACTCTGCTATATATTCTTCACCATGGAACTCAAGTGTCTTCTTATTGATCGCATTCAGGATGTTCTTTGCAGTAAAACTCAATTGGAAGTTATTTGCCAGTTGTTTTGCCAATTTGAAATTCATCAACGGGAAGGGCTGCTCATAAACGTCAGGTGTTGCAAACAACGAAATATTGTAAAGCCTCTCGCCAGAGACATTGAAGGATAACGCGGACTCCCACCCGGATTCTATGTTAATGTATCCGAGCGACGTATTAATGATGTATGGTGCCTGACCCTGAAACGGACGTTCTGATTCATCATATTCCGGATCAATATTTTTTGAATTTGCAATCTCATCTGCAGGAATGTCATAACTTGACTTGATGAGTGCAAGATTGGCGCTGAAATAGAAGTTGCTCAGCTTTGGACTGATGAAGTCAAGTTTCTTGCGGAATTCAATTTCTGCACCCAGTACAATCGCTTCATCTACATTGATAAAGGATAACTCAGGAATGGTAGCGCGTGGATTGAAGGCACGAATGATCGGATCTTTGAATTGCTTATAAAACACACTCACTGCCAGAAGCTCTCCTGACCTGGGATAAATCTCATAACGGATATCATAATTCTGGATTAATGTACGCTGGAGGTTGGGATTACCGACGTTGAAGAATCCGTTCTTGGTATCAAACTGTACAAATGGAGCAAGTTCACGCATATTTGGACGGGCAAGAGTTTTGGACGCCGCGAGACGCAAATTAGATTGCTCCGAAAGGGCATACACGAGATTCGCTGAGTACAGATAGTCTGTGAGGTCAAGTTTTCCTTCAGGCACAGTGGGGTCTTCGCTGATGACGCTCATATCCGTCGTCTCTACACGTACCCCGCCAATCACTTTGAGCCGTCGTGCCAGATTGTATACCAACATAGCATAGCCGGCAGCGATTTTTGTTTCACCAGTGTAGAAATTTCGCGCATTGATCTGGTTGACATAGTGGTAACCGGTCACATAACGCTGAATATCTCCATCGGATTTGTAAGTAGTATCGACGATACCAAAGTTGTCGAGATTCCAGAATGCGTCGAAGTCTCCATCGAACGTACTGAAATTCAAATTTGAAGACACCCCGCTGTTATTCAGTTGATAGCGATACTCATCAAATTCCCGATCCATGGTATGATACAAACCACCGACTTTTATCAGGTTTGAGGGGCTTTTGGAAGATAAAAACGGAATCGAAATATCTACTTTCCCTTCGACGCCCTGGTCATTGAGTTCTCTAAAGAAATGATACGGGAAAGCATACTCTGCGTTATTCAAAAAATACTCGGTGTCTTCTTCTCCGCTACCGTTACTCTCAGTCACTGAAGTATAAGCGAAATAGCGCAGGTCTGGTTCTTTCTGAAAGGAGTTTGTCAAAGCAACATTCCACTCAATCTCAGTATTGTTCAAACCTGGGAAAATATGCTCTCCTCCCAACTGATAACTTGCAAGTTGTCTTTGTATAAACTCAAGAGAATTTGTATTGAATACGGCAAGGCTGTTGGATACCTGCCCAAGAAAACTACCTGACTGGGAGCGACTCACAATCTCTGCGTCATTATTGAAGATCACATTTCCACTTAAGGCATGATTGCCAGAAAGTTTATATCCAAAATTGAATAAACCACCAACACTTGGGTTCTGCACGCTCTTGCTCTCTGTAAGTTCCTGATATCCGAAGAGAAAATCTGTGTTAGTATTAATATAGGTGGCCTCAGCGCCATTGTCATAGTGTTGAAAATTTGAAGCGTAGTTCAGCGCGAGCGTATAGCCGAAGTCTTTTCCAAATAGTGACAGACGATCACCTATGGAGAAACTCAATCCCACATTAGTAGGAGTACTCCGTGTTGTCGGAATAAAAACATTGCTCAATGCCCGTGATGACTCGTAAAAAATACTGCGCACTTCGTCATTCCCGGGCTGACGTGCGGTGAGATACGTGCTCGAAGAAAGCTGATTACGTATTTCCGGATCGAGCAGTAATGTGGGTTGATCGCGGCTACCATCCTCAAAGCCAAGCCAGTCATACTTGCCTTTGTCAGGATGTGACTGGAAATTTTCGACAAGTGAAGACTGTGAATTGTAGCTGGTAGTTACACCAATTGAAAGATTGAAATTGTCAGGAATCGACTTCGTGTTGATATTCAACAGACCACCAGAGAAGTTACCAGGTACATCGGGAGTAAAAGTTTTCACTGAGATGATATTCTCAATCATCTGAGATGGGATCAGGTCGATACTTGTACTATTCCTGTAAGGATCAGTACTGGGGAGTGTCACACCATTGAGCTGAGAGATCGAATAACGATCACCCAATCCACGGACAACAATAAAGCGACCGCCTTCGACAACAGCGCCAGTCATTTGACGCACCGCGTCTGCAGCATTTGCGCTCGCCGTCTGGTTGATTTGCTGTGAAGACACACCGTCTTGAATTGAATATGCTTTTCTCTGTAGCGCAAGCAAAGCGACATTGGTGTTTCTGACAAGTAATGCTGAAACGACAACTTCTGTCAGCGTGACAGATTCTGTCTCAAGCGCTACATCCAATGTATTTGCTGTATTGGCAAGAAGCTCGTATCCCTCGACTTTGAACTTACTATAGGATACATAACTCACACTGATGTCATAAATGCCCACATCAGCACTAAAGAAATAACCGCCATCGAGATCTGTAATAATCCCGCTTATCGTATTTCCGTTTTGTTGCAGTAGAACCGTCGCCCCAATTAAGGTTTCGCCGGACTGCTTGTCATAGATCTTTCCACTGAGACTTGCCTTTTGGGCAACGGCCATCAACTCCCAAAGCACCAGGAGAATGACCATACTTGTTTTCAAATTGAATTTCATAGCCTAGATTTTTTTTCACGTACAAATGCAGAAGGCCTTTCACGAGACCTTCTGCATCAGAAAAAGAGTTTGTATTTATTAAATTATTCAATAATCAAAATTTTAGCCGCAACCCGATTATCATGTGTAATACATTTAATCAGATAAACGCCATTTTTCACTGATCGTAAATCGATATTCTCTTTGCCGGAAGACAGATTATCAAACAGCTGAATCAGACGACCTTCGATACTATAGAGTTCGACCCGGTATGCATCTTCGAGATCCGCTTCAATTGTAATGGACGCTCCTTCCTGAATTGGATTAGGATAGATCCTGATTTTGCTCTCTAAGGTATTGTCAGCAATTTCTTTTACCGATGTCAGAATTGTAGCAAGGTGACCATTTCTTTCTAATGTCGTCCAATCAGCAATCCAGAAATCCAGGCCATCTGCACTAAATGCACCGATATAGTCTACCGGAGTGAAAAACCCATCGCCTTGTGGGTAGGCAGCTTTTGGATTCGTGTAGGCTGCACCGCCCCACGATGGTCGTGGATCGAGACTATTGTCTTGTTCACGACTGATGCTGCGTATTCCTGGATCTGCAATTGTACTGTTATTTGCGATGAGATGCGCGATCAGATCAGAAGCATCAGGGTCGTCTTGGGTTGGTTGCCCTGAAGTGACCCGAATGATTCCTGTTGCAGATGCATCCAATGCAGTGTTTGCGCCAATAGCCCAGAAGAGATTACCCGGAAGTTTTATTTGACCACTAAGCAATTTCTGATGTGCATCATTTGTCCCTGTATTTTTATCCTGCACTTCGATTCCTTTATTCTTCATGTCGGTGACAATCGAATTTGCAATTGTACCTGCTGTGCCGGCACGCAGTAACCAACCTACTGGATTTGAAGCTACCGCGCCAGGACCTGAACCAATATGTGTCCAGTTGAACACAGTCGGGTTCGAATATGGCACCAGATCATCAGGTGATGAACCGTCCAATTCTCCGCCTGCATCTGCAATATCTGCACGTTGAATAGAGAACCAGAATTGTCCTTTCCCAACAAAGATTTCATCCCAGTCGTATGAGTCATCTTCTGTAAATGCCACGATCGCATGCTTCAGATTTGGTGCACCACCAAAGAATTCGATCCCATCATCTGAGTTTGCATAAATCTCGATATACTCGAGCGTGGTACCGCTACCTACAGCGCCGAGCGTTAAGCCATTGATTTCGCTACCTGAAACTAACTGACGACCTCCATGACAGATCGATATATAACGCAACACACCGGAGTTGTCGGCATTATCCGTGCCACCATACGCCCCACGTACTTCTGAGAGATCAATGCCTTCAATATTCACTTCGGCATTACCATTCTTTTGTGTGATACCGCTGCCAAGCAGAATCATACCACCCCAAAGTGCATTATCAGTTGGACCCAGATCAAAAGCGTCATTCACATCATCACTTTCAGCAGTGAAAATGATTGGGTTTTCCACAGTACCCTCAGCATAGATTTTCGCACCACGGGTAATCACAAGAGCCGAAGGATTACCTACATCAGCACGTGGAGTAAACTTCACTACAGTACCAGCTTCAATATTCAATACACCATCTTCTTCAAGAAATACCAAGCCATCAAGAACGTAAGTATTATTCTTTGTCCAGGTATAAGTTTGTCCACCTACGAGATCTGCGTCCACGATATTGACAGTTTGACCTCCGGCGTTTGGATCGACTAAGTGACCATTGCGCGCAAGAGCTGTCCATCCTGCAATCCAAAGTTGCTCTGGGTTTGAACCAAATGCTCCAGTATAATCTACAGTTGTGAAGAATGCGTCCGAGGGATAGTTTGCTTTAGGGTTTGTGTAAGCTGCACCACTTCTTGAAGGGCGAGGATCTAGATTACCATCCTGGTCACGACTGATGCCCCGGATTCCTGGATCTGCGATCGTACTGTTGTTAGCAATCAAATGTGCACTGAGATCAGAAGCGTCTGGATCGTCTTGAGTTGGTTGCCCGGAAGTCACCCGAATAATACCAGTTGCTGAGGCATCGAGCGTTGTATTCGCGCCAATTGCCCAAAAAAGATTGCCGGGTAGCTTTAATTCACCCGAGAGCAATTTCTGATGTGCATCATTGGTACCTGTATTCTTGTCCTGTACTTCGATTGCTTTGTTTTTCATATCGGTGACGATAGAGTTTGCAATCGTACCTGATGTGCCTGCACGAATCAACCATCCCACGGGATTTGAAGCTACACTGCCAGCACCCGAACCAATATGTGTCCAGTTGAAAACAGTAGGATTGGAATATGGAACGAGATCATCAGGTGTAGTGCCATCAAGTTCTCCACCTGCATCTGCAATGTCGCTTCGCTGAATTGAAAACCAAAACTGACCTTTCCCGGTAAATACTTCATCCCAGTCATAGGAATCATCTTCTGTAAATGCAACTACGGCGTGCTTCAGATTTGGTGCACCGCCAAAGAACTCGATGCCATCATCCGAGTTCGCATAGATTTCTATGTATTCGAGAGTGGTACCACTACCTACGGCACCAAGTGAAAGTCCGTTCAACTCACTACCAGATATAATCTGACGACCGCCGTGTCGGATAGATACATAACGAAGCACACCGGAGTTATCTGCATTGTTGGTGCCGCCATATGATCCGCGCGGCTCCGATAGATCAATACCTTCAATGTTTACTTCAGCATTACCATTTTTCTGCGTGACGCCACTACCTAGTAATGCAATTCCGCCCCAAAGTGCATTATCAGCGGGACCCAGATCAAATCCATCAGCCACATCATCTGCTTCTGCTGTGAAAACGATAGGATTCTCAACAGTGCCCTCTGCATAAATTTTCGCACCACGAGTAATGACAAGTGCAGAAGGATTTCCAACATCAGCGCGAGGAGTAAATTTCACAACTGTACCTGCTTCAATATTCAATACACCATCTGCTTCCAGGAATACTAATCCATCGAGTACATAAGTATTATTATTTGTCCAGGTATAAGTCTGACCACCCTGCAGATCAGCATCCACGATGTTGACAATGCCTCCACCCGCGCTCGGATCGACAAGGTGACCATTGCGTGAAAGTGCAGTCCATCCTGCAATCCAAAGATCTTCTGGATTAGAACCAAATGCACCTGCATAGTCTACCCGGGTAAAAAACAGATCGGCAGGGTAGCTGGCCTTTTGATGTGTATACGCAGCTCCACTCCTGAGAGGACGAGGATCGAGGTTATTATCCTGATCACGACTGATACTGCGAATTCCAGGGTTTGCTATTGTGCTATTGTTTGAGATCAGATGTGAAATCAGATCAGATGCGTCCGCATCGTCTTGAGTTGGTTGTCCTGAAGTCACCCGAATGATTCCTGTTGAAGATGCATCGAGGGTCGTATTAGCGCCAATTGCCCAGAAGAGATTGCCTGGAAGATTTAATTCACCGGTTAATAATTTCTGATGTGCGTCATTAGTGCCTGTGTTCTTATCCTGCACTTCGATTGCCTTGTTTTTCATATCGGTGACAATCGAGTTTGCGATCGTACCTGCTGTACCGGCGCGAAGTAACCAACCTACAGGATTTGAAGCTACCGCACCAGCACCTGAGCCAATATGAGTCCAGTTATATACTATTGGATTCGAATAAGGTACCAGGTCGTCTGGTGTAGTTCCGTCCAATTCACCTCCTGCATCAGCAATGTCTCCGCGCTGTATTGAGAACCAGAATTGTCCTCTCCCAGCATATACCTCATCCCAATCGAATGAATCATCTTCTGTAAATGCAACGACTGCATGCTTTAAATTCGGTGCGCCTCCGAAAAATTCGATGCCATCATCAGAGTTTGCGTATACTTCGATATACTCCAGAATTGTGCCTCTACCCACCGCACCCAGTGACAATCCATTCAACTCACTGCCAGATACAATCTGCCGACCGCCGTGACGGATAGATATATATCGTAGTGTTCCGGAGTTATCCCTATTATCATTACCACCATATGCACCACGAGGCTCTGAAAGATCAATACCCTCAATATTTACTTCAGCATTTCCATTCTTCTGCGTGACACCGCGTCCGAGTATGACGATACCTCCCCAAAGAGCGTTATCTGATGGACCCAGATCAAATGGATCACTGGTGTCATCGACTTCAGCAGTGAAAATGATCGGATCCTGGGCAGTTCCATTTGCATATATTTTTGAACCTCGAGTAATCACAAGTGCTGATGGATTACCTACATCAGCGCGAGGAGTGAATTTCACAACTGTGCCTGCTTCGATATTTAATACTCCTCCTTCTTCCAGAAATACCAATCCATCCAACACGTATGTATTGTTATTTGTCCAGTTATAAGTTTGTCCGCCCTGAAGATCCACATCAGTGATATTGACAATCTGCGCCGAAACGAAAGGACTTAAGAAGAGAATGAAGAGAAAGGTGTATACGAATTTACTCATGACTTTTTTGGTTAAATTGTTTTAGAATCACTATTCAGTGTATTAACACAATGAATAGCAGTACTAGTTTTTTGAGTTTATACTTTGCTCGTGTTTACAAAGCGGTGGCGAAGGTATCTGCATAAGAATGCCTTAAAGCCCTTCCGAGGTCAAGGTTTTGTTAATTCTCAGAGCATTTGATCAATTCATTTTACTCAAATTTTACAAACCAAAATATGTGGCGTAACTCCTTGAAAATGTGAGATTTATATCAGCCGATTCCCTAAACACAGGGTAGGTTAAAACTGATGTACACATGTCAGTACCGGAAAAAGTTAGCTTTGCCGCAATTAGAACTCCCTACACGATGTCCACAGATATTAAAGTCC
Source organism: Bacteroidota bacterium (assembly GCA_031400515.1). Taxonomy (GTDB): domain Bacteria; phylum Bacteroidota; class Bacteroidia; order Chitinophagales; family Saprospiraceae; genus DATDQA01. Next base: position 18,810 of record JANNQA010000196.1, read on the forward strand.
TTGTTGTCGATGATGAACCCGATATCCTCGAGTTCCTTCAATACAACCTGGAGAAGAAGGGATTCAAGGTCGTGACAGCTAATACAGCAAGGGAAGGAATAGAGAAGGCGGACAAAGAAGTCCCCGACCTCATCCTTCTTGATATCATGATGCCCAAAATGGACGGGGTACAGGCATGTTATGAAATGCGCAGGAACCCAAAACTGGATAAGACGCTGATTGCTTTTCTTACTGCCCGCAATGAGGAATACTCTGAAATCGCAGGCCTGGAAGCTGGCGCCGATGATTATATCCAGAAACCAATTCGACCCAGGCTTCTGCTCTCCCGGATTGCCGCATTGATGCGACGAAAGTCCGTAGGCTCGGCAGAAAAATCTGAGATCATCGAACTCGGAGATATGCGGATTGATATGAAGAGATATGAAGTCACCCTGAAAGGCAAAGTCCTCTCACTGGCACGAAAGGAATTCGAGGTACTGGTTCTCCTTTCATCTCAACCGGGAAAAGTCTACTCGCGCGACGAGATCTTCCGCAAAGTATGGGGCTACTCGGAGAGCATAGCTTCTCGTACCATCGACGTCCATATTTCCAAACTCCGTGAAAAACTCGGCGGTGAATATATCCGGACTCTAAAAGGCGTAGGGTACAAATTAGATTTCTAAGTAGCCGCTATGTGGCTGCTAAGTAGTCACACGGCAAAATGTAAAATATCAAAGTCCGAAATCCGAACTGAAATCCATTAAACTTCGGACTTCGATGTTCGGCCTTTTACATTTTGACTTTCCCTTTCGCCAGCGGGTCAACTATTCGTGATCCCTCTTCGACCGTCCCTATCCGTTTCAGACGGAGAACGAGGTTGATCAATCCAAACAAGTCAAAATGTAAAATATCAAAGTCCGAAGTCCGAACTGAAATCCAGTAAACTTCGGACTTCGATGTTCGGCCTTTTACATTTTGACTTTCCCTTTCGCCAGCGGATCAACTATTCGTGATCCCTCTTCGACCGCCGATCCGCCTCAGGCGGAGAAGGAGGTTGATCAATGCAAACGAGTCAAAATGTAAAATATCAAAGTCCGAAATCCGAACTGAAATCCAGTAAAACCTCGGACTTCGATATTCGGCCTTTTACCTGCCCGAGCTGAACTCCTGCGCAACTATGTCATTCAGGCGGGCATTTTGAATGCAACACTTGTCTTTAGTGGCGTGACGGGCGATTTGAATGTAGCTGCTACCGGAGGAAGTGGAACAGAGATTACAGTGACAGTTCCATCGGGTACCAAAATGATACCTGTAGTGCGAGGTATGCCGTCAGCAAACCTTGATCACTTTGCCAATAGGTGCAAAGTTTTAAACATCACTAAATGAAAGAGTTACATATTAGGGCTGTTCGAATTTCGTCGAAATTAGTCAGCGTGCCTTTTAAATACAAAAAACAATCCTCAGTCTCCGTTTTGATATTGAACTCCATTCGCCGTATCAATCTTGAAGTTCCCAAGACCTTACGCAAATTGCGGTTCTGATCAAACAAAGTCGAATTTCGAACAGCCACTCATTGAAAGAGTAGAGGCGAACGCATATGTTCACCCCTGCTTTATTGCTGCCGTCGGGAAGAATCGACGATTCTCGAGTCATGAATAGACGATGTTCGATCTTCATCGACCCGCCCGAACGTACTTCGGTACGCCCGCCCGGCCGGTACGGACGGGGGCGGGGAATCGTCGATTCTTCCCACATTGCTTGCTATTGTCTCTCAAAATGCAATTCTTCGAGATGCGTCGTATTGTCATCCTTCAGTTTGATGGATTGATCACTTGATGTGACAATGATCCAGTCATCATTGAGATCACTCAGAGGTTTTACAGTTGAGATCGAGAGAACAAGTCTTTGTGAACCATCATCCGAAGTCTCGCGCCAGGTGCCAGTCACGGTATTAGAGTTACTCACGGCCTCAAACACTGCATTGCTCTTGAAGTAGAAGGTGTACTGAGCGAAATCTGAAGTTTCGTCCTTGTCTTTGTCCCAATACCAGACTACGCGCCAGCCAGCGTCATCCGGGAGGTTCAGGTTTTGTGTATTCGGGTTTACTGTGTCATTGGTACAACTCCCTAGTGTACCAAGGGTAATCAGCCCGAGAATTGCGAATTTCAAATTGTGTATCATAATGAATAAGTTTTTGTTGTTTAAAAATGATGATTCAAACCTATCATCTCCGGACTTGATCTGCTAATCATTCATACTCAACAGGAGAATGGCAGGGCTGAGTGGGATGAATCGGGGATGAGATTGCAGAAAATGGCCTTCGTCCGTGGTTGGAATGGGAATGTCGACTGATGTATTTCATTCGGGAATGCAATCCCACCATCACACATCTGCTTCACATGAGAACAAGGCGCTAAAAGGCTATCTTCCATGATTAAATATTATTTAGAAAAATGCATCGCATTCGTATCATACATTCTATAACGGTTCTGCTACTTTCCACATTTGCGGCCCAAGCCATGAGCATTGTTCAGGTGACGCCTGCATCGCATTCACTCACTGCATCACGGAATGTCGAAATCACTTTCACATTCGACACGGCCTTGGATCCTTCTACCATCAATACATCGACGGTTACTGTCTTTGGACATTGGTCCGGTGTAGCAGTGGGAACATTGGCGCTTGAAGAAAGTAATACCCGTGTGCGCTTTACACCAACAACAATGTTCAATGCAGGCGAGTGGGTCTGCGTGACAATCGCCAAATCTGTAGAGTCTCTATCCGGAGAGAATCTCCTCAATGGATACTCCTGGCAATTTTGGATCAGACCCGCTTCAGGAGATATAGAACTTGAGGAGATTGAAAGGATCTCTACACGTGAAAATGGAGAAGGACATATTCAAACGTATGGTGCACATGGGGGTGATCTGAATCACGATGGTCTCTCAGATTTCTTTGTTCCGAATGAAATCTCCAACGATTGCCGTGTATTTATAAATGATGGCAACGGCGTGTATACTGATTTCGATATCTATCCAATCCCACATGGATCACGTCCAAGTACAAATGAAAGCACTGATTTCAATGCTGATGGTCATCTGGACCTGGCTGTAGGAAATTCGACAAGTGACAGCATTACAATTTTTCTCGGTGATGGCATTGGTGGATTTCTATCAATTAAAAATTATCAGGCTGCCGAAGGTATCCGTGGACTTGCGGTTTCGGATATGGATGGTGACGGTGATTTCGACATCGTGACTGCAAATCGGGCTGCAAATAACGTGACGATAATGCACAATCATGGCGATGGCACGTTCGCGCCACGAATCATCATCGATGGACACGGTAGTGGCGAAACAGCCTGTGCTACAGCCGATGCGAATGGAGATGGCATACTCGACGTGTTTGTAGGTTCACATGGCAGTGGGGAGATCAGCTTGCTCCTCGGTGACGGGGTCGGAGGATTTACTTTCTCTGACAAAGTAAACGCCGGAGGTGGTGGGACCTGGATGGTTGCCGTCGGTGATGTGAATGGTGATGGCAATGTAGATGTCGCTTCTGCGAATTCACAATCCAGCAATGCAGGAGTCGTCTTCGGTGATGGTAGCGGCGGACTTGCTTCGGCAACGATATACCCTACAGAGGGCTTCCCGATAGCAATCGATCTTGGCGATCTCGACGGCGACGGTGATCTGGATCTCATGACGAGCAACTATTCTGGTGGCAACTGGACGTATTGGGAAAATGATGGTACCGGAACCTATATCAATCGCAGGATACTCGAATCAGATGATGCCGCATCGTGTGCTACTTTTCATGACAGAGACAATGATGGTGATCTGGA
>JANNQA010000178.1:0-71688 GCA_031400515.1 Bacteroidota bacterium
GTACTGAAATTCAAACTGGAAGGTGGTGCTTCTCCTGCTGTTGAGCGTGATGTCCAGGTGACATTGGCAGACTTAAATATCTGGCGGGAGTATTCGGTTGACTTTTCAGATCAGATTGGTGCCAGTCACCGGAAGCTGGTATTCTTCTTCAATGCCGGCGTTTTGCCAGAGCCTACTGATATCTATTTTATAGATGACATCAGACTGAGTGCACCTCCTACCGGTTCTGTGCTCGAAGACTTTGAGAATGGACTTGATCTCGCATGGGAATCTCTTGGCGATCCCGCAGTATTTGGATCATTTAACGGTTCAGTGGCAAATCCGCTGCAGGATGGTGTAAATGATTCACCGTGGTCTGGATCCTATACAAAAGGCACAAGTCAGTTTGGTGGAGTTAAGGCTTTTCTGCCATTGGGTTTCACATTAGAAGATTTTCCACAACTCAATCTTCAAGTGCTCGCACCGGCTGGCGCAACATCACTCACGATGAAGCTGTTTAGCCCAAGTCAGGGTTTGAAAGTTGTCACGGTCGATATTACTGAGACCGGAGTGTGGGAAGCATTGAGTTTCATCTTCGCGGATTTCGCTTCAATCACAGACTTTGAACGTCTTGAGATTGTGTTTGATGAAAATCTGGCTTCTCAGGATACCTGGTATTTCGATAATCTCACACAGGGAGAAGGCACAGTCGATCCGTGCGAAGGCACTGTTCCTGTTGCAAATATTGTTGATGACTTTGATTGTCAGCGCAACGTAGCTATTACAAATGGTTTTGACAGACTTGCTGTCGTTGCAAATCCAACACCTGGTGGTACGAATCCCGATCCACTGGATAAAGTCGGTGAATACAGCGATCCGCAGGATGAGTGGTCAGCATTGGTATATGATTTCGGTGGCCCGATAGGCCTGACGGATTTCAACCAACTCAATGTGCGTATTCTTTCTTCAGCCAATGTGCCATTGCTTTTCAAACTTGAAGGTGGTACAACTCCAGCTGTTGAATTTTTCACCAATGTCACAGCGACGGGTGTCTGGACAAACTATTCCATTGACTTCAGTGGCGCGGCTGCAACAGATCATACACGTCTGGCGATTTTCTTCAATGCAGGACAGCTCGCAGGAGCAAACGATGTGTACTACATCGATGATATCCTCTGGCGCCGTGAGCCATTCACAGGCTGCGTAATGGATTTTGAAACAGCAGAAACAAGCTTTACTGACTGGGTATACTTTGGTGCTGGAAAGGGTACACTATTCGAAGTCGTTACAAATCCTGCTCAGGGCGGTGTCAATCCAAGCGCGAATGTTGGTGTTTTCCTGGAGCCTGCCGGTGATCCTGTATGGGCCGGGATGTTTGTGGATCTTCCTGCACCGATTGCACTTCCTGTCGGGAATAAAACGATCAAGATGAAAGTCTGGTCAGATCATGAAGCACCGATGGTGATGAAGCTCGAAGGTGGTCTCGATGGCGCTCCGGGCTCTGGTGACAATAGCGTACTCTTCTCAACTCCAAATCAATGGTCTGAACTGACATTTGATTTCACTTCCCTTGTTCCGGACAATGCATTGTATGGTCGTTTGACATTGATTCTGGATATCGCGAATGCTCCAGCTGCTCCGGTGACATACTACTTTGATGATATTGAGATTGCAAATTCGAATTGCGGAACATCAGGCATTTTCAATCCGATCTCTGTGGACAAACTTGCAATGTATCCGAATCCTGCATCTGACTATCTGCTTGTAGAGCAGACAGAAGATCTTAGTGTATTCCGGATCATGAATATGATGGGACAGACAGTATCAACACATGTGACCTCTGGTCAGTCATTGGTTGAACTTGAAGTAGGCAACCTGGTGAAGGGTGTCTATGTACTTACTGCATATGATGCTCAAGGTGCGCTCAAGGCGAGTGGCCGTTTTGTAAAAGAATAATAAACTACATGTGTGATGAGGCTATGGACAATATCTTCCATAGTCTCATTTTCACTTTTAATTTGATCCAGGACGTCTTGAAAATCCTTATCAAACAATTTGATCGTCTATGATTAATCAGTTTATCGAAAAAAATGAAGTCTGCCAAGTATAAAATTCTTGATGACAAAACATTTATTGGAGAAATCCCTCGCCTAAAAGGCGTGTGGGCCAATGCTGATGATCTGGAAGAATGCAGAACTCAACTGAGGGAAGTTCTTGAAGACTGGTTATTATTGAAAGTGCGTGATCATGAAAACGTACCGGGATTTAAGGTAAAATTTGATCGCAGGCGTTTAGTGCACGATGCCTAAGCCAATCTCACTTCGTGAATTCATTGTACGACTTCGGAGATTAGGATTTGATGGCCCTTATTCCGGTGACAGACATTTATTTATGCAAAAAGGAAATCTCAAGGTCAGAATTCCAAATCCACATCGAAGCGATATTTCATACTCCCTTTTAGTTGAGATTCTTGCGCCACCGCTGGAGCCAGCTACGGCGGCACGCGGTCGACAGGCTGGTATTTCAAAATCGGACTGGGAAAATCTAAAGTAGCATACATGAAGATTGTCACATACATTCTCCTGTTTTCATTAGCTCTATCGGATTGTTTCCTTCTGTGCACACCAAAACTCAAGCCGGGTATTGAGAATGGAGAATGGAGAATGGAGAATACTCTTCTTGATCGCGTACAACGTGAAACCTTCTCATACTTCTGGAATGGAGCAGAACCTGTATCAGGCCTCGCACCTGAACGCATCCACATGAATGGCTACTATGAGCAAAATGATAGTGACGTCATCGCATCAGGTGGTTCTGGTTTTGGTATTATGTCCATGCTTGTGGCCATAGAACGTGGCTTTGTGACACGTGATGAAGTCGTGATTCGCCTGGAGAAGGCTGTCGCTTTCCTGGAGAAAGCTGAGCGATTCCATGGTGCATGGCCTCATTGGATGTACAACACTGGAAAACCAAAACCTTTCAGCAAAAAAGATGATGCTGGTGATATCGTAGAGACATCATACCTCGCGCAGGGATTGCTCTGTGCAAGACAATATTTTAAGGATGGAAATACCCGTGAAAAAGCATTGGCCGCCAGACTCGATCATCTTTGGCGTGAAATAGAATGGGATTGGTATCGCGGTCCAAATCAGGAGAACATCCTCTACTGGCACTGGTCACCTAACTATGGGTGGGAAATGGGTTTTGGTATCGAAGGCTACAACGAATGCCTTATCACCTATGTATTGGCCGCTTCTTCACCGACACATTCTGTACCGCCAGAAGTATATCACGAAGGATGGGCGCGCAGCGGTGATATGGTTGGAAGCACAACAAAGTATGGCCGTACTCTTGTACTCAAACACAATGGCTCACTCGAATACGGTGGTCCTCTGTTCTGGTCACATTACTCATTCCTGGGATTGGATCCACGCAAACTCAAAGATCGTTATGCAGACTATTGGGAGCACAATGTAAATCATGTCATGATTGATTATGCCTATTGTGTTGAAAATCCCAAGGGCTACAAAGGATATAGTCCAAATTGCTGGGGCCTTACCTCTAGCTATTCAGTAAAATTCTATAGTGGCCATAAACCGGAAGAAGATCTGGGTGTGATTACACCGACAGCAGCATTGTCTTCATTTCCGTATTCACCTGAACAATCCATGGCTGCCTTGCAGTATTTTTATCATGAACTTGGAGACAAGATCATTGGTGCATATGGGCCATATGATGCGTTCAGTATACATGAGGATTGGTATCCGCAAAAATATCTGGCGATCGACCAGGGTCCGATCCCAGTCATGATTGAAAACTACAGAAGCGGCCTTCTTTGGAAGTTATTTATGTCGTGTGAAGAAGTGCAGAATGGATTGACTAAATTAGGATTTACGTACTGAGGCTATGGGTTCGGGATTTTTATTCCCAAACCGATCTTCCGGATTTATTCCTGTATGATTTGTTAATATTGAAATACGCATTTGATTTGGAGGTTCTGGATTTGTTCCCGAACCGAATTTCCGCGGGATCACTTTCTCAATCCGATATCCGGGGATTGCACGTTCTTGGTTCATTGTTGATAATTGTAGACTCTTTTCATTTTTATTTTAATTTTTATTGATCTATTAATCTCGCTCATGAAACTACTCTATCTCTCAATCTGCACATCCCTCTTGATAAGCAGTGCTCATTTAGCTGCTCAGTCATTTGAAACACGTATCGATAGTATTCTCGTACTGATGACTGTCGATGAAAAAATCGGGCAGATGACCCTTTTCACAAGTGATTGGGATGTGACCGGACCTACAATACGTGCCACTTATAAAGAGGATATTAAATCCGGGAGAGTCGGCGCGATATTCAATGCACATACCGCTGCTTACACACGTGAATTGCAGCGCATTTCTGTAGAGGAAACGCGACTCGGCATCCCCTTGCTTTTTGGATATGATGTCATCCATGGCTATAAAACCATTTTTCCCATTTCTCTCGGTGAAGCGGCAAGTTGGGATATGGAGGCGATTGAGAAAGCTGCACGGATCGCAGCGATTGAAGCTACGGCAGCAGGTTTGCATTGGACTTTTGCGCCAATGGTGGATATCGCACGAGATCCCCGATGGGGCCGGATCAGTGAAGGTGCAGGCGAAGACACTTACTTCGGTACACAGGTTGCTGCTGCACGTGTGCGCGGATTCCAGGGTGATGACCTTTCCGCAGTGAATACCATGGTAGCATGTGTAAAACACTATGCCGCTTATGGTGTTGCGCAGGCAGGAAGAGATTATCACACAGTAGATATTTCTGAACGTGTATTGCGCGAAGTGTATCTCCCGCCATTCAAAGCGGCAAAAGATGCGGGTGCTCGCACATTTATGAATTCATTCAATGAGCTCGATGGCGTTCCTGCTACTGCAAGTCACCATCTGATGCAGGATATTCTGCGTGATGAATGGGGTTTCGATGGATTTGTCGTCACTGATTATACTTCTATCAATGAGATGGTTCCGCATGGTTATGCAATAGATGAAAAGCACGCGGGAGAACTTGCGGTCAATGCAGGTGTCGATATGGATATGCAGGGTGCTGTGTTCTACAATCACCTTAAAACATCTCTCAATGAAGGCAAGGTGACAATTGCACAAATTGATGATGCTGTACGTCGCATCTTACGTATCAAGTTTGAGCTCGGACTTTTCAACGATCCATACAGATATAGTGATGTCGAACGTGAACGTCAGCATGTACTGTCCGCTGAACATCTTGCCGCTGCACGAGATATCACAAGAAAATCTATCGTGCTGTTGAAGAATGAGAATAATGTATTGCCTTTGTCAAAGTCAGTGCGGAGTATTGCTGTGATCGGACCTCTTGCAGATGCGAAAGCTGATCAAATGGGTTCGTGGCATGCAGCTGGGAATGCAAATGACTGCGTGAGTCTGATCGAAGGTATCCGCGCAATGGTGAGCTCATCAACAAAAGTGACTCTTACAAAAGGCTGTGAAGTAAATACACAAGACAACAGCGGTTTTAACGCAGCCCTTTCTGCTGCACGAAATGCAGATGTCGTCATCGCTGCTGTAGGCGAGGCTGAATGGATGAGTGGTGAGGCTGCTTGCAGATCTATGATCGGACTACCTGGTGTACAGCAAGAATTGATCGAAGCATTGATCGCAACCGGCAAGCCTGTAGTAGTTGTATTGATGAATGGCAGACCTCTTGCAATTCCATGGATCGCAGAAAATGCTCCAGCGATTCTTGAGACCTGGTTCGGTGGGACGCAAGCCGGCAATGCAATCGCTGATGTCTTGTTTGGTGATTACAATCCTTCCGGAAAACTACCAGTGACTTTTCCACGCAATGAAGGTCAGATTCCGATCTTCCTCGCCATGAAAAATACGGGGCGCCCTATGCAACCCGAAAATAAATACACAAGCAAATATCTCGATGTACCGAATACACCTTTGTATCCCTTTGGCTTTGGCTTAAGCTATACTCAGTTTACGTATTCTCCTATACAGGTAAGTAATACAGAATTTACCCTCACTGATGGCGTCACAATATCCGTCACTGTGAAAAACACGGGATCACGTGCAGGAGAGGAAGTTGTACAATTATATGTGCGTGATCTTGTCGGCAGCGTCACCAGACCTGTGAAAGAATTGAAGGGCTTTCAGAAAATCATGCTGGAGGCTGGCGCTTCGAAAAAAGTAGAGTTTAGACTCACTTCGGATGATTTGCGATTTTATAATGCGCAAATGAGATTCAAAGCTGAGCCCGGCGAATTTGAAATCTTTGTCGGTGGAAATTCGGATGTGAAAGACAGTTTGAAAATTACATTGAAATAGTAATTGCCGTTTTTGATATATCGTTGTGAGGCTGACTAACAAGTTGCTGAGAGAAACAAGATCAAAATGTTGTTTCATATCGTTGTGATGAATTACGATCATGACGTTCTTTTTATTCAACTCGCCCACATTGATACAGAGATTAATTTTTATGGATTGACTTTAACTATTCAAATATGAAATCAAATAACAAACCCATGCGCATCTGTCTCTTGTTTTTGCCAATACTCTTTCTGTGCTCAGTATTATCCGCGCAGGTCATCGTGAGTGGCATCATCAGCGATGCCACAACGGGTGAATCACTCATTGGGGCAAATGTCGTCGTCAAAGGAACTCTCATCGGGACTGCCGCTGATCTTGACGGTCACTATGAGATTTCTGTGCCGTCTGCAAGAGACACTCTTGTCTTTTCTTATACAGGATATATCACGCAGGATGTGCCTATTCTATCGAGAGCAGTCATTGATATCGCGTTGGGTGTGCAATCGCAAATCCTTGATGAAATCGTTGTAGTTGGTTATGGTGTCCAACGCAAAAGTGACCTCACAGGATCTATTGCAACGATAAAGGGAGATGACGTCCGGAGTATTGCTTCCGGAAATGTAGAGCAGATGTTGCAAGGCAAAGTTGCTGGTGTACTCGTGACACCGAATTCCGGGGAGCCCGGTGCTGGTGCGATCATCCGTATTCGTGGTACAGGAACACTCAATGATGCGTCGCCGCTCTATGTAGTTGACAATATGCTCCTGAATGACATTTCATTTCTGAATCCCAACGACGTAGAATCGATTGAGGTGCTGAAAGATGCCTCTGCAACCGCGATCTATGGGTCACGTGGCGCGAATGGTGTCATCATTATCACAACAAAAAGAGGTAGCCGTACAGAGAAAGCTTCGATCAATGTAGATGCTTACTTTGGTACCGAATCTGTGATCGATCAGATCAGTCTTGTCAATGCTACTGAGTATGCGATGCTCACCAATGAACTTGCACTAAATTCGGGAAGCCCGGCGCCATTTGCAGATCCTTCCATATTTGGTATTGGTACGGATTGGCAGGACGTGATCTACCGTGATGCGCCGATTATGAATCTCAATTTCGGTGTGAGTGGCGGCGGCGAAAAATCCACATACAATGTCAGCGCAAATTACTTCAAGCAGGAAGGCGTCATCCGTGGTTCTGATTTTGATCGCATTAGCCTGCGTGTGAATAATACGTACAATGTCAGTTCATTTTTTGACGTGGGGCATAGCATCGCTCTGGTATACAGAGATCGGAAGATCGGCCCTGGTATTGTCGGGACAGCATTGCGTACATCACCAATTACAGCTCCTTTTGATTCACTGGGAAATTTTTCTGATGCTTCCATCTATTCTTCTACCGGAAATGCGGAAGCAAGTATTTTCTACAATAACAATAATGAACAAGGGCATCGTGCGGTTGGCAATGTCTATGGAGACGTTCATTTTCTGAAAAACTTTACGTTCCGATCCAACTTCGGTTTGGATATTGAGTTTGTGCAAGGCAAAAGCTATAATCCGGTCCACGATGTCTCAAGCATTCAACAAAATGAGATCTCTGATCTGTCTATTCACAATAACAGACAACGCAGTTGGCTATGGGAAAATACTTTGAACTATTCAAAGGAGTGGAGAGATCATCGCGTGAATGTTCTCGTTGGCACAACTGCGCAGGAATCTTATGGCGAAAATTTTGAAGGTCGCGCAGAAAACCTTTTGGGCACGTCTGAAGAATTCTTCTTTCTCGATGCAGGTGTCGAACAAACCGGCGGCAATGCATTGACCAATAATGGTAATACATGGAGCATGGTGTCATATCTCGGCCGTATTAATTATGTGTTGCTTGACAGATATCTCATCACCGCTTCCATCCGTGCAGACGGTTCTTCAAAGTTTGGTGAAGCAAATCGCTATGGCTACTTCCCCTCCTTTGCTGTTGGATGGAATGTGGGCAATGAATCCTTCATGCAAGATCAGAATCTGCTCGACAGGTTAAAATTCCGTGCAAGTTGGGGACAGATCGGTAATGAAAAAATTAATTCAGAAGCGGCGATCGCTGTCGTTGATCCTAATCTGGGCACTGCCGTCTTTGGCCCGAATGAACAAACCTATCCTTCTGCAACACCAACAGGTCTTGCAAATCCTGAATTACGCTGGGAAGAGACGTCGCAAACCAATGTCGGCGTTGAATTTGGTTTATTAAACAATCGGCTTACCGCAGAAGTAGACTATTATCGTCGTGTGACGAGCGATATTCTTACACCAGTACCAATACCAAACTATGTCGGTTCACAGGGCGATCCTATCGTAAATGCTGCAGAGGTGCTGAATCGCGGATTTGATTTTACCGCAGGCTGGCAGGATCAACGTGGAAAAGTGGGCTATCATTTCAACATTGTTGGCTCTACCGTCTACAATGAAGTACTCGCACTCGGCGAAGGGAAAGAAGAAATCTTCGGTGGGGGTCTTGGCTTTGGAGGAATTCTCGGTACACGGACAGTAGTTGGTTTGCCAATTGGTTCTTTCTATGGTTATGTCGTCGACGGTGTATTTCAGAATACAGAAGAATTGAATACTCTCGCAAAACGTGGCGGGGAAGTGGTCGGTGATCTGCGCTTTAAAGATCTCAACGGTGATGGCGTGATTGATGATGAAAACGACCGTACCTATATCGGCAATCCGATTCCTGAGTTTATATATGGTTTCAGTGCAGGGGCGGATTTTGCAGGTTTCGATTTTAGTATTGAATTCAATGGTCAATCAGGAAATGATCTGATCAATGCAAAGAAGATGGCGCGCTTTGGTAATTATAACTATGAAGTCTCATACCTCGATCGCTGGCACGGTGAAGGCACGAGCAACTTCGAGCCACGTGTGACAAACAGCGGACACAATTATGAGTTCTCCAACCGTTTTGTGGAAGATGGCTCTTATATGCGTCTCAGAAATGTGCAGCTCGGCTATACCCTTCCTGAAACAATCAGTGAACGATTGCATCTGAATACATTCCGTGTCTATGTCAGTGGAACCAATCTGGTGACATGGACTGATTTCTCAGGGTATTCTCCGGAAGTCTCTAGCGAAAATGTCCTCGAAGTAGGCATCGATGGCGGGTCTTATCCAGTTGCAAAGACAATCATTGCGGGTTTAAACGTGTCCTTCTGAAATGAGTAAATGATAAAGGGATAAAATTGGTAAATGAAATCTTTTAAATCTTTAGAAATCAGTCTTATGAAAACGATATACTTTAAATTCTTCCTTCCTGTTGCTGTTCTCTTGCTTGTCTCGTGCGGAGATTCTTTTCTCGACAAAAAACCATTGGGCAAACTGACGACAGCAAATTTTTTCGAAACACAAGATCACGCCATCCTTGCGACCAATGCGCTCTATGAGCATATGCGCAGCTGGGAAGTCCATGTCTTTGCTTACATCGGGATGACGGATATCGTCAGCGATGATGCAGACAAAGGAAGCTTCGCGAATGACGCAGCATTCCTCGGTGAGATCGATGAGCTCACTCTCAATGCCAGCAATCTCGCCCCACTCACCGTGTGGCAGGGATACTACCAGGGTATCTTCCGCGCAAACAATGCAATCGAAAATATTCCCGGTATCGACATGAATCCAGTACTGCGTGATCGCCTTGTAGCAGAGTGCAAAATGTTTCGTGCTTACTTCTATCTGAATCTCGTACGCTGGTTTGGGGATGTTCCTCTTATCACAGAACCTCTTGATCCCAGTCAATTCACTCAACCCCGCGTGCCTGTCGCCGATGTCTATAATCAGATCGAACAAGATTTGCTGGATGCCGTTGCTGTATTGCCTGAGAAATCTCAATATCCAACCGCTGAACTCGGAAGAGTGACCAAAGGTAGTGCACGTGCTTTGTTGGCACGCACATATCTCGCGCAAGATGACTTTGTCAATACAGAGAAATATGCACTTGAAGTGATCAATAGCGGTCAGTATACGCTTTATCCAATCTATGCGAAAATCTTCCAACTCGTCGGTGAGCATTCTTCAGAAGCTGTATTTGAGATCGGTTCCACAACTGGTGCAATTAATAGTTCTCAGTACAACCAGGTACAGGGCTCCCGTGGTACTCCAAATCTTGGATGGGGATTTAACAGGCCATCAAACAATCTTGTATCATCTTATGAACAAGGTGATCCACGGCGTGATGCAACCATCTTGTATCCTGGCGAAACGCTCCCTGATGGCAGCGCTGTCGTGGAAGACAATCCGGATATCGTAAACGAACGCTACAATCAAAAAGCATGGGTACCTCTTGCTCCCAGCGGTGACAACTTTGAAGGTCAGGGTAATCTCCGTCTTATCCGTTATGCAGATGTCCTGCTCATGGCCGCTGAAGCATTAAATGAAAATGGAAATCCCACACAGGGACTTGTGTATCTCAATATGGTGCGTGCTCGTGCACGAGGTACTTCAATGACTGCTCTACCAAACGTCACGACAACTGACAAGAATGCCTTGCGTACACGCATCTGGAATGAACGCCGTTCAGAGCTTGCGATGGAACAAATCCGTTGGTTTGATCTCCTTCGTCAGGGTCGCGCCGAATCAATCATGACGGGCGTTGGTAAGAACTTTATTTCACCAAAACATTTGTTGTTTCCGATTCCACAGGTGGAGATTGATTTGAGCAGTGGGAATCTGGGACAGAATGAAGGGTATTGAAAAATGGCGGAACGGCGGAACGCCTGCCTGCCGGTCAGGCAGGGATCAAGGGCCGAACGGGAAGAATTTTCGATTCTCAATTCTTGATTGATTCGGCGTCAATGGGTTGCGTCTGAGCAACCAACGTGGGTTGGGATTTATTTCTTTAATCTGGATTTCAATTCCAAGACCTTGTGGAGGGTTGGGATTTTCTTCGTCCATCCGAAGCGATTTGCGAAGGAGGATTCCCCAACCCGGCTCCCACTATTTTCGGTCGATACTCAACCGACATCACTCAATAAAAATCTTCCCTGTCTTCACAATAGACTCGCCCATTTGCACCTGATAGAAATACACTCCTGATGTAATATTGCCAAGTTCAATGCTCATATGCTCAGAGTAAACCGGAGTTTGTAAGACGTTTTGCCCTATCGTATTTACTACTGTGAATGTCACTGCTTTTGAAAAATCAAAATCAGTAAGTTGAATAGTTAGCTTATCAATGACTGGATTGGGATATATGTTCATCTCAATGTTGCCGGATAATTCATCTGTGCCGCTCAGACGTGTGCAAAAGTCTATATAGCTATCGTTGATTTGTTGTAGTGACAAAACGAAGTCGCACATGCGGATGAGTGCGACATTGCCAGGTGATGCTTCGTTGCCCACGGATAGATCATCTTTAAAGAACTTGATACTGTCATTGGGCGCTTCTCCGATCACATAATAATTCTCTACATCGATGTGATTAGTGAATAAGACTCCATTCACATAGACGTTCATTTCACTATTACTATCATCACGTGTGATGACGATTTGTTTGTAGTTCGTTGTATCGAAAGCCGGGCATGGACCTATATTTCCTGTAGGATAAAAATTCAGGCAGTCGGAAAATGTATAAATACCATAGTCCTCTATGCTATTCGAAAAATCGATGATCCGGTTATAGCCATTCAATTCATCAAACTTGAAGATCATTTCTATGCTAAACTCACCTGTAAAAAATGCCTTCGCCTTGAATCCTGCATTCTTTTCGAAATAGGTAAGATCAATTATTGGCATATCGCCACATGTGGTTGCGGGTATGAGCGCCTCCACCGGCGTAGTTGTTGCGCCAATCGGTTCCAGTATGGGACCACCTGGTGGGATACTGGTAATCGGTGAGCTTGCAAAGAGATACGTATAGGATTGCTGTGCGAAGGTGGAAAACATAAAAGAAGAGGTAAACATGAGCGCCATCACTATCAAAGCAACGGCAGCTGTGCGATTGATCTTTTTCATGTTATTGCGATTTTGAAGTTTTTCCTATTCGTCTGGCATTCGGCTCGTCTCTTTTTGTTGTTTGCTTTGATCTCTGGTGTTGTCTCAATATTAGCACAATTTTGAGTAGACAGGAGTTGACGGAAACCAAGGTCTTTGATAAGATCAACAAACCACAGTCAGCAAGCTAGGATGAAAAGAGAGATCAAATAAAACACCCGCAAGTTTTACCGACATTTGCCGCTCACAATTACTTCTGATTTCTATTTCATCATTCATTCATTTTCGCATTTTATCACTTCCTATGTACAGAACACACAATTGCGGCGCACTCCGCATCTACGATTCTGGCTCTAAGGTCACTCTCAGCGGATGGGTGCAAAGCGCCCGGGATTTCGGAGGACTGACGTTTATTGACCTGCGTGACCGATATGGCATCACTCAGCTTGTCTTCAATCTTGATGATGATGCAGATCTCTGCATGCGTGCACGTAAGCTCGGACGGGAGTTTGTGATCATGGCTGAAGGTACTGTCCGTGAGCGGAGTAATAAAAATCCAAACCGCGCAACCGGTAGCATTGAAATCGATGTAAAGTCCTTCTCAATACTCAATGCTTCGAAAGTACCTCCTTTCACGATCGAAGATGAGTCCGATGGTGGTGACGAACTCCGCATGAAGTATCGCTATCTCGACATCCGCCGCACTCCGGTAAAAGACAAAATCATTTTCCGTAGTAAAGTTGCACTAGAGACACGCAAGTATTTGAGTGGTGAAGGTTTTGTTGAAATAGAAACTCCCTGCCTGATCAAGAGTACCCCGGAAGGTGCGCGTGACTTTGTGGTCCCAAGCAGAATGAACCCGGGACAGTTTTATGCGCTGCCTCAATCACCTCAGACGTTCAAGCAGATCCTGATGGTGGCGGGCATGGATAAATATTTCCAGATCGTGAAATGTTTCCGTGATGAAGACCTGCGTGCAGACCGTCAGCCGGAATTCACACAGATCGATTGCGAGATGGCGTTTATTACACGAGATGAAGTGCTCGATACATTTGAGGAACTCACACGACATCTGTTTAATACCTGCGTGACTGTACCGTTGCCGAAATTCCCAAGGATGGCATATGATGATGCGATGCGTGATTATGGTATTGACAAGCCCGATTTGCGTTTCGATATGAAACTGCATGATCTGACGGATTTGATCAAAGGCAAAGGATTTAAAATCTTCGACGATGCAGAACTCATCGGTGGGATCAACGCATCGGGAATCGCTGAGTCCTTTTCCCGTAAAGACATCGATACACTTACAGAATGGGTAAAGCGTCCACAGATCGGTGCCAAAGGTCTGATCTATATTAAACTTGGCTCAGATGGTATTAAGTCATCCGTAGATAAATTCTACACTCCAGAGGATCTGCAAAAAATAGCCGATGCTTTTCATGCACAGCGGGGTGACATGATTTTTATCCTTAGTGGAGAAGCAGAAAAAACACAAAAACAATTGGGAGAATTGCGCCTTGAGATGGGCGCACGTCTTGGTCTGCGGGATCCGAAAGTATTCAAGCCTCTCTGGGTTGTAGATTTCCCTTTACTCGAATGGGATGAAGATTCAAAACGTTTTCACGCGATGCACCATCCTTTCACTTCTCCCAAGAAAGCAGATGTCGAACGCATGCTCGGTGGTGATCATGAAACGATGAAAAGCCTGCGAGCAGATGCATATGATCTTGTATTGAATGGTGTAGAGATCGGTGGTGGATCAATCCGTATTCATGATCGTGCATTGCAGGAGAAAAATTTCCAACTCCTCGGCTTTACACAAGAGCAGGCCGAATCACAGTTCGGTTTCCTCATGGGCGCGTTCGAATATGGTGCTCCTCCTCACGGTGGCATTGCATTCGGTTTCGATCGTCTCTGTGCAGTGATGCAGGGAGAGACTTCGATCCGGGATTTTATTGCCTTTCCAAAAAACAATCAGGGAAGAGATGTGATGATCGATGCACCGAGTGTGATTGATGATGTTCAGTTGAAGGAGTTGAGTTTGAGAGTGGAGAAAGAGTGATGGTACGTGGTGCGGGATACGAGGTGCGGGGTACGTGGTGCGTGGAAAGAGCTAACTCCGCCCGAGGCGGGCAGCTCTGCAAGGTTTAGTGGGGGAAAGCGACTTTTACGGCTTGATTACGTTTTCTATTTAAACTAACTTTGATCGATGGAAAAAAAGATTGTGATTTTCAAATCGTTTGAAGAGCAGGAAGAATATAATCTTGATGAAATGCGTAAGACTACGGTGATGGAACGTTTTATCAGGTTATACAGTATGCAACAACTTTTTACTCGCTTTCATCCGATCACAGATCATTCAAGAAAAATTATCATTCTGCATGAGAGTCCTGAATGATGAGTTTTTGCAATTTCTGAAATGCGCTCAGACGTCAGGCCTTCGATATCTTCTCATAGGTGGTTATGCGGTGAACTACCATGGATATAATAGAAATACAGATGACATGGACCTCTGGCTTGCACCTACCAATGAAAATAGAGATGCCTTCATAAAGACTTTACTCTGCACGAATTACTCCTCGGAAGATGTTGCACCTTTAAACAATGAGGATTTTACTGGTTATTTCATGGGGCGTATCAGACCTGATGGGGGGAGAATTGATGTTCTAACAATTGTTCATCGCAACATTTTCATTTGAAGAAGCAAACAAACAAGCACATGTCTTTGAAATTGATCCTGGCGTATTCATGAAGATTGTCTCCTACGAAACCCTCAAAGACATCAAACTGCGATCAGACCGACAGAAAGATTGGTACGATATCGAGATGCTGGAGAGGTTGAGAAAAGAGTAATGGAAAGAGTTACGGGGTGCGAGTTACGTGTTGAATCACACTTTTTTCAATCTAAAGGAAGCTTAGCCTAAACCTGGCAGGTTTAGTGAGGGCCATGTGCACGGGCAAACACCTGCTAGGTTTAATGAGGCAGTACAGGGCTCGTGTTTGATTTCACTCAATCCCCAATTCCTTCTTCATCTTCTTCGGCAACTTCGCGCTCACGAGATGATAGGATTGCTGGATATAGTGCTTCCACTCCGCTTTGCGCATGCGATTGAGGTCATCGACTGTGACCCATTTATGGCGGGCCACATACTGAGCGGGCATAAAGCCTTCTCGAGCCAGGATTTCTTCGAATTCTTCGTCCGGTACTTTGAAAGAGGCACTGGTCGGAGTAGAATTCAGCCCTGCCACGAGAAACATCTTCGCGCCAATACAGAAGCAGAGGTCGTGTTCCCATTTGATATCCTCAGTGACTGAGGGGAGGGCGGTGCAGATCCGGCGGAGGTCTTCGATTTGCATAAACAGCCGTGAATTTCGTTATTTCCGGAGCGCTGGGTATCACAAATGAGCCCCGGGCACTACAAAACCCTGATCTGGTTACTTTTGCACCCCTGTTATTGAATGCGCGTTAAGAAATCATCTATACTCCTAGTCCTCTGTACATTCCTATGTACGGTCCTTTATGGCCAGGCTATTCACGTGGTCACAACCACCAATGACAACGATGATGGTGTGTGCAATGGCCTCCACTGCAGCCTGCGGGAAGCGATCAACGCCTCGAACACAAACATGGGCCCGGATAGTATCGAGTTCAACATTCCCGGCGCAGGCGTACACGTGATCTCGGTAAATACCGCGTTGCCTGGTATCATCGATTCATTCCTTGTAATTGACGGCACCACACAACCTGGAAATAGTCCGATGAACGGTTTAATTGTCATTGATGGATCGGCTCTCGGCCCAGGAGCAAATCATGGGCTTGTCATATATACAAGGAGGACCGAAATCTATGGATTACAAATCCAGAATTTTCCCGCAGATGGCATCCAGATCTTTGGTGGTTTTATGATGATGGAAGATGATTTCCTATCAAATATTATTATCGGCGCACCAGGAAAAGGAAATGTGCTCATTCTCAATGGAAGCTATGGTCTGGAAGGCCCCGTAGATCGTAATGTGTCTATCCAGGGAAATTATATTGGTACCAATCTCCAGTTCAACACAGGGCTTGGTAATGCATGGGACGGTGTTTTTCTGAATGTACTCAGCGGTGCCAATGTCACGATCGGTGGATCACGATTACTTAATCAGCAGAATTATCTCTGCTCCAATATGTTTTCCGGTTTGCGGGTTGTCATTAGTGATGGTGCTCAGTTTCTTCCAGGATTCGACATCACCGGGAATGTGATCGGCACGGATAATACCGGTGTACAGAATCTGGGAAATATGGGATTCACGTTTGGTCCAGGTATGTCTGGTGGTGGTATCAGCGTATTTGGTGATGGCCCAATGGCGATCGGTGGTCCGGGAGGGCTTGCGAATATTATTGCATTTAATTACACTGGCTTTCATACAGATACGGATGATCGCAAGACTGTCCTTGAAAATTCTTTCTACTGCAATACTTCCAAAGGAATACATCTCACAAGCAATGCGAATGGGGGTATTCTGCCTCCGGCCATTCTTTGCCTGCAAGGCAGCATGCTTGTCGGCGATGCACCATCCGGAATGATGGTCGATGTATACTTGCATAATAACGTGATCTGTCCTTTAGCTCCTTGTCAGGGTCTTACGTTACTTGGACGTGTCACAGCAGACGTGACGGGATTATGGAGTTTTGATGTAGCTGGATGGCCGGGAGCGCAGTTCACTGCACTCGCACAAGATGCATTGGGAAACAGCTCTGAGTTTGCTGCGTGTATTCTTGATCCCAATGTCATTGCGATGAACAGTGGCCCTTATTGTCCCGGTGATTCGATATTCTTGTTTTCAATGCTTGATACTGCTGTTGGCAATGTTGAATTTGAATGGTTCGGACCGAATGGCTATACTTCAAACGTTCAAAATCCCATCGATGCAATTGAAGCCGGGACGTATACTGTAGTGGCAGACATCATGGGGTGCGGAGCAGATACTGCGTTTACGGATGTCTTTATCTATCCTCTCGCGACTGATACGCTGAGGCAGCTTTGCCTGGATGATTCCCTGGTTGTAAACGGTACGACTTACGATGCCGGAAACACGTTTGGCATTGAGACACTGGTAGATTCATCATTTTATGGGTGTGATAGTATCGTTTACATTGAATTAGAATTTAGTTTACCTCTGACTGCGAATATCTTCTCTACAAAACCACGTGTCTGTGCAGGTGATACTGTGTCTTATTGGTTTAGTCTTCAATTGGCCGATATCGGCGGAGGCGGACCTTTTGATGTGGTGTATACAACGGGAGCGGGACAACTCGATACTGTCTATGGAATTTTCGATGGCCATTCTCAATCGATCGTCGTTAGCCAAGATGTTCATTTTGATATTCTCGAAATCTTCACGGATGTGACACTTTGTGCGCCGATGATTGTACAATCGGATTCTATTATTGTGAGTGAACTTGATGTTTCACCTATTGTGTCTGACTATGGGGGATTTGGTGTGAGTTGTTTTGGAGAAAATGACGGTATGATCATGCTCAATGCAAGCGGTGCTGTCGGAGTGGTTAACTATGATTGGAATCTTCTGGCATTGAATGGAGACGTGGCGATGCAACTCAGCGCGGGCACTTATTCAGTCACTGTGTCTGATGAGGCCGGTTGTAGTGTCACTTTCGATACACTCATCACTCAACCTGTAGCGTTCGAATCTATCACACGTACAGAAGGGAGTACATGTCCTGGTGTGGATGATGGTGCAATTTTTGTTGATGGGATTGTTGGTGCACGTGGACCAGTAGAGTATTCTTTGAATGGCGCTTCATTTGTTCCGGTGAATACACTGCCTCTTGAAATTCCAAACTTGTCGCCAGGAGTGTACGATCTTATGCTTATGGACAGTGTAGGTTGTATCGACGATCTTTCCATTTTCGTACCTCTTGACGAAACACCCAGTATTGATCTTGGTACTGAGCGATCTATTCTTTCTGGTGACAGTGTATTATTGAATTTCAATTCTACACTGATCCCGGATCAAATCAATTGGACTCCATCCATTGTATTGAGTTGCACCACATGTCCTGCTCCTTACGCGTTTCCTGTTGAAAGTCAGTATATCTCGCTGACACTTACAGATAGCCAGGGATGTAGTGCTACAGATTCTATTTTGATTCTTGTGTTTGTACCAAAGCGTGTATATATTCCCACCGTTTTCAGTCCAAATGACGATCAGGCCAATGATATCTTTTATCTGCAGGCAGATGATTTTGCAATAGAGGTAGACTATATGATCATTGCTGATCGATGGGGTGATGTGGTCTTTGAACGTAACAATTTTCCCATCAATGATCCTGGCTTCGGATGGGATGGTTCGCTCGACGGCAAGAAGATGTTCCCTGCTGTATTCACCTACCTTGTGCGCATTCGGTTTTCCGATGGAGAGGTGATCCCCTATAGTGGAACCGTGACCTTAATTCGGTGAGATATGCGACATCAACCAATACCTTCTTCTCTGTTCATTGCCAATCGTCGTCGTTTTATTGAAAAACTTCCACCGGGTGCCTTTGCTGTGTTTCATTCAAATGATCTTTCACAGACCAATGCAGATGGGACACGAGCATTCGTGCAGAATTCAAATCTTTTCTGGCTAACAGGGATTGATCAGGAAGAAACGATCCTGGTATTGTATCCCGATAGTCCAATTCCGGAACGTCGTGAGATGCTTTTCATCAGACAGACAAATGAGCACACCGTTATCTGGGAAGGAAATAAGCTGACAAAGGATGAGGCGACACTGATCTCGGGCATAGAACAAGTGCATTGGGTTCCTTCCTTTGAATCCCTTTTCAAAAAACTCATGGCAGAAACGGACGTGGTCTTTCTATCTACAGATCAGCACCCCGGAAGAAGTCTTGGGCCCGTCTCGCGCAATCATCGCTTTGTGTATTGGTGTAAGGAAGAATTTCCATTGCATCAGTATAGAAACGTAACTCTGATCATCCAAACATTACGTGCCATAAAATCACCTGAAGAAATTGTGTTGATCCGTCGTGCTTGTGAAATCACACATTCCGCATTCCTCTCCGCATGCCGTGTGATTCATTCTGGTACATATGAATACGAGATCGAAGCGGAGTATGCAAGAGAGATCATCCGGAACGGTGCGCGTGGATTTGCATATGAACCGATCATTGCTTCGGGAGAAAATAGTTGTATCCTGCATTATATCGCGAATGATCGTAAATGCCAGAATGGTGATATCATTCTCATGGATGTCGGTGCGAGTTATGCAAACTATGCGGCTGATATGACACGTTCTGTTCCGGTCAATGGTCGTTTTACCACACGACAACGTACGGTATATGATGCTGTCTTGAGAATTCTTCGCGCAGGTTCCGCTTTATTGCGTGCGGGTACTAAGCCCAGTGATTATCATGCGGCGGTGGATTCACTTGCAGACAAAGAGCTCGTAGACCTGGGATTGATCAGTATGGAAGAAATAAACACACAATCCCCACAACGACCTGCGCGCAGTAACTATTTTCTTCACCGCACTGCACACTATCTCGGACTTGATGTACATGATGCGGGAGATCCGCATGGCAATTTCGAAGCTGGTATGGTTCTGACTTGTGAGCCTGGTATTTATATCAGAGAAGAAAATATTGGTATCCGACTGGAAAATAATATCCTCATCACTCAACATGGGAACACTGATTTTATGTCTGACGTCCCTATCGAACCAGAAGAAATTGAATCATTGATCTTACGGCGATGAGTATGATGTTTTCCAATCCACTGAGCACCAAGGCACAGGCGGTGTTTAGGGAAAAGTTTGGTTGTGCACCTTCTGCCATCGTGCATGCTCCCGGGCGGATCAACCTTATCGGTGAGCATACAGATTATAATAGTGGCTTTGTTCTTCCTGCTGCAATTCCTCAGGGCATCTGCTTTGCGATCGGTGGCAACAATGAGGCTTATCATGAATGGTACGCGATCGATACTGACGAACAAGTGCGGTTTCCTGTCAGCACGGCAATTGCAACGGGAAAAGGTTGGGTAGATTATTGTCTCGGAGCATATCGTATCCTCATGGATCAGCAAACCGATCTTCCCGCCATCCGATGTGTGTTCACTTCTGATTTACCTGCTGGTGCCGGACTGAGTTCTTCATCAGCATTGACGTGCGGATTTCTTCTGGGTCTGAATGCCTTGTTTGATCTTAAGAAAAGCAGAGAAGAGTTGGCTTGGTTTGCACATCTTGTCGAACGCAATTTTATCGGTTTACAAGGAGGCATTATGGATCAGCATGCATGCCTGTTGTGTGAGCCGGATCACTTTTTACTTTTGGATTGCCTGTCTCGCACATATCAACAAATTGCGTTGCAGGAGGATAGCGGAACGCACTTTTTTCTCATCGACACACGTGTGCAACACAAGCTCACCGACTCTGATTATAATACGCGTGCAGCAGAATGTCGCAGGGCTTTGGAATTGTTGCAGGGATCTGCCCACATTCGAAGTTTACGCGATGTCACAAAGCCACTGCTGCAAGATCATGCATCTCTATTGGGTTCGTTGCTCGTCCAACGTATCACATTTGTATTGCAGGAAAATGCGCGTGTGTTGTTGGCAGTCGAAAAGATTCAACTCTGCAGTTGGGTAGCTCTGGGCCAATTGCTTTATGAAAGTCATGCCGGATTACGAGATGATTATGCTGTCAGTTGTACTGAGCTGGATTTCCTCGTGGAAGCCGTTTCTGATCATCCAGAGATTCTTGGAGCACGGATGATGGGCGGTGGTTTCGGCGGTTGCACTATAAACTTTGCCACCCGTGCACCTGATGATTCTTTCAAAGACAGGATCAAGTCGCAATACAAAGCGCGTTTTGGCATGGAGTGTGCATTCATAAATGTGAGGCTCTCGGAAAGCGCTACTGTTCAGGTGCTTCCTGTGCCTTAAATGGCTTGGAAGCGGGCCATTGGGATGCAGATTAAAAAAGTGGCTAAAGGTTGGTGTTTCGCGGACTAACAGCGGACAATGAGTCTGTTTGGTCTGTCCGATGCGACAATTCCCTTCAGAAATCAGGGAGGGAAAGGAAGGAGGCCTATTAGCTGCTGAAAAAGAATCCTCTGCACTACAATTGAGAACTACCCTGTTTCAGTCCCTAGTGTATCGAACAATATTGGGTGTTTGGCAGCCTTAACGGCCTACCTGTCGTTTTGTCTTGTACACGGCTGGAAAAGCCGGGTGGACGAGTTGAAAAATCAGATGTGATAGGCTAACTTGCAGGCATGGAAGTAACACTCAAACTCGAGTACGACGAAAGGGACTTCATACAAGCGTGTATTGCACGTGAGCGCTGGGCTCAACGCAAGCTTTATGAGGACTACTACGGTTCGTTAATGGGGCTGTGTCTGCGATATGCGGATAATCAGGATGATGCATTAGACATCTTGCATGATGGCTACATTAAGATCTTTCGCCACATCGCAAAGTATCAGCCTGGCACTTCGCTGATCGCATGGATGCGCCGGATTATGGTGAATACTGCGATAGATTATTATCGTAAGAAGACCAGACGCCGGACAGAAGATCTGGATGCGGCACAAGGTGTGCAGTCCATGGATGCAAGTGTCGTAAGCAGTATAGCAACAGAAGAGATTTTGAAATGTATCCAGGAATTGTCACCGGCTTACCGGTCTGTGTTCAACTTGTACGTGATAGAAGGGTATTCACACAAAGAAATTGCTGAAACCCTAAGTATCACTGAGAGTACGTCGCGATCAAATCTCGTGAAAGCTCGAATCAAGCTCAGAGAAATGCTCGCCATTTTAAACAACGTCTATGACAAACAAGGAGTTTGATCTGTGGTTGCGTGATTCTTTGTCCTCCGTCCAGCCAGATTTGAATCCCAAGGACTGGGATCAGTTTGTGCAGCGCGTGGAAGAGTCTGAGTCGCAGTTGGATTCCGGATTTGATGATGCAATCCGGAATGCTGTCACCGACGTAGGCGCAGGCGCAACTCCCGATTGGTCTCGCATGGAGCAGCACCTGAATGCTGACGAATTGAATTTTGATCAGCATGTCAAACAGACAATTGGAAATTTCGAAGTTCCCTACAACCCAAACACCTGGCCCACACTGCACGCCAGACTATCTGAAGATGAAAGAATCCGGCGTCGCCTGGTGCATGTAAAGATTCTCGAGATTGTAGCAATACTTATTGTCTTTCTGACTTTCTACAATTTCTTCCCAACTTTTAAATCCTCCGTTATAGAGCCTGCAGAAGATTTGCTTCGCAAAGAATTGTCGAAGAAAGAATCAGCAATGAACCTGCCCGACGCTTCTGTTTCTTCTGAGAATACACTTCTTAATAATACCTCGTCTCCTTCCGCAGTTCCCGGAAATGATGTCAGGACTACGAGTTCTGCGAATCATGAAGAGTCACGCAAGACTGATGCCTCAACGAATGATGCGTATTTCACTAAGTCTTCTTTCGATCAAAGTAGTGAGACACCAATCGTAAACTCTGCAACTTCTTCTTCAGAAAATTTCTCTGCTCTTGTAACCGATGGTAACTCTGTACCTGTCTCGGGCAACAGAGAGTCCATGGTAGAAGGATTGTTGGAAGACCGTATGCCGCGAACATCAGTTAACGAGCTCGCGTCTTTGCATTCAGCTTCACAACACAAGCTATTCTTATCTAATCCTACTCCTGGATTCATGTCTGTAACGGCAATGATTCCTGTTTTGATGAAGCCATCGAGAGTACGTTTTGGGATGATGGCAGCGGCGGATGTGAATACGCTTTTCTTTCCTGAAGAGCATTTTTATTCACAAGGACGTTCTATCAATTTTTCTGAAAAAGAAATCGTTGCAGGAGGATATAGTGCCGGTGCTTCACTTCTTTTTGATTCCAAGAGATTTTTTATCGAGACCGGGCTGACCTATTCATCAAAGAACTTCGGACCTGATCGTAAACTCTTCATCGGTAGTTCTACAGATCGGCATACACTTGATTTTGAGAATATCACAGTGAATTCCATTAGTATCCCTCTTTATCTGCATTTGAAGATTGATGGAAAGGGTTCGTGGCGTGTATATACCACCAGTGGCGCATCCATGCATGTGATTGCGAATGCCCACTATGACCTCTTCGCTGAAAACGTCTTTACCTCGTCTGCGGCGCCACAGAATCCGCAGCAATTGCAGAATGAGCGGGAAGTACAGCGTGTCCGCGAGCATATGCTGGATGGTGCGAAGTTTAGTACGAAAGGATATGTCACAGTCGGTGGTGGTTTCGGTGTAGAACGTTATCTGAATCCTCGCATGAGCATCTTTGTACAACCGATGTATCATTATCAGATACAATTCTTCGGACTCTTTGACCGGAATGGCAAACATTTGCAGAATGGCTCATTGCTCCTGGGCACACGGATCACTCTTTGAGCACTATCTATGATTTTATCAAGCCTCGAAACTGTTGAGGGATTTGAAGTTGTCGAAACCCTTGGCCTGGTGCGTGGCAATACAGTGCGCGTACGTCATATCGGAAATGATATTCTTGCTGGATTCAAAAATATCGTTGGTGGTGAAATCTCAGCGTATACAGAGTTGTTCGTAGATGCACGTGAACAAGCATTGGATCGCATGAGCGCCGATGCTACCGGCCTTGGTGCAGATGCTGTTCTGGGAATCCGCTTCTCTACATCTATGATTATGCGAGGGGCATCTGAAATCCTCGCTTATGGCACCGCAGTAAAACTGAAAAAGTTGTAATCATCTGTCCACCCGGGGGATAGCGTTCAAAGACGTTTCTTCCAAATCATCTACAAGTCGCTTGGGAATCCCGGGAAAACAAAGTGCCGTCAGTGCCCATACTTCGAGGCCGAATGGCAAATAACCAAGATAGCCGGCAACTGGCATTTCAAAGATTTTGAATTGATCCAGATATGGAAATGTATAAATCCACTTTGGCCATGAATAGATATTCCACATTTCCCAAAAGAATCCACAGATCAGCGCCGACATAAAAAGTACAAGCACCATCCGCCAGTCTCTTCGTGCAGTGAATTGCATTAGCGATGGTCTTCGGAATTTGAAGTTTAACGGGCACACGATGAAGAATAATGATGTCCACATAAATGCCATTCCATACTGCGGCCAGATGAGCAGCGCAATCAGAAGCAGGATCCCTGTAACAAAGTATATCGCTCTGCCTCCCGGTGTAGCGCCAGTATGCCAATTTATATGATGTCTTCTAAACCAGGAGAAACTCAATAAGACATTTGCTGTCACAAAAATCGCCGGAACCACTGTAGAAAAACAGAGCGTGCTCCACAAGGTGTGCGCAAGTGGGGAAAATGTTTTTTCTGGTAAATAAATCCAATAATCTGCTCTTTTATTAAGCCACTCAAAGAGCCACCACAAAGGAATAGAGATCAGAAACAGCATTCCAAACTTCGACCAATTTCCAACTATCAATGACTTCTGACCACGATATACAGCAACAGCATCTGTACACATCAGGTATCCAAGCCACAACGAAAAAAAGGCCCAGTGTGTTCTTAGTCCTTCTCCGTGCCAGTTGATGTACCAGAATATCAGCACAAGCAGAATGCCTGCATATCCATACAACGGAAATTTACGATGTGTCATCAGCGTGTTGATATCAGCAAAACTAATTGTTATTCGTGGCGATACCTGAACTGATACCTGATCGATTACCTTTGATCGTGAATGAATGTCCTCACTGTCGTTCGATATCTTTCTTCCTTGTATATGCTGTGTTGGGTAACGCACCTCAACGCACAAAATCTGGACAGTCTCGCAGAAGTTTATGCACAAAGACATCTTGACACATTCAGGGACTTGCTAAGCATTCCCAATGATGCCCACTTTCCAGAACATGTAGAAAATAATCTCCTCTGGTGTGAATCCGCTTTTGCGCAGCGTGGATTTATATTACAACGACTACAGACAGAGGGGCCTTCCCTGCTTCTTGCTGAACGACGCACAGCTCAATCCGATGCGAAGACGGTACTGATCTACCTCCAGATAGATGGTCAGCCTGTAGATCCACAGTATTGGTTTCAGGACGATCCCTATGTCTCTGTTCTGAAGGAGATGGAAGATGATGGTGGCTGGGAAATCATTCCATGGAATAACATCAAAAATGGTCTGAACCGCGACTGGCGAATCTTTGCAAGATCAGCATCTGACGCCAAGGGCCCTGTCAGTATGTTTCTTGCAGCGATAGATGCACTTGCTGCTATAAAGAAAGAGCCTGCTTTTCACATGAAGGTCATTATGGATTTTGAAGAGGAATTGGGATCACCTCATCTTCCTGGTGCGGTATCAAGATATCGTGAAGCGCTGAAAGCAGATATGCTCGTAATTTTTGACGGCCCTATGCATCTCTCGAATCTGCCAACACTTTCATTTGGTGCCCGTGGAATATCTACAATCACTCTCACCGTGTTCGGACCAACGTTTCCACAGCACAGCGGGCATTATGGAAATTACGTACCCAATCCTGCATTGCGATTGTGTCAGCTTATAGGAGGAATGAAAGATGAACAGGGGCGCGTAACGATTCCAGGGTTTTATGATGGTGTTGTCATTGACGATGCCACAACGGCTATTCTAGGTCAGGTACCGGATGATCCCTTGTATATGCGTGCAAAGCTGGGGATTGGGAGGCCGGATTCCGTGGCAAACTCATACCAGGAATCTCTGCAGTACCCATCATTCAATGTCCGTGGCATTTCAGCAGGATGGGTGGGTGATCAAGTGAGAACAATCATCCCGGCATCTGCCATAGCAGAGATTGATATTCGGCTTGTCGTAGAATCGGATCCCGAGAGATTGATCGGCCTTGTACATCAATATATCGCAGAGCGTGGATATCTGATTTTGGACAGAGCACCCACTTTGCAGGAACGGATGACTCATGATAAGATATGCTCCTTCGTCTCAGAGACCTCTTATCGGGCTTTCAGAACTGAGTATGATTCAGAAGTAGGCCTTTGGTTATATCGCACCCTGAGGGATGCATATGATCAGGATCCTGTGCGCATCAGGACAGAAGGCGGTTCGATTCCAATCAGTCCGTTTGTCACAACACTAAACATTCCTGCAGTCGCGGTACCTACTGTGAATCGTGATAATAACCAGCACAGTCCGAATGAAAATCTCAGACTTGGCAACTACGTCGATGGTATCAAGACCATGCTTGCCATTTTCTTACAGCCCATTGAATAGACCGATAAACATTTAGTATTGATGAAACCAGTTGCACACATCATTTCGATTTTCTTTCATCCGCTGCTGATCCTCACATACATGTTGCTCATGATGCTTGTCGTGAATCCGTATATGTTTGGATACAATCATGTCTCTGATGCAGATACTCTGATCCTGATGGTATTTCTCACCAGTACGCTAATACCGATGATTGCGATTCTGGTCATGAGAGGAATTGGATGGGTGCGCTCAATACAGATGACTGACCGACATGAGCGGATTGGGCCATACCTTGTCACGGCTGTGCTCTACCTTTCTCTTTATCTCCATCTTGCAAAGACGAAATCCTTTCCCTCCCCGCTTTTGATTGCGACACTCGGATCTGTCATTGCGTTGTTCGGAGGATTCTTTCTAAACAACTTCAGGAAGATCAGTATGCATGCGATTGCCATCGGAGGTTTTTTATTGTTCACGATTTTTCTGTATGGCTCATACAGCACTGCTGCATTTATACTTCCCCTCCCCTATTGGAATGATCTTGAGATTCCAACCAACTATATTTTGTATGCAGCCATTCTATTGGCTGGTCTTGTATGCAGTGCACGACTGATATTAAGTAAACACACTTCTGGTGAAGTCTATGTTGGATTTTTTGTCGGTGTGATCGGTATGTCACTTGCGTATCTGCTCCTTGGATAGTTTCCATATTGTCGCAATGCACATCGCGCCATTAAGTAGATCCGAAGTATACAGCCTGAGATTCCTGTTGTTAATTGGAGATCATTGATTAGTCTTTCTTTGGCTCATAGAGCTCTTTCTTTGGCTCATAGAGCGCCACGCCTGCACTGATCATGTCGCGCATGATCCACAACGTCTCATCAAGGTATCCGTCCTTGTGCAGGTTTTTCATCCAGTCTTCATTCCGTCCGATACGAGAAGAGTCAAGTTGGATATACTCCATGTCTTCGGGATGATTATAGACGTTGAGACCTTCGATATCACCGAAGATGTTCTTGTATTTGTTTGCCTCTGCTTCCTGTGATTTGATGACGCTGCGGAATTTCTCCAGGTGCAAAGGAAAACTTGATTGATCCCGTAATCCTTTTATACGCTGGGCATTCTCATCTACAAGATCGAAGGCAGTGCTCTGAGCAATGCGGGCTTCACTGTTTTTTTGGATTTGTGCTTTTGGCGTTAGGTCCACGATATCTTGTTTGTAAGGTACCGGAGGAATATCTGTCCATGCCATTGGATACTCAAGTTCTTTTTCACCTGTCTCTACATATTTAAACCTATCTGGCAGTATGATATCTGGTATTACTCCTTTGAGTTGTGTAGATCCGCCGTTAATTCTGTAAAATTTTTGTACCGTGAGTTTCAAATCACCAAGAGGCCCTTCAGTAGAAACTCCCTGGAGTTCGCGATCAAGGCTATAGAACCTTTGCACTGTACCTTTTCCAAATGTTGAGGAGCTGCCCACAATAATTGCACGCCCATAGTCCTGCAATGCAGCAGCAATAATTTCTGATGCGCTGGCGCTATAGGCATTGACCATTACGATCAGTGGTCCGGTGAATCTTACTTCCGGATCTTTGTCAGGATAAATTTGGGGATTACCACTGCGACTCTTTACCTGTACAATTGGACCCTCTTTGATAAAGAGTCCAGTCATTTGCACGACATCATTCAATGATCCGCCACTATTGTCACGCAAATCTAGAATGACGCCATCGACATTTTGCTTTTTAAGTTTTTCCAGTTCGAGTGCAACATCTTCTGCGCAACTACGGCCATCAGGATTTTCGAAGTCTGCATAGAATCTGGGGAGATCGATATATCCAATCTTGTCTACCCTGCCTGGTAATTCAAGAATTGCGGAACGCGCAAGTCCTTCATCAAGCTTTACTTCATCACGCTCAATACGAATCGTTTTTGCGGTTCCGTCTGCGGATTTTACGTCGAGGATCACGACAGTACCTTTTTTACCACGCACCATTGAAACTACGTCGTCGAGATGCATACCCTGAATATCAACTGGCTCTGCGCCTTCTTGTGTGACAACATGAATGATGTCATCTACCTGTAATTCTCCCTGTCTCCATGCAGGTCCGCCTGGAACAATACTGACGACTTTTGAGAAATCTCCATCTCTTGAAAGTCTGGCGCCGATTCCTTCCAGCCTTCCGGACATATTGATATTAAAGTCTTCTTTCTCTTTTGGGTTAAAATAGTCTGTGTGTGGATCGTAGACATTCGTGGCAGAATTGAGATATACTTCGAATCTATCCGACCTCCGTAATTCACCAAGACGTTTGAACCAATCATCCATCATTTCACGCACATCTTTACGTGCTTCTGATTCCAATTCAGAAATACTTTTTTTACCCCCTTCAGGATCGTCCTCTTTGTCTTGCGCATCAAGCTTTTCGATAAGCCGTGTGAGTGTCTCGTATTTGAGATAGGCTATCCAGCGTGCTTCAAGTTCACTGTCATCCTTTGCAAAATCTATCTTCTCTCCATCAAGCTCGATGTTTTCATCCTGAGAAAAATCAAATGATTGATCCAGAATTTTCGGATACATAATTCGGACTTTCCCGATTGCGTGGTTGATGATATTTTCTGACAATTCGAAGAATTCAACATCTGGTTCATTGATGGCGTCATCGATTTTTTCCTGATAGTCGTCCAGCAGATCAAGATCGCCAAGTGTGAGAAAGCGTTTGCCACCATCCAGTCTTTCGAGATATGTGTTGAACACCTTACGTGAGAATGCATCATTGATTTCTGCATCCGTGAAGTGTCTGTTCTCCATCAATGAAAATACCGCGCGAATGATCTGTTTTTCTCTTTCCTTGTCATCAGTAGGCGTGACATGTGTAACTACTTTGCCGAAAAGGCCTCCTGCCAGGATAGCCACAATTGCTAATATGATGCGCATGTTGTTTTTTTTGTTGTTAGACATTCTTTGGAGAAGCTGTTTCCATAAAAAGTCTGGTCATGTAAATATACCCGTACAAGACGTATTTGTTTGAAACTTAGCGCAACATCCGTGCCGTTTAACGAATCTGTAACAGATTATAGGGTTCTGTCATAGGTTTTTTCCATCCCGATCGATCCGGCTACTCACAATGAACGTAACGGGCACCCTGGAGTACCTGGCTTACTACACACACGGTTTTGAACTTCAATGGCCGATCACAAGAATGGAGCGATGATGAGCGCAATTACGGACATAAGTTTCATCAGAATATTGAGGGATGGGCCCGAGGTATCTTTAAAAGGATCTCCAACCGTATCTCCGACGACAGTTGCCTTATGAGGATCCGATCCTTTGTAATACATCTTCCCGTTGATCTCCACTCCTTCTTCGAACATTTTCTTCGCATTGTCCCATGCACCACCTGCATTGGCCTGGAAAATTGCCATGAGTACACCGGTGACGGTAACCCCTGCAAGAAGACCACCAAGCATCTCGGGGCCACCAAGAAAGCCTATCACTATGGGCGTGACAACCGTAATGAGACTTGGTAAGACCATTTGACGAATAGCCGCTTTTGTAGATATCTCTACGCACTTACCATACTCAGGCTTTCCTTCTGCCTTGTCAAAAATATCCTGGTCGCTTTTTGACCATTCAGATTGCTCCCTTCCTTCGTTTCTATTCATTACTTCCAAAGCGGCTTTGAGTTCCGGGATGCTTTTGAATTGTCTGCGTACTTCCTGGATCATATCCATTGCCGCTTTCCCAACTGCATCCATTGCCATTGATGAAAAAAGAAATGGGAGCATTCCTCCAAGGAAGAGTCCTGATATCACGTACGGATCGGCAATATTGATGACAGAGATCCCTGCTGTAGACATAAAGGCAGCAAAAAGAGCAAGTGCAGTGAGGGCCGCTGATCCAATGGCAAATC
Source organism: Bacteroidota bacterium (assembly GCA_031400515.1). Classification (GTDB taxonomy): domain Bacteria; phylum Bacteroidota; class Bacteroidia; order Chitinophagales; family Saprospiraceae; genus DATDQA01. Next base: position 30,432 of record JANNQA010000178.1, read on the forward strand.
CTTTGGCTATGGCGGCAGTAGTATTGCCGACTGCATCCAGTTTGTCCGTCCGCTTACGAACTTCTTTCGGGAGGTTACTCATTTCAGCGATACCTCCGGCATTATCTGAAATCGGACCATAGGCATCTACCGCAAGCATGATGCCCGTGTTAGAAAGCATCCCAACAGCTGCTATAGCGATGCCATACAGACCTGCGACTTCATATGCTCCAATAATCGCCGCGCCAAGTATAATCACGGGTATTGCTGTAGACTGCATCCCCACTCCCAAACCAGCAATGATGTTTGTCGCAGTACCAGTAAGTGATTGACGCACGATACGCATTACTGGTCGGCCGCCTGTCCCTGTATAGAATTCAGTAACAAGGCCAATAAGTAATCCTGCTGCTAATCCAAAAATGACCGCCCAAAACACTCCCAAACTACTATACGTGGTATCTCCAAGTGTCCATTGAGCCGGTAGCATCCATTTCACGATGAAGAACGACGCAACGAGCATTACAAAAGAAGAGAAAAATTCGCCCCGGTTAAGGGCTTTTTGGGGATCTCCGCCTTCGCTTACTCTTACCAAGAAGGTTCCTGCAATAGACGTCAGGATACCTACAGCAGAGAGTACCAATGGCAGCAGCACCGCATTCAGGCCGCTAAATGCATTCGTGTTTTCGAAGCCGGTGATCCCAACATAGACTGCTCCAAGAACCATTGTTCCGACAATTGCACCGACATAGCTTTCAAAAAGATCTGCGCCCATACCGGCTACATCACCGACATTGTCACCGACATTGTCTGCAATGGTTGCGGGGTTTAAGGGGTGATCTTCCGGAATCCCGGATTCTACTTTTCCAACAAGATCCGCTCCTACATCCGCAGCTTTCGTATATATACCCCCACCAACACGGGCAAATAAAGCGATCGACGATGCGCCAAACGAAAAACCTGTAATCACCGTCATGATTTTGGGCGTATCCCATGCCAATCCCTGAGAAAACCAAAGAAATAGTGCTCCTAAGCCCAACACACCAAGCCCAACAACACCTAATCCCATGACCGATCCTCCGGCAAATGCTATCTCCAGGGCTTTGCCAAGGCTTGTGCGCGCAGCATTGGTCGTGCGCACATTAGCTTTTGTGGCCATCCGCATGCCTATAAATCCAGCCAGCGCAGAACATAGTGCGCCGCAGAAAAATGAAAATGCAATAAGCGGTGACGAACCCTCCGAACTGCCACTCAGACCCAGTAAAATCGACACAGCGAGGACAAATACTGCTATTACCTTGTACTCTGCTTTCAAAAAAGCCATCGCCCCAATTGCAATGCTATTGGCAATCTTGATCATTTTTTCAGTGCCCGGATCTTGTTTCCGTACCCAGGCAGATTTCCAAACGGTATACAATAGCCCTATGATCCCCAAGACAGGGACGGCATACATAATCATTTCTCCCATAGACCGGTTCTTTTTAAGTTGTGATTCGTTTTTGAGCCTTTTGATGGTTTGCCGCTCCGTTCCGCCATGTAATTCCCGAAGCTGTACCAAAAAAAAGCGGGTGCTAAGCTACTATTTTTCATTTATGGCTTTAGCCCTTTTGGAGAGCATGATATGCATCTCGTCCTGGGGGGTCATGGGACTACAAATCCTCGTCACAGCAGGCAATAACCCCTTACTTCTTAGGGTGTTTATGAAAGGCCAGACTGTCATTACCCATTTTTTTCGTTGTTTTGCGCACGCAAACCGGCAAAGAAATCTTCTTCAAGGGCCTGGATTTGTTTAGAATCATATACAAGTGAAACTTTTTAGCCTATTCACGCAAGAGCTCGCGATCGATTTAGGCACTGCTAATACGCTGATCATTCAGGACGGGGAAATCGTGATTGATGAGCCCTCTATCGTGGCCGTGGATACGCGCACAGGGGAGATTATAGCGGTCGGTAAGCGGGCCATGCAGATGCATGAAAAGACGCATCAACACATAAAGACAATTCGTCCTCTCAAAGACGGCGTGATTGCTGATTTTCAGGCTGCCGAAAATCTGATTCAGGGATTGATCAATATGCTTGGTAGCAAGCGAAGGTTCTTCACGCATCTCAAGATGGTGATCTGTATTCCGAGTGGGATCACAGAAGTGGAAAAACGCGCTGTCTTTGATTCCGCCGATCATGTGGACTCAAAGGAAACCTATCTCATTTTTGAACCGATGGCTGCCGCATTGGGTATTGGACTCGACGTCCAGGAGCCCGTTGGCAATATGATCATTGATATTGGTGGTGGAACTACAGAGATTGCAGTCATTGCGCTGAGTGGTATTGTCGGGGATCAATCTATTCGCACAGCAGGTGATGAGTTCACTACGGATATCATCGACTACATGAAGCGTAACCACAATATCCTGATCGGTGAGCGTACTGCCGAACAAATAAAGATCAACGTGGGTTCTGCTATCAAAGACCTGGAGAACCCACCTAAAGACTACGCGGTCAATGGGCGGGATTTGATTACCGGCATTCCAAGACAATTGACGATTTCGTACACTGAAGTAGCTGATGCATTGAACGAATCGATTACAAAAATCGAAGATGCCATCCTGCGCGCACTGGAAAATACTCCTCCTGAATTGTCTTCTGATATTTATAAGACAGGACTTTATCTGACTGGTGGCGGTGCTCTTCTGCGAGGTCTTGATGTGCGCATCAGCAAGATCACGAAACTTCCTGTACATATTGCCGATGATCCACTGCGTGCTGTTGTGCGTGGCACAGGCATTGCATTAAAGAATACGCATAAATTTTCCTTTTTGATTGATCGCAAGAGCGTCTAGTGTTTACCCAATGCCTGCGCTATCATGCAAAATCTCATTCAATTCCTGCTCCGAACTGGCGCATTGTTTTTGTTTATCGGACTAGAATTGATTTGTTTTTCTCTGATCATCCGTAAGAATGATCATCAGCGTCAATTGTATTTTCAGTATTCGAGCTCATTGACCGGAAAAGTCTCTGCGCAGTTTCAATCTTTCATCGACTATTGGAGTCTGCGCGAGGTAAGTGATAGTCTTCTAAATGAAAACGCGCGTTTGCGGCACTTGCTCTATCAGTCATCCGGTGCGACGATCGATACGCTGCCGGGAGACTCTACACGTTTATATCGGATTATCTCAGCCAGAGTGATCAAAAATTCTGTGAATGCAAGGAACAATTATCTCGTGCTTGACAAGGGAAGTGATTCCGGTGTGCGCAGTGGAATGGGCGTGTTGCACGACAAAGGTCCTGTTGGAATTGTGATCGCTACTTCGCGTCGGTTTGCGAAAGTGTTGTCTATCCTGCATAGCGAAGCAATGATCAGCGCTGCAATAAAACGCAACAACTATTTCGGATCTCTGGTCTGGCGTTCCAATAATCCTGAGAAGATGCGTCTGGAGGCTGTTCCCAAGCATGCTGATCTACGGATTGGGGACACGATTGTGACGAGCGGACAGTCTGTAGTTTTTCCGCGGGATTTAGTGATTGGGGTAGTCGATACTTTCTGGATTGAACGCGGAAGTAGTTTTTATTCGATTGATGTGACATTGGATCTGGACATCAGTAGGATTAATCATGCCTATGTCGCGGATTATACATGGGCCGCCGAATTGGATAGTCTTGACGTCATACAATGAACTGAGAATGCAGGTAACCTGGACCCATGTATTGCGTTTTATCTTCATCATCCTGCTTCAGGGTTTGATCCTGAAGCGGATTTATCTTGGCGGTCCACATTTTAATTTTCTATCCATTCTCTTCTATCCGGTTTTGATTATGCTTTTGCCGATGAAAACATCAAAGGCGTTGTTGCTTTTGATTGGGTTTGCTCTGGGGTTTGCAATAGATATGTTTTATGAATCTCCCGGAGTACATATGAGCGCTTGTGTGTTTATTGCCTTTCTTCGTCCCTGGCTGCTAAAAATTATGGAGCCTCGCGGTGGCTTCCCGATAAACTCTAATCCGAATGCACAGGATTTTGGACTCGTCTGGTTTATGCAATATTCCGGTATTTTGTTGTTTCTCTTTTTGTTCTTTTATTTTTCTGTTGAAGTATTTACGTTCTCGCGTTTCCTGGAAATCTTCCTTAAAACACTTTCCAGTTTTGTGGTGTCTTTTCTTACAATTTTGTTATACATTACAATCTTCAACCCAAAGAACTGATGCAGGAACCGAACTCCATAAGGCCTTTGATCATACGTTATGCAATCTTGTTGGCGGCGCTTATCCTGGTTTTAAAGGTGGCCACGATCCAGTTGATAGATCGTTCGTATAGCCAGCGTGCCGACGCCCGCACACTTTACAACAAACCTCTTTACCCCTCACGTGGTCTCGTTCTGGATAGGAAGAATCGTGTTCTGGTGTATAACAATCCAGTGTATTCAATTGAAGTCACAGAGAATCAACTTAAACATGATCTTGATGTCCGGCGTTTTTGCAGTTTATTGACCATTGACACAAACAACTATAAACTCGCGATGCAACGGTTGCGGAGTGACCGTCACCATTCTCCGGGTTTGCCTGCCACTTTTCTGCAAAATCTACCACCTGCTCAGTTTGCACCGCTTCAGGAAAACCTGCATGAGTTTACAGGAGTGTCCTATGTCCTGCGGAATGTGCGTGGATATCCGAATCCAGTAGCACCTCATGTACTCGGTTATATTTCAGAAGTAGACCAACAGACAATTGAAGGTGCAAACAATCTCTATGTGCGTGGGGACTATATCGGCACCACTGGACTGGAAAGAACATATGAGAAATGGCTGAAAGGACAAAAGGGAGTATCGTATGTGCTGAAAGATAATATCGGCAGGGAGGTGGGGCGGATGGGAGGAGGTAGTCTTGATTCTGCTGCCATCTCGGGAAATGATATTGTCACAACACTAGATTTGGATCTGCAGGTCTATGGCGAAATGTTGATGAAGAATAAGAAAGGGAGTATTGTTTGTATAGAGCCAGAGACCGGAGAAGTCCTGGCCATGGTGAGCTCGCCGGCGTATAACCCGAACCTGCTTACGATTCATCAGGGCAGGTCTGCCGCCTATTCTAGTCTCCAGCAAGACAGTCTCAATCCGTTATTCGACAGGTCGATCATGGCCGCATATCCTCCAGGATCTATTTTCAAACCTGTACTGGCATTGATTGCGATGCAGGAAGGTGTCCTTTATCCTCGTCGAACGATCTATTGTAACGGCGGATACCATTATAAGGCCTTGAGTATTGGATGCCATGGTCACCCCACAGCTACAACTGTGACTTCGGCGCTCCAACATTCCTGCAATGCATATTTCGTTCAGGTGTTTCGTGACCTTATAGAACAAGAGGGATTTAGCAATCCTTCGCGTGGATTAGAAAAGTTGAATCATTATCTCGATGATTTTGGTCTTGGCTCTCCTCTGGGCATTGATCTACCTCAGGAAAAATCTGGTAACGTTCCTACGCCAGAATATTTTGACAAAATATATCCAGAGGGATGGCGATCTACATATATCCTCTCTCTTGGTATTGGTCAAGGTGAATTTGCACTAACAACGTTACAAATGGCAAACCTTGCTGCCATTATTGGTAATCGTGGTGAATACTACACTCCGCATTTATTGAAAGCAATTGGTGGTGAAATGACTGAGCCGATACCTCCATTTGTGCAACATCGCAAGGTTCCGATTGATGCTGAATTCTTTGATCCGGTGATTGACGGAATGGAGCGCGCCGTGAGTGCGGGAACAGCAACTTCTGCTTATCTCAATTCTATCTCTATTTGTGGGAAGACAGGAACATCACAAAATCCGCATGGAGAAGACCACTCTGTGTTTTATGCTTTTGCACCGAAAGACAATCCCAAAATCGCCATTGCTGTGTATATCGAGAATGCCGGCTGGGGTGGTACATATGCGGCCCCCATTGCGAGCCTCATGATTGAAAAGTACATACAGGGTGAAATAGGCCTATCCAGAAAATGGCTTGAAACACGAATGCTCAATTCTGATTTGATCGTCAATACCTGATCCTATATGCGCATTTCAGCAATCTCCTCAATGTCAAAAAACAGTGTCATTGGCAAAGACAATCAGATACCCTGGCACCTTCCGGCGGACTTGAAGTTTTTCCAAAGGACAACTCTTGGACATCATGTGATCATGGGGCGCAAGAATTATAATTCTATCGGCAAGCCACTGGATCGCCGAACGAACATTGTCCTTACCAGAAATCCATTTTTTATTTCATCAGGATGCATCGTAGTACATACACTTGAAGAAGCACTGGCAATTGCACATACAGGAAATGAAGAAGAAGCATTTATCATTGGTGGTGGTGAGATCTATACACTTGCCCTGGATTACCTCGACCGGATTTATCTCACAACCATTGATCTGGTGACGGAGGGTGATGCGTTTTTTCCTGAATTCGATTTGGGCGCCTGGCGTATCACGAGCGAAGAACATTTTAGTCCTGATCATAAAAACATTCATCCATTTATCATTCAGGTTTTCGACCGCATTTAACATGAACCAACATGACCGAAGATTTTCTCCACTATGTCTGGCGTACGCGCAATTTCAATTTTAAAAATCTCATTACAACAGATGGCCTTGTTGTAGAGGTTCTCGATTTCGGACAATGGAATACTAATGCCGGGCCTGACTTTTTGATGGGCCGCGTGACTATTGATGGTACAGAGTGGGTTGGCAACATTGAAATGCATCTGAGTTCATCAGAATGGAATCGCCACTCTCACACAAATGATCCTGCTTACGAAAGCGTCATCCTCCATGTCGTATTGGAAGAGGATGTTCCAATCTATGCAGGCAGGCAGAGGATTCCTTGCATTGAACTCAAAGATCGTATTGACCATAGATTATTGGGACAATATCTACGACTGATCGCTACAGAATCCTGGGTGCCATGCGCGATGCATCTTGAACGAGTGCCTGCAATTACCAGATCGGTTTGGATTGAACGGATGTTGATTGAACGGATTCAAACTAGGACAGAGATGATCTATGTTCTTCTCGAAGAGACACAGGATGATTGGGAAGAAGTGTTTTATCGGTGCCTTGCCTCTGCTTATGGATTCAAAATCAATTCTGCTCCGATGTCAAGGCTGTCCCGCCTCGTTCACTTGAAGCATATATATAAACACCTCGATTCGCCTCTGCAACTTGAGGCAATGTTTTTTGGTTGTGCAGGGATGCTGAATAAGATCTTTGAAGAAGAGTATCCGATGCAGCTCCAAAAAGAATTTGCACACCTCTCTTCTAAATATCAATTGGGTGCCATGGATGCGCGCGCCTGGAGCTGGGGTCGCTTACGGCCAGCAAATTTTCCGACGATTCGTATTGCTCAGTTTGCTTCGGTGATGGAAAATTTTCCTGGCCTCTTTCGGAGGATTCTGGAATCCCCTGACATAGGTGTTTTACGATCCTTTTTTATGACAACTGTGTCTTCTTATTGGAATACCCATTCTGATTTTGACAAGCCTGCGCACATGGTATCCAAGCAAATTGGCCGTCAGTCTGTGGATGGAATACTGATCAATACAGTGGTACCGTTTTTGTTTTGCTATGGAAAACGACGCGGCGAGGAATTTGTCGGGTATGCCCTTGATCTGATTAGCGCCTTGCCTTCTGAAGAAAATACGATCACCAGGCATTGGTCCGCGATCACTATGCCAAATCAAAATGCTGGTCATAGTCAGGCGTTAATTCATCTCAAAAGAGAGTATTGTGATTCGCGACGTTGTGTTGTGTGTGCTATCGGAAATCAAATACTCTCTTCAACTCAGAAATCATGAATCAGGAGCGTGTGGTGTTGAGATGGTTGTTGTTTCCATTGTCGCTTCTGTTTGGGCTTGGAGTCGCACTGAAGAATGCCATGTATAAAGCCCGTGTTTTCAATGGTGTTCGATTCAATGTTCCTGTGATCAGTGTGGGTAATCTTACTGTCGGTGGTGCCGGCAAAACACCCCATGTGGAATATCTCGTCAGACTCTTGAGGTCGTATATCCATACGTCCGTGCTAAGTCGAGGCTTTGGAAGACGCACGAATGGCTTTATGCTTGTACGTCCTGAACTTCAGAGTTCTGATGTGGGCGATGAGCCATTGATGTTTGCACGGAAATATCGTGATGTGGCTGTCGCCGTCTCCGAAAGCCGGTCACTGGGCATTCCTCTTCTATTGCAACATCACCAAGACCTGCAAGTGATCTTGTTGGATGACGCATATCAACACCGATCTGTGACACCTCATCTCAATATTCTGCTCACAGAGTTTGACAATCTTTTCTACAATGATTGGTTGTTACCGACAGGGGCGCTTAGGGAATGGCGTAGCGGATATCGGCGTGCGGATATTATTGTTGTGTCAAAGTGTCCTTTATCTCTTACTCAGGAGAGCCGTTATTCAATCCTTCAAAAGATTCAACCACAGGGGCATCAATCCGTATACTTCTCAGCATATCGATATCATCCGCCTTATTCAATGTTTACCAGGGGGGCTCGCATTGAATTGACAAACAAGTATTCCGTATTACTTGTTTGCGGGATTGCACGCACCGAATATCTGTTGGATTATGTAAGCGAATGTGTCGGGTATCTTGATCTGCTGCATTTTGGGGATCATCATGTCTATCGGCCTGAAGACATTGATTTAATTTCAAGCAGATATGAAAATCTTCCCGGAGACAGTGAAAACAAGATTATTCTCACTACAGAGAAGGACGCTGTCCGTCTGGAATATTTTGGGACAAGTATTACGTCACGAAGGCTACCCGTCTTCCTTCTTCCATTGGAAGTCGTATTTCTATTTGAGGATGGCGCGTTATTTGATAATTACATTCATCAGTTTTTGTTGGATTTCAAGGTATAGCAAGCCCTTAGTTGAAATGACTAGTTTTGTCTACATCGATATGAAGAAAATTCCACGTTCTTTCTCATTTGCACGCCTCTGTTTATTCTTCATCACTCTGTTTATTTTTCGTGCAAATGTGAGTTTCGGCCAGGATGCGTTGTTGCCTCTTGGGTCGCCGGGATATTCTCTTGCCGAGCGCTATCAGATTTCAGGGATATCCGCAATAGCCTTTCACACTTCTATAAAACCCTATCGACGTGGAGACATTTTCAATGCCACCTACCATCAGAACGATTCTTTAAGGATTCGATCAAATGTGTTTGATATAAATTATCTCCGTGCAGATAATGATGAATTTTATTTTGTTCCACCAGATTCATCTCATCAGAGACAAGTTTTGATCGGAGAACCACCTGAAAGTCGCTCTTCAGTTTTCGGGATTTTTTACACACGACCCGCCCATCTCTTTGCGCTGGACAATGATGATTTTTATCTGCGCATCAATCCTATCTTACATTTTGGACTGGGCAAGGAATCTTCCAATGAGGACCTTTTGTTTGTAAACCGTCGCGGAGTTGAAATACGCGGAGGGATTGATCACAAAGTTTTCTTTAGCACAAATATCATTGAAGCGCAGTTAAGACCTTCTTCGTATATCCGGCGTTTTGTTGATGACTACCGATCGCTCCCTGATGCTGGCCTGTTTAAAGATTTCGTTAGTCGCATATTCAAAGGCCCTGGGGCCTACGACTATCTTTCTTCTACTGGTTATGTCGGATTTTCTGTTTCAAGACATGTTGGTATTCAGTTGGGCCATGGGAAAAATTTTCTGGGTGATGGATATCGCTCGCTGTTCTTATCTGATTTTGCCAAGAATTATTTTTACCTGAAGTTTAACACCCGTGTTTGGAAATTTCACTACCAGAATTTGTTTGCTGAACTCAGTGCCCGAGAAAAGCTTCCGGGCAACGTGGTGGTACCTAAGAAATATCTGGCTGCGCATTACTTGAGTTTTCAGGTAAGCCCCCGATTTACTCTGGGTCTCTATGAGGCAGTTGTATTTGCGCGTGAAGAAAACCGTTTTGAGTTACAGTACCTGAATCCCGTGATTCTCTATCGCAGCATTGAACATCATGTCGGGAGCCCGGATAATGTGTTTATTGGCCTTTCTGCCAAATGGGACGTTGCGCAACGGATGCGTTTCTATGGACAATTTATCCTTGATGAATTCAAACTTTCTGAATTTCTGTCGAGTCGTGGATGGTGGGGAAACAAGCACGGCCTGCAACTTGGTGCAAAGTATCTGGACGTCCTTGGTGTCAGGGATTTGGATCTGCTGGTCGAGTATAATCGTGTACGACCCTTCACATATACGCATTATGATAGTCTAGGAAGTTATTCCCATTTCAATCAACCTCTCGCTCATCCGTCCGGTGCCAATTTCAGTGAGGTACTATTGAAGTTTGATTATCGCCCCTTCTCAAGGGTATGGATTAACGGTAAGTTTTTCTTTATCCAATCCGGATCTGATACCGATGATCTCTTTTTTGGTGCAAACATCTTACGAGCTAATACTGAACGCAATGCCCAATTTGGAGTACGTCAACGTCAGGGCGTGCAGGTTCAAAATCAAATTATTTCGCTGACGGCGTTGTATATGCTGAAGCACAATTTTTTTCTGGAAGCTCAGTATTTTCGAAGAGACTACGATTCTGAGGATGCGTTGGATGATTTACGCACACAGTATTTTACATTTGGAATTCGGTTGAACTATTTTCCATCACAAGATGAATTCTAGTTTCGGCCGCAAGCAGGGCTAATTGCGGGTATCCTTTCCCCAGGTGAGTTTTTCGTGGATAGTTTTAAGAAACGAAAAATTGTCAAGTTGAATGAGCCGTGTTTTAAAATCGCATTTACGTACTGCGAGTTGATATTCTGCCGTGACGGTTTCGTATCTGGAATCCAGAGTACAAAGAAAGTTTGTAGACCGACCTTCTATTTCAAATGAAATCACCGAACTGTCACTAATCACAATCGGCCTTACATTTAAATTATGTGGCGCGACTGGCGTAATCACAAAATTGCCGGAATTAGGGAATACAATTGGCCCTCCACAACTCAGCGAGTATCCGGTAGAGCCTGTGGGCGTTGAGATGATCAGACCGTCCGCCCAATAAGATGTGAGATAGTCACCATTGATATAAGTATGAATGGTGATCATAGAGCTGGTGTCCCGTTTGTGCAATGTAAAATCATTCAATGCAAACCGCATTTCACCAAAGATCTCTCTATCTGTCTCCAGATAAAGCATCGCACGACTTTCGATCGTGTACATTCCACGCGCAATCTGTCTGACTGCCTGTGCCGCATATTTGTTTTCAATACTTGCAAGAAAGCCAAGTCTTCCCATGTTGATTCCCAGAATTGGTGTTTCTCGCTGGCCAATCAATGTCACTGCTTTTAATATCGTGCCATCGCCTCCAAGTGTAATCACAATATCTATGTCAGATCCCTTGAGTGTTTCCAGTGGCTGAACTGTATCGGGTAATGAGATTTTTTCAGCTAGAAGGATTCGATAAGGCGCGTACGCACTTGTCTTTATGTGTTCGGCATGCAGACACGCAATGAGCTCCTGTATATAGGTGATGTGTTCGTCTGTTACTGTCTGGCCATATAATAAAACATGCATTTAAAAAGACGTCTTTGTGTGTAAAAATAGGCCATTCTCACCCAGATGATTGCGGTTGTACTCAATATGCAACGCAAACGTGTGATAAATAACCAAAGCAATACCTGGCCCACCGCCGGAGATCATGCTGTTCACCAATGGGTTTCCTACATAATAAAATGGATCGTTTACATAACCAATATCATAATTCAAAGTCAGGAAAAGTTGGTAAGACATCTCACGAAACACTTTCGGCATTTTTTTCTTCCAGTTTAACTTTGAATCTATCAAGCGCGCCTTTATGCCCGTTTTAGCATAGGCAAAGTCTAATCCATTTATAATATAGAGTTCGTATCCACGGATATAGTCGCGCCCGTATCCGAGTGCCTGATAATTCCAATACGGTGGTTTCTTTCGAATAATTCCATATTGCCCCTTGCCAAGGGCCGCAAAGCTGATCTTCTTTGAGATGGTGAAGTGATATTCAAAGAATGGAGAAACACTCAGGTTATTTACATCATCGAACGTCCCGAGTCCTTCTTTGATAACTTCCATTCCACATAACAAACCTCTAGTTGGAAAAAGCTGTATATCTCTGGCGTCATAGGTCCACTTGTATCGTAATGCAAAATAGTTTTGTTGCACTTTCCGATTGAGAAAAAAATCTGGATTGTTGTCCAAGGCAATTGTTGGATCGACCTTGTTGCTGTGAAAAAAGAAGTCCAACTCATGATTCATATAGAGATTGGGTCGGTATCTTGTTCCTGCCTGCAATCTAAACCGGCGAAAAACAGAAGCACTTTCGTCTTTATAGAATATTTGCTTGTTGCCTTCGCTGAGATATGCTACTTCCTTGTTGGAGCTCCAGAATATATTGCAATTGATACCAAGTGATTTGTCCCGATTGAAATACGGTAGTTGGTAGTTTACTTCAAATTTTGGTGTATATCCAACTTGCCCTTTTATTTTCAATCGGTCACGGACGCCTGTCAGATTGATGTGTTGGGCAGATATTCCCAGATTCAATCGTTCAAATGCATGATTATGCTCCTCCCACCACACGTTGAAATTTCGATCAGCCAGTTCTACAATTGGCACGATGTATAGATACCACGCTTCTTTGACGACAATGGAAACGACGATCTGTCGTACGTCATGATCCCATTCACTGATATTGAGTTCCGCCTCTGTAAAGAGGGCTGTATTAAGCAGGTTGGTCCTGTTGCGATCAAGCCGCTGTGCTAATTCTGCTAGCGAGATTGTGTCTCCGATAGTGAAGTCAAGTTCACGAAGGATGACAACGTCCTTTGTTTTGCGTTGGCCCGATATTTCAATAGCCGTTACTTCCAATGCGTCTGATATTGCTACCGCATGTATAGCGAGAAACAAGAAAACACCAATAAGATTATGCTTATAAGTCATACTCCGATTACACGAAAGATACAGAGGATTGGGCCAGAGCACCCCAGGGGCCAGGCTTTAGACGTTCAGATAATGCATGAGCGCATCATAATGTTCGTTCAGATCTTCGACAAATGCCTTCTCTACAAAACTCGCTTTTACGAAATAATTGTGCCGTTCCAGAGTGGACTTTGCCCGTTGCGCATCTCCGGCACCAATTTTGAGAGTTACATATACGACCTCTGAATCGGGGCTTTTTGTAAGGAAAGTGCTAAGAATTCGAATTCCTTCTGCTTCGATAATGCGAGAAATCTCGGCAAGGCTGTAATTATGCCTTTCCATCTCCAAAAGAAGTATGCTGCCTGGCTCCGTAAAAGAGAAGCTCTTTGCATAAAATTGCATGAGCTCTTCCTGCGTGATTACGCCCAAATACGTTTTATGATCATCTACGACGGGAATCGCGGTTAGCACAAAGTCGGCCATTTTTCCCATCACTTCAAACAAATGATCATTCTGATTTACATGTGCACGGCTCAGAGAAAGTCCATATGAACCAATCGGCTCGTCCATGTTTCCTGAAAGAATATCCTCTTCCGAAATTGTCCCCAATAGCTGTTCGTTATTGACAATCGGCAGATGTTTCACGTGGTAGATGCTCATCATCGCCAATGCCTGCTCCCCAGTATCGGATGTACGGAGTGGAGAGAGAATCTGAGAAATGAGTTCTGATGCGATCATTCGTTGTGCAATCTAAGACTTAAACGAGATTGGGTATCAAAAGTTGGGCCGTAACTGAAAATACCGGGAAAAGGTGCCTTGTCAGGAGGGGTCTAGCGCATCAATTTTTCTTTCTCTGCGACAAATTCGTGCTCCGTGATCAACCCTTTGTCCCGAAGTTCAGCAAGTCGTTTGAGTTGGGAGAGGAGTTTGTCGTCCTGTGGTTCCGGGCTTGGCTGGGTTACATTCTGCTGTACTGGTGGAGCTCCAGGACGACTAAGACGGAAGCCTGCGGCGGCGAAGTCATCAAATTGTGGCTGTATCCTGACGTATGCAAGATCGTCGTGGGTGCGGATTTTGTCAAAATCTGTAAAGCCATATTCTACCGCTTTGTCCAGATGATAATGAGCCTTATCGGCTTTTTCTGTAAGACTATAAGCGCAGGCCATATTAAAGTGAAGGGCAATATCTTTTGGGTTGATTTCAAGTCCCTTCTCGAAATCCTCAATGGCATCTTCAAGTTCGAAATCTTTGTATTTTTTAATCCCGCTTTGTTTGAAAGGATTGACCTTATGTCTTTCCGGGACCTGGGCGCTGGTCGATGTTCTGCGCGGTTGACCCTGACTTTGTTGGGCAGGATAGCGTCCGGTATTCACATCTCTTTGATAATCACGTCGTACCTCATTGCGCCGGTATCTGTCATGTTGACCTGGCGCGCGCTGATCGTTGTATCTTCTGTCAAATTCCGCTTGATCCATGACAAGAAGCGCTATGGCGTCGATGATTCCAAGTATCCACGAAATGAAGATGAATGCGAGAAAGATGTACACAACACCAAGTCCCGGTTGTCGCAGGTAAAACCTGTGTATGCCAAACCAACCAAGAAAGAAGGCGAGTAGTGCGGCAGTAGTTTTATCCTTCATTGGATTGTAGCAAAGATATGTGCTTGAACCATTTTTTAGATCTTAAATCTGCATGTCAACACGGCGATGTCATCTGGATACTCCATCTCACCTTTGAATTCTTCCATCTGGGCCACGAGTATCTGGTTAAATTCTTTGGCAGAATGACCCTTATAGGAAGCGATTGTCTGTTCGATATATTCCTCTTCAAAAAACTCTCCCTGTGCATTTCTTAGATCTGTAAGTCCATCTGTAAAGGTGAGTATCAGGCCCTCTCCCTGAAGATGACATTCACCCATGCCAAGCTGGTGAATATTTTCAAAGGCACCAATCACTGTACAGCCCTGGTCAAGTCTAGTGACTTTATTTTGACATTTTAAGAAAGGGGGATAGTGACCCGCGTTGATATATGAGAGTTTACCCATCTTGAGGTCCAGCTCTCCGATAAATAACGTAATAAATTTATCTCCTTTAGTAATACGATATACTGCCTGGTTGATAGCGATGAGAAAAGTCTGAAGATCGCGATACTGGTGAAGCAGACTTTGCAGATTTGCCTGAAAATTTGCCATGAGTAATGCTGCCGACACTCCTTTGCCGGAAATATCAGCTATACATAACACGATCCGGTTTTCGTCATACTTGATAATGTCAAAATAATCACCACCGATGTTGAGATGTGGCTTATAGATTGCATCAAGCTCGTATTTGTCGCCTTGGGGTAATTCTTCGGGGATGAGCATCCGCTGAACCTTACTGGCCAAATCCATTTCGCGACGCATGGTTTCTTGTTCGACTTGTCTTTTAAACAGCCGTTTGTTTTCAAGCGCTACTGCAATGATATTTGTATAGGTCGTGATGAACTCAATTTTGTTGTAGGCGTCCTCGCTTGCTTTAATGCCGTCGATCAGTGCATAAGCGATTGGCATTTTTTTGTGGTACACTGGGATTACGATGTCAAATTCACGCAACGAAGTATGATCATTCTTCAGGACAGTATGCATCCTGTCGAATTGCGTAAATACCGCACTCATGTCGTCTGAGAATATGCGCTCACTAACATTCTGATGAGTTGCGCAGGTCCAATTCTCTTCACCTTTAATGAACAGGGCCATTTTTTGAACACCCATGTCCCAGGTCAGGAATGTTTTGTACATCCCGTATAGTCCATTCGCCGAGACATTGTCGTTTATGGCCTGGGTAATAGCAAGCAAACTCTTGATCTGAAGCTGTTTCAGATTGAGTTCGCGCTCCATTTTAAGCAAGCTTTCTTTATCGTGCAATGCCAGTGTGTTCTGCATATAATTCCCGTGAATTTACGACGCTGTATTTAAGGTGTGTTCGTTGCCTTATTAGACTAACGTAGTTTGGGGTTTTGTTGATGTCTGTCTTTATCACGTAGTGTTTTCTTTTCAAGGTTTTTTTTGATCGCGTCGTCAAGGTCTACCTGCATTTGGTTTGCCAGACAAGTAATGACAAAGAGAATGTCCGCGAGCTCATCTGCCAGTGCTTCCTTTGCGTCTTGCGGAGCCGTGTCTTTTTTGTATGATTGTTCTCCATACGTTCTTGCAGTGATACGAGCAAACTCCCCTACTTCCTCCATTAGTAGCGCGACATTTGTCAGCTCACCGAAATATCTGACTCCGTGTTGTTGAATCCATGAGTCGATTTGTCCCTGCATTTCTTTTAATGTCATTCCTGTTGTTTTGTATCAAAAGTAATTGTGACGGGCCCGTCATTAGTAAGAGTAACTTTCATGTCAGCAGCAAAGACTCCTGAAGAAACCCTTAATCCGCTCGTTGATCTCAATACTTCGATGAATGTCTCATACAGAGGTTTGGCAATCTCTGGTCTGGCTGCCTTTGTAAATGATGGCCTATTTCCCTTTTTAGTACTGGCGTGAAGTGTAAACTGACTAATCACAAGAAACTCGCCCTTTACATCTTGAATCGATAGATTCATTTTACCTTCCGCATCGCTGTATATTCTTAGTGATGCAAGTTTATTGGCCAGCCAATTAATGTCAGTCGGTCCATCCTGGTCTTCTATTCCTAATAATATCACCATACCATGGGAGATTGACGAGTGTCGAATCTTATCGATATCGATATGCGCTTGTGTGACACGTTGTACAACGGATTTCATTTGTAACTATAAATTCACATGTGAAAGACATAAATATATTATGAATTCGTACAATGTGGTTTGTTTATATCTATTTTATAACATACATGAAGGAATGACGTGTATAAGTATGTGCAAAGATTGTGTGTATAGCCGATCATATCATTTTCTTTAGTATATGTCTATTTTCTATTTCAAATCTATCTACTTATACACAGCCAGATGCAAACCCTTCTTTTCTACTTATAAACAAATCCATTGCTTTTTGAACTTTGTTAGTATGTTTATTCATATCGTAACACCTTCTTAATCTGGTAATTGATAATCAACGATACTGTTTAGAACTTTGTAAATTTCTATTTACTTTTCTGTTTATCCACATTTGCACATTACTAATAGTAATAAGGCAAATAAATTTCATTTCTTAAATCTCATCATTACTACATAAGCATTGTTGTTCTTTTTCTTTTCTCTTCCTTTGTAGTTGTAATGTCTTTGATAACCATTTCTAATGTATCATAAATCGGTAGCTATTTGGTTGTGGTTGGGCGTTGCAATGATTTTTATTCAGATTGTATTGGGAGGGGTGACAAGACTTACTGGATCAGGACTTTCAATCACAAAATGGGACATTGTAACTGGAGCAATTCCTCCCTTGAGTAGTGAAGATTGGAATAGAGAATTTGGCTTGTATAAGGAGACACCTCAATATCAAAAGATTAATGAGGGTATGTCTCTTTCGGAATTTAAGTTCATTTACTTCTGGGAGTTCATTCATCGGTTGTGGGCGCGTTCTATAGGAATTGTGTTTCTTATTCCGTTTGTGTTTTTTGTATTAAAGAATAAACTTGATGGTGAGCTTTACAAGAATTTGGGTATTGCTGTATTGCTTGGTGCCGTTGTTGCTGCTTTTGGTTGGATTATGGTTGCGAGCGGCTTAGTAGATAGACCCTGGGTAAACGCATATAAACTCACAATCCATCTAAATCTTGCCCTGATTTTATATGCTTGGTTACTGTGGATTGCAATAGGCAGGTCAATTACGATTCATAAGAGTCCAAAACTTAAAAGATGGCTGAATCTATTGACATGTTTTATCATTGTTCAGTTAATATTTGGCGGACTTATGTCTGGCATGAAAGCTGGGCTTTATTATCCCACCTGGCCGGATATGCACGGGGAATATTTTCCTAAGGTATTGATAGACAGTAATTTATGGACAAAAGTGAGCATATTGGAATATGAAAGAGGGCTGGTCCCGGCTATGGTACAATTTGTTCACAGATTTTGTGCCTATCTCATCTTTATGCTTTCAGTTATTGTTTTTTGGAAATCAACAGAGAATGAGACACCATTACATATTAGAAGACCTGTACGAATGCTTTTACTATTAGTATTCCTGCAGGTATGTCTAGGAGTTATTACGATTATTAATTGTACAGGTAAAATTCCTCTGTTCTATGGTGTGGCACATCAGGCAATGGCCATATTGCTCTTATCAAATTTGATCTACTTGCAGAAGAAAATACATAGATAGAAGTGTTCATTTTCAATAATTTTGAGCATGGAATATGCACTAATAGAGGAGGATGAATTTAAATATCTCGATACTGGAGGGAACGGAGAGATCCTGATGCTTTTGCATGGACTATTTGGACAATTGTCCAATTTTGATGAAATGATCCAGTATTTCAGCAATAAGAGGAGAGTTGTGGTTCCAATTTTACCGATATATGAGATGCCATTACGAAAGGCTACTGTGAATGGACTAGTTGAGTATGTCACGCGTTTCGTCAAGTGGAAAGGCTATCCTAAAATGGATGTTGTGGGAAATAGTCTTGGAGGACATATCGCCTTATTATTCGCGCTAGCGAACCCCGTGAAAGTGCGCTCAATCACACTCACCGGAAGCTCAGGTTTATTTGAAAACCCATTAGGTTCAAGCTTTCCTAAACGGAGCAACAGGGATTTCGTTCGTCAGAAGACCGAAACGGTATTTTACGATCCGAAGGATGCGACAGAGGAAATGGTAGACGAAGTTTTTGATATTGTAAATGACCGAAACAAAGCTTTACGCCTAATAACGATGGCAAAATCTGCCATTAGGGAAAACCTGGCACATAGACTAGACGCTATTCATGTGCCAACATTGCTGGTATGGGGGAAACAAGACACCATTACTCCACCTTTTGTAGCAGAGCAATTTGATGAACTTCTAGAAAATGCCAAGGTGGTGTACTTTGATGATTGCGGGCATGCCCCGATGATGGAGCATCCGGAAGACTTTAATAAGGTATTGGAAAAGTTTCTTGAGCAGGTGCAGGAGAATGGTCGGCCAGTATGAGCCATACTACGTTTCACGTGAAACACCCAAAACCTCAATCCACTAAATTCGGCTGAAGCCAGCGACGGGCTTCTTTAACACCAAGCCCTGTTCTCTCTGCATAATCTTCTAATTGGTCAGGTAATATGGAGCCTAGACCAAAGTATCGGGAATCAGGATGGGCGAAATAATAGCCAGATACAGAGGCCGCTGGGTACATCGCCAAACTTTCAGTCAATTTAATACCCGTATTCTTTTCAACCTCAAGAAGCGACCAAATGGTGTTTTTTTCTGTGTGATCAGGGCAGGCGGGATATCCAGGAGCGGGTCGGATCCCCTGGTAACGTTCCATGGCAAGGTCTTCGGCATTTAAATGCTCACTCAGGGAATAACCCCATAGAAGTTTTCGCACTTGTTCATGAAGATATTCTGCAAAAGCCTCAGCCAGTCGATCCGCTATCGCCTTAAGAAGAATAGAGCTATAGTCATCATGTGACTTTTCAAAACGTGCTACGTGATCTTCAATACCCAGTCCCGCCGTCACGGCAAATGCTCCAATCCAGTCACAACCAAATTCTAAAGGAGCTACGTAATCCGCCAAACAGTAATAAGGCTGACTAGGGGCCTTCTTGCGTTGTTGTCGTAAAAAATGAACTCTAGTAAGCTCTGAAGTTCTTGACACATCCTCGTACAGGACCAAATCATCGCCAATGCTATTGGCCGGAAAAATGCCGACGACACCATTTGCAGACAGCCACTCCTCACTAATTACCCTGTCCAATAGGATCTGTGCCGCATCGAAAACAGAACGAGCTTCAAAACCTACAATAGGGTCATCAAAAATAAACGGATACTTACCAGCAAGCTCCCAACTTGCAAAGAATGGGGTCCAATCAATATAAGTTCTCAGGATCCGCAGGTCAATTTTTTCAAAAACAGTAACGCCTGACTTAACTGGCTCAGGAATTCGATAAGAAATCCAACTAATGTTCAACTTATTATCTCTGGCAAAGTTTAGTGGGACATACTCCTTTGTTCGAGTCCTGGATTCGTGTTCAGATCGCACCTGAATGTAATTGGCGCGTATTTCCTGCTTAAAACCATCACTACGCGGTATGTCTTCGGAGAGCAGTGACGAAACTACCCCAACGCTCTGAGATGCATCCAATACATGAATAGTTGTTCCTGAATAGCATGGCTCAATTTTGACGGCCGTATGCGTCTTTGAGGTAGTCGCCCCGCCAATAAGTAAAGGCAGTGTAAATCCCTGGCGCTCCATTTCTGAAGCTACGTTTACCATTTCGTCCAGTGAAGGCGTGATTAATCCGCTTAGTCCGATGACATCCACATTATGTTCTCTTGCTGCTGCCAGAATTTTTTCCGCTGGAACCATGACACCGAGGTCAATGATGTCATAGTTGTTGCACCCAAGAACGACGCCAACGATATTTTTGCCAATATCATGGACATCACCCTTTACGGTGGCCATAAGTATTTTTCCATTCTTTCGTACCTCTGATTTCTCAGCTTCTAAGAATGGCGTGAGATACGCGACGGCAGTTTTCATCACCCTTGCGCTTTTCACAACCTGAGGAAGAAACATTTTGCCCGAGCCAAAAAGTTTTCCAACAATATCCATTCCTGCCATCAATGGGCCTTCAATAACCCGAAGTGGTGACTTATATCGCAAACGGGCCTCTTCAGTGTCCAACTCAATGTATTCAGTAATACCCTTCACCAGGGCATGAGATAACCTCTCATCAACAGGCAACTCGCGCCACACAAGATCTCTGGTTATCACCTTGCCATTACCCTTGACATTTTCTGCAAATGTGGTGAGGTCTTCAGTAGCACCGTCATGCTTATCAAAAATGACATTCTCAACCAGCTTAAGTAGTTCTTTAGGAATTTCTTCATACACTTCAACAAGCCCAGCATTCAGAATTCCCATATCCATTCCTGCTTGTATGGCATGATATAAGAATGCAGAATGCATCGCTTCACGAACAACATCATTTCCACGATAAGAAAAAGATAAATTGCTTACGCCACCACTAATCAGAACTCCAGGACATTCTGTCTTAATTCGTCCAATAGCTTCTATATAATTGATTGCCAGATGATTATGCTCTTTTATTCCAGTTGCAATCGCGAAAATATTTGGATCAAAAATGATATCTTCAGCTGCAAAACCAACCCGCGTGGTAAGTAAATCAAATGCTCGTTTACAAATATTGACTTTGCGTTCTACACTTTCTGCCTGACCCATTTCATCAAACGCCATGACCACCACTGCAGCACCGTACATATGAACCTTCCGCGCTTGTTGCAGAAAAGGACCTTCCCCTTCTTTAAGAGAAAGACTGTTGACAATACTTTTCCCCTGAGTGCACTTTAGTCCCGCCTCAATTACTTCCCATCGAGAGGAGTCAATCATAATAGGTAGCCTCGCGATTTCTGGTTCAGAAGCAATGAGATTCAGAAAAGTCGTCATCGCTGCTACCGAATCAAGCATACCTTCATCCATGTTTACATCGATGATCTGGGCGCCACTTTCAACCTGTTGTCTTGCTACAACAAGTGCCTTGGAATAGTCACCTGCTCGGATAAGTTTTGCAAATTCACGGGAACCAGTCACGTTTGTCCGTTCGCCAATGTTTACAAAGTTTGATTCTGGTCGTATCTCTAGAGGCTCAAGTCCGGAAAGCCGGGTTCGACGTGGTATGGAAGGAATTTTACGTGGCGAAGCACCTGCTACCGCCGTGCTCAATCGTGCAATATGTTCTGGAGTCGTTCCACAACAGCCACCAACAATGTTTACAAAACCACTATTTATAAACTCACGCATCAATGCCTGCATCTCCTCAGCAGTCTGATCATACTCGCCAAAGGCATTTGGCAAGCCGGCATTCGGAAAACAAATGACAGGTAAATCGGCAATTTCAGACAGCGTTTTCAGATAGGGTCGCATTTCTTGTGCGCCCAGAGAACAGTTTATTCCGACGGCCCACAAAGGAGCATGTTTAATTGAAATCCAAAAAGCTTCAAGTGTTTGGCCAGAGAGTGTCCTTCCACTGGCATCAGTTACAGTGCCAGATACAATAAGTTTTACCTCTGATTTTTGCTCTTCCAACAATTCCATGATACCCATCAATGCGGCCTTGCAATTCAAGGTATCGAATACTGTTTCTACAATCAACAAATGCACACCACCATCGATAAGCCCTCGCGACTGCTCCTTATATGCAGCTTTGACTGTATCAAAGGTCACCGACCGATACGCGGGATCATTTACATCAGGTGAAAGAGAAGCGGATCGATTTGTCGGACCCAATGACCCGGCTACAAAACGAGGCTTGGCAGGATTTTGCTCTGTAACCGCCGCCGCTTCCCGCACCGCAAGCTCAGCAGCGGATTTGTTCAAAGCATAGACATAGTCCTGCGTATGATAGTCTGATTGTGATATTGAAGTACCATTAAAGGTATTTGTCTCAATGATGTCAGCCCCGGCATCAAGATATGCCCGATAGACCTCTGCAACCTTTTCAGGTTGTGTCAAACAAAGAATATCATTATTACCCTTGAGATCAGATTGGTGATTTTTGAAAAGCTCACCCCTAAACTCACTTTCAGTCAGGCGCAGACGCTGAAGCATAGTACCCATGGCTCCATCAAGTACCAGTATGCGCTCACGGATGAGTTTATCGAGTAAAGACGTTTTGTTCAAAGACATCATTGATTAAAAAAGGAAACAAAGATGAGAAGAGTGTGGGACAGAGATTGGATAAAATGGAAAAAAGATCATCACACACAGACCATGCACGACGCGTATAAATGCAGGCTTAATTTTTTATGGGCTATATGCCACTCAGTAAATCCTTTACAATTATTGACACTGTTTTGCCGTCTGCCTTGCCGGATAGTCTTTTGTTTGCCTCGGCCATAAGACGCCCCATGTCCTTCATGCCAGAAATGCCAAGTTCACTGATGAGCGATACAATAAAGTTTTTCAACTCCGTTTCATTCATTTGTTCAGGAAGAAAGGCTTCAATCACAACAATCTCTTCTCGTTCCTTCTGCGCAAGATCTTCTCTTGATTGTTCAATATAGATTGTAAGACTATCCTTGCGTTGCTTCACCATTTTTTGAAGCATTTTGATCTCAGCTTTTTCGTCAAGCAGATCTCCTGTGCCGCTTGTTTTGAACAATAGAATCTCGGCTTTGATGCCTCGCAATGCACGAAGGCCCCCTTGATCTTTTGCCTTCATGGCATCTACAAGAGCAATCGCTACTTTTTGTTCCAGTGTCATGTGCAACTGTGATTTAAAAACATGTAATCAAATAAGAAACCTAATCATGGAACGATCTTTCGTAAGAGTTCATACTTCACTGCAAGATCTACAAACTCAGCTACACTAATCTGCTCAGGCCGTCTCTGAAACAGCGTATCCCCCAGAAGTGTTTCGTCAGGCAACAAGCCCTTAAGGGAATTCCGAAGCATTTTGCGACGCTGACCGAAAGCTGCACGCACTACAATTCTGAGGGACTGGAAGTCACACGGAAGAGAGAAGTCTTTCTTACGGGTTAGTCGAATTACTGCACTTTCCACTTTTGGCGGAGGATTGAAAGCACCAGCCGGCACTTTAAATAGCAGCCGGCCCTCATATGCCGTAGCAGTAAGTACGCTCAGTATTCCGTATTCTTTTGATCCGGGTCCTGAGACAATCCTCCTGGCCATTTCATACTGAAACATACCAACCAGTTCAGGAATCTGATCGCGCACATCAAGCATACGAAATATGATTTGACTCGAGATGTTGTATGGGAAATTTCCTACGAGCGAAAATTGACGAGTTCCCCAAAATCCCACCAGGTCAAATGACAAGAAGTCCGCTTCGCGAATAGCTATACCCGGATCGCTACCCCATCGCTCAAGAATATATTGGGTTAGCAAAGTATCCTTCTCGATCAATAATAATTGTTCAAAACGACCAACGAGAAACTGCGTAAGCATTCCCTGTCCGGGACCAACCTCAATAACATTGCCAGACTCACCTACAGTAGCAGCGGCAATACGCCTGGCGAAATCTACTTCATGTAAAAAATGCTGCCCTAAAGATTTCTTTGCACGAATCAAGATGTGTATAGTACTATTGATTTGTTTTAGGCCAAGGATGGATTTCGAAAATACCAGAGTAAGCGTGACTGTAATCAAAAAGGAACTCCCACTCTACGTATTTGTAGCGTCAATGGCAATCTGATTTACAAAAGTAGACTTTCCGCCACACCCAACTGTATTCTTTCAAACAACAGACGAGTCATTTTTTTGAAAAACCAGCCCCGTGTAGGCCATGCAGCACAACATTATTCTCTCTTTCATGGCAGCCTTCCTATCTTCGCTCGCCACAAAAGCAAATCAATGCAAAAAGTACGCGTAGGTATCACAATAGGCGACATTAACGGTATTAGTCCCGAAGTCATCATCAAAAGTGTTTATCCTCAAGAGATGCTAGACTTCTGTACGCCGGTAATCTATGGTAGCTCGAAAGTCGTATCGTATCACAAAAACATTGTACAATCAGAAGACTTTGCTTATCAAAGTCTGCAAACAGCAGAACGACTGAATCCACGGAAAGTGAATGTCATCAACTGTTGGGAAGAGTCTGTAAACATTAATCTCGGCAGAGCAACAGAAGAAAGCGGTAGATACGCCTATATCGCACTGGATCGTGCTGTCCGCGACCTGAAAGATGGGCTCATTGACGTCCTTGTCACGGGTCCTGTAAACAAACACGCACTTAGACTCGCTAATTTTCCAGCCGTCGGGCACACGGATTATCTCGAAGAACAATTCGCAGGCAAAAGCCTTATGGTGATGGTAAGTGATGTCATGAAGCTCGGCCTGGTAACTGATCACATTCCGGTAAGCCAAATTGCTCATGATATCACAAAGGAGACGGTACGAAAAAAGTTGGATCTTTTTATCAAATGCCTGCAGGTGGATTTCGGACACGAACAACCTACCATTGCAGTTCTTGGATTAAATCCACATGCATCAGATCATGGTGCTATTGGGACAGAAGACGATGAAATTGTTGGAGCAGTCATTTTGGAACAAAAGAAGACGGGACATATTGTGATGGGCCCTTATTCGGCAGATGGATTTTTTGGATCAGGCGCGTATCGGAAATTTGATGGTGTCCTTGCTATGTATCATGATCAGGGCTTAATCCCATTCAAAACAATTTCATTTGGCTATGGAGTGAATTTCACTGCAGGTCTGAGTATTATTCGCACTTCTCCCGACCATGGTACTGCATATGATCTTGCAGGAAAAAACGAATCCGATCCAACCTCAATGCGACACGCGATCTATGCAGCTATCGATACATTCAAGAGGCGCAAAGAGTACATAGAACTGCGTGAAAATCCAATCAAGAAACAACCAAAGATGTCAGAATCGCTCGAAGCCATCGCTGGCAATGATGGCTACCGTGACGACAGATGAGCCCCACATGCAAAATCGACAAGGGTTTATTTGTTGTCTGAAAACTGATCTAACTCGTACAGCCGGTACTTCTCAATGACTTGTATAAGCTTCTTGCTGTAGCGTGGATTTGTTGCATAACCGCAATTCTGAATCCCTACCGCCCACTGATGGTAGTCAGAAGTGCCATTCTCAAACAACGAAGAATACCGTTCAGACGATTTTAAAAATGTACTATGATCTCTAAAAGATTCCTGGGCCGAATCATAAATCCTGAAACAAGACGCAGTCAACTGTCCTGCATTATCTAAGTCATCATCAGCATAAAAATATTGTCCGCCAGTCCACCAGGTTTTACATTTAATACCAAAATGATTATTCGCGCGGATAGCAAGTACACTTCTCCCTGCATCGGATTCAACCAAGGCTTGAGCTAATTTGATACTGGCGGGTATCTGGTGTAGATTCATTTCTTCAACAGCCAGATCTTGAAACGCTCGGATATATTGTAATTCCGCGACATCGTCTTCATGCATCAAAGAACAGAGCATCATCAACAGACAGAACAATTTTGCTGTGGCCAATCTTGTATCGCGTTTTAAGGGTCAAGATGAATGATGGGAATGCGCCAAAGATCATGCCAAACAAATACAGTAGTAAGGATTGCGCCGGCATGTCCCAATAGCAACTCTGGCATTTTTTTGTCGCGCTTACGCCGGGTTTCAATAATGGCCGGATCATAGATCACTTTAACTTAAGTGATGGACAAAAGGCTGGATAGAGAGATGTGCTATTTTTGTTTTTGCATGGAACATCCAACACGGATCATTGGCAGATATGATGGCAACGAGACTGGACCATTATTTATCTGCATTGGGGCAATTCATGGTAATGAGCCCGCTGGTGTAAAGGCAATAGAAACTGTATTGACTCTTCTGTATCGCGAGCCCTCAGTTAACCCCGGGTTTGTGTTTCGGGGGCGAATGCTTGGCCTTACAGGAAACCTACGTGCACTGAAAGAGGGTAAACGATTCATCGGACAGGACATGAACAGACTACTTTCTCATGACCATATAATAAGGATATTTGGTACGCCCAGACAGAATCTACAAGAGGAAGATCTGGAAATCCAGGAACTACTTTCAACAATAGTGAGTGAGATTGCCATTTACAAACCTGAGAGAATTGTGGTATTGGATATTCATTCCGCCTCTGCCAAAGGAGGTATTTTTGTGATCTCATCCGATGACCCGGAAAGTATCCGTATCGGTACAGAGTTGCACGCTCCTGTGATATTAGATTTTGCGCGGGAAGTCCCCGGAACAACCCTTGAATACTTTACCGCAAAAAATTTTGTAGAAGACATTGTTGCAGTCGTGTTTGAATGCGGACAACACTACGAATCACTTTCAGTAAACAGAGCAGTGGCGGCAATTATTAATTGCATGAGAACCATTGGTTGTATCAATGCCGAGGACGTGGAAAACAAGTATGACCTGTTGCTACAAGAATACTCTAAAGGGTTACCCAAAATTGCGCGCTTGATAGAACGCTATGCAATCCTCAACGGACGGTCATTTGCCATGACACGTGAATTCAAAAACTTCGATCAAATTTCTGCGGGAGAAATCGTCGCATTCAGTGATGACGAACCGGTTGCAGCAAAAAATACGGGATTAATTCTTTTGCCAAGACTTCAAGAACTCGGCGAAGATGGGTACTTTATAATAGAGCCGATAGCCTATTAAAAAAGAATATTACCAACGTAAGAAACTCCAATCCTGTCCCTTTACACTCTCTATCAATAGAATCCCTAAGACGGAAAAAATAAATGCGGCGAACGTGGCAGAAATTACGAGAATAGATCTTCGCGGCCGAAACCGGACTACTGGCGCAGAGGCCTCTTCTATCAAATGCACTGCAGTGACATCAAGAGCGACTGCAGCTTCCATTTGTTTTATGATTTCACGATCCAGGTTTAGAGTATTGATGGCTTTCCTGTAAGCATCATCATACAACTCCACCCGGCCCTTTCCCTCAGTAAATCGTTCGATATTATAAGGATTGCTCTTTGCCGTGTCGACCCCGGTAAGGAGGTTTCTTTGTTCTTCCAGTCCCGCAATTCTTGCGGTCAGATGCCCTATTGAATCAATCGAACCCTTTATCCCTCTGTTTTCTTTATAAGATCTTATCGTGCCCCGCTCACGTGCGAGTCTCGTCTCAACACTTGTCATCAGGGTGGAAAGAAACTCAGATTGAGCCTCAGGATCGTATATGCCAAATGCGCTTTGAAATTTATGAAGACTATCTTCAATAGCACTTAGCGCAAGTTCTTTCGATAACATCGCGCCATGATATGAAGTGATCAAGTCTTTCTGGCTCCCCTTAATGACGCCAGTGATCACTGAGTTGATTTTGTCACGGGCGCTATTTGCGATCCTGCCAGCAAACTCAGGATCTTTGTCCTCCACTGTGATTTCCAAAGCATCATATTTCGTCCGGCTGATCTTGTAAAGATCCAGAAGCCTTAACCGAACGCGGTATGCTGCTTTTTGTGAGCCTTGCTTTATACCATAGTGATCATAAAGATTGAATTCATTGATCAGATGCTCAACGACCTGATGAGATCTGGCCGCAGTGAGTAATCGTTCAATATCCTCGCTGCCACCATAGTAGTACATGTCACTTTGTGTGTAACCAAAGACTTTCTGTGGTTTGAACAGATCCTGACTTGCCGCATAAAAAACGGTAGAGGCACGATAATATTCCGGAAGTAAAAGAGAAACAATAGCGCTACAGACAGCGACACCAATGACTACTAGAACCAATGGCTTACGCCATGAATGTAAAGTCCTAACAAGAGAAATCAAACTATAGTCTTGCACCAGTAAACGTTAATAACTGCAAATGTAGAAATCTGTGAATGGTCAGACCCTCCTTAAGACATCGGCGATCTCAGACCAGACTAGAATTCTGAATACAAAGGCACCAACAAGGATAGAAGGAATATAGACACACAATGCTAAGTACCAAACAAGGCCGATAGAATTAAGAATAAACAAACAAGCGCCAACACAGAAAGAAGTAAATCCTAAAACACGAAAAACAAAACCCGTGGTTAGGTTCAGAGGTAAAACACGAACGCACAGTGCAAGAATACCACAAACTGCAAAAAATTGTGTGATCAAAGTTGCAGCAGCGGCACCCGCAGCCTTATAGTGCGGAATGAATAAAAAATTGAGTACAATATTCAACAACACGGTGATCGCGAAGACGATATTCATGGATTTTACGTGTCCCATTGCTGTGAGGAAGGTGCCAAAAACATACATCATTCCCATGAGAATAAAATTTGCTATTAAAAGTCCAAAAACATCACCCCAGTAAGAATCGGCTTGCGCATATAAACCCGTCATGATCTCTTCCCTGAAAGAAATGCCGAAGACGCATACTGGAATTACAAGCATCCACATATATCTAAAGCCTTCTCCCAGAAGTAGCCGCAGTTGTGTTATTGACGATCGAGAATTACTAAACATTGGCAACAAAAGCAGAGCGAAGAGAAGCGCAATCATGTTCACAGCATCCAGTATGCGATAGCCGGCAGCATAGATCCCTGTCTCATAGTCTCCGTCTTTTAGAAGGCGCATGATCATTACGCCATCAAGACGCGTATAAATGGTCATCAGGAACACCGCGGTCGCATACGGTAAAGCCTTCATTGCCAAGCTCCGAAGTTGCTTAAATGAAAGCCAGGTAAGTGTCCAGGGCGAGTACCGATTGAGCAAAAGCCAGGAAAAAACAAGAGTAAGCATCAATGCCGCCATTTGCCCAAAGACAAAATGAAAGAGTGTAAATCTCTCACTAAACAGAAATAACATCCCGCCAACAATTATCAACATCAGAAATTTGTCCAGCACAGACAAAGCACTGTCAATTCGGTAGTAGCCAAGTCCGGAAATACCCGACCGCAGAAAAAGGATAAATGATGTCAGTATGAGATTTACTCCAATGAGCAACAACGCCTGGAGATAAGGCGCAAACCCAAGAAAAATACCCAAGATCATCAGTGAAAGCAGGTAAACACCGCTGAGCACCACCTTTAGCGTAATAAAGCCAGGAAAAAAGGCCCTAAGTTTGCTTTGATCTATAGCAACTTGCCTGTTATTAAAGATCTGAATTCCAAAATCGTTGATGATTTGAAGTAAATAAGCGCTGTTGAGTAGAGCGAAATACAACCCATAAACTTCAGCCCCCAGTGTGTTTTGCACCCTTACCTCTACGCCAAAGAGGTATAGAGGTTTAACAACCAAGTTAATTGCGACGACAAAGAGGAGATTTGTTAAAAAGACCTTTCGCATGAAAGCATTTTCGATAAAAAGTGAAGTTGGCAAAATTTTTGCCGTGCACTCTGCGGGAGAAAGACAACCCTAGTTCACATATTTAAAAAAAGCATGTGTAAAATTAAAACTTTCAGCTCTTGCGATGCGAAAATTGTGGGAAATGGCTTACTTTGCGCCTCTGAGAACAGCAGCTTAAAACATATATGTTAAAAACACTATATCTTCATTATTTGGAAAATAGCAGCTAACACATATAAATATTTCTATTTGAAGTAACGACGACAAATTTATACCATGAACGACTATTGTACACCCCAAAAACAACGGCTTGGGAACATATCAATTCGCCGTGTTTTTGTTTTTGCCTGGCTTTTACTTCTGTCTTTTGCAAGTAAAGCGCAGTTTTCTCTGAATTTTGAATGTGGAGCGAGTAGCTCCGTCGATGCGGCGATGATCGGCTGTGAAGACTCGATTACCGCTACGATCATTATTCCTGGAGATACCTCTCTCATAGATAGCATTTTAGTGGAAATCATTGTTAAAGGGAATCCTGTTTTTTGGGGTTCCACAACGGTGACTACTTCAGCTGGCGAGGTGGTGGTAATTCCTTTTCCCGGCTTGATTACCAATACTGGCAGCAACGAAGAAGGCGCAATCTATCGAACATGGGTGGGGCCCTGTCAATCTCTCACTGCGACTACGCCAGTGCTTGACCCTCTTCACTATAATGATTGGCAATCGATGACCACATTTCAGGTCAGGAGTGATTTTGACTGCCTTTCAGGAACCTCGTCCGATGGGGATATTCTGTTATTCCATGCTTGCGACACATTTTATTTTGATATCGATACAGTTATTGCAGCGAATAAAGATGTTTCCGTTATCATTCCATTATCAGAACTTGGAGATGCGGATACCACGCGCAGTGCAATTGTTGAAATCAACTATATCCACAATGG
This sequence comes from Bacteroidota bacterium, assembly GCA_031400515.1. GTDB lineage: Bacteria > Bacteroidota > Bacteroidia > Chitinophagales > Saprospiraceae > DATDQA01. The sequence goes on from JANNQA010000178.1 coordinate 61,212, forward strand.
AGCTATCACCAACCTATTCCTTGATACGTTTTACGGCACTGATGTACTGGGCCGCAATGCTCTTTTGATAGAAGAACTCTTTTCTATTCCAGGAAACGTGGACACAATTGAAATCAGACTTATTTCTGCGGACAGCCCGTTTTCTAGTAGCTCCTGCCAAAGTCACTTTCCGTTTGGTGGAGACTCTTTTATTGTAGGTACAATGGTTGTATCATCCGGATGCGACGAATGTTGCACGGTTGCAACTAATTGCGAAGATATTCCTGATGATTATGCCTGCCGCTTTGATTTAGTTCCTGAGATCCCGGCAGTGCTGCTTGATGATACTGTTTCATACTCCGGCAGTACGAATCTGGACTCATTAGCCTTCAGCGATTTTGGAGGTTCATACACGACTAATTTCTGTGATACCATCTACATTATTGCAAGTGACGATTCTACTGGAGCAGGATGTATCGGTGATACCGGCTATATTTTCAGATCATTCGTTTTCTTTAGTTTGTCGACGGGGGCCGCCATTGACACATGCAGCATCACATATGTTGTATTAGACAGCATTGGTCCTGTCATCGATTGCCCCTCCGATACCACTTTACAATGCAACACTGACAATTACCCACCTTATCAGACCCTTACTTTATTTATTGCTGCAGGAGGGAGTGCAAGTGACGACTGTGGACTGGACGACGCTTCCTTTACATTGGTGAGTGAAATCAGCAATGGGTTGACTTGTCCTGAAACCATCTCACGTACGTACAGCATCGCAGATAGTTGTGGCAATATCGGTACATGTGTGCAGCTTATTACAGTGGTAGACACAATCCCGCCTTCACTGACATGTCCGGATGCAGCTGTTGTTGAATGTAGCATTGATAGTTTACCGGCGTATGCGTCACTTGCTGAATTTATTGCGGCAGGAGGTAATGCCAATGATGACTGCGCTCTGGACAGCACGTCTTTCACATTAATAAGTGAAGTCAGCGACGGATTCACATGCCCGGAAACAATCACACGGACATACAATATTGCCGATTTGTGTGGGAATGTTGCTACATGCGCTCAACTTATCACGGTAGATGATACCACTTCCCCAACATTCGATCCTATTCCAGAGGATACAACAATTGAATGCACCGAAGCGGTCGTATTTGAAGATCCTACAGTGTCTGACAATTGTTCGGGCGCAGTTGATCTCACTTACTCAGAAATGTCTGGAATAAGCGTTTCAGGAACATTACTTGGTAGTAATGAAGTACCACCTAATGCGTCTCCGGCAACAGGCTCCTTCACTGGAGGAATTGATACAGCGACGAACATGTTGTTCCTCTGCGTGGAGTTTAGTGGATTGGTAGCTCCAACTACAGCTGCGCATGTTCATATTGCTCCTGCAGGAGTGAATGGACCTGTGATCGTGCCTCTCCCGATTCCAGTGGGCGTAACCTCTGGCAGCTTTGATGCTTCTGCAATCATCTCTGATGCTAACGAAACGGCCTTGCTAAACGGAGGAACATATCTGAATATTCATACCAGTACATTTCCTGGGGGAGAATTACGGGATCAATTAGACCTTACCGTTTGTGGAAGTACTGTTAAGAGAATATGGACTGCGACAGATTTTTGCGGTAACACAGCAACTACTTGTGTGACGATCAGTATCGTAGATACTGCGCCTCCAAGTATTACGGTACCCGAAGGAGACACGGTGCAGTGCATTGAGGATGTTGTCTTTGGAGATCCGATTGTCACAGATTTATGTTCTGGGTTTACGACGACGTATGCTGATATGTCCGGTTATAGCGTGACTGGTACATTGTCTGGTACTAATGAAGTACCACCCAATGCCTCCACATCTACCGGAACAATCATTGGCGCGTATGATCCCAGCACGTTAATGTTGTTTGTCTATGTTGAATTTGCCGGACTTTCAACTCCACTTACGGCCACCCATATTCATAGTGCGCCGGCTGGTGTAAACGGATCGGTAATAATAAATCTTAGCCCATCGGCACCAATTGGCTCGACATCCGGAGCCTACAGTCATACTGCGATCCTGACACCTACGCAGGAGACAGAATTGCTCAGTGGTGGATTGTATGTGAATCTCCACACCTCAATGTTCCCGGGAGGAGAAACACGAGATCAACTAAATGTGTCCGATTGCGATATATTGGTCAAAAGGACATGGACAGCCACGGATGAATGTGGTAATAGTTCTACTGCATTTTCGACCGTCCTGGTGTCAGACACCACACCTCCACAGCTCACGTGCCCTGGAGATGCAACAGTAGAGTGCTCTATTGTGAATTTACCACCATATCAAACCCTGACGCTGTTTGTTGCGGCAGGTGGAAATGCAAATGACAACTGCTCAATAGACGAAGCTTCATTTACACTCTCCAGTGAAGTCAGTGATGGATTAACCTGCCCGGAAACTGTAACCAGGACGTATAGCGTTGCCGATAGTTGTGGAAACATTGCTACGTGTGTGCAAGTCATCACAGTAATCGATACCACACCACCGGTAATATCTTGTCCCGAAGACCTCACCTTGGATTGCTTTGATTCTACCGGTCCCGCAGACACTGGAGTTGCAACCGCGACCGATAATTGTGACTTAGAATTATTTATCACCTATCAAGACATTGTAACCCCAGGGATCTGTCAGGTAGAATATACTATTGTACGGACATGGACCAGTATAGACGACTGTGATAATGTAAGTACATGTATTCAGACAATTGTCGTAGATGACAGCGATGCTCCAATTCTCTCAACACCTGATGATATTACCATTCAATGCGGTGACGAACCAACGGGTGACGCGACGGCAGTTGACTTCTGTACAAGTGCTTTTGTCACATATGTAGATTTACAATGTAGCGTCACAGTGGAAGGATTCTCCAGCGCTTATGATTTTGCAAACTGGACATCTAGTGAACCCAATGGCGGTTCTGTAACAACGTTGGATTCGACAGAAGTGACACTAGTGAGTCCAAATGGGTTGAATTGCGATGGACAGTCCACCTTGTTCAGTATTACAATACCGGAAGACGGAAAATTGGTGTTTTCATGGAATTATTCTACAGTCGACGGACCATCCTTCGATCCATTCGGATACAATCTCAATGGCACGTTTGTTCAGTTGTCGGATAATAATTCAATATCTCAAAGTGGACTTGCAGCAGCACTAGTGTCTACAGGAGACGTCTTTAGCTTCGAAGCACACTCCACAGACTGTATTTTGGGGTCCGCAGCAACAACAGCTATTGACTTCTTTATTTTTACATGCGCGGAAGAAGAACCATCCGATCCTTGTAACTATACAATCTTCAGGTGCTGGAGCGCAGAAGATGAATGTGGCAACACTGCTTATGCACTTCAGCGTATTCACGTGGAAGACAGCATTGCGCCTAGTATTACGTGTCCTGAGAATGTGGAGTTGGATTGCTCAGAAAGCACAGATCCGGCAAGTACGGGCACAGCGACCGCATCCGATAATTGCGACACAGAAGTTACGGTCACATATAGTGATGTTGTTGAGGGTGAGTGTCCAATTACTATTACCCGGACATGGTTTGCTGCAGATAGCTGTGGAAATATTGCAACTTGTGTACAAACGATAACTGTTGATGACAATACACCTCCTTCTTTGACATGTCCCCCTGGTGGTGACTTTGATTGTGATGGTGGAGAACCATTCTTTAGTAGTCTGGGCGAATTCCTTACTGCAGGAGGAAATGTAAGTGACAATTGTGCACTTGATTCTTCAAGTTTCACGCTTGTCGCAGGAACTGGCGTTGGACCATGCCCTACAGTGATTACTTTCCTTTATTCAATATCAGATTTATGTGGCAATCTTGCATCCTGTGTACATGTTGTAACAATTACAGATGATATTCCACCTTCAATTACCTGTCCTGATGGCGTTGTTGTTGAGTGTATTGATGATGTGCCCCCATCACTGACGTCAATAGATGAATTCATCCTTGCAGGAGGTAATGTATTTGATAACTGTTCTCTGGATTCTTCCAGCTTCACATCGAACGATCTCAGCAATGGACTGACGTGCCCTGAGACGCTTACCAGAACCTATTCCATTGCAGATTTTTGTGGTAATGTAAGTACATGCGTACAGACAATTTTAATAGATGACACGACACCACCTTCAATAACATGTCCTGAGGATATGACTATTGAATGTTCAGATCTTGTACCACCGGCAGTGGTAAGTGCCGCTGACAACTGTGATTCGGATGTAACTATTTTGCCCGCTTCCTCTATTACATTGGGAGAATGCCCTGGTGAGTTTATCATCTTCAGATCATGGCAGGCGATTGACGACTGTGGAAATATTACAACTTGTTCACAGACTATCACTATAGTAGATACCACGCCTCCGGTGATTTCCTGTCCGGCGAATGTAACGGTGGATTGTGAAAGTATCTCTGATGGAATGGGAGGTGCAGGTCTTGTTGCAGTACTTGGTGTGGATGTAGACATTGAAGCAGGCTTTGCAACAGCAACAGACAATTGTTCGATGCAGCCATTTATCACGTATTCGGACTTAGTAGAAGCCGGGGATTGCACTCAGGAATTTACGGTCTACCGTACCTGGGTTGCTGAAGATGATTGTGGGAATGTATCAACGTGTGTGCAAACAATTTTTGTTGATGACAGCACGGCGCCGTTGCTTACAGTTCCGGGTGATATTAGCATTCAATGTGGAGATGAAGTGACGGGCGAAGCAGTAGCAACGGACAATTGTTCTGACAATATTGTCATTACTTATGTCGACCTACAGTGCAGTGTTGCTGTGGAAGGATTTACAGGTGATTATGATTTCGCCAATTGGACCGAGACAATTCCGAGTGGCGGTTCTATTTTTTATAATGGAGACACGGATGTTACTTTGGAAAGTCCGGATAATGAAGGTTGTAATGGATCCTCAACCTTGCTGAGTATTACAGTTCCGGAAGACGGTAAAATCATTTTTGCGTGGAGCTACAGTACTAGCGATTTCGCCTCGTTGTTTGATCCATTTGGGTATAATCTGAATGGGGTATTTGTGCCGCTTACGAATGACGTAATACAATTTGATCAGAACGGTCTGGCCGCAGCACTTGTTTCTGCAGGAGATGTGTTTGCGTTTGAACAACATTCGACAGATTGTATTGAGGGATCAGGCGCCACAACAGTCATTGATTTCTTTGTTTACACCTGTGCCGAAGCAGAACCAGAGAATCTTTGTGACTACACGACTTTCAGATGCTGGAGTGCTACAGATGAATGTGGTAATACCGCATACGGGTTGCAGCAGATTCATGTTGAGGATACGGAGTTGCCCGGCATAACTTGTCCGGATAATCTTGAATTTGATTGTGTTGTAGATGTACTTCCTTATGCAGATTTGGATGAGTTTCTTGCTGCTGGAGGTTCTGTGAGCGACAATTGCGCAATCGATTCTTCGAGTTTTACGCTTGTAGGTGCAAGTGCAGTAGGACCTTGTCCTTATGTATTTACATTCATTTATGGAATTAGTGATTCATGTGGCAATTCATCTGTATGTACGATGACAATTGTCACAGATGATTCAGTCGCACCAACATTGACATGTCCTGATGATGTAATGAATATGTGTGATTTAGGAGGGATAGCTCCTGCAACAACTCTCGATGAGTTTATTGCACAAGGCGGTAACGCAATAGACAACTGCGAACTCGATACTGCAAGTTTCACTCTTCTTAGTGAAGTGGCTGACGGTCAAACCTGTCCTCTTACGATTACCCGCATTTATTTCATTTCTGACAGATGTGGTAATACCGCTACCTGTGCGCAGGACTTGCTAATTGATGATACTACTCCTCCAGTATTAGAATGTTCTGCGGATATCACCATTGAGTGTGATGATCCAATACCTGCTCCGGTCGTAAGTGCAACTGACAATTGTGATTCTGATGTCACAATTTTACCAGCATCTTCAATTACACTTGGAAATTGCCCTGGAGAGTTTATCATCTTCAGATCCTGGCAAGCCATAGATGATTGTGGAAATGTGGCAACCTGTGAGCAGACTGTAACCGTAGTTGATACTACCGGCCCAGTTGTTACCTGTCCTCCTAATGCTACAGTATCCTGTCAGGCTAACCTTCCGGTTTGTCCTGCAAACCTTGCCGCCTTTATTGCTCTTGGTGGAACCGTAACAGACAACTGTGATGCAACTGTAGATTTTTCATGTTCAGCCAGTACGTTGGTAGGCGGTATTTGTGGCGGTTCAGTCACGTATACATTTACGTTTACAGATGACTGTGGCAACACCAGCACATGTGCCAGAGTTGTTACAGTGGACGACAACACACCACCGACAATTCAATGTCCAGTAAACACCTCAGTTTCTTGTGCAAGTGCTGTACCTGCACCTGGCGGTACAATTACAAGTGATAACTGTGGAGGCATGGTGACTGTATCGAATACAGATGTGATAACTGCAATGACTTGCGCAAACAGATTCACTCTTACCAGAACGTATGTGGCAACTGATTTTTGTGGTAATACAGCATCGTGCGCCCAGATCATTACGGTGAACGACATCATACCTCCGACAATCTCATGTCCTGCAGATATTACTGTGGCAGGCCCTGATACAAGTCCGGCTGCTACTGGAAATCCAACAACGAGTGACAACTGTGCAGGCGTGGTTGAAACAGACTTCACAGATGTGATAATTCCGGGTGACTGCTCATCTGAATTTACAATTCAGCGCACCTGGACCGCAACAGATGTCTGTGGCAATACCTCTTCATCCTGTCTGCAAATCATCGTTGTAGATAGTCCGTGTCTCGTGGATCTTGAATTGACTAAGGAAGTAGACATATGCCTTGTAGATCCGGGAGATGATGTGGTATATACGATCACTGTGACAAATGATGGAGAGATAACGATCAGCTCGCTCGACATCACCGACTATATTCCTGTTGGATTGGTATTGAATGATCCAGACTGGACAGCAGGAACTGCAGGCAGTACAGGACAAAGTGCCTCAATTGTACTCTCAATCCCAAATGGCGGTCTTGATCTTGATGGACTTGAGCCTGGAGAGAGTGTAGTCGTAGAACTCACTCTGCAAGTAGAGTTTACTACGTTGGGTGGTTCATATATTAATAATGCGGAGATCAGTGAGACAATAGATATTAATGGAAATGATGTCAGTGATCTCGATGTCGATAGCGATCCGGACGAAATTGATACGAATGACCTTGTTGGTGAAGATGACATTGACGATGCCATCATCTGCGTGAGTATCAACACAGAGATAGACGGGGACGGTTATGTGTGTCCTGGTGATATCGTAACGTATATACTGACCTCTCCTTATAATCCAAACAACACATATGATTGGGTACTCAATGGCGGCGGTATAATCATTGCAAGTACGGAGACATCCATTACGGTACAATGGCAAGACACCCCGGGAGGTCCGTTTGTAATTTGGTTGACTGAGTCTTCCGGATTTGCAGGATGCCAGGGCGCATGTATAGGAGGCGATGATCTGGTGGTATACATTCAGGGCATTGAGCCAATCGCATGTAATGATCACATTAATCTTTCTCTGGGCCCTGATTGTGAGCTCCAATTACTGAGCGGTTTCATCCTTGAAGGTGAGCAGTTTGGTAATGACGGATACTTCGTGATCATTACGGATCAGGATGGAAATGTGATACCGGATGCAATACTCAACGGCGACCATGTAGGTCAATTGTTCAATGTCAAAGTGATGAGCGAATGCAACGGGCAAAGTTGCTGGGGTACTATTTGGGTGGAAGACAAACTTCCACCACAGATCACGTGTACGGATGTGACATTGAGTTGCGGTGAATCTACTGATCCGGTGTATATCTCTGTCATTGAAGGAACGGCCACATCATCGGCATCACCAGGTTCCATAATTGGCCCGGATGCTGGTACAGTAACAACACAAAATCTGCAGATCAATGCACCTGCGTCAGCACAAGTGACTGATGTGAATGTTTCAATTAACCTTACACATACATGGTCAGATGACCTGGATGTATTCCTTATTGCACCAAATGGAACAGCAGTAGAGTTGGCCACTGATGTATGTGGTACGGATGACAACTGGAATGTAACTTTTGACGACGAGGCTTCAATTGCAGTCTCGGCGGCATGTGTGGCAGGCATTCCTACACTGAGTGGCGCTGTTCAACCTGAAGGATTCCTAAGTGATTTTGATGGCCTTGATGCTTCAGGCACCTGGACTATTCAAATCACAGATGATACCGGAGGAGATCAGGGTGTTTTGCAGTCCGTAAGCCTGGAAGTATCATACTTTGTAGCGCTTCCTTATGCAGCATCAGCGAGCGATGCATGTGGAGATGTAACCTTAGACTATACTGATGAAGAAATAGGAGAAGATTGCGAAAACATACAGATACTTCGCACATGGACAGCCACTGATGAAAGTGGAAACACAGCCCAGTGTCTTCAGACAATTACAATAGTACCGCTGACTCTGGATGATCTTGAGTTTCCTGAAAACTACGAAGGCACATGCGGAGGCAGCAGCCATCCGAATGTTACCGGTTGGCCATCTGTAGATGGCGTAGAGATCGTAGGTGGATTTGTTTGCAACATCTTCCTGACATGGGAAGATCATCCGCTTCAGGATTGCGGTGGAGGCACGAAGATCGTCCGTACATGGACAGTACTTGATTGGTGTAGTCTTGAAATTCAAGAAGGCGTACAAGTAATTAAGTTGATAGACGACGAAGCACCCGTCTTGACTTGCCCTGCAGATCAGACGGTGGGTACGAATCCATGGTTCTGTTTTACGGATGTGGTTCTCACCTTGCCTGGTGCTTATGATGTATGCCTTACACCGTTTACTCTTACACCATCTGTGTCTTCCGGTATATTAGTACACTTTGGCGGGAACAATTGGAGAGTAGATGATCTTTTAGTTGGAACACACACGGTGACATGGACCGCAGTAGACGCTTGTGGCAATTCAAGCACTTGCACCTACGATATCATTGTAGTTGACGATGTGCCACCAGTTCCAATTTGTGATGAGCATACGATTGTTGCACTGACATTTGATGATCCTTTGGATGAAGGGTTGACAAAGTTATTTGCAGAGACACTTGATGATGGCAGCCATGACAATTGTGGGCCAGTGACATTCCTTGCACGCCGCATGAATAGCTGTATCGACTTTGACTGGATTGGACCTCCGCCTCAGTATGGTGAGTATCCGAACAATGATGGCGGCCAGCCAGAAGCTCTTGACCAAGGCCTTACCTTCCAGGAATGGGTACCATTTGCCTGCTGCGACGTTGGCCAGACAGTGATGGTTGAATTGCGTGTCACAGATCAATATGGCAATATCAATAGTTGTATGGTAGAAGCAGAAGTACAAGACAAACTTCCACCATTGATTGTATGCCCACCAGATATTACAGTGAGTTGTGAGTTCTGGTTTGATGGACACGAGACCGATGGTTTTGAGCCTGTAGATGGATTAGAAGATGTATTTGGCCGGGTGCTCGATGCCTATGAGTATGAGGAAAGTGATCGCGAGTGGATTATTATAAGTGATCCTGGCAATGACGAAATTTCGCAGCCACATCATTGGGGAATTGATGGTTGGGCAGATGATAATTGCAATGTTGATATTGACGTAAGGACGAGAATATTTGATGACTGTAGTTCACATGATCTTCCAGGCGATGCACCACAGTGGGCAGTAAGACTGGTAGAACGTACATTCCGTGCACAGGATGCGCAAGGCAATACAAGCACATGTCGTCAGCGGATCTGGGTAGTCGACTTCGATCCATTCTACATTGAAGACGAGGTATGTGGATTGAACAATGCAGACGATGTGCGTTGGCCATGTGACCTGGTGTTGACAGATTGTCCACAGGGAGAACTGACACCAGAGAACCTGAGTGAATATGCTCCAAACAATCGTCCAATCGTAAATGATGACAACTGTAGTATCATCGGAGTGACATATGAAGATCAGATCTTCTACTTTGTAGACAACGCATGCTACAAGATTGTACGTACCTGGACAGTGATAGACTGGTGCCAGTTTGAACTAAATGGAGAAGGGGGACACTATGGATACTGGACATACATCCAGGTGATTAAAGTCCATGACGAAGACGGAGCAGAGTTTCTGGATTGCCCAGACGGGCCGTTGACCTATTGTGTTGAAGATCCGAATGTAGAATTGCCTGCAAATAATCAGGTGTTCCTCGGAGAATCTAATCCGAACTCAAGTGCATGTTCAGTGCATGTATGGGAGAGCCGTACCGTGTATGAGACATGTAGCGATCATGTGATCTATGATGTGAAGATCTATCCGTACAATCATGCAGAATATGTACAGATCGTTGACAAGACGACAGTGGCAGTAGATTCAAATGGACAGGCGATCTTGACATGGGATACACGT
>JANNQA010000204.1:0-24414 GCA_031400515.1 Bacteroidota bacterium
CAAAGATGGCCTTCGGCACAGGACATCACGAGACTACAGAACTGGTGATACGTCAGATGCATAACATGGATTTTACAGGCAAGACGGTTTTGGATCTGGGTTGTGGTACTGGTATTCTTGCAATACTCTCCGCGAAGCTTGGTGCAACAGACATCACTGCTGTTGACAATGATCCCGAGGCTGTGAATAGTGCAAGAGAAAATGCAGCAATCAATGGAGTGAAGATCAACTCTACTTATGGTACTGTCATTGATCTGGCATCTGATGCATTCGATATCGTCCTGGCCAATATCAATCGGAATATTCTCATAGCTATCATGCCAGAAATGAAACGCGTTCTACGAAAAGGTGGCTTTCTCCTTCTGTCCGGGATTTTAATTGAAGACAAAGAGATGATCGAACAGGCAGCACAGGCGGCAAATCTTGATCTCAAAAACGAACAGGCTCTTGGTGAGTGGATCAGTCTGGTAGTGAGTAAATGAGTAATTGAGTAAATGAGTAAGGGATAAAATGAGTAAATAAAGAGAGTTCATTTTCATTTACTCATTTGTGCCTTACTCATTCCATGATTTCAAAGTCCTATACACTCTTTCGGTAGGCAAGCCCATGATATTCGTATAGCTTCCTTCGATGCGTGAGATCTTGCAACGACCGATCCACTCCTGGATGGCGTAGGCACCTGCTTTGTCAAAGGGTTTGAATTGATCAACATAGTAATCGATCTCTGCATCCGTCATTGTTGTGAATGTAACATAAGAAATCTCCGAGAAGGACACACGCTTCTTAGAATCCTGAATACATACACCGGTGACAACATCATGTCTTTGGTCACTCAGGATGCGGAGCATACGCTGTGCATCTTCTCTGTCTGTGGGCTTTCCAAGTACCTGATTGTCGCAAATGACAAGGCTATCTGCCGCGAGTACAATGCCTTGCGATACATGCCTCATCGCTTGTTCGGCTTTACGTTCGGCCAGATACTGTGCGATATCCATGATTGGCAAGTCCGCAGGATAGTCGGATTCGTCTATCGCTCCGTCAACGAGTTCATAGGACATTCCACAAGATTCAAGTAGCTCGCGTCGTCGTGGCGACTTTGAGGCAAGATATACAAATGGCAGATTGAGCATGAAGGCAATAATGCGGATTTTATAGCACAATGAAGAGTGTGCCCGTGAGCATCGCGACTTTCAACAGTGTTGAAACAAAGTGGTAGTGTGATTTTTCTTTTGCTTTCAGAATGAAATACATTTCCACAAACAGGAGTAGTGCCTGAGTTCCAAGCCAGAAAATAAAGACGATGGGATCTTTAAATGATGCTCTCACTTGAGGAAGTAATAGACCCACAACGCATGTTATCAGCAGGATAATCACAACAAACTTCGTTGCGTAAGTCCCTAATACAATTGGTAATGTCAGGTCTCCGGCCTGGCTGTCGCCATACTGATCTTCAATGTCCTTTACGATTTCCCTGATTAGTGTAATCAGAAAAGCAAAGGCTGCGAGTACCCACAATTCCCCTGGCATCTTTGCTATTGGATGAACAGGCGTCCAAAGAATCAAGACAACTCCTGCACAGAAGAAACTGACGACAAGATTGCCGATGAGTGGTAATCGTTTTAAATATTTCGAGTATAGCCATAATAACAATGTAACCACAGCATAGATCCATAGAAAATGAAATGACCACTTTGTCAGATTTATTGAGAATAGCAGACCAATAGCTATGCCGAGAATATAGTTGCGTCTTACAAGTTTTGGTGAAATCTCGCCCGTGTTCAGGACATTTTTTCTTCCATTGTGTCGATCTGCATCCCGGTCCAGGAGATCATTGATGTAGTATCCTGAAGTAGCAGCGATGCTTGTCATCAAAATCAACTGCATAAGGAAGCGATACCCTTCGGATGAACTATGAGGCCAGGCAGGTTGAGTGTATACAAAGAATCCTGTTACCTGAATGAATATCATGATAACGATGTTTGGCCATCGGATCAGGCGCATTTCAGCTTTCCATGAAAATGCATTTTCTTTTGCAGTAGTCTCTTGCATTGCAAAAGTGAAAGTACATCGGAGAAGGTGAACGGCAAATGGCGAACGGCAAAGGACAGTGAACGCTCGAATAGAGAACTTATCGGGATTTGAGTTTAGCGAGGACTTCTTCTGACTCTGTCTGATAACGGTGTCCAGGAACTTTGGCAATTCTCTCGAATGCTGCTCGGGCTTCATCAGTTTTGTCTTGTTTCAGTAACAGCCACGCCTGATACCAGTCTGCAACATGACTCCATCGTGTATTCGAAGAAGCTCTCACCTCGTCAAGGATTGTATAAGCATCATGATAATTTCCGGATTCGAGATAAGACAAACCAAGATAGAGCCGATCAACAGTCTGAACTGTGTCTAGTTGAGCAAAGAGCGTAATGGTTTGGTCATAACTGCCAAGTTCATAAGACTGATAGATTTTCTCGCGTGGTGTAAACTCACCACCGGATTTTTCAATGGGCAGGACGATGTTTGGAAAAGTCCTGTACTCCGCAAGAAGGTTGTTTGAGTCCTGTGTGGGAAACAACCATAGTACCGCTGAGACAAGTATAGCCAAACTAGCTGCGACTGCCAGCCATATAGGCTGAATAGTGCGTCGGGGTATAGTTGCCTGATCAAGCTCGGTAAATTTCTTTCGCATCGACCGGTGAAAGACGTTTTTACTTACTTGCCCTGCAGCAATGCGCAAATCATATGCCTCCTTCCAGGTCTGGTTGTTTGCAATCAATGACGTGACTTCGGCACGTTCCGTGGCATTGAGTTCATCAGCCAGGTACTGATCAATGCGTTCCAGTTGTTCGTCATTCAATTCATTCATGAGCTTGTCGATTGTACGAGATCTTTAAGTCTTTTCATGCAACGGGACTTATGTGCTTTTACCACATTTTCATTTTTATAACTCAAGCGTTCTACAATATCCTTTACACTGCATTTCTGATAATAAAATAGTGTGATGATCTCCTTGCAACCATCACCAAGGCCATCAATTGCTTTTTCTACACGTGCCAGAAGAAACTCTTCCGGCTCTGCAGCCACCTCATCTGGCGCATCGATCATTGGCGTCAATTCTGTCCATTCTAAGTGCCTTGCTTGCTTGCCCAATCTTGTGAGAAGTTTGTTCTTTCCAATTGCGCAAAGCAAGGTCGAAATCGAAGCACGGTTCACATCGTATCGTCCTTGCAGCCAGATGTCATAAAAGGCCAGTACAGCGTCATGATATACCTCCACATGATCCTCCGCCCCACCACCGAATTTTCGGACATAGCCCAGAAATACCTGCTTGTACTTGTTATAGAGTACTGCGAGGGTGCGTTCCGGATCTTTTCGGAGATCTTCAAGGATGCTTGTATCTGCTTGTGCCTGAACTTTGCTCATGATTCTGAATTCTGGCTCCGAAGTTAACAGCAATCTGTAGCTAAATAATTGACGAACGTCGAACTTCGGAGACTAGATAGGCTCACGTGACAGACAAGGAAGCCCGGAATAGGTCCTGTAAAATGAAAAGACCTACAGGATTCACCATGTAGGTCCTTTCATCGGGTGTATAAAAATTGTTTATCCGATTACGGCTTCATTTGGCCAATGATTCATCGCGTCCAGGACTCCGGCCATGAGCGCCATCGTGAGGAGCCAATACCCAATATTGATGAGCAGATTTTTCCATGATCTCTGTTCGAACAAGCCACTGGTGACCATGACCGGCATCGCAACAAAAAGTCCGATGAGCACTCCATGGAATGCACCATGTTTGAAGGAGTCGAATTCGCCTTCCTGGCCAGGAGAATCCACGTTAGTAAGCAGGAAAAATGCGAGCAGAAAGGACATGACGATCGAGATAACGAAGACCACAGGCATATTGGCCTTTTTGGCTTTTTCCTCGGTCATACCGATGGAAGCCATCCAAGCATTGCCAAAAACAGCCTTGTGGTACCAAATAAATCCCACGACCATCGGAATGAGGGCCGCAATAATCAATGATAACCAGTTCACATTTTCCATAGTTGGTGCAGTTTTTAAAAGTAAAAAAAGGTGAAATAATAATTGCTCAATATACTCAGAACCCAGTATTCTCAACTCCTGATAGTGACTAAATGAATTGATAGGACAGAATCTCATGCCGTGCAGTATAGCACAGCAGAATTTCGGGTTACTTTCGTCTCAAACATCGATACAATGGCACTTTCGACCTATGAAAAATATGAGCAGTACTGGCATATTCTGAAGAACAATCAGGAGATGATCCGATTCTCAGAGGTTAAAGCAGGACTGGTTATTTCCATTTATGGCATTTTATTTTCTGTATTGCTCAACAGTTCAACGGGAATTCGTGACGAAGTTGCGGACTGGCCATGGTATCTTTTCATCATGATCATCGCGCTTGTCCTGGTCACCTTATCATCACTCTATTTTGCATTCAAATGTTTCAGGCCTCGCTTTGAAAACAAGAATCCTACCTCTGTGATCTATTTCGGGGACATTGTATCAGATTTTCCGGAGTATAAATCGTACCATGGATTTCTCGAAAAGACAGTATGCGATGACTACGAAATGTCAATCCAACTTGCGGAACAAATTCACACGAATTCTTCGATCGCGAAAAGAAAATTCCAGGCCGTCAGTAAATCTATTAAACTGCTCCTGGTTACAATTTTTATTTTGATTTTACTTGTGGCCATGTTGATCATTATATGATTTGACTCTAGCTTAAGCGTGACGATTCACTCGAAGTCGCGCTGAATGAAGACAATCTTATTTGCTTTCTTTGTCGGCCAAAATGATATAAAAACATGGATATTGAACTCCGTACACTTTGCTTTGTGCGTCATGCAAAATCAAGTTGGGATGATGCAATGCTTGATGATCAGGAGAGACCACTGAGTATTCGAGGTGAGCGTGATGCACCGGCAATGGCAACAAAGCTGAAAGAAATGAATATCAGCCCTGACATGATTGTGACGAGTCCTGCAAAGCGCGCGCGCGGTACTGCCAAGGCGTTTCGTAAAGTATTCGAACTTCCCAAAACGGATTTTATCACTGATCTGAGTCTGTATGATGCAACTCCGGATGACGTAGTCGCTGTGGTCCAGCATCTCGACAATACCAAGCGTTGTGTATTTATCTTCGGGCACAATCCGACATTTACGTTTTTAGCCAATCGCTTTCCGGGGGTACGTATTGACAATGTACCTACCTGCGGCGTATTTCAGATAAAGACAATGGTGGCAACGTGGGATCAATGGACTCCGGAGATTTCTACGTTTATCGGGTTCTACTACCCTAAACAATATGCATAGTTCTTTCATGCGGGGTCTGATTATCATCGGTGCTGTGATTATCATCAGTTGTGAGCAACGAAGTGAAGTCACGTTGCCTTCCGATGAAGTATTAATCAATCTTGTCTACGATCTGCACCTCGCTGAAGCATCAATGAATCGTGTGAATGCGGCAAAGCAAGATAGTGTCGCTGAAATCCTGCGCAATCGGATCGCAGATTCTTATAGTATTACTCCAGACCAAATGGATGCCTGGCTTGAGATCCTACAGAAGTCTCCTGACCATCTGATTACGGTATATGATTCGGTCATCGTCCGTTATGAGAGGCAAGCGCAAAAGTAAAGGACGTGTGAGATTGCGTTCAGTGTAATTAATTTTATCCCACGATGTTCAAAAACCTGACACCAAAAGCAATTGCGATTTATGCAGCGCTACTCCTTGGTGGATTTGTCGGTACGGTCTATCTCATTCTCCTTTATGAAGGTCAGCACCTTTCTGTGTATGCCAAAGCAGCAGTCATCGTTGTCGCCCCGGTGCTCTTTACATATATGATCATCAGTTTTGCTTTAGAGCGTTATATCTACAGACGGATTAAGCTGATATATAAGACAATCCGAAGTGCCAAAGTATCGATGCCTACCAAGGCCGTGAGTCTGACACGCGATCGCTCTGTCCTTGATAATGTCGAAGAAGAAGTTGCAGAATGGGCCGCAATGCAGGAAAATGAGATCAATACACTCAAGACGCTTGAACAATACAGAAAGCGTTTTCTCGGTAATGTGGCTCATGAACTCAAAACACCAATCTTCAGTATTCAGGGTTTCGTCCATACTCTGTTGGATGGGGCAATTCACGATGAAAAAGTAAACATGAGGTATCTGGAACGTGCAGCACAAAATGTCGAGCGCTTGCTTACGATTGTTGAAGACCTTGATACCATCACAAAACTTGAGTCGGGTGAGCTCATTCTGGAAGTACAGGAATTCGAGCTCAAGACATTGGTACGGGAAGTATTTACAGATCTTGAGATGAAGGCGAAAGATCAAGGTATCCTGATGCGCTTCAAAGAGGGTGCTGACAAACCTTTTCGGGTGCTGGGTGACCGTGAGTATATCCGACAAGTACTCACCAATCTGATGGTAAATTCTCTCAATTATGGCAGAGAAGATGGATTGACGAAAGTGAGTATGTACGATATGGATAAGCAGGTCCTGGTGGAAATCTCAGACAATGGAATTGGAATCGAAGAAAAACATCTTAAGCATTTGTTTGACAGGTTTTACAGGGTAGATAAAAGTCGGTCGCGGGCCCAGGGAGGTTCAGGACTCGGTCTTTCAATTGTAAAACATATCCTGGAGGCACATGGACAATCAATCAATGTGCGAAGTACACCTGGCGCCGGATCAACCTTCGGTTTTACTCTGGATAAAGCGTAGAGTTAAGGTCTCGGTTTAGGAGATACCGTCGCATTCTGGAGTTGAGGCAAGATCTGCGCTTTCACAAGTTCAAAGTTTGGAATGTCTTGTAGACGCATCGGTTCAGGATTCGGCAGATTTTCCCGGAGATGATCGACTTGCTTGCCTCTTTTCCAAAAACGAAAACAGACATGAGGTCCGGTAGCTAATCCTGTGGAGCCAACATATCCGATGACCTGGTTTTGTTTCACATGTGTACCTGACTTGATCCCCGATGCAAATTTTTGCATATGCAGATATTGCGTTTCATAAACGTCATCATGACGGATCTTCACATAGTTGCCATTTCCGCCTGTATAACCTGCCTTGGATACAATGCCGTCTGCAACTGCAACGATTGGTGTACCATAAGGAGCCGCATAGTCTGTTCCAAAATGTCCTTTGTAGCGCTTTAATACCGGATGGAATCTACTATTGCTATAGCGTGATGAGATTCGGGAAAATTTCACCGGTGCTTTGAGAAATGCACCCTTCATTGGACGGGCACTCAGATCATAGAAGCCACTGTAATTTCCTGACTCATACCAGATAGAATAAAATTCTTTGTCACCGGTGCGATAGTATGCACCCAGCAACTTTCCAATGCCTACAGGCTCGCCCTGGACATATTTTTGTTCGTAGACAAGTCTGAAGTCATCATTCTTTTGTACATGGTGAAAGTCCACCTGCCAGGCTAGCGCATCCTCCATCATGTCAATAAGTTCATATTCGTGCCCATTGTCGTCCATTGCTGCCCAGAGTGTAGAAGTAATTGTGCCTGAAGAAATCTCTGTGCAATTTTCGATTTCGCTTTTTACAACTTCGACACCAATGGTGTCACCGACATGATAGCGTACATAACTGAAAGGATCAGGTTCATAAACAAAACATTCTACTGCACCATTTCCGGCTTTACGGACCAGCGCGCATTTTTTACCGGCCCGAAGTTTACGTATTGAATACCGGTCCTGAGCAAGACTTACCAATTTATCTATGACAGGGTATGAAACCCCAGTATTAGCCAACAACTCGCCAAGTACGAGACCTGGCTCAAGCGTAAATTCCTCAATGCTAAAGCTGTCCAGATTATAGCCAAACCTAAATGTAGGGGCCAGGTCAAAACTGGCGAATGAAGCTTCCGAAGTAGAAGCGGATGTTTGGAATTTATGTGAGATGTAGATAAGAAGGCCAACAGCGATAATAGCCGAAACCCCAAGCTTACTCAATGTCATTCAATACGTTTTTAGGCGTTCAACAAAATAAAGCCACTGTTTTGGGGGATCTCCAAACACGTCTTTTTGGATGGTGGCGCAATATAGAAAGAGCATCTGACTTGACCAAACAATGGAGATATTGAGAGGTGTTTCAGTTCACGCAGGGCCCATCTCACGCAAAGTCGCACATGCCTTCGCAGGGGCTTCGGCAGTTGAAAAAAGTACGCGAAGAAATTGAAAGAAAATCTATTAAGTGACGAACTACTGGAACTTGACTTGTGTCTCAGTTTGACATCCACCAAGATATAATGCGTCACATCTTCGCGACCTTACCCCCGCCCGGCCCTGGTCATTCACGGGCGCCTGGTGCGTGCACTTCGACACTTGCGGCCCCGCTGGAGCTAGCACCTCCTCAGAGTAGCCTAACAGTACTCGCAGATGAAGGCCCCACGGTCGACTATACTGTTTCTTCAATCTCATTACGCACTTTTCCTCTCCGCGCTCTTTGCGACTTTGCGTGAGAAAACTTTGCGTGAATTGAAGAAAACTGAGACACTACCAGAAACCTGGTCTACTCAGAGCCTCAAATATTTAATAAGGTCAGTGGATGGAATATGATCGATTTCAAGAAAATGGGCCATCGTGACACATTGCCCACGGTGATACATAGAATGATTGAATACATGGAGCAAAATCTCATATCGCTTGCTCGATTGGGGTCCGTAGCTTATTGTATTGTATCTGATCCCTTCTGTCAGTTCATAGATGGCGAGTGAACTAACAAGGCTTACGAAATCCTGTGAAGAGCTAACGACGCCATTGAGCATCTCATCAAGAGTACCTGACCACGAATCGCTAAGAAAATTTGCCTGACTATCACCATGAAGACGACGATACCAGATATGTTGAGCATCCCAGATATGCATCAGTGTTTTCTCAATCGAAGGAAAGCTGCTGGGTACGTGTTTTTCAATCAATTCATGATCTTGACTGCGGAAAAAATGAATGAACTGCTCATTCGCCCACAGATTGTATCGGGCCATTAGCAACACCGATTCTTTTACAGTCGCTGAAAGCATGACTCACATGATTATTTCACCACCTTGAAAACCTGCCGACGATTGCCAACCTGAAGGTCGAGTAAATACATCCCATGATGCAAATCGTCCAGGGCGTCAAATTGAATAACCTGAACTTCATTTTGATGAAGCATAATGACGCGATGTGTAATCTCCATCCCGAATAGATTCAACAGCCTCAGCGAAGCGCTACCGGAGACTATCGGCCTTAGGGTCAAAGTGATTTGATCGGAGAACGGGTTGGGAAATACATTCACGTCATCTGCAACGGGCAGTAATTCTTGAACTGCATTTGGGCATTCAGTTTCAAAGAAAAAATCCTGCCATGAACTTGTGTCCTGTACACAAACATTCAAAGTCTGAAGCTGATATTCTTTACATTTTTCGAGTTCGCTGATTTCTATAATCGTGTCTTGTGTCAGCTCAGGTTCACTAAAGTCTGTGTCCTCGATGTTTCGATACCGATAGATAAATACAATTGACTCATCAACGGGAGTCCATGAAATCACTGCACTCGTTTCAGTCACACTTTCAAGGATTGGTTGCACTTCCGGACAGACATCATCAATACTGATACAGTAGTCCTCTACTTCGCCAAATAGAAAATTGCCACAAGCTGATGGTCTGATGGTATCCTGGTCAACAACCGCTTCGAGTATTACACGCATTCTTGTCTGACCAAGCATTACGCTATCCTGAATAATTATCTGTTGCGTCCATCCACTTGTTGAAATACTTTCTACTGGGTCAACCAGTAGTTCAGTCGAATCTGTAAAGGCGCCATCCTGGTTCAGATCAATCCACATACGCAGGAAAAATTCTGTCCCAGGAAATGATGAACCCGGAGTGACATGGAAAGTATATACACGTTTACGCTCAATACCAGTCTGCACGGTATTACTGAGAAGATATCCCTGATTGTTGCCAGACTTCAATGTGATTGAGCCAAAGGAAACACTGTCAATCCATTCTGCACTGGCATCATCACCGGCAGCATTGCAATAGACCTGGTGAGTGCAAGCACCGCAATCCACAGTTTGGAATACCAACGATGAAGAAAATTCTGTAGAATCCAGATCACATTGACTGCCTACCTGGATTTCATATGCTGTGCAGGAGATGAGTTCTTGTAAATTCAAAACATTGGTATCAGTTTCCAATTCTATCCATTCAACACTATCAAGCGCTCTGTATCTCACATGATGCGCAAAAGCGAAACTGACTGCATCCCAACCAATCCTCACGGACGATTCGGTGCTACTGATCAGATGAAGAAAGGAAGGAATCCGACAACAGCCATCCGCTTCAAACCTCACGACGGGAGAAAATTCACTATCACTTCCATTGCAATGTGCCTGCAGCCGAATTTCATAAACAATGCATGGGGTCAGATCTTCAAATGTGAAAGGACTCTGAACATCACTGATTGTGACCCAGTCAAGATCACCGGATTCACGCCATTGAAGATCAACCTTAAGTGCGGAGTCCGACTCAAACCATGAAATATTTGCAGAGGAATCTGTGACAATGCTCACGGAGAGGCTTCTCGGAATCGGGCAACGATCTATAAACGCCGGATCTCCGAAGGGGTTGGAAGCAGGTAAGAGATAGCTCATAAGAACAATGCCACTGGCAAGTAATGAGACAAAACGCAGAGATCTCAGCATAAGAATTAGGTTATTAACTCGCTAAAATTAAGAAGATATCGTTGTTGGCTGCTATGAACCGCCAAACCAAGCATAATCTGTCGGAAATATAAGATCAAAGCGTCTAGTACGTTTCAGAATATTCAGTTTTGTACATTGGAAGCTCAAATGCGTTTTTTCGCTATCATCCTCGCACTTGGATTTACAGTCTGTAGCACTCAGGCATTATGGAGGTGGACGGGTCAATGCAGTTCTGACGATTCTTGTATGATGGTTTGCGGGAGCACTGAATCCTGTTCTACTTCTGGTGACGCTTATCCACAAGATGAGGAGTGTCCTACAGAGAGGAGTAACCCAATCTCTTGTTGTTGCCAATGTTGTTGTTTCTGCACCGTTATTGGATATTTCCAGTTGCACAAGCCTGACTTCTATCGTGAAGAACCTTCTTATCTGGAAGACCTAAGGATTCACCTCTTCGTATTCAATGTGTTCCATCCTCCCAAAATGCGTATCACAATCTGACATTTCCCCGAAACTCGTCCGGGAAATGATGTGATATTATTTTATTCATCCAAGAAAAATTGCAAATCATGAAAAAAGCAATGTGGATAGGTTTGGCCGTATTGGCTGTCGGTGTAGTTGCATACGTAGTTTGTACCGGCTGCTGCCTTCCGGGCGGTTGTGGAGAGGTATGTCCTCCCGGCTGTTGCAAAATGAGTTAGTGTGTAAGCATTAAATCATAGCCTTTATTAAGAGCGACCTCTGGCAGTTGTCAGGGGTCGCTTTTTTTAAAAAAGGAGCGTCTGCTGGGTAGCGACAATCTTTCGAAGCGCCTGTAATAAATCATCCATCCAAAAAACCCGACTTTTTCATATTAAATATATTATTCATACATTAGTAGCCTGATTTGGTACAAATTTTGCATGATGATATTATTTAATGTAAAAAACAGAGCGATGAACAAGGTGCTATTGACAGCTTTTATCTGTCTGACAATCATTTCTTTAAATGCGCAAACGTCGGGGCATAATCCTGATGCCGCTATGTCTTCTTGCGCGCAAACCATTTCCATACATGGCGATGCGCCAGGAGCCAGTGACCTGGATCAACATACCATTGCGTCTATCGCGAGATGTCATGTTCAAATGCTCGACAATCTTCAGGCAGCCAGATGGTTTGAAAAGATTGCAGACCTGCCAGAGTGCAACCCAGACTACTTATTGGAATATGGTCAATGCCTGAAATCACTCAAGCTCTATGGCAAGGCAAAATTTTATTTTCAGAAATATGCGCAAAGTGACCCAGTCACGGGAAATCAGTTTATGCAGAGCTGTGATATCGCCAAATTGATGCTACAAAGCGAGCCGATGTTCGCAGTCAGTACTTTAAAGGCCAATACACCTTATGCAGAGTATGCACCAGTGATGGCGGGAGGGAAATTGATCTTTAACTCATGGCCAAGTACACGCCAAACACCAGGTATGCATACAATAATCGGAGATGAAGCATCAATACAGCCATTCAAAGGTGAAGTGGAAGGTGGAATGTCACATCTGCGATTTTCAGGTGACGGAAAATATGTCACCTACGCCTCAAATGGGTTTGTCAATGGACAACGGCTCTATTCGGAAACACCAGGTACGGAGATTTACCTGGCTGAGATTATGTCTTCAGGCAAGTGGAGTAAAGCAGAGTCAATGACGTTGAGTAGCGATGTATATGCTCTGGGCTATCCTTCACTTTCAGCCAATGGCATGGAAATGTATTTCGCCTCTACAATGCCCGGTGGAAAGGGGGGATGGGATATTTATGTTATCAACCGCAATGGTGATAAATGGTCTACACCAGAAAACCTTGGGGCATCGATCAACACTCCTGGAAACGAGATATCACCATTTTTTACTGGCGATATCCTGTATTTCTCTTCCGACTGGCATATCGGTATCGGTGGATTTGATGTCTTCGAATCAACTCAATCAGGAAACAAATGGGGAAATGTGCGCGCTGTAGGGTATCCGGTCAATTCACCAAAGGATGACATCGATTTTACCTGGGATGCAACTCAGGGATGTGCTTACTTTTCATCGAACAGGATCGGAGGCGTTGGTTCATATGATTTGTATAAAGCTGTACCACAATACAATGAAGTTCAGATCAACGTGATGAATAAGGAGAACATGAGTCCACTCGACAATGCATCCCTCTCAATAACGCCCGGAGGATCAATGGCTTATTTTACTGATGCGAATGGCAAAGCGACTGTAAACCAACCTGCGTCCGGAGAACGTGAAATCGTAGTCAAAAAAGACGGTTACAAAGAGCAAAAAATTAAGTTGGGACTTGTATCGAACAGCTATCAAGTCTATTTAGATCCGGTAGTCGAAACAGTTGCAAAGACTTCTGTAATCCAAAAGGAAAAGGAAACCAAAGTTGAATCAAAGCCTGTTGTTACGGCCCCAACAAGTAAGGCATCGGAAAAACCTGTACAAAAGACAGTAACGGTGCAAACACGTATGCAGGAAATGTACTTCATTCAGATCGCGGCCCTTGCACGTCAATCTTCTCTCGAACCTTATTCGGGTCTGAGGATGTACGGTGATTTGATTCTTTACGATGACGGTACGTATTCTAAAGTCAGAGTGGGGTCATTCCCTACGGAACCAGAAGCCAAACTTGTATTAGCAAGAGTAAAATCAGGTGGTTATCCGGACGCGTTCGTTGTAAAACAATCTGTAGAAACCACTCCGCAAAAAACAATCAAGTCATCGTTGGTGCATTCAAGTGAGTACAAAGTCAGACTTGGCACTTATGCCAAAGTAGGAAGCTTTGACCCAAGCCACGTTATGCATTTAGGGGAAATAGAATCTTACCGCAAAGATGATTTGACAATCATGCTTCTGGGTGGCTATACAGATTTAACTGCTGCAAAAGAAGCACGCGATGCTGCCGCCACTCAGGGATTTGCAGATGCCTATGTCGTGATGGATAAGGGAGGTGTTTTTGAAAGGGTAAGATGATGAGTTAAGATTGATTATTCATTATTGAAGAATGATTATTGAATCAATGAATTAATCAATCCTCCATCATCAATTCTTCTTCTTTTTAAAAGGATCCCATTTGTCCAGGGCGTCTTTGATTTTATCAGTTTCTTTCTTGCCGAGATTATCCAGGGCTTTGTCTCCGATTTTGTCAAGTATTGCGTTTGTAATAGAATCCCGGATAGTTGAATCCAACCTTGCTGTAGTTTCTGAGACAACTTTTTCTCCGGCTTCTCTGAGTTTATCTTCTGCAACTTTTCGTGCGGAATCCACAGCCATATCAATAACGGTTCTGATACTGTCCCTGACCTCTTCAATTTTTTCATTTGCTATTGAAGTAATCGTGTCTGTAACCTGTTGCTTGATGTCCTTGATCTGATCAACAGCAACTTCTTTAAGACTTTTTCCAGATGCATCAAAGAGCAGTATCTGAAACTTCGGGTCCTTGAATTTGCCACGCATGCCAACATGTACGACAAAATTTTCTATCGTGTTGAGTTTTACGCCATATGCTGCCGCCTTGGTCTGAAGTTGTTCAAGACCTGTTTTTGCGAGCGTTCCAAGTGGATTCGCAGAAATATGATCCGCCGGAATGTTCAACTTGATGAGATAGTCCATTTCACCTTTTATCTGATGACGACCTCCAATGCCAACGTCAATGCCATCAATTGACTTTGTGACTTCTTGTAACATCACATAACCATCCTTTACTTCAAACCAATTTCGTGACCCCCCTAAATCCCAACGTAATGGTTTCTTAAGGTTTAAGAATTGCGAGACCTTGTCTAAAATATCCACCTGCTCAAGTGAGCCAGTGAGAGTCTCTAAGAATCCTTTAGCAGTGAGCGTAGATAGATCAGGAAAGTAGTTTTCACCAAGTCGCCCTTCAAATACCAATGCACTATTGAACACTCCTTGTAAAAACTTCGCAACGGGAGCAAGACTTTGAAATGTTTCGATCTGTTTGAAGGCTTCACTAAACTGTATCGACTTCAGATCATACTTCATACTGAAGGCCGGGTGCTCAATATTCTGTGTATTGTACAATCCACTGAATGCGATTTCTCCTCCCATTCCGATGCCCTTAAAATCATGAATTTCAAGAATGCGATCTTCCAGATGGACGGTACCCCGAGGATTCTTAATTTCTATCTTATCATACTGCAAGGCCTCTGCACGAAAGGTGATGTCAAGTTTCAAATCGTCAGGAAGGGCAACATAAGATGTTTCTGTAGATGCTGATGCCTCACCAGAACCCGGCTCTTCTTCAATCCATCTATTTACAAACAGCCTGTCCAAATTACAATCTAGCACACCGGTAAGTGGAGACACACCATCCATATATTTATGAATATTGGTCAGCGTGCCGTTCGCGGTAAACGATGTACCATTGATCTTTCCTTTCAAATCTGTGACCTTCAATATGGGCAGAGTACCATTCAGTGTGGCACTGCCATTTTCTATAATATATGTGTCGTAGATTAAAGTATTGACAACGATATTGCCATCGTATCTGATCAGACTGAGCGAAGGATCAAACGTCGTTGCGGAGTCTGTCTCGGTATTACTTTCTTCAGAAGTGAGATATCTGTTTGCGTCGAATTTGTCCATGGTCACGTTACCACTGATCGTCATTGCACCATTGTCTATTAGCCAACCGATATAGTCCTTCACACTTAAATCTGTCACCAACGAAGAGCCATTTATCAAAGCGGAGTTTGTGAATGCATGGATGTCATCCGGCGTAAAGTCGACGTTGCCGGATTGCATTGCGATTTCCTCGTCCTGCATGCGAACCAATATATTTTGCAGACCAAGTTTGCCCGAGACGGATTGTTCTCCCGGCCCCTTACTGGAATTTATATCAAACTTCACGTCGGCATCAACGATTCCCTGAAGAGTTTGGATTTGTGGCAGAGGGTACGCTTTACTCAAATCAGTCAGGTCGACAATCCCTTTGATCTCACCAGCATAGATTCCTTTCCCGGCCGGATTTTGAATATTGATATTGGCATCGAAACGACGATTGTTAAGTAAGAAATGCAACGAGGAAAGATCAACTACTACGGGTAGCCAGTCTTTTGCACTATTATGCAGGGCACCATGAAATGCAATTTCATCAAACCCCAGAGGTTTTCCAGGATATTGAAACGCTGCATTGTCAACTTGCAATTTCACATCATACACCGGAACAGTAAGATCAGACAATACTCCCTTTAGACTTCCTGTCACAGCGATATTTCCTGAAGCCTTCAGATCATTGAATTCTGAGGAGTAAATATTTGGCAATAGGGAAATGAGATTCTTGAATTCATTGCGATCGCCGGTAAAATCAAGTTCAAAAATTGTGGCCTCGTCCGTCTGAGATATGACGCCACTTGCTTCTACCTGAAAAGCATTTAATGTCAGGTTGTTCTCCAGAAGGGTATAGACTGAATTGGTCAGATCAATATTCAGATCGTTGTTGCCCTTGACATGAACTGAATCCAGATAAGCGATACCCTCGGAGGCGATGGTTAATATTCCTTTGCTGGTCTCTGTTGCCAATTCGATGTTGTCATCCTCGTACCGAAGTGTCCCGTGATGATCAAGATCAACCGCAAATATTTCAATTTCGCTTGCATCGTCTCTGTATTTAATACTTCCGGTTTCGATACGGTAGTCATCGATTTCAACGACAGCTGAACTTGAAGAAGTATCTGTAGCGGTTGAATCGGTATTGGCTATCAATTGATAGTTTGCAACTCCATTTTTGTCTGAATACAAAGAAATGTGCGGTGCAATCATTTCTATTCCCACAATCTTCAAAGGGACACCACGGCGTATCAAAGATTTGATATCGACAACAATGCCGAGCGATTCTGCGACAAAAAGGCTGTCTCCTTCAGGATGCTTACCACCTGTGAGTACCGGAGATGTCAATTCCAAACAGAGATTTGGAAACGTCCGTAAGATTCCGATCTGTGCCTTTTCAAAATAAAATGCACCTTCGATTTGGCTATCAACAGTTTTGCGCACAGATTCAACGATTTGATCCTTGAATAAGAGCGGAACAGCGATTGCAAACAAGACAATAAAAAGCAGAAGTAATCCTGCAATTCTGAGGGTATATCTGAGTAGTTTACGCATTAGGTGTATTTATCCATGAAGGATAGAACATTGAGATGTACATTAAGTTGCCAATCAAAGCCAGGGACTTTTCAATTGAAGTATGAGCAGGTTATTCGACATAGACGAATTACGAATCAATTTCGAAGGCAGAGATGATACTATAAGAGGTGTGTCTATGCACATCGATAAAGGAGAAATTGTCGGAATTGCCGGACCATCTGGTTCTGGAAAGAGCCTCACGCTGTGGTCAGCTCTTGGCCTGATTCCTACAAAAGGGCGCATGTCAGGTTCGTTTAAATTCTATAACGCATCTGGAGCCTCAGTCAATATTCAGAACCTCAAGGATGTACATGCTCTGGCGGGTCGCGTGATTTCTGTCATTCCACAGAATCCATTTACAAGTCTTAATCCTGTCTTTCGCTGCGGCGTGCAAATCGCAGAGATGTTGAATCACAGTTCAGATTCACCCGAGAAAAATAAAACCCGAATACTCCTTCGTTTGAAGGACCTGGGTTTTGAAGATCCGGAACGTATTTATTCCGCATATCCTTTTGAACTTTCCGGAGGACAATTACAACGCGTCGTGATTACAATGGCAACAATCGGTGATCCGGAGCTTGTGATCGCAGATGAGCCAACTACGGCACTTGACGTCCATACTCAAAATGAAGTTATTAATCTCCTGGTGAGGTGGATCAAAGTGGGAAACAAAAGTATGTTCCTTGTCTCGCATGACTTTTCACTTTTGAGTCGATATTGCGATCGTATTTACCTGATGAAAGATGGAGAGGTGATTCAAACCGGATCTACTGAGGAAATGTCGCGATGGATTTTACGAAGCGATCCCTCGAATCCCGAAGCGTCTCTCAAGACAACAAAGGGAAACGATATTCTTTGCGAGGCTGAAGCTCTCAATGTGCGCTACCGCAGTCGTTCGGGTAAAGCAATTGAAGCCGGAACAAACCTTTCTTTTATCATTCATGACGGAGAATCACTTGGGCTCGTCGGTGCGACGGGTAGTGGTAAATCTACGATTGCTAAGATGCTGACTGGACTTGTCCGACCATACCAGGGAACAATCACGTTCATGAACAGACCACTGGACTTCAATCGCTACCCGGCACTTCGAGCTCAGATTCAAATGATTTTTCAGGATCCTTATAGCGCGCTATACCCTCATCTCACGGTAGGTGCATATTTAAAAGAAGCAATCAGACATCATCACATTACTGGCAGATCTGAGGAAGCGACATTGATCACCAAACTACTTGAGCAGGTTGCGCTGCCGGCAGAATATGCATTGAGATATCCGCACCAGCTTTCAGGTGGCGAACGACAGCGTGTACAGATCGCCCGTGCTCTGGGACTAAGACCAAAACTGCTCATCTGTGATGAAATCACTTCAGGGCTTGATGCAGAAATCCAGGGTCAAGTCTTGCAACTGATAAGAAGTCTTCATCAGGATATGGGTATTGCTCTTCTCGTGATCTCACATGATCTGAATGTGATCAGATACCTGGCAGATCGGGTACTCGTGATGGATGAGGGTCATATCGTCGAAGAAGGAGAAGTGAATGAAATTTTCTCTCAACCTAAACATGAAACGACACGCACACTTTTGAGAGCTCAAAAGGTAGGAATGACGAGAATGAGTAAAGAATAAGAGTGACCGGTATAGGCATATGATATTTCTTTAGGCCATCATCAGTACATTTGGATTACCAATGAATACCGGAGACAAAGGAAAGATTCAAACGATGGCCGAATTCGCTACAGAAGGAAGGGTGCCTGATGTACTGTTTTGGATTGGCTGTGCCGGTAGTTATGATGCACGCGCACAACGTATATCACGTGCCTTTGCTTCGCTGTTACAACAGGCAGGAGTATCTTTTGCCATTCTCGGAAATGAAGAAAAATGTTCGGGTGATCCTGCAAGACGTGCCGGGAATGAGTTTTTGTTCCAGATGCTTGCTCTACAGAATATTCAAACCCTCAATGGATACGGGATCACAAAAATCGTGACTGCATGTCCTCACTGCTTCAATACACTGACGAATGAATATCCGGAACTCGGAGGCAAATATAAGGTCATGCATCATACGCAGTTCCTGAAAGAACTCCTTGATGAAGGCAGGATCAGAGTCAGTGCAGGCGGGAATGATGTTTTTACATATCATGATTCATGTTATCTGGGGCGTGCCAATGGTATTTATGATGTGCCAAGAGAGATACTTGATGAATTGAAGGTTCAGTTGAAAGAAATGAAGCGCTCAAAGCAGAATGGATTGTGTTGTGGTGCAGGTGGTGCGCAAATGTTTAAGGAAGATGAACCAGGCACAAAACGGATTAATACAGATCGCGTTGAGGAAATCGTGAACACTGGTGCGAAGACAGTGATTGCCAATTGTCCATTTTGCATCACAATGCTTACTGATGGAGTAAAAGAACGTGAACTACAGGACGAGATACAGATTTATGATATTTCAGAACTGATACTGAACAATATGATTCAATAGTATGCATGATTTATTAGCATTTCCTGATACATCGAGAGTCTGGATTTACCAGGCAAACAAACGTCTTCCCGGTGATGACATCGGAACAGTAAATTCCCGCATTATTGACTTCTCGAAGCAATGGACAAGTCACAATCAACAACTCAAAGCAACGGGTGGATTGCTGCATGATATGTTTCTTGTTCTTGTTTCAGATGAAAGCAGATCCGGTGCTACACCTTCGCAAAGCTATGGCGTACAAGCTAGCGGTTGTAGTATAGATAGCTCTGTGAAATTTGTAAAGCAGATAGGAGAGGAGTATGGCGTAGATTTTTTCGATCGTTTGTATTTCTCGTATCTCCAGGATGAGCAGGTGATGCAATTGCATCGTGATGAGATTGCTGATGCTTATCGGGATAAGTTGATATCGGATGACACGTTGTTTTTTGACAACCTCGTGAAAGACAAAGGAGAGTTTCTCGCAAGATGGCTCACAGCATTTGGTCAAAGTTGGATGAAGAGATTTGTTTAATACATCCTGGTGAGATTACTTTTTAATCAGTTTGGCAATTGGAAGAATCGACGATTTTTAACTGCCTTAGGCACGTCTCGATGAAGATCGAATATCGTCGATCCTTGATGTTATTTCGCAACAAAACTCTTCATCACACTTTGGTAAGAACGCGCCCTCTCTGCCGCTTTCATCGCAAAGTCATCGCCGTCTGAAGCATATATGATTTCACGTGTGGAATTCACCAGTATGCCAATATCATCGGTCAGGCATATCCGTGATACGTCTTCCAGACTTCCTCCTTGTGCTCCGACCCCTGGAATAAGTAAGAAGTTCTCGGGTACGATTTCTCTGACACGCTGAAGATGTTTAGTCTGTGTTGCACCTGCGACAAACATGAGGTTTTCGGGTGTGCCCCAGGTGGAGGCCATTTTAAGTATTCTTTCGAAGAGTGGAGATCCATATTCATCCAGTGACATTTGGAAGTTCTTAGCCCCAGTATTAGAAGTAAGAGCAAGAAGGATCGTCCATTTGTCTTTGTACTCCAGAAAAGGACGCACGCTGTCTTCGCCCATATAAGGCGCCACCGTAACTGCGTCAAATTTGAGTTCCTCAAAGAATGCCCTGGCATACATTTTAGAGCTGTTGCCGATATCAGCACGTTTGGCGTCAGCAATCAGAAAACAGTCTTCGGGTAGCAAAGCACGGGTCTCATGGAGGATGTCCCAGCCATTTCTACCCAGTGCCTCGAAAAAGGCGATGTTCAGTTTGTATGCGACTGCAAACTCGGATGTCGCTTGAATGATCGCTTTGCAAAAATCAACGATCCGTGCAGTATCGTTAAGCCATTTTTTGGGCATTTTCTGGGGATCAGGGTCTAGTCCCACACACAAATAGGAGCCTTTGGCGCGAATCTGGCGAATGAGTTCCTGCCTGTTCATAGTTCGTCCTTTTCCTGGATTTTAGACGGTGCAAAGGACATAAAGATTCTCCAGAAGCCAAAATTGATGAAGAATTCCTCCCAAATGAGCCAGGAAACAGGAAAATTGAGGTATGAATCAGGACGAAACAGGAAATTCTGTCAGGTATCCAACCTCTTGGCAGGTTTAGACATTATTGTTAATAAAATCTGGGGTTTATTCACTTATCTTCGCGGCTTTGCAAACCGTAAGAACACACGAATGCCATACCGAATAGTCCAGATTGGCTTAGGTCCACTAGGTCTTAAGATCTATACCATGGCCCAGTCCAAGAAGACATTTACCGTAGTAGCTGCGGTTGATAAGGATAAAGAGTTGAAGGATAAGGACCTAGGCCGTCTTGCTGGGAAGCGAGTCGCTAATGTAAAGATTGAGTCCAATCTAAAGGCTG
Organism: Bacteroidota bacterium; assembly: GCA_031400515.1. Taxonomy (GTDB): domain Bacteria; phylum Bacteroidota; class Bacteroidia; order Chitinophagales; family Saprospiraceae; genus DATDQA01. Next base: position 21,233 of record JANNQA010000204.1, read on the forward strand.
CTCTAAAGGGAATTCAGGCAGATGTAGTAGTGCTCACTACTGTATCGGACATGGAGACCATCACTCCTCAGATCGAAGAAATTGTGTCACATGGATTACATGTTGTATCCACATGTGAAGAACTGGCTTATGCCTGGGATGAATCTCCCCATTTGGCTCAGAGGATTGATCGGGCCGCCAAAGAGGCAGGGGTTGCAGTATTAGGTACTGGTGTAAACCCTGGATTTCTCATGGATGCTCTTCCGGCGTTTCTTACAGGGGTTTGTGCCAAAGTGGATAAGATCGAGGTATTGAGGATTCAGGATGCCCAATTCCGTAGAAAACCTTTTGTAGATAAGATTGGTGCAGGCCTCACGACTGAAGAATTCAATGAACGTAAAGCAGAAGGTAGCCTTCGACATGTTGGACTTACCGAATCCATGCAGTTCATTGCTAACCAACTGGGGTGGAAACTAGATATCACCGAAGACAGCATATCCGCTGTGATAGCTACAAAACGTATTCAAACGAGCACCATCAACATCAAAGCTGGACGAGTAGCCGGTATCAAGCAAATCGGCAGAGCCTATATCGGATCCAAGGAGAAGATAAGGTTGGTATTCCAGGCGTCTATTGGTGAGGCAAAACCTTATGACGAGATCCGTTTGATTGGTGACCCGCAGATTATTTCGCGTATTGAAGGTGGAATCAATGGTGATATCGCGACATGCGCAATCACTCTCAATGCCATACCTTCTGTGATGCATGCCTTGCCGGGACTCCGGAGTATGGCCGATGTGCCTATGATCACGTGTCATATGTAATGTCCTCCGTCCGTACTGTATCAATTCACGTGACAGGTAAGGTTCAGGGAGTTTGGTTTCGTGCTTCGACAAAAGCCGTTGCTGATAGCCTGCAACTCACTGGTTTTGTTTCCAATGCAAAAGACGGATCTGTTTACATTGAGGCTTCAGGCAATTCCGTAGCCATCGAACGCTTTATCGAATGGTGCAGGCATGGGCCGGAATTGGCAAGAGTCGAAAGTCTGGAGGTTTCAGAAATCAAGAGCGAGAACTTCCCTTCATTCGAGATAAAGAGACCCTAACGGACTTATCGAATCACGAGGATTTTCTTAGAGCGTGATTTGCCTACTTTCAACAAGTACAGGCCTGCAGTAATTTTACTGATGTCCATATACTTTCGACCTCCATCACCTTTTTCAGTGATCACCACTCTTCCAAGATTGTCAAGCAGTTGGATTTCAAGATTCCCGGCATTTTCCCACTCTATCGTTAAGATATTAGACACAGGATTCGGAAATACGTTGACCCTCAAAGGCGTCTCCTCAATGACCGAAGAAATCAGTTCACAGAATGCAGTATCAGGATTCAGTTCTATAAAACCTTTGCCAGACAAATCACGCCCTGCAAATCCGGGGAAATCCTCTGGGTAGCGGTTGACTCTCCAGGTCTGGTTCTCAGTGCTGAGCAACTGTTCACCTTGCGCAACTGGATTGCCGCCGCGTAGCGGAACTTTATATTCCCATATAATCTGCAAAGACGGCGTTACTTCAAAAACATAGCCTAGCGTTGCATTGTTAATCAGCCAATTACCATTGTTCAGGAACTGAATGCTGGACAGTCCGCCAGAAAACATCGTGGCTTTATCAGGATGACTATAGCTCCAGTAATAGTCAGAAGGCAAAAAGGTTTCGTTCAGGTCCATCGCATACATCCAGGCATAGTCAAGAAAAAAGGGGTCGATGATATTGACACTTGATGAATCCGCAAGTACACGATTATTGTATACCGCAATTTTTCCAAAATATGGATGTGCTTTATCCAGATGTGCATCTATCCAGTGTGCGTTATGTTGAAAAAACAGTTTCTGATCGTCGACTCCACCATGATCATAGACCGCCGGATTTCCCCATCGAAACATCAAATCACCGCCACGTCCACTCAGGCCTCCTGAATGTCCTGCTGCTTCTTCGGTGGTTGTACTGTGGTCAATAATCCAAACCTCGTTGAAAGTGGGAATACTGATCAGGATCTGATCCAGAACGGGATGATAGTCGATGGCGTTCGCATGCATCCAACTGGAAGTACCTTCATTAGAGCCCCAATTGATATTGATGAGTCCCGGATTTTCGGAGACAACACCGAAGTTTTCCTTAGTCGAGTCAAAGTCCTGGATGAGATGGTCCCAAACATGCCATTCCCAGACGATTTGGAATGTATCTCCCACGGGTTTGATTTCAAGAATTGCTTCCGGCCAGATTTCACCTTTAGTAATCATGGTAGAATCACGGCCGGCGTCAATAGCCTCGTCTTTCAATTTGCGGTCCCAGGCAATCGCAAGAATATTACCATTCGGCATTACAGCAATGTCATGATGAATTCGCTGTTGGGAATTATTGAGGGTATACTTCCACTTGAGATTATTGTCCCAGTCCCGTATTTCAATAAACTCACCACCGCCTCCTGCCCAAATCACATCATCTGTCACCATATTGTGTCGTGAGCATTTGATCAGATCGCCATTTTCCTGAAGGTACACTGAGTTTCCAGGTCTATGTAGGGGCTCATCCTCCCAGATGTTTACGAACTCTCCACAATTGTCGATGAGAAACACATGCGGCTGGTTATGTGGATAAAAGAGATTGTAGCCATCAGATGTCTGAGAGAGATCGTAGCTTAGTAGACCCACAGTGTGTTGAGCCGTGACTAAACCAAATATGCCGCAAAGGGCAAGAACCAGTATAGAAGTGCGTATTTCTTTGCTCATAGTTTGACGAGTTTCATCACTGAAGTTTTTCCGGATAATGTCTCTGTGCAGACAACGACGATAAGACCGGTTGGCCAAAGATCAGTATTCAGCTCAATCTGCGCCCCAACCAGATCGTCGTACTCTGTAATCAGTTGTCCATTCGCGAATATATCAAGACGCACTGACCTCATTGCAGGGTTATTGAGATATAGCGTCTCTGCGACAGGATTTGGCATGAAATCCAGGAAATTTCCGTTGACGTTCAACTGGCTGGACATCAGTGTATCATTACAAGCGGTCGGAATCGGGTTGAATTCCAGGGGTAGACCTGGCGTGAGGTAATTTCCTATAAACCATTCAAAATCAAAAGAAAAACGCTCATCCCGGAAGATATCGAAGAGGATGGGATTGTTACCTTGCGAGACTACACTATT
>JANNQA010000072.1:0-9993 GCA_031400515.1 Bacteroidota bacterium
GCGCACGCAGCTTTTACCCATATCCAGTTTTTGTTTGCTATGTTTCGGATATTCGCTCACGAACCATTTCAATAATTTCGGATCGGAATAAATACCCATGTGGTAAAAATTGATGGATCCTTTCTGCGAGGCAATGCCTGCAAAGGGTAGTGGCTCCTCAGGCTTACAATGATAACCAGCGGGGTAAAGTTTATGCGGAATCACGTAACCCAGGCCACCGTAACTCATAGCAGGTTCAAATCCTTTGGGCAGGTTTTTTACAATGACCTCGTGCAGTTTATTAAAGGGTTCAATCCTGTCCTCCGGCAGGTTTAGTAAAATCTCTTTAACGGTTTTGCCTTGCGCTTTCATCTGGCTATTGTTTAAAATCAAATCTACTATTTTCTAGTGTTCGTGTTTATTCGCTATCCGCAACCAAAGCGGGGCTCTTCGACGACATCACGGGTAGCTTCTGTTGTAAGGCGTTTTTAGAATTGATCTAACATCTCTTTAAGTAATTGCCCCGACTTCATGGATATCGTGAGCGCGGTATTAAACAGCGCTTCAATACCCTCCAGATTATGCAATTTCACCGCTTCTTCGATTTTGATGAGTTCTTCTTTTAATGAATTAATCCCCATAAAATCAGCCTGAGGTTTTAAGGAATGCGCATTAATCCGGAGCTGCTCCCAATCTCCGTTGGTGAGATTCCGCTGCATTTCCTCAAATGTTTTTGGTGCTACATCCAGGTATAACGAAATGTAGCGCTTCATTTTTTTGGGATCGTCTTTCGTGAACGATCTTAAAAAAGCTAAATCGACCATTTACACATTGGCTTTAATCAATTGGAAAATCTCATCGAATGCATCCTGCCCTTTGATCACATAGTGTACAGCGCCATAATTTATCGTTTGTGCGGCTGTTGCATAACTTTTTTGACTGGAGAGCATGATGACGGGCAATGCTTTACTTCGCTTTTTGATTTCTTTCAGGATGTCGATACCATTCGCCGCATTTTTTTCCTTGGAATTCAGATAGAAATCCAGGACTACCGCATCCGGGTGTTCATCTAAACTTTGTAAACATGCTTCCCCGGTTGGAAAGGACTTGATGTTGAAGCCTTCATGTTGCTCCTGTAAATAGTCCGTGAGCATCTCGGATAGTAATGGCTCATCATCGACGATGAAAATGGTTGGATTGTTCTTAATCATGTGTTTTTGTTTTTTAAGTGATATATCTTCTGAAGTAATTCGTTGAGATCAAATGGCTTCCCGATAAAGTCGTTCATTCCCGCCTGGTAACACAATTCGACTTCTTCTTTCAATACGTTCGCAGTCATCGCGATAATCGGTGTCATGGCTTTTTTGTTGTCAAAAGCCCGTATGGCTTTGGTTGCTTCATACCCATTCATCGTAGGCATTTGCACATCCATGAGGATAATATCATACGCCCCGGACCTTAATTTTTCCACAGCGATTGCACCATTCTCCGCAACGTCCACATTGACGTTTTCAATCGCATCTTCTAATTCTTCCTGCGCTACCACGGCATTAAATTGATTGTCTTCAACCAGCAATACACAAATACCCCTGAGTTGTTCAGCAATATTGCTATCCGACGATTTTGATTTGTTCTCTGGTAAGGGAGTTTCGGCCACCTCATAGGGTATTGTAAAATGAAACCGACTGCCTTTACCTTTATCACTCTCCACCCAAATTTCACCTTTGTGAAGTTCAACAAGCTTTTTAGAAATGCTCAGCCCCAGACCTGTACCACCGAATTTTCTGCTGGTATCACTGTAGGCCTGCTCAAAGGATTTGAAGATTCTGTCAAAGCGATCTTTATCTATACCGACTCCTGTATCGGACACCACGAAATGCAGATGTGGTGTGTTGTTGATGTCTTCAGATTTTACGGTAGAGGTGACAACGCCTTTATCGGTAAATTTAATTGCATTGCCAATCAGATTGATTAAGATTTGCCTCAGCCGGCTGGCATCACCTTTAATCTGAGGATATGCAATTTGGATATCTTTTCTGAGTTCCAATCCTTTCTCTTCGGCCTTAAATTGCATAGTGGTATGCACGTTATTGAGCAGCTCAGGAATGGAAAAAGGTTCGTGCTCCAATTCTACCTTACCAGCTTCAATTTTGGAGATGTCCAGAATATCATTGATAATCACCAACAAGGAGTCCGAAGATTGCTTGATGCTATCCAGGTATGCTTTTTGCTCATCTTTTGGATCGCGTCTGATTAAAATATCGGTCATTCCCTTGATGGCGTTCATAGGGGTCCGGATCTCATGGCTCATATTGGCCAGAAACTGATGTTTGGCACGTTCGCTGGCCTGTGCTTTTTCCTTTTCAGCTTCGATGATTGCGTTTTTCTGCTCCAGCATTTTTTGAGTCTTCCTGATAAATTTTAAGCGATAAAACAGCCCTATCGCCGCCAACAGTGCCCCGATACCCAGAAGAATGAGTAAGTCTTTGGTGGCTTTTTGTGTATTGAGCTGGTTTTGAAATTTAAGATCTGTCTCAAGCTGTTGCCGGGTAAATTGATTCTCCAGCTCAAGACGGGTTACTGCACTACTGTTCCGTAATACGATCATTGAATCTTCAACCTGCACGTATTGTTTATAATTTTCCAAAGCGTTTTTATAGTCCCCCTTTGCTTCGTACGCCTTGACGAGAATATCAAATTTATCTGCCGCCGTCTGAAAAAAACTCTGCCCGATTTCTTTCGATGTGTTGAGTACATGAATGGCTTCATCATACTTTTTCAGACCCAGATAGGCTTTGGCTTTTTCAATGATGAGATCTGGCGGTAAATTTTGTTCTCCACCAACTTCAGTAAAGAAGTCTTCAACTTCATTCAGTTCAGCTAAGGCCCCGGCATAGTCTCCAGAGAGATTCTTAATTCCTGCATTTAACGTCTTAGCATAATGATAACATGGCTCACAATGTTTCACATTTTTCATAATGTAAAGTGCCGAATCAATATAGTTCTGCGCTTTTATCTCATCCTTGAGTTTTATCATTAAGCTGGACATGGCGATATACTCACTACCCATATTAAACGTATCCTTGAGTTTGTGAGATAGTTGTAAGCTCTTATCTATGTATTTTTTCGCTTCTGTATAATTACCAATGTTGATATGAATCACACCAATCATTTCGTGGTTTCGTGCATAACTGGCGTCGATTAAATTTAAATCATCTGATAACCGCTGACTTTCCTGCAGATGCCACAAGGCGTTTGGATACTGGTCTTTATTGATATAAAACTGTCCCATGGCAGAATGCAGTCCCTGAAGCATTTTAAGATCGTCAGGGGTATCGGACAACGTACTTTTTATTCTATTGAATTCATTAAAGAATGCTTCATCTTGTATGTCTTCAGAGCAGGCATTTAATAAAATCTGATAGGCAATAAGAACCGGAAAATTTGATGCATTTGCGATTTTTGCGCTTTCAATAACCTTTTGAGTTTCCAGGCATCCGCATTCAATATCATTTTGTAGCCCATAATTCAGTGACGAAGCGAGGTAAAATAATGGTAGATATTCCTTCTTATTTAATTTCATGGCCAATGCAATGGCCTCGTCAGATTCCTCAAGCCACTTGTCATTCAGCCCGGTGTTTGTTTCAAACACCTTCATATCATTAAACCTCTCAAAGTAGGCATCGATTCTCTCTATTTCCGGTTTTGTCGTATCAGACCAAATGGCATACAATGCAGCGTCGCTTGCGGGTTGCGCGTACATATGAGCCGCTAAAAGCATCCAAAAACTCATCAGCATATGTTTCACACATGTATGAAATTGATGTCTCATGATCTTTTGATTAGCTGATGAATTTTATGGAGAAGTTCCGCCGTATCAAACGGCTTTCCAATAAAGTCGTTCATTCCTGCCTGATAGCACAAATCGACTTCTTCTTTAAGGACATTGGCGGTCATCGCAATGATGGGAATATCCGCTTTCCCATTGGTAAAAGCTCTAATGGCTATGGTAGCCTCGTAACCATTCATTTTAGGCATTTGCACATCCATGAGAATGATATCATATTCTGCCGATCTTAATTTCTCCACCGCGATGGCCCCATTTTCGGCTACGTCGACAAGAACGCCCTCAATGGCATCTTCTAATTCGTCCTGGGCCACCACCACATTGAATGGATTGTCTTCGACGAGCAGGATCCTGATGCCTTTAAGCTCGTCTGCCAGATTTTTATCTGAACGCTCAGCTTTTGTCCCGGGAGTGGTGGGTTCGGCGATTTCATAAGGGATAGTAAAATGAAACTGACTGCCCTTGCCTTTTTCACTCTCTACCCAGATTTTACCATGCTGCAACTCTACCAGCATCTTGGATATACTAAGTCCTAATCCTGTGCCCCCAAATTTCCTGGAGGTGTCACTATATGCTTGTTCAAAAGACTTGAAGATTCTCTCTAACCGGTCTTTGTCAATACCAATGCCAGTATCAGATATGGTAAAATGCAGATTGACGGTATTGCCAACCTTTTTCGATGTTAGCGAGGTCGTCACAAGACCTTTTTCTGTAAACTTAATGGCATTGCCAATCAGGTTGATCAGGATCTGACGCAATCTGTTAGGATCGCCTTTCACTGATATCTGTTCTGATGGAATATGCTTTTTGAGTTCCAGGCCTTTTTCCTCAGCTTTGAATTGCATGATGGTATGGACATTGTCTACCATTTCACTGACCGGGAAGGGTTCATGCTCCAATTCAATTTTACCGGCTTCGATTTTAGAGATGTCCAGAATATCGTTAATAATCACCAACAGTGAATCTGAAGATTGTTTGATGCTCTCCAAATATTCTCTTTGGTCGTCTTTAGGGTTCCGCCTGATCAGGATATCCGTCATGCCTTTTATAGCGTTCATCGGTGTACGGATCTCATGACTCATATTCGCCAGGAACTGATGTTTGGCCCGCTCACTGGCCTGCGCTTTTTCCTTCTCGGCCTGATCCTTGCGCAATTGCTTTAGATAATAGGCAGTGATCAGCATCAACCCAAGGGTAGATAAGGTAAAGAAGACATAGGATAATGCTGTAGATTGGTCAGGACCTATGCCCAAATTGGTAGCAATCGATGAGACAAACACAGAAATAAGAATCAGCACATAAAACAGCAGGAAGGATGTGGCATTTTTAACCCCCTTTATAGCCCCGAAGATGGCCTGGACAAGCAGTATAAACATGACACACAGGGTGATGACCATATTGATATTAATGAAGGCAGGTTCAGCATCTGATGCAACAACGGGTTTAAAAAAATAATTGTAGAAGAGGGCGCCAACGAAGACCAGCAGCGATAGTAGTAAAACTATGAATGTGTATCGGTTGAGCTTACGAACCCAGGGAAGTATACTGTGGATGCTTAAAAACGTTTCAGTATATTTAAATAAACCTAGAATACTGATGGATCCACCTAAGAATAGAATAGCCTGATTCGATTGAAATTGATGGATAATGTTTGAATTATTAAGCGTGGTGAGGAAAAATCCCAAAAAGAAAAACATGAGATAAAGATGGGTACGCTCCTTATTGATCAGGAAGATAATGAGATAATACAGCATCTGCATCAGCAAAACACCGATCATGATATAATGGGGCAGGTATTGCTTGTAATGTGAGTACCAGAGTTGGGATTCATCAAAATGGGCAATTTCAAATTTGGTAAAGCCTGTCGATGAATAAGGAAACATCCTGTTGGATTTGAACTTCATAAAAAGGGTTACGGTATCATTGGAGTGCGCCTGGATACGAAATATGTTGTACAAACCAGGAACCGTTTTTTTATCCTCAGGGATATTGCTGCCAGTAATGAGTTTATGGTAGTTCCCACTGGTATCGGGCACATACACTTCCACATCATCCCATTGTTCAGGCAGCATAAACGAATGGGTGGTGATGTTTTTCGCCGTATTGATCACATTGAGTCTGGCCCAATAATAGGCAGCAGGCGGTTTGGGAATCATCTGGTATGGAAACTGAGGATCCAATTGATCCCAGTTTTGTACAACATCATCCAGGCTGTACTTCTGATCAGGGTCTTCAATAAAATTGAGCGAATGCAGGACGTGGTTTAATCTGCGCGGCTGACTCCAACCATGTGTATGCGTGATGGAATCCGGGATATGATAATACCCATCAAACTCATAAAAGAGCCGGGTATCCGCTAATGCCAGGCAGATATGATCAGGGTACCATCCGGACCCATTGTTCTTTCTCGCACCTTCTAACCTGAGGTATAGTGTTTTAACTTCATTTTTTTCTAATGGTAATTCAAAATAATTCTGGTTGTATTTAAAATCCTTTTCGCCGAGTGAAAGCGCCAGGCCCAACCTGAAATGTTCTATGCCGTGGGTCTCTGATTGTACATACATATCCACCTTATCCCAACTGCCTCCCCAATTTCTCCCAATATGAATCAGATAATTATCCTGTTTCGTTTGGCCGCCAATCAGCTTCACCTTCACCCAATACACTGCATCCTGATTAAACAAAACTTTGATGTATAGAGCGTCAATGGAAGATTCTCTTACTTTATATAGTGCATCACCTGGCTCAACGGTGAAGTTGTTGGTGAACCTGCCTTGAAATGGTTGAGAGCTGACCTCCTCGAAACTGAATTTACGCTCCTTATCCTCCAGGAGTTGAAGCTCATCAAAAATCCATGGCAAATTGTCAGCGTGAATATCTTTTTTGGCTAAAAAGTCAAGTCCTTCGTCTAAGTGATAACCATAAGCTACAGCCAGGGATTGAATCCGTTGTTCGTATAGGTCACGTTGCTTGACGTCGCCCTTGCCATGAAATATTTTTGAGAGCAATCTATACGCGTCGCGAAGATTTACCGTGTCCCTGTTGGCGATGGCATCTGTTACTACCTTATTCGCTTGCTCTGTAGCCTCATCATACTTTTTATCCTCCAGGGCCTTGGAAATCACGGTAAGTGTTTGTTGACGCTCTTCGAAGCCCTGCGGCTGGTTGGGTTTGATAGATAGAGAATCTATGGATACAGTATCAGACGCGTACGTTTGAGAAAGGGATGCTGAAATCTCTGTAAAAAACAGGATGAACGACAACAAGTATTTGGGTGAATTCATCTCTTAATATGTTTGCGATGACCAAATCTAGGGTAAGCTGTTCGCTGGCGCCGCATTTGGGTTATCGTAAGGTAGTTGGACTTATCAAACGGTTCTGAGTGCCTGTATTGGCCTTGTTGTATGACAATTTGCAGGTTTGCTTCTTTCAGTCAAGGCACTTTAGGCCTCACGCGCCCCTCAATCCCCTCAAGGGGAAGTCCACCCGCAACTTGAATTTGATGGGAGTGGCGGTTCCCCCTATAGGGGGTCAGGCTCCGTCGGCCAGAGCCTATGGCGCCGGACGGGGGCAGCGATGGCGATTTGTTGAATGACTCAAACCTGCAAAATGTCATGCACCCACGGGATAAGTTAAAATGTATCTTGCCTTCCAGTCTATGAAGCCAGTAAAAGCCTTAATTGTTGAAGACAATGCCTTTATGGCAACCGTGTTATCGGATTTACTTCAGCAAGAGGCTTCAAATATTTCTGTGTCAGGGATCGCGAGTTCAGGGAAGGAGGCACTCCGTTTAATCGCTTTGATAAAACCCGATGTTGTCTTCCTGGATATTGAATTACCGGACATGACAGGGTTTGAACTCCTACAGCAGCTCGATGATATCAGTTTCCAGACCATTTTTACAACCTCGCACAGTGACTATGCCATTAAAGCGTTTCGTTTTAATGCCTTGGATTATTTAGTAAAACCCATTCAGGAGAATGAACTGAAAGAGGCAATTCAAAGAATCGGCAGCACAAAATCCAAAGGTGATGTTTCATTGGCACTGGAAAATCTTGGAACAAAAGCTGTCCACGAACAAAAGCTGGTTTTACCTACTCAAACAGGCACATTGCGGTTTGCTTTAAAGCAGATTACCCACATTGAAGGAGAGCGTAATTACAGTTATATCCACTTATCAAATGGTTCCCGGGAGTTGTCCTCTAAAAATCTGGCATACTTTGAAGACATCCTCATTGATAAAGGATTTTTCAGGAGCCATCGCTCGTACCTGGTGAACAGATACCACATTGGGGCATTAGACAGTGAGCAATTTGTATTAAAAAATGGATTGCAAATTCCAATTTCAAGGCGAAAGAAAGCAGAAGCGAGGACCTGGTTTTTTTAGTACGGGCTAAGAGAGCAATGGAGCGGTGGGAAAAGTAAACATATCCTGGTATACCTATGAGCTCATAAAGAAGATCCTGACTTCGTCTTTGAGAGAAGAGGCAAGATCATGGTTTAAGGCAAAGGGGACATGGAGATGTATTTTGTAAACATGAAAGAGGTTGCGTAAGCTTGCTGGCTTCGAATAACGGTCAAGCATAAATGGCGTATGCCCACATAGGGGATATGAACATTGATGCGTTGATGGAGCACGATTTTATTCTTTTATTACCATTGATGAGCTATATCTCCCATCTGAGCACGTAATGTGAAAGAAATACATTCCGTTAGGCTCAGGAAGCCGATAGTTTACGAATTCAGTCGCCATCACACTTTGAGTTTGAATCAATCTTCCTATTTGATCAAACAGGGAAATTGAAACTTGTTCTTGAATGGCTCCGAAGCCGATTTGTACTTCCCCATCAGTAGGATTAGGAAAAATTTGCAAATTCACGTTTTCTAATTCCGACAAATTGCTAATCGTGTATTGTACAGTGGATTCACATCCATCAAAATCGACCACCGTTACCGTTTGAACATTTCCTGTCACTTCAATTGATATATCATAAGGCTCAACGCCACCGGTCACGATGACCTCTTCATTTAATATGCTCACGTTCACGGTGTCCAGCAGGCAGCAAACATCCGGATCCGTATTACCTGAAGGTTGGCCATTCGGATAATACAAATTAATGATGGACTGTAAGATATCAGTGCGCTGCTGGGCTTCTGCCACATTGTAGGTCAATGACTTTTGATAGTGCCAGCCTACCCCGTAATCAGGATTTTCAGTTGGACCATTCGTGTAGAGATCGGGATATACTGACAGGGCATAATTGATGAATGCTGTGTTATCTACTGGTATCAGGTCGAAATAATCCTGGAGCCTGTTGTAAATGGTCTGGGATTTTGGGATGTTTAACTGATCTATTAGCGCCTGAACCGCAATGGGTTCTTGTGGAAGGACTCCAAAAATATGGAATAGGGGACGCAAATCTGCTTGAGCAGCTGTCGACATTCTAATGATCCTGCTGTCAATATCCTGGTCATTGATGCCATGGTCGATCCCATTCTCAAAGTCAATGAATTCCTGTTTCCAGAAGTTTCTGAGCGGACACCATCCAAGTAAATTGACTATCTCAAAATAGTGCCCGTACCCTCTATGCTGGTAACGTACTTCGTCTGTTGTAGTGTTGGAAATATCTCTTTCTGAACCAAAACTATTGGACACTATTCTATGGGTTACAGTCTTATCAATGTCAAAGGTGTTAGGAACAAAGCTGTAATTCACGGCTTCATTCAAGTCTGTATTCAAGCCATAATTCATAGCCATGATGTATGGAAAATTGACCAAAGCCTCCTCCTCACCCGAAAATTTAGACATCGCCAATGCATGCCCGGTTTCATGAAAGTTTGTCTCATCATCAGGTCCTGGACCGTTAATAAAATAAGCAGGTCCGGGTACATCCGAATAGTTCAGCGGTGTATTCGACATCGGATAACCGATTGAATAAGCGCCAAATCTGATATCCAGATCAGCAATCATGTACATATTGTGTTTGTCGGGAATGATCTGTCTGGCTAAAATGGAATTGACACCGCGTAATGCCGTTTCCCAGTCCTGCAAGGTTTGCTTGAGATCATATTCACCAGGAACAATGGAATGTTTGGGAATAGTGTACATCACATTGTCTGTTTCAAAAACGGCCCAGGGGCCGGGCTTACTCAGTTCTGCGTTAAAG
>JANNQA010000073.1:0-44947 GCA_031400515.1 Bacteroidota bacterium
CGCCATCGTCGGAGCAGGTTTTCCTCTCGGTGAAAAACAAACTGCGAGTGTCGTTTCTGCCATGCCATAACATGTAACCATTTTATCAGCCCGATATCCATTGTCAGCAAATCGACGTGCAAAGTTGTCCAGCGTATGTTGATGGATCGCCTCTGCACCATTGTACAAGTAGGTCATATTTGTGAGATCGATGGATTCTAGTTGTCCATCCGTGATGCGTGCAACACACAAGTCATAGGCAAAATTTGGCCCACCGCTATAGTGGGCGCCATAGCGTGAAATTGCCTTCAGCCATCTGGCAGGCTGCTCGGCAAAATGAACCGGGCTTAAAAACACACGCGTAAATCCACTAAAAACAGGCTCTATGAAGCCATCAATGAGTCCCATATCGTGAAAATGGGGCAGCCACGTGACCCCAACTGTTTCACTTGTAAGCCCAAACGTGTGTTGAATAAAAGCTACATTATGTAGCACATTGTCATGCGAAACCATAACCCCTTTGGGGCTCCCTGTCGACCCGGAAGTGTATTGGAGAATTGCGATGTCTGAGCCCTTCACTACCGCCGCGGGTATGGACACCGGTTCCATTTCCAAATCCTCTGTGAGCAACCATTCATTTTTTGTAAATAAAGGATGAGATCCAAACCGGCGTTGCATCTTTTGATAGGAGGCTCTGTCGGTAAGAAACAACACACTACCAATGTCGGCGATAAGCCTTGCCAAAGGTTCAAAACTATGCTTACGAACAGGGAAGCTTACGGGAACTGCTGTCTTACCGGCCCATAGGCAAGCCCAGAAACCTTTGAGAAAGTCGAGCCCGGCATCAAAGATCAAAATACAGGCGGTCTCGTTTCTATTCACTAAGTGCCCACCTATGCCTGCTGCAGCCCTCTCGACATCTTTATAAGTGAGTATCCGTTCAGTTATCTCACCATCTTCCAAATAGATATACGCGGGTTTATCGGGGTCCGCTTCTGCACGCATTATCAGGATGTCAATGATGTTCATTTGAAAGAAAACTGGATAAGTAATTGATTAACTCTTTTTAAGCTGTTCTCTAAAAAAGTATCGATCTGTCAAATATGGAATCCGATTGAAAAAACTGGTAATTTGAAAAAAAACATCCGTTGATATTGAGAGACATCTTAAAAACTCCAAACAAGAGTAACGAGAATCACGGTCGTAATACATCTTCGAATCTCTTTCGGCGGTGGAGCCTCTGGAGGTATAGAGGATCACTGCATCATTCAGCCCGATACACACGTAGAGACGGTTAAGCCAATATAGCACAATGGATCTGTCCCTGATAGTTCTTTGTTAATGACAAACTGGGATCACGCCCTCTAGAAAAAACAGTAGTAGCTTTGATAGCTGATTAATAACTTTTCGCATGACAAAAGAATTTTCCCATATCGACCCCTCCGGCAATCCATCTATGGTGGATGTCAGTGCAAAAGTGGTTTCGTCCAGATCTGCAACGGCAGGATGCGTTATTACTTTGCCTGCGGAAGTTATGACTCACTTGCACAATGAGGATATTTTGACGAAAAAAGGCCCGGTCTTTCAAACGGCTATCATCGCCGGTGTAATGGCTGCGAAACGTACAAGTGAATTGATCCCGCTCTGTCATCCATTAGCCCTCGAAGATTGCCAGGTTACTATAAAGGTAATTGGTGATAATAAAGTGGAAGTCCGGTGCACCACAAAACTTCATGGCAAGACCGGCGTTGAAATGGAAGCGCTCACAGGTGCGAGTTTGGCCGCACTGACGATATATGATATGTGCAAAGCATTTTCACATGACATTCTGATCAGCGAGCTCCGTCTGATTTCCAAAACTGGAGGTAAACATGACTTCGACAGAGAATCATCATAAACACCCACCGCTTCCAAAACCAACTCTCGGTGAATGGGGAAGGAATGAATTTGCAATTCTGGGGGCGCCATGTTCTGTGATCAAAACACTAGCGGAAACAATTGCAGTTTCAATGTCGAGTAGTCGCAATGTTGCGTATGTAGATGCAGATCATGCCGGTGCTGATGCGAATGCTGTAGCCTTATCATTCAATGTAGTGTACACAGATAAAATCCAAAGTCGTCGTATTGATCTGCAGCGCGACCCAACGATGTTTGAGCGACGGGCAATGTTGTCTTCGCAGGATCTGATTCTTGTCAATGGAAATCACTTTACTGCAAAGGCGCAGATTGTGTTGTTGCATTCAAAGAAGTTGGAATCACTTCAACGCAAAGTGGATCGATTAACAAACGTGGTTGCGGTGCTGGAAGTGGATACAACTCTTGAAGCATGTCCATTCCTCAATGCGCATTTACAGAGCAATACAAAAGTGTTCAATGCAGGACAGGAACATGCCCTCATCGAATGGTTATCCGCTCAAGTGCTCTCGCCATCTGTCAATGGATTGGTCCTGGCCGGTGGAAGAAGTATCAGGATGGGTCGTGACAAGGCGATGATGGAATATCATGGCATACCTCACAGAGACTATCTGCTTCACTTACTCACAGGACAAACAGTGCCGGCATATGTATCATGCAGAGCCGATCAGGTCGATACAATGGCCGTGGATTTTCCGATGATCGCTGACCGATTTGAAGGACTTGGTCCGTATGGAGCGATCCTTTCCGCGATGATGACAGCACCAGACAATGCCTGGCTCATTGTTGCAACAGATCTGCCATTTGTGACTGAAGAATCATTAGAACAATTGCTTTCGCAACGAAATCCATCCAAGATCGCCACGGCCTTTCATAACCCTGCGACAGGATTTCCAGAGCCGTTGATTACTCTTTGGGAGCCGAAAGCGTACCCTGTTCTTTTGAGTTTCCTCGCTCAAGGAAATGTCTGTCCGCGTAAAGCGCTCATCAATTCTGATGTGCAAATCATTGAAGCGAAGGATCCGAACTGGTTGATGAATGTGAATACGCCGGAGGAGCACGCTAAAGCGGGGAAAGCCGGGAAAACGGGTGAAACCGGTTAAGCCGGTGAAGCAGGGAGAAGTGGGAGAAAGGCATAGGAAAGCTACCAGGCGGATAACTCTATTTACGCGCCTCACTTTTCACAATTTCTCCGGTTTGATCGGTTTATCCAGTTTCTCCTGCTTCACCGGTTTTCTGTGTACTTGCGCTTGCACTTGCGCTTGTGTTTGTGTTTGCACTTGAGTTTGTGATTGCATTTGCATCTTTGCCCATTCATGGATCATCCTAAATCCTATCGCATTCTTCTCCTCGGCTCTGGTGGTCGTGAGCATACTCTTGCATGGAAGATCGCACAGTCAGCGCGTTGCAGTCAACTCTTTATCGCACCCGGAAACGGAGGAACCGGATCATTGGGTATCAATGTATCTCTTGATCCGATGGATTTCGCTGCGGTTGGATCTTTCTGCGTGAGGGAGAAGATTGAAATGCTTGTTGTTGGACCTGAAGCTCCGCTTGTGGCCGGTATCGTAGACTACTTCTCGCAGCATGAAGCATTGTCTCAGATCATGTGTATCGGACCATCAAAGGCAGGAGCCATGCTTGAAGGGAGCAAGGATGTTGCAAAACAATTCATGCAGCGACATCAGATTCCGACTGCTGCATATCAGACATTCACGCAAGCGAATATATCAGAAGGTCACAACTATCTGGGTACACATTCTCACCCAATCGTCTTAAAGGCAGATGGTCTTGCTGCTGGAAAGGGTGTGTTGATCTGTACGTCGCATGAAGAAGCATTGGCGGAGTTTGACATGATGCTCGATGGCAAATTCGGATCCGCTGGCACGACCATTGTGGTGGAAGCATTTTTAAGCGGGATTGAATTCTCAGTGTTCGCATTGACTGATGGTAAGGACTATGTGCTATTGCCAATTGCAAAAGATTACAAACGGATTGGTGAAGGCGATACAGGACTGAATACCGGTGGTATGGGTTCCGTGTCACCGGTGTCTTTTGTGGACGCTGCAATGATGGAAAAAGTAATAGCCCGCATCATTGAACCCACTATCAGAGGAATCCAAACAGAGCAGATAGACTATAAAGGCTTTGTGTTCTTTGGTTTAATCAGTGTGAATGGCGATCCCTTTGTCATCGAATATAATTGCAGGATGGGCGATCCGGAAACAGAATCTGTGATCCCACGTTTAAAAAATGATCTCGTTGAGTTGTTCGCATCTGTGCACAACGGAACATTGAATACACAATCTATCGATATCGATCCGCGCTTTGCCACAACAGTTGTCTGTGCATCGGGTGGCTATCCTGGTGATTACCGCACTAGCTTGCCAATTCATTTACCCGAAGCACATCCCGACTCAATGATTTTTCATGCAGGCACAAAAATGACAGACTCCGGTCTCGTCACAAGCGGTGGCCGTGTCTTCGCAGTGACTTCAATGGGCGATACACTCGCAGAAGCGTTAGATAAGAGCAATAGCACAGCGAAGGAGATCACCTTTGAAGGAAAATACTTTCGCCGGGATATTGGGTTTGATGTGGAACACTAAGTTGTTTCTAAGTGGCTAGTAAGCATGCCCTGAGCGAGTGTAACGAGTCGAAGGGTAGCTCCTAAGTTGCCTCTAAGTCGCGTGTTTGAATCCCGATGCTCGCTGGTTTAACGAGGGAAAAAACTGCAAACTATCAACTTACCAACAACACCGATCACCAATCACTTTTCTTAATCTGTTTTCTTCTCGCTTTCTCACCATCTCACGTTCTCACTTTCTGATTAAAGTCTCCCGCAGGCAATCGTCGCCATGCTCACTTTGACGCCCTCGGTCTGCAACAATGCAAGCGCACAAGACTCCAACGTTGCGCCGGTCGTAAGCACATCATCGACCAATAAAATGTGTTTACCGCGAATCTTTGCCTGATCGGTTACCACAAAAGCATCTTTCAAATTCGCAACGCGATCGGCACGAGTTTTCTTCGTCTGTGTTTCTGTAAATCGCTTTCGTGTCAGTCCGTTCTTCAGAAAAGTCAGCGACATTGCTTCAGCAAGACCCTTACCGAATTCTGCACTTTGATTGAACCCACGCTGATGTTCCTTCTTCCAATGCAATGGCACTGGGATGATCACATCGATTCCCTGAAATCGTGAGGAATGTTTAAGTCGGTGACCGTAAAACTCACCCACAATGCGTGCGAAATCACTTCTTTGTCTATACTTAATATTATGTAGCAATGTCTGTGTCTTGCCATCCGGAACGAAAAACAAAAATGCCGCTCCCACCTGCAAGGGAATCCTACCCCAGAAATGTGTTTCAAATGGATTGCCTTCAATCAGATGATAGTTGGTCTCTGGCAGTTCTGACAAACAAGAAATACAGAAGATCCCGTCTTTGACTGGTGTACTGTCAAAACACGCAGCACAAATACGCGGATAGATAAGGTCGACAATGTCGTTGAATAACGATGTAATAGGTTTAAGCATGTGGGTGGTTTAAGTTGGATAAAATTAGGAAAGTAGGCGGAATGGCAGAAGGGCGGAAAGAATATATTTATGGCATTCACATCCCTTCTGTCATTAACCCTTCCGCCTTTCTGCCGTAACAAAAAAAAACGCCTGCTCCGGGTGGAGCAGGCGCATCAAAACAAAACGAAAAACCAACTATTCGTTGACCAGCATCCGGCTGGTTATATTTTCTTTCTTAAACGCACAGGAATGTCAACATATTCTCCTTTGCGCAAAACAGTAACTGTCAGGGTATCGCCGACTTTAGCATAGTTCATCACATCCTGGATATCCTTGAACTCTGTGACCGTCTTGTCATTCACTTTTACAATGACATCATTCGGCAGGATACCGGCGTATTGTGCCGCACCACCGTTTACAAGTTCACGGACAACGAGTCCTGTTTCTATGTTAAGGCCAAGTTCCTCAGCATGGCTTTTATCGAGTTCTTCTACGATGACACCGAGATTGGTTCGCTCTATCACTCCTCCATTTGCAATGATATCATCTGTGATACGAACCACAAGATTCATTGGGATCGCGAAAGAATAGCCACTATAGCTACCTGTTGTAGATGCGATCGCTGTATTGATGCCCAGGAGACGACCTTGTGCATCCACAAGTGCGCCGCCACTATTACCAGGATTGATAGCAGCATCGGTCTGGATAAATTCTTCGATCGTCCTTTCTCCACGGATGATATCGATATCACGTCCTTTCGCACTGATGATACCTGCAGTGACGGTAGAAGTAAGATATTCAAATGGATTGCCAACCGCGAGTACCCATTCACCAACTTTAGATTTATCTGAGTCAGCGATCTCCAGCACAGGCAGACTTGTTGCATCGATTTTCAGGACGGCCAGGTCTGTACTGGGATCGCGACCAATGATAGTTGCTTCGTATTCTTTATTCAAGGTCTTTACAATGACTTCATCGGCAAAATCCACCACGTGATTATTCGTCACGATATATCCATCTGCGGAGATGATCACTCCGGATCCGGCTCCTTCACGTGGCTGGAACTGCATCCCGAATGGCATGTTGAAAAATTGATCACCTAAGTCAAAATCGAAAAAGCGACTCCAGGGATCAGCCTGACGTTGCTCTTCTCTACGCTGCTGGGCAGTGGCATCACTCTCTTTGGCTTTTATCTGTACAACGGATTGCATTGCCTTCTCTGCTGCATACGATAGGTCGATCGCGTTTGTGATTACTGGTGGAGTGTAAAGTGTTGTGGATGTAGAAGCATTCTTTGCGAATGTCGGAGTTGATACACCCGGAATCGGAACCTGGCGTAGTATGACTACAGTGGCTAGCGCTCCAACAACGCCAGCTACAGTCATAAGAATAAATTGTTTCATGGTTTCGCGTTGCTATGAATAAGGGATGTTGTTTTGAAAAGCACAAGATAAACGTGTTACAAAAGTCTCTGTTTCCGGGGAATTTTCGTTTAACACGATTTTAACAAACGGCTAAGCGGAATATGGTCTACTTGGTAATACAGCCGAAAAAACAGCAGAAGAGAAACGAGGGATTTTCCCGCAAACTGCGCTTAACGATTCACGAGTTTGTACAGCAAGCCATTCATTGTGTGCTGTAGCTCTAAAGCCTCAGAATGGTAGTCATGCTGAATGTCTGTCCGAATTCTGTCAAACAGGGTTTTGAACTGTAAGGAGGAAGGATCCATGGCATAGTAACACAATGTGAGGTTCCATTCAGCTTGCTCTTTGAGCAGACTATTTTCTTTGATGATTTCCAGATATTGGCGCTTTGCATTTTCATAGTTGCCATCTCGAAACAGCTTCTCGGCGTCCGCGAACTTTTCACTGAGCGAAATAACATATTCCCCTTGTCCGCGGAACTCCTCGCCTGATGCTTGCGCAAAGAGGTTATTTGCGATAGTGTCGGTGCTATATGTGCGATGTGCATAGAAATGCGTTCCTGCAGCAATCAATATCAATACGCTGGCTGCTGCTGCGATTCGCGTGAAGAGAGGCAAGCGACGAGAAGTGCTTGTTACGGGTGGGGCAAGTTCTTTATCAATCATTTTGAGCCTCGATTTCAAGGATTGACTCAGGCCATAGTTGATTGCAAGAACGGCCTTGCGATGACGATCCACCTCATTTTGAAGTGCTTCGTCTGATTGAAGTTCTTGTTCAAATTCTACTTGTTGCACAGCACTGAGAGTACCCTTGAGGTAAGCTTCAATACGTCCGTGAATTGTTTCCTGTATATCCATGATTAAAAGAGGTGAACTGTTGCCATGTTTTTATAAATCGAAGTCCGTATTGTCCAACAACTCCATGAGTTGATTTTTGCATTTATACTTTATTTTACGTGCCATTGCTTCGCTGCTCAATTCAAGCTTTTCAGCAATTTCCTCCATCGAATATCCTCCAGCCCACATCAGGAGCACTTTCTTACATCTGTCTCCGAGTTTACTCAACACACTGTCCAGGAGATCGCGTTTTTCCGCATTGAGCAGGAGATACTCCGGAGTCTGAATATCAGCCTGGTCGTATTGAGTGCTTTCCTCAATCAAATCCGTTCGTGTGTCCCGCTTGAGTTTGTTTCTGAGAAGCCCTCTGGCGATTCCTATCCAGAAGTGTACTAGTGACCCTTCATTGTACCCATTGTCCCGGATTTTTTCAATCATTATCAGAAAAGCATCCTGTATGACATCCACTGCATCATCCTCAATCCCCTTTCTGAAACGGAGATAAGACTTGACTTTTGTCAGCGTGGAATCGCGATAGGTACGGTAAAGGCAGTCAGTTGCGCGGTCCAATGCAGACCCTCCCAGGCGTATATCACGCACAAAATCCTCATCCGATAGGTATTCTTTACAATCCATAAGTCAGTGTCAAAGTGCAATTCACGTGCTAAAGTCAGTAAAAAAGGGTGGAATTCAGGAATGCTGGAATATCGGACTGGCAGACTGGCAGAAAGCCAGATTGCGAGGGATGTCCCTGTGCAGAAAATTTTTTCTCCTCGATGGTCACAATCCGGCCACTCCTGTACACTCCTCATTGTAACCGGACTCAGTGATACTCTTAAAAGAAAGAGACTTCAATGAGTACCGAACCCACACAAGCTCACTTCTTTTTAGCCAGTTGATTGTTTTAAAAAAGCCAGGCGTCCTCCCGGGTACCTGGTTTTTTTCATTTATCTCTATCCTATTCCCGGAAGTATATGCTGCGATATGCTGTTAAGGGGTCAAATTCAGGATTCGTATAAAGTAGTACAACGTCAATCGCGCGCCGGTCTTCGGCATAAAGACTGAACACAGCACCATAAGGTTTCTCGGTGAATTCATCTTTAGGGGTAAAGTATGCAATGACTCCTCGGTCCGCGTTGAAAACTTTCAGAATTTCCTCGGATAGAATCACTACCCGAATCTCATTTGCTTCATCGTTCGAAGCGATACTTGCTATAAGGCGACTCACTGTGACGGATGGAGGAATGCTCAACTCAGAACGACGATTTGGATGAATCCGATAACGCACTTCAAAATCATTTCGATCATTCTGAAGTACCAGATCATACTGCATGTATTCATGATCAGGAGGTGCCGCGACATGAAGCCATTGCTCGAGAGGCGCGATGTAAGAAATACCTGCTTTTTCCAGTGATCGCGTGAAAGACGCAGTGTATTTGATCTGTCCCAACACAGGATCTATAGATATCCATAAGACAACGCAATACCAAAACACTTTCATGATAGAAGAAATGTGATATTGTTTCAAAGTTAACTCCGTGGAGGACTTCTTCGGTGGCTATATGTGTTTTTCTTGGCGATAGGACCGGGCACGGTTAATGCGAGTCACTACATATTCGGGTGTATCACAAAATGCACAGAGAACTTGGACTTTTGTCATTCCGAGCGAGGGCCTGCCCTGAGGAATTCGAAGGGAGTGTAATCGACGAGTCGAGGAATGTGGGTTATGATACCGAATAACTCGCGAGAAGGGATATGAGAGGTCATTCGCATTCCTCGACTCACTGGGTTCGCTCGGAATGACAAAGATCGATTTGTGCAATTTGTGATACACACGCATATTCCTAAATTGTAATACGTTATTTTTCTTTTGTAGTTTTGGCGTCTCGCGGATTGCCGCGCATTTGATTTCCTGACAACAAGAAAACTACCATGTCATGAACAGATTGCTCGCTATTCTCGTCACCCTCTTTATACTCTTCCTTGTCTATCTATGGATAAATCATCTTGTGGGCTCTTCCCAGCGTACAGGGTCTTTAGATGAAACTACGAATACCTTGTCGGAGGAACAGGAGTATGATAAGCCAGAAGAAGTTTACGACATCCAGGATGATGACGCCCCAGACGAAGAAGTTTTGTCTGAAGAATCACAACAGAGCCAGGAGGATGTGACAAAAGAGACAGTATCAGAATCAACACAGGAACCGGTTCAAAAGGAGAAAGAACCAGAACCCAAGCCGATATCAAAACCGGCCGAACCTCAGGTAAAAAAGACTGTGACACCACCGCCAGTTTCTCCTGCACCAGCGGCAAAACCAGCGGATAAGGATGGAGGAACACATCTCGTGATAGCCGGTAATTTTATTGCACGGGCAAATGCAGAAGAACGCGTGAAGGAACTCAAGAAGCTTGGTTATGGCAAAGCTGAGGTTGTCAATTTTGAACTCTCAGAATATCACACCGCATGTGCCGGAAGATATTCCGATCTGAATGAAGCCAGAAGGGTAGCTAAAAAGATCAAGGACATGCATAACATAGACACCTACGTCAGACACGGGAACTAAGAGGCCTAAGATTTACTCATCCAAATTTTAAACACCCAAAACTTTATCCATTGAAGTATATACATAGTCATTTGGTTTCATGCGCGATGATTGTCTTACTTCCAACGATAGGATTTGCACAATTGCAAAGCTCCCATAGACCAACCCTCTGTATTGGTGTGAAAGCAGATTTGCAGTCTGCGGGAATTGCAAATCAAAATAATTTCGGCCAAAATGAAATGGATTATGGCATCAATATTGGCTTTGGTGGTGGGGCCGTCGTCACCTATCAACTGAATCCAAAGTATGCCCTGTTACTTGAGGCAACTTACCAAACTGCAGGTCAAAATTATGACGACACGTTCAAGGGAAAACGTTTTATGAAGGATGTAGAGTACGGGCTCATATCTGTCCCGATTGCTCTCCGTTATCAGTTGACAGAACCAGTGGGATACTCCGGAGTGGGGACAGAGTCAAAGCCAATATGGTATTTATTAGCGGGTCTACAGTTCGATAAGTTCCTGTCGCCTGAGATTGATTGGAATATCGATGGAGTGGAAACCGAGTTCCTTGAGTTCGTACTGGAGGGTGGCAATCCGAATCAATCGATAATCGAAAGCCTCGGTCAGCCTTCTTCAGACGAGGAATTTTTCACAACATGGGACTTGGCATTTGTCGCAGCTGGAGGATTTCAACTCTACATGACACCCGCGCTGCATTTTACAATAGAAGTCCGCGGTGGTCTTGGTGTTACTGATATCAACGCGGAGCCATGGAGACTTAATAATAATCATGGCACATATGGTGCCTCCCGAAATTCATTCCTGGGTTTACATGCAGGCATACACCTACAACTCACCCAACCTTAGCGAGGGAGAATGACAGCCAATAAAATCTACCGAAGAATAACGGAACCTAAAGAGCCTTGAACCAATCCTGAAAGTACTTGCCTACAACAGGAGTCAGTTTTTCTTCTCCTGATGCTGCTCCAATCACGCTCAGAATCCAAAGAACCAGAACTGCAATACCTACGATCCAGCCAAGAATTGGAATGATCCACACAAAGTTGAGTATGATCAGTCCCAGCATCTGCCTGATATAAAAAGAGGCAAATTCATCTTTTTGCTGGCTATTCAGCACGAGTGCAATGATCCATCCGATCAATGTAATGTGCGCCACAATTGCTTTGGTTTTTCCGTCCATGTCAAGATGTATTTTTTAAAATTGTGTGGAAAAGATACGAATATCTCTCAGTGGTGCAAGAGGAGAAAAAAAAGAGTCCTCAGTCTTCAGTCCACATCCAAGAAGTCAAAATATCAAATGGCGAATACCAACGTCCAAAGTTGGATTTCAACCTTGGACTTTAGCCTTTAATATTCAGCCTTTAGACTTCTTCTCGCGCTTCAGCCTATCTCCTCCCTTAATGCGTCCAGAGCAAGTTCTGCAAGATCAGCCCAATCACTATGATAATAGTATGGAACCTCTCGCCATGACGCAAGGACAACGCCACTATTGAATGGATGGTAATCTTTTGATGCATGAATACCACGACCACTGAATACTTCAGGATCATGAAGCTTTACAAGCATCCTGTCCTGACGACAGACCGCGAAGGCGCGCCCCTTGTACTCTATAGCCGGAGCAGATAGCATAGACCCACAGGCCAGATGGGTATGCCTTTTTTCCAGGTTGTGCATGATGCTGAAGAAGAGCGCGAGTGGTGACATAGAAGAGGGTAGTTTTCTATGCTCCGCAAATTAGGACACTTTATTGATAGTTTTAATATGTTATGACATTTTTTCCTGAAATCTATAAATCAGGCAATAGAGAAAGGGGTAAAACCGGTCAAGCGGGGTAAGCAGGTGAAACCGGAATTGCTCGAGAATTAGTGACGACAGTATTCCATCCCGTTGCAGGTTGATTTCGTCCTCCGAAATCCAAAATCCGAGATTCGAAATCCTACAACTCTTTCCTCAACCGCGCAACGGGAATATTCAACTGCTCCCGATACTTTGCAACAGTTCTTCGCGCGATGTCATAGCCCCGCTCAAGAAGTAGAGTTTTGAGTTTTTCATCAGAATAAGGCTTGCGCTTGTTTTCTGCAGCAACAATTTCTGAAAGAGCGTTCTTAACCTCAAGAGTCGACACCTCTTCACCGTCAGTTGTGACAACAGATTCCGAAAAGAACTCTTTGAGTTTGCGGGAACCGAATTCGGTTTGTACATATTTGCTACTGGCCACCCGGGAGACCGTGGAGATATCCAGATCCGTGATTTCAGCAATGTCTTTGAGGATCATCGGTTTTATCTTACGCGCATCACCTGTGCGGAAATACGCTTGCTGAAACTGCATGATGGCATACATCGTGCGATACAATGTCTGCTGACGCTGCCTGATCGCATCGATAAACCACTTTGCCGAGTCTATTTTCTGCTTGATAAACAGGATGGCCTGTTTGTCATTACCGGTGGTGAGGCCTTGCTTCTTCCTGTTGTTGTAGGATCTCAGCATGTCGACGTACTGCTCATTGATCCTGAGGTCTGGAAGGTTGCGACTATTAATTGTGAGTTCCAGAACGCCATCCCGATTACTGATGATAAAATCCGGAACCACGTAGTTCATATTGCTGCTATCAGCACCTCCATATGCACTTGCAGGTTTTGGATTGAGTTTCAAAATCTCTTCAATAGCGCTCCGTAACTGACCCTCTGTGATCTCAAGTTGCTTCTGTAATTTTTGATAATGTTTCTTTGAGAATTCTTCAAAATAGAATTCAAGGATTTTATATGCGAGATCACGACCAGGATGAACGTGTCCTTCTACTCCCTTGTCGTTCTGAATTCTCTGGTTTATTTGGATCAAAAGACACTCTCGCAGATCACGTGCGCCAACTCCAGGCGGGTCAAATCGTTGAATTTTCTTCAACATCACAAGGACCTCCTCCACTGTTGAATGAATCGATTGGGCGAAGAGCAGATCGTCGATGATTGAAGTCGGATCCCTTCTCAGGTAACCATCATCATCTATACTTCCGAGGATTTGCTCGGCAATAAGCAATTCACGTTCATCCTGTAACTCGAGTAGCCCCAACTGCTGTTCCAGATAATCATGAAACGTATTATTCAGTGCAATCGGAATTGTATCCCTGGTCTCTGTTTGTGTATTATTCCGATATGAGATTGGATCGTCGTCGGCATAGTCCTCAATATATTCAGTAAGATCGAAACCCTCTTCCTGGCCGTCATCCTGATTGTCCAACTCATCTGTGCTATCGGCGTCATCATTGACAGTGGCCTCAGTCTGGCCCTCAACACTTTCATCCAGGGCAGGATTTGTTTCCAATTCCTCCTGAATACGCTGGTCAATCGTCGCTGTAGGGATTTGAAGGAGCTTCATTAACTGAATCTGCTGTGGTGACAGCTTCTGAAGCATCTTTTGACTGAGATTCTGACTAAGCATACAATTGATCGGTTGACTCTATTAGAAAAACGAAATTCGGGATGATTTCTTTTGGACGTTCACAAAGATGAAAATTTCCCGATGCAATAGCAAGGCCTCCTGGCTTTCAAAATGCCAGACATGCAAATATAAGTCAATATCTTATGTATTACGAGAAAGTTGTATGTGAATTCAAAAAAAACGTCGATCCTCGACAACCTTCTTAAAAGGTGAGGTTGAAATTCTTGTTGTAAACCCACATGAGAAGGATCACAAACAAGATGAGGAACACCAGGAACTGCAGGAAGCAGCTTCCCTTCTTGCCATAATTCATTTCATCCATAGCGCCGCAAAGAAACAGCAAATCTGCATTTCTGCATATAGATTTGCCAACTTTTGGAAAGTTGTCAGGTCTCCAGGATACCTTTGCGCGGTAAACCAACCTTGGCATCCTCCAATGAAATGGATGCTTTAAGCGTTTAAGTACCTCACCTGACAGAATTTGGAATGTATATGCAACGCGATTTTAAGATATCGATGCGCCTTTTATTGTTGTGTCTTTGTATTTGCCTTCAGAGCATAGTAGTATCCGCACAGGACGAACTGATGCGTGTAGAGCGGATACGTGTGGTGCCTGAGAATGTACCCATCCTCAATATCCATGTCGATGAAGAAAACATCAAATGGGTTGCAAATGCACAAACACTCTACAAGGTAGATGCCAAAGATCATGCCGTGGAAGTTCCAATTGGTGGTGGCGAAATGTCCCTTCTACAGCTTCCCGGTGGGAATCACGATATCAGGTGGAACAAGGATGCTATGGCGCGCATTCTGGGTAATGCCAAAGTGACTACCGCTGCTTATGATTCTCAACAGAAAATCCTTTGGATCGGTACCAATGGCTACGGTGTGTTTAAGCTGAAAGTGAATCCTGACCTACGCCTCGATGAACAGCTACATATCGACAATTCAAAACTTCGTTCTGACTTTATTAATTCAATCTATATCGCGAAGTCGGGAAAAATCTGGATTGCTACCGAAGACGGGGCTGTCTCAGTCAAAGACAATCAATGGGTGCACCATCAGAGGTATTTCAACATCCTGCGCATTCGGGGACGGGGAAATGAACTATGGGCAATTGGCGATGACCTGATCTGGATCATTGATGGGAAAGACACCTGGACACCTATTGCTATCAATCGCAGAGAAATCGAATCAGAAATACATGATATTACTGTAGATCCGGAAGGTCGCGTATGGATAGCTTCGAATATCATGACGTCCTATCGTGTCGCAAATGACAGATATCAGAGGTTTGGCCCCGGACAATATTTTACAAGTCAATTCGTGAATTATGTATCTGTCGATGATGATGCCACGATTTGGGTTGGCACAAATGACAAAGGTTTGTACATCATCGAGAAAGAATCCACTATCACCGTCACTACGACGATGGAGAAATATCTTGATTGCAATGGCACAACTCCAAATGCTGAATTCTCAGTACGTGCCATTGGCGGCAAACCTCCATATCAATTTGTCTGGGCATCAGGCGCGACAGGTGATAGAGTTGCCGGAGTGGGCCCGGGGAAATATCAATTGACTGTGACAGATACTGAAGGATCTTCAAAGACAGCTACTGTAGAAATCCTGGATCCCTTTATCCAATTGACGACTGTCATGGACCGCGCAGAAAGTGATGTCGGGACGGAGGATGGCGCTGCTTCTGTGAAAGTATCCGGAGGTGTATTGCCATATACCTATGAATGGTATAGTGGCATTGGCGAAGCATCAATATCAGGAATTCCAGCAGGACAATATGGTGTCACGGTTACTGATGCAGCGGGGTGCAGTGCAATAAGTAGTGTCATTGTCACACAAAACGTCAAATCTCTTGCTGCGACTCTGGAGCAAAAAGAATTCCTCCGATGTGCTGGAGGCGGCACCGCAGTGATTGCTGCACTTCATACAGGTGGAAAATCTCCATATAGTTATCTATGGAGCAACGGTGGAGGTAATCTCGCATTTCAGGAAAAATTGCCTGTAGGTAAATACACGGTGACCGTCACAGATGCCTTGGGAAATACAGCTAGCGCTTCTATTACTATTACTCAACCGGATGCATTGACGGCGTCGATTCGTATTGACAGTCCCGCCAGCACAAACATGAATAATGGCACAGCAACAGTTCAATGCACAGGTGGAAAAGCTCCATATCAATATCTCTGGGACAACGGCGAGACCGCATCCACCGCAATCAAGCTTGCTCCACGTCGTCACACTGTTACCGTTACTGACGCATCGGGATGCAGCACACAGGCGGCAGTCGATATCCTGGAGAATATCCTTCCTCTTGATGCGACCATTGCGGAAACCTTTGGGATTCGTTGTGCAGGTGATGCCACCGGGGGATTGAAAGTTGCGGTTAATGGAGGAAAAAGTCCTTTCACATATCATTGGAGTCTGGACCATCTTAAAGGAGAAGAGCTCACAGGATTACATGCAGGCGAATATATCGTCACCGTCACAGATGCAGCAAAAGGCTCAGCTACTTTGAAACTGAACATCAAAGAGCCTTTGCCAATCGTCGCAAGCACCATTGCTGAAGCCCCGGCTCTTTCCGGAACGAATGAAGGTCATGCTATTGTCCGCGCACAAGGTGGAACCGGCAAGCTCTCTTTTGCATGGGATAATGGTGAAAAGTCCGCGAAGACTGTATCTCTTAGTGCAGGCATTCATACAGTCACTGTGACCGATGAATCGGGATGCTCCACAACGGCTGAAGTAAATATTGTCGAGAATATTCTGGCGATCAATCTCACTCTGGAACAAACAGGTACCATCCGTTGTGCGGGTGAAGCAACTGCTGGCATCAATGCATCCATCAATGGCGGCAAAGAACCTTATGAGATGTCCTGGAGCAACGGAATTGAAAACACCAAAACACAAGAGTCCCTCAGAGCAGGGACATATCGACTGTTTATTGTCGATGCGGTGGGAAACAAGGTTGACAAAGAAATCATCATTAAAGAGCCATCTGCACTGAGTGCGAATATTGATATTCAATCTCCTGCCACTGCGAATAATGCCGATGGTCGTGCAACTGTACGCATCGGCGGAGGCACTTCACCATACATCACACGGTGGTCTACAGGTGAGACCACTACTTCATCTACTGCTCTACCGGCTGGCCGACATCAGGTGACAGTCACAGATGCGAATGCGTGCAGCACGATAGCGACAGTAGAAATCACTGAAGACATTTTACCATTGCGGGTGAGCATTTCACAAACAGCGCAAATCCTTTGTGCAGGACAGAGTACCGGCGCTCTGGAGGCAAGTGTTTCAGGAGGAAAATCACCTTATATCTTGAATTGGCAGGATCAAACTGATTCGCAGAAAAGAACTGCATTGAGAGCTGGAGAATACAGTCTTGAGGTGACTGATGCATCGAATCAAAAAACAAGTGCAAGTTTTATTGTTGATCAACCTCAGGCATTGTCCGGAGAAATCATAGAAGTAAGAGCCGCTACACATGAACGCATTGCAGACGGAAAGGCAACTGCGAGAACTACGGGAGGGATGACTCCATATCAATTTGCGTGGGGTAATGGCGAAAGCACAGCACGGGCTGTTGAACTACCGGTCGGCATGCATTCAGTGACTGTCACCGATGCGAATGGATGTTCACTATCGTTGAGCACAGAGATTGCACAAAAGATTCTTCCGGAACTCACTGCAGAAAACCTTGAGCAGGGAGAAGCAGTGCGCATGGAACAATTGCAATTTGATGCAGACAGCACAAGTATCAACAGCAGTTCGCTTCCGACACTGGATGAGTTATATAATTTCCTCTATGATAATCCGACAATTGTTGTAGAAATCGGTGGTCATACAAATGGTTTGCCGGAGCATGACTACTGTGATCGCCTGAGTAATGATCGTGCAAAGGCCGTTGCAGACTTTATCATCAGCAAAGGCATCGAGCCGAAACGACTTATCTACAAAGGCTATGGCAAACGACAACCTGTTGCCACGAATCAGACACCTGAAGGACGCAGACGCAATCAACGTGTGGAGGTAAAAATTGTCAAGCTGTCTGAATGAGGATACCGGCGAAGTGGGAGTGAGAATTGACCACGCATCAGCGATGAATTTGCACTTGCGTTTGAGTTTGTGTTTGCGTTTTTATTACCTTGCCGCTGATTTTTACACTAAACCAAAAAACTCCTCTATTATGTCAAAAGAACGTGACGAAAAGCTGCTGTCAAAGGAACGTGACGAGAAGCTAAAAGCTATCAAACTCACTGTCGACCGCCTCGAAAAAACTTACGGCAAAGGGACGGTGATGAAACTCGGCGACAAAGAAGTCGTCGAAATCGATGTGATCCCCTCAGGATCGATTGGACTCGATGTTGCACTCGGTATCGGTGGGCTTCCACGCGGTCGCGTTGTGGAAATCTATGGTCCCGAATCATCGGGTAAAACTACACTGGCCATTCACGCTATCGCCGAGTGTCAGAAACTCGGTGGTCTTGCGGCCTTTATTGATGCTGAGCATGCCTTCGATCGTGCCTATGCAGAACATCTGGGTGTTGATACCGCGAATCTCCTCATCTCTCAACCAGACAATGGTGAGCAGGCTCTTGAAATTGCGGAAAATCTGATTCGCTCAGGAGCGATAGATATTATCGTGATTGACTCTGTGGCTGCTCTCGTGCCGAAGAGTGAGATCGAAGGCGAGATGGGTGAATCCAAGATGGGCCTCCAGGCAAGACTGATGTCACAAGCGATGCGCAAACTCACCGGCACTATCAGTAAAACTGGTTGCTGCTGCATCTTCATCAATCAACTCCGTGAGAAGATCGGCGTGATGTTCGGTAATCCCGAAACGACTACCGGTGGTAATGCTCTGAAATTCTATGCATCAATCCGTCTCGACATCCGTCGCAGTGGCGCATCTATCAAGGACCGTGATGGCAATGTAGTCGGAAATCGGGTCAAAGTAAAAGTGGTCAAAAACAAACTCGCACCACCGTTCAAGGTGGCGGAATTCGATATCACTTTCGGAGAAGGCATCTCAAAGACCGGAGAGATCATCGACCTTGGTTCAGAACTTGATGTTCTCGAGAAGAGCGGCTCCTGGTATGCTTACAACGGCACCAAAATCGCACAGGGACGTGAAGCTGCGCGACAGTTTATGGATGACAATCCCGAAGTCGCCGCTGAAGCAGAAGCAAAGATCAAGGCAAAACTTGCTGTGACAAAGATTAGTGCTAAGGCTGCCGAGAATGGGGAGGAGTGAGCAAATTCAAACTCAAGCGCAAGAAAAAAGGCGGAATGGCAGAAGGGCGGAATGGTAGAACGAAAGGAAGACTGATTCTCAATTATTAATTCTCGATTCTCACGACAATCAAGTTATAGATCGCATGAATTGAGAATTGGATTTTCCACTGTTGATCCCTTGAGCCGTTCCGCCTTTCTGCCGTTCCGCCGTTCCGCCATTAAACAAATTCCTTCTCGCGATCATGGAGCAATCTGTCCAGGATTTCAACAGCCTTTTCATGTTCTCTGAGCAGGTCCTGCGCGGGAATTTGTTTCCTATTATAATAGTAGAGTAGAATATTACCATCTCCTTCCAGCGATAAACCGGAACAATCTGATACAAGTCCAAACACACTGTCAGGAATTTGCATCTCTGTCACCTGAGGGTCTGCTGCTTCCATCTGGTAGTTGGTGGTGAACTTGTCGAGACTTGAGGACGCCCGTTTTTTACTTTTAAAATTGAAAATATTGGATATTCCCTTCTTTGGCTTAACAGAGAATGTAGAGAGGTCAATGTTAGAACATGTCATTTCGATGACTGTGGTTTTCTTTTTGCCTCCATCCGAATAATAGATATAATCGTAAATGCGGGACTCACAGTGTACTATCGTGCTCGCAGGATGTATCACACCAGTGATCCGCTTGCCTCTCTTTCCTTTGAAAAGATTGAAACTCTTTAGTCCGGTCGGTTGCTCCGCAAATCTTTCACGTGGTGAAAAACGCCATTCATGTTCGGTAGCCAGTTGCTCAAGCTCTGTCACCCGGTCATTCGTCCAGAATTTTCCGATAAAGTCATCGAACACTTCTTCCATCTGCGCAAAATAGTCGAAATGGCGGAAAGGCAGAACGGCGGAATGGCAGAACGGCGGAAAGGAAGAATGGTCCAAAATCCGCAATCCGCAATCCGAGATCCGAGATCCGAGATCCGAAATATACACCACCGTTGATCCCTTGATCCGTTTTACCTTTACCCCATGTCCAAAAAGCAAATCCTTATTACCGGCGGCGCGGGATTCATCGGTTCCCACCTCGTCCGCCATTTCGTACATAAGTACCCACAGTACCTTATCATCAATCTCGATGCGTTGACCTATGCAGGCAATCTCGAAAGTCTCATAGATCTCGATGGTCGTGAAAACTATACGTTCGTCAAAGGAGACATCCGCGATGAGAATGTTGTCAATGATGTCTTTAAAGAACATCGCATCAGTCATGTCATCCATGCAGCAGCAGAATCACATGTCGATAGATCCATTCTTGATCCATTGAGTTTTGTGAAGACGAATGTCCTTGGGACCGTCAACCTCCTGCAAGTAGCAAAGTCTTTTTGGCAGGGAAATTATCACGATCATGTTTTCTATCAGATTTCTACTGATGAAGTATTTGGTGCACTTGGTGACACAGGATATTTCACTGAAGAAACCGCTTATGATCCGCGAAGCCCTTACTCGGCATCAAAAGCATCGGCAGATCATTTTGTACGTGCATGGCATCATACTTATGGATTCCCGACCCTACTCTCGAACTGCTCGAATAACTATGGGCCGAATCAGTTCCCTGAAAAGCTTCTTCCACTCATGATCCGCAATATCATTGCAGAGAAGTCACTGCCAGTTTATGGCGAAGGACAAAATATCCGCGACTGGCTATATGTACTCGATCATGTAAGTGCTATCGATGTGATATTTCATAAAGGCAAAGTGGGAGAGACATATAATATTGGTGGTGATAATGAAATGCGGAATATCGATCTGGTCTATACGCTCTGCGATCAGATGGATAAAGCCCTCAGCAGAGATCATGGTACATCTCGCAGACTGATCACATTTGTGAAGGACAGAGCTGGACATGATTTCAGATACGCAATAGACGCAGCAAAAATCAGAAATGAACTTGGATGGTTTCCTGCAACTCCATTTGAGCAGGGCTTGCAGAAAACGATCAACTGGTATCTTGAAAATCAAAGCTGGGTAGATCATGTCAACTCCGGCGAATACCAGACTTATTACGAAGCCCAATACGCCACCCGATGAAAGGAATTATTCTCGCCGGTGGTTCCGGTACTCGCCTCTACCCTATCACCAAAGCCATCTCAAAGCAGCTGATCCCAGTGTATGATAAGCCGATGATCTATTATCCCTTATCGGTACTCATGATGGCAGGTATTCAGGAGATCCTCATTATCACGACACCGGAAGATCAGGTGCAATTTCAGCGTCTGCTTGGCGATGGTTCAGAATTGGGGTGTGCATTTCACTATGCAGTGCAGGCGATACCGAATGGACTTGCCCAGGCATTTGTGATCGGTGCTGACTTTATCGGAGATGAAAGTGTAGCATTGATCCTTGGGGATAATATTTTCTACCGCAGTGGTATGGAAGCATTTCTTGCGGACTGTTTGAATCCGCAGGGCGGCATTGTTTTTGCTTATCCCGTATCAGACCCTGAACGCTATGGGGTAGTGACATTCGATGAAAACAGACGGGCCATTGCAATTGAAGAAAAGCCGAAGGAACCAAAATCAAATTTTGCTGTACCGGGATTATATTTCTATGACAACACGGTAGTTGCGATTGCAAGGAATCTGAAGCCTTCACCGCGTGGTGAATACGAGATCACAGACGTGAACAAAGCATATCTCGAAATAGATGCCCTCCATGTAAAGGTCTTTGGCAGAGGTGCTGCATGGTTGGATACAGGTACGTTTCAATCACTCAGTGATGCCGGAGATTTTGTCCGGATTATTGAACAGCGTCAGGGTCTTAAAATCGGATGTATTGAAGAGGTGGCGTTCAGAAAAGGATTTATCACTAAGGCACAATTAAAAAATATCGCCCAGGGTCTAGTGAAAAGCGGTTACGGTGAATACCTTCTGCGTATTGCAGATCAAGCATTGATGATATGACAGAAGAAAAAGGACAACTTTCATCGCGCGATCAGGAAGATGATCTTACGTTGCGCGATCTCATCCTTGCTTTTCGCACTTATCGACGTGAGGCGTTCCGTTATTGGTGGTTGTATGTCCTGACTTTTGTAGTCATTGGGGGTTTTTTGATTTATCGTGCGATGTCTGCTCCAGTCACATATCAGGCGACACTGACATTCATGGTAAATGAAGATGAGGGCACAGGACTAGGAGGCGTGACTTCCGTACTTGGGCAACTTGGACTGGGGCGTGGACGTACAGGCAGGTTTAACCTTGACAAAATCGTCGAGCTCGCACGTTCGCGTCGTATCAATCAGGACGTTCTGCTTACACCAATTATAGATAGCACACCATCAAGCTTCATTGGAAACGCGCTGATCACTGAATATCGTCTTGATGAGCAATGGGCTGAGGTAGATCCTGAAATGAAAGACTTTCGGTTCACCAGAGATTCAGTGCCGGCATTTGACATCAAAGAGCGTAAGGCTCTGCTGTCTTTGCATAGCCTACTCATTGGTGGTGAAAAAAAGGTAGGGCTGACTTCGGCGTCATTTGACGATCTATCAGGTATTCTGACGCTCTCCAGTGAAACAACAAACGAGGAGCTTTCTGTTGTGATAGCCACCACACTTTTCGAAAAACTTGGAAAATTCTATATAGATCAGGCCATCGAGCGACAACAAAAGACTTTTGATGTCGTGCGCGTAAAGGTGGATTCAATTGCCGGCGAACTTTCCAAAGCTGATGTCAACTTAGCGGTATACACTGATGCAAGTAACAATCTGTTTTCCCGTCTTGATCAGGTGAAGGGATTGCGTCTTCAGCGAGATATCGCCAAGCTTACGGCAATGCAGGCAGAGGCAGTCAAGAACATGGAGTACGCAGAATTTATGGTGAAAAATGCACGGCCGGTTATCCAGGAACTCGATATCCCGATCTCACCTCTCACTCCTTTGAAGCCTTCCCCACTAAAAGCTTTGGTGATTGGCGGTGCACTTGCATTTGTAATAGCTACCGTCTTTATCGTCCTACGAAAGGTTTTTCGTGACGCAATTGGTAGAGGAGAGGCTAACACTTAGCCCGAAAGGAGGCGCGGGTATTCACCATGGCACTCATGTAACCTATTG
Organism: Bacteroidota bacterium; assembly: GCA_031400515.1. GTDB lineage: Bacteria > Bacteroidota > Bacteroidia > Chitinophagales > Saprospiraceae > DATDQA01. The sequence goes on from JANNQA010000073.1 coordinate 23,030, forward strand.
ATTATCAACCATCAAATCTAAGTTTACTCTAAAGAAGGCATTCTTGACCCCGGAAGCGTAAGTATGTATCTGACAGCCAATCGTTTAAAGAAATAACTTCCCAATACCATTCCCTAAATGGACTCCGTGCGAGCGAGCATTGGCGGTCGGGTAGTTTTCTCGAGTTACTCAGTCGTATGTTCACAACATACTCACCTTTGATCCGTGGTACTTCAATGGTCAAGTTAAATTTATTTGAGCTGTATATCTAGTTGAATCTCAATACGGAATGACTTTTGCACTCTGTAATGCGACACTATGAGAATGGCAGATTTAATAAAAACGATATCATCTCTGTTTCATAAACCGGTCAGGTTTTTGTATCTAAAATGAGTAAGTTTGTTACTCAAACATATGATTGAGACTCTCATATCGTCTAAGACGCGGATTAAGTTGTTGGTCAAGTTTTTCCTGAACAGCAGCACCACAGCCTATCTCCGTAGTCTCGAGTCTCAGTTCGGTGAATCCACAAACGCCATCCGGGTAGAATTAAACCGCTTCGAAAAAGCCGGAATGCTGCGCGCGTTTGCCAAAGGCAACAAGAAGTACTTCCAGGCAAACACAGACCATCCGCTCTACGGTGATGTCCATAGCATCGTCATGAAGTACGTCGGCATCGACAAGGTCATTGAAAATATCATCGACGGTCTGGGTGATGTGAGAGCAGTCTATCTCGCAGGCGAATTCGCACGCGGCAACGACAGCGATATCATCGATCTGATTCTCGTAGGCAGTATCAACCAGGAATTCCTGCTGCATCTCATCACTCGTGCTGAGTCGATGATCAGTCGCAGGATTCGTTATCTCATCTATTCTGATGAAAGCGCATTTGAATCGAGTTGGATTAATAATAATGTTGCAGCGAGAGCCGCAGGAACAGATATCGCACCACTGTTGATTTGGGTAAATGACAACGGAGAACACCTATGAAACAAGAGCCACAGAAATATGAGTGGTTTGCAATCACCACAAAGTATAAATGCGAGAAGTATGTCACTACTGTACTTCAACGCCAGGGCCTCGATGCCTATGTACCCTTGTTGCGAAGAACAAAACGCTATACCCGGAAGATCAAGACATACGAGATTCCATTGATTAGTTGCTACGCATTCGTGAAAATATCGCCGGCGGAGAAAGTACGTGTACTCGAGGTACCCTATGTCCACAATTTCGTGCGCTTTGATGGAAAGATTGTTCCGGTACCTGACCATGAAATGCAGATGATGCGCAGAGTCGTCGGTGAAATCTCTGAGATCATTGCCGAACCACGACACTGGATACGAGGCGACAAAGTGGAAGTGATTGCAGGGAATCTTACCGGGATACAAGGGACATTGATTGAGCAGAATGGTAAGCATGAATTTATTATTGAGCTCGAGACTTTAGGATATCAATTGCGTATGGTAGTCGATCGCAGCGTACTACGCAAAGTAGCCCGTGTAGGTACTCTGGCTATGTGATATTAAATGAAGTAATCACGAAGTGCAATAAGCATGCACTGAGCATAGTCGAAGTCGGTACGAAGGATTTTAGAAATGAACTTCGTGCATCTTCATGTCCTTCGTGGTAAATACTCTGAATTCATTTGGACGATAGGCCTGCGACCTATTGACGGCGAAGCCGTGTCGAAGACGGCCGTTAGCTGTTCGCTATTCGCCGTTCGCCTGGAAAAGGCAAAGAACGGTTACGCATTAGGCTACGCAGTGTTTATCTGGACAACAAGTAAGAGCGAATAGCGAAAGGCAAACGGCAAACAGCGTTCTTCATGAACATCCATCCCATCTTTGACCAACTGATCAACAGAGACGAACGTGAGAAGCGTTTAAGCCAGCGTAGCAAAGTGCTATGGTTTACAGGTCTCTCAGGGTCTGGGAAGAGTACGATCGCAACTGCTCTTGAACGCATGTTGTTTGCACAAGGTTTTTTTGCACAGGTACTCGATGGAGATAATATCCGCTCCGGAATAAATAACAATCTCGGATTTTCTGAAGGTGATAGAATTGAAAACATCAGGCGGATCGCAGAGATTTCTAAACTTTTTGTACAATCAGGTGTCATTACGCTCGATTGTTTTATCAGTCCGACGAAGGCCATGCGTGAAATGGCAAAACATATTATCGGTGAGAAAGACTTTATTGAAATCTATGTCAACACCCCACTCGAAGTGTGTGAGGCTCGCGATGTAAAAGGACTTTATGCTAAAGCAAGACGTGGAGAGATTAAAAATTTCACTGGCATCCATGAACTATTCGAAGAACCCGAAAATGCAGCCTTAACAATCGATACGCAGAATAAACATGTGGATGAATGCGTAGCCTTGCTGTATGAATTTATTCTACCATCTATTAATTATAGCATCTAGCATCTAGCCTCTGGCTTCAGGCCAACGGCGAACGGCGAACAGCAAATAGCATTCCCAATGAAATACCATCTCGACTATCTCAAAGAACTGGAATCCGAATCCATCTTCATCATTCGTGAAGTAGCAGCACAATTTGAAAATCCGGTGATTCTGTTTTCCGGAGGAAAAGACAGCATTCTGCTTACTTATCTCGCCGTAAAAGCATTTTCTCCTGCACGTGTGCCTTTTCCATTATTGCATATCGATACAGGCCACAATTTTCCAGAGACAATGCAATATCGCGACGAACTCGTCGAACAATACAATCTGAAACTCGCCGTAGGTTCTGTCCAAAGAGCAATCGATGAAGGCGTCCTGCACGATGAAAAAGGATTTGATGCAAGCCGCAATCTTTTACAGACGCATGTCCTTCTCGCTTCACTTGAAGAAGGAAAGTATGATGCAGCGCTTGGTGGAGGACGCCGCGATGAAGAGAAGGCGCGGGCGAAGGAGAGATTTTTCTCACACCGCGATGAATTCGGACAGTGGGATCCAAAAAATCAACGTCCCGAACTCTGGAATCTCTTCAATGGCAAAAAACGCATCGGCGAACACTTCCGCGTGTTTCCAATTTCAAACTGGACAGAACTCGATGTCTGGCAATATCTCGCGCAGGAGAATGTCCCTCTGCCGAATTTGTATTTCTCTCATGATCGTGAAGTCTTCGAACGGGAAGGGATGTTGTTTGCAAATTCAGAATTTATCCATCGACGTGACTCTGAAGTGTTATTCGTTGAACGTGTGCGTTGTCGTACCATCGGCGACATGACATGCACAGGAGTATGGAGATCAAATGCATCAACGATCGATGAGATCATTGCCGAAGTGGCTACCTCCAGAATTACCGAGCGCGGTGGTCGGGCTGATGATAAGCGTTCGGAGACAGCGATGGAGGATAGGAAGAAGCAAGGATACTTTTAGGGAACGCCGTTAGCTGTTCGCTATTCGCCGTTCGCCAAGAATAATGCTCCTTTCTCCTGTTAATTCGCTATTCGTCGTTTGCTTGAAAATCACATACTTTTGAATTCTTTCACTAAACCACCACAAGAACATGAGAAATTTCAGGACATATCATGTATGGCAACATGTAACTGGCCTTTAGCCATTCGCTATTCGCCGTTCGCTTGAAAATCACATACTTTTGAATTCTTTTACTAAACCACTACAAGAACATGAGAAATTTCAGGACATATCATGTATGGCAACATGCAACTGGCCTTTGGCCATTCGCTGTTCGCTGTTCGCCAGGAAAATACGGGATTAGCTGTTAGCAAAAAATACATATTTTCATTCCTATAAACCGACTAGACGAAAGGGCCAACACCGAAAAGCATTCTTCATAAAACCATATAAATCATGAGAAACTTCCGAACGTACAAAGTATGGCAGCACGGGATCGATCTCGTTACCAAGGTGTACCAATTAACTGCCCAATTGCCTAAGAGTGAAACCTATTCGCTCAGTAAACAAATGCAGCGCGCAACAGTAAGTGTTCCTAGTAATGTCGCGGAGGGATGCGGCCGTGATAGCCAGAAGGAATTTAAGCGATATGTTGAAATGGCATTGGCTTCGGCTTTTGAACTTGAAACGCAAATGATCATTGCAGATAATTTGTATCAACTTAAACAGAATGTATTGTATGATGAAACATTTAGTCTGCTGAATAAGGTACAAGCTGAATTGAATTCACTGAGAAATAGACTTAAGAAGTAAATGAGCAAACAGCGAACAGCAAACAGCGAACAGCCTCTTCCAACGAACAGCGAACGGCGAACGGCGAACAGCGAACGGCCTTCCTCAAGCGAGTTATTACGCTTTACAACCGCCGGTTCCGTCGATGACGGCAAGTCAACTCTCATAGGCCGACTCCTCTATGACAGCAAATCCATCTTCCAGGATCAGTATGAAGCGATCGCGCGTGCTACACAACGTCGTGGAGAAGAAGGTGTCAATCTCGCTTTGCTCACTGATGGCCTCCGTGCCGAACGCGAACAGGGAATCACAATTGATGTCGCGTACAGATATTTTTCGACACCACATCGCAAGTTTATTATTGCAGATACACCGGGTCATACGCAGTACACGCGGAACATGGTCACCGGTGCATCTACTGCAAACGTTGCTCTCATCCTCGTGGATGCTCGACAAGGTGTTGTAGAGCAAACCAGGCGCCATGCAATCATTGCATCGCTCCTGCATATTCCCCATATCGTGATCTGTATCAATAAAATGGACCTTGTCGGCTATAGTCGCGATATCTATAATAGCATCCGTGAAGACTTTGAAAATTTTGCTTCAAAGCTCGATGTCTACGATGTGCATTTCATCCCGATCTCTGCACTACTTGGTGATAATATTGTGACCCGCAGCAAAGAGATGTCCTGGTATGAAGGTGCAACACTACTCTACTACCTTGAGAATGTCCATATCGCAAGTGATCACAATTTCATTGATACTCGATTTCCTGTGCAGTATGTGATCCGGCCAAATACAGATGCCTATCACGACTATCGGGGATATGCAGGACGGGTTGCAGGCGGTATCCTGAAGAAAGGTGATGAGGTGATGTTGCTGCCGTCTGGATTTACAACGCGCATCAGCAAGATCGATACTCATGACGGAGAAGTGTTGGAAGCATTTCCTCCTATGAGTGTCACGATACAACTGACAGATGACTTTGACCTCGGGCGTGGAGATATGATCGTCCGTGAGACGAACACACCACAAGTCACACAGGATGTCGATCTCATGATCTGTTGGTTTGATCATGAAAAAGCATTACAACTCAGAGGTAAGTACGCCATTCAGCATACGACAAAATCGGTGCGCTGCATTATCCAGGAGATCCGTTACAAAATGGATGTGAACACCTTGCATCGTGACCTTGAAGACAAGCAGATCCGCATGAATGATATTGCGCGTATTGCCATCCGCACGACTCAACCACTCTTTGTCGATGCATACCGGAAGAATCGCATCACGGGAAGCGTCATCCTCATCGATGAGATTACTAATACGACAGTAGCGGCGGGGATGATTGTGGGGTGAGAAACGCCGTTCGCCGTCCGCTGTTCGCTGTCTTCGACTGCCGAAGCTTTAGCGAAGGCAGTTAGCTAATTGGCTGTCTTTTCATTTTAGTTGATTTCTAGTGCGTGGTTGGTGGATTTCTAACATTGAACATTAAACGTTGAACTCTTCTCTCACATTCTCGCTCTCTCACTCTCTCACCATCTCACATGCTAGAATACATCCGTAAAATCATCAACGACAGTCTCGATGTCCGTCGCGCATTGATGTCCGATGAAGCGCTCTTGCGTAAAATCGAACTGATCGCCGGCGCATGCATCCATGCATTAGGTAATGATCATAAAATCTTATTCTGTGGAAATGGAGGATCGGCAGCAGACGCACAACACCTCGCGGCAGAATTGACAGGTCGTTTTATGAAAGATCGCCCGGCCTTGTACGCAGAAGCGTTGCATGTCAATACCTCTGCGCTCACGGCAATCGCAAATGACTTTGGCTACGATCAGGTCTTCGCACGCCAGGTAGAAGCGATGGGACGTAAAGGTGATGTGTTGGTCGGACTCAGCACTTCTGGCAATTCGCAGAATGTGGTTCTCGCAATGCAAAAAGCACGGAAACTCGAAATGGTGACAATAGGGATGTCCGGGAGCACAGGTGGAAAACTCACCGATGTCTCAGATATCCTCATCTGTGTACCTTCTGACAATACCGCACGAATCCAGGAAGTCCATATGCTGATCGGGCATATTTTATGTGGGATTATTGAAGATGCTGTTTGCCGTTAATTAAATGCAGTTAGCCGTTCGCCATTCGCAGCGAACAGCTAACGGCGAACAGCAAAAGGCCAGATTTTTATGTACAACAACCTTCTTTCAAAAAAGAAAAGCATCTCCATCACCGGCCTTGGCTATGTAGGTCTTCCTCTTGCATTGGAGTTTGCAAAGCACTTTCATGTCATTGGGTTTGATATTAATGCTGAACGTGTGGCATTGATTAAAAAAAATATCGATCCCTCGCGTGAACTTGATGCCTCTGCGTTTGAGAATACCGATATCGAGTTTACAACTGATGCTGCGGATCTCAAACGTGCACACTTTCACATCATCGGCGTGCCAACAGATATCGACGAACATCAGGTGCCCGATCTCAATCCTCTCAGGTCTGCCAGCAGATCAGTGGGTCTGGCATTGAAGCCTGGCGACTATGTCATCTATGAGAGTACTGTTTATCCAGGTTGCACGGAGGAAGAGTGTGTTCCAATTCTTGAATCGGTGAGCGGATTAAAGATGGGCGTGGATTTCAAAGTAGGGTATTCACCCGAACGCATCGTGCCCGGAGATAAAGTACGCACACTGACGAAGATTTTGAAAATTGTAAGCGGCTGTGATAAAGAAGCGCTGGACGAAATCGCAAAAGTCTATGGACATATCATTGAAGCGGGAGTGCATAAAGCATCAAGTATCAAAGTCGCGGAGGCTGCCAAGGTGATAGAGAATACTCAGCGTGATCTCAACATCTCCCTCATGAATGAACTCGCGATCATCTTCGACCGCATTGGAATCGATACACAGGAAGTGATCGAAGCGGCTGGCACAAAGTGGAACTTTCATAAGTACTATCCGGGTCTCGTAGGCGGCCATTGTATCAGTGTGGATCCGTTCTACCTCATGCACAAGTCGAAGCAACTCGGCCATGATCCCCAGGTGATTGCTGCCGGCCGTCGTGTGAATGACTACATGCCCGAATTCATCGCGAAAAAACTGGTACAGGCACTGATCGATACAGGCAAGAATCCCGGAGAGTGTCGCATCCTCGTCATGGGCATCACCTTCAAAGAAGACGTCGCCGATATCCGGAATAGTAAAGTGGTGGATCTTATTCACGAGTTGGAAGGATATTCATTGACGATAGATGTCATCGATCCGCATGCTGATGTTGAGCAAGTGGAGAGAGAGTTTGGGGTGAAGTTGTCACGTGAACCACAACATCAGGCTTATGATGGCGTAGTCCTTGCTGTTGGACATGAAGAGTATCGGAACATGGGTATTGAAGATGTCATGCGATTGATGCGCGGAAGCGAAGGCATTCTGTATGATTTGAAGAAAGTGCACAAGGAGATGCGTGAGAACAAGGGATTGAGTTACTGGAGCCTATAGTACCTGCGCTAAAAGATGTCGTTACGTGCGTGGGTAAAAAAGTATGTGGTCTCTGAATTTGAGCGGAATGTATTCAAGTTGGTATCTGGCGCAGCCGTTGCTCAATTAATTCCCTGGTTGATCAGTCCGCTTCTTACGCGCCTCTATACACCGGAAAAATTTGGTCTGCTGACTATCCTCTTGTCTATACTGACCATTGGAAATACAATCAATACTGCCAAGTATGATGTCGCGATATATCTACCAAAGGATGATCAGAAAGCATGGACTGTTGTTGGCTTGAATCATCGTGTTGTGATTTTCATATCTCTAGGTATCGCTATCATATTCCTGCTCTTCGGTAGTAAAATCAAACCACTTCTTGACGCACACGATTTAGGTATTTGGTTTTATTTGTCACCGGTGGCCATTTTTTTTATGGGTTTTTATAAAGTACTGTATTCATGGCTTAATCGGATGAAGCGATTCACGCAGATGGCGGTCTCACGTGTAGTAAGATCTGTCTCAATGTCTGCAACGCAAGTGTTTCTTGGAATATCTACGTTCAAATCTACCGGGCTCCTTGTCGGCCAGTTTGTCGGAGAAATATCCGCTGCATTATATCTGTTTTGGACTTGCAGAAAAACGACACCTAAAGGAGTAATACAAAAAACTGAGTTGAATTCTGTTGCAAAGGAATATTCAGGATTTCCTAAATATTCACTTCCGGGGGATTTTATCAATGCAGTATCAAACCAGGTACCCGTGTTCCTGTTCAGTAGTTTTTTCGGCACTGCTGTGGTTGGACAATACGGTCTTACATATCGGATACTCACGGCGCCTTTGTCATTAATATCAGGGGCTCTCCTCGATGTCTTCAGGCAGAAAGCAAGTGAGGACTACGCAAGAGATGGAAGTTGTCGTCCGATTTTTTTAAAGACATTAATAAAACTCGTCTTGTTTTCTCTTCCCATCTTTCTTGTCATCGGCATTTTTGGTCCGTCGTTGTTTTCGATTGTGTTTGGAAAAGAATGGACCGATGCAGGACGATATGCAAGCATCCTTTCAATTCTCTTTTTTGTGCGATTTGTAGCAAGTCCACTGAGCTATGTGCTCTATATCGCACAGAAACAAAAAGTGGATCTCCTATGGCAAGTCGTGATGTGCCTGGTTATCCTCAGCGGGATGAGTATTGGTATCTGGTATGAAAGCATTGAACTCACGCTTTGGTTATTTGCTTTGTCATACTCATTCATGTATCTGATCTATTTGTATTTGTCGTACAAGTATTCCCAAAAAGCCACGGTATAGTATGATCGGTATTATCGACTACGGAATGGGGAATATTACTTCTATTAAGAACATGATCACGTATGTAGGTGGCGATGCGACTATCGTAAGCAGACCTGATGACCTGAGACAAATGGATAAGGTGATCATTCCCGGAGTCGGAGCTTTTGACAATGGCATGAAGAAACTGGAGGACAAGGGTTTTGTCGAAGTATTGAATGTCATCGCCTTAGAGGACCACAAACCGGTATTGGGGATTTGTCTCGGGATGCAGCTCATTACAAAGAAAAGTGACGAAGGTGGACTCTCCGGCCTTGGTTGGCTTGATGCCGAAACGTATAAAATGCAAAACACTCAGAATGGTAAAGCATTGCGAATCCCGCATATGGGCTGGAATATTGTGAAGGTGGTGAAAGAAAGTCCATTACTACTTGGACTTACCAATGAGTCGCGATTCTATTTTGTACATGGTTACGCTGTCCGTTGTCATCATCGGGAGGATATTCTTTCAACATGTGATTACGGAGGAGAAGTTGTTGCGATTGTACAAAAGGACAATATCTATGGTGTACAGTTTCATCCTGAAAAGAGCCACAAATTCGGAATGAAACTCCTGTACAACTTCAGTCAACTCGCATCATAAGAATGCTTAGGACCAGAGTTATCCCCGTGTTGCTTTTACTCGACAAAGGCCTTGTGAAAACAATAAAGTTTAGCAATCCGAGATATGTAGGTGATCCGATCAATGCAGTGAAGATTTTCAATGAGAAAGAAGTGGATGAACTTATCCTCTTAAACATTTCTCCTTCAAGACGTGAAACAGGAATTCCATTACGCGAGATCACCGATATCGCATCAGAAGCATTTATGCCTCTTGGTTATGGCGGCGGGATCAGTACAATGAAGGATGTGTATGCTGTGTTTCAAAGCGGATTTGAAAAAATCATTCTCAATACTGCCGCGTGGCGGGATAGAGAGTTAGTAAAGATGGCTGTTGCAGAAGCGGGAGGACAGAGTGTCGTAGTCAGCATTGATGCGAAGAAGAACATCTGGGGCAAATACGAAGTCTATGTAGACGGTGGCCGCAAGTCCACTGGAATAAATCCTGTTGACTATGCAAAGGAGATAGAAGGCCTTGGTGTCGGTGAGATCTTTATTAATTCAATGGACCGGGACGGGACCCAATTGGGATATGACGAACCACTGATCACGAGTGTTGCCCAACATGTTCAGATTCCGGTTGTCGCATGTGGTGGGGCAAAAGGTGTTGAGGATTTCGTCAAGGCTGTTCGTTGCGGTGCGTCTGCCGTCGCAGCAGGGAGTTACTTCGTTTTTTATGGTAAGCATAAAGCCGTATTGATTTCATATCCAGACTACGGAATGCTGGAAGAAGCATTGACCCTCTGAAATGAGCGAAGCCACGAATGATATCCTTCTCACACCCGGATGGGAAGTAAAAGCAGTAAGGTCCGGTGCATTCCGCGTGTGTACAAAAACAGTCATGGATACGTCCGATCCACAAATCAGTTTCGATGAGAACGGTGAATGTAACTATGTAAAGTACTTCGACGAAGTGATCAGGCCTGCATGGATGCCAGATGCCCGTGGACAAAAAAAACTGGAAGAGATCGTAGCAAGGATGAAAAAAGAAGGAGTGGGCAAAGACTACGATTGCATTATTGGTCTCAGCGGCGGCGCAGATAGTTCATATCTGGCCTATCTCGCAAGTACATATGGACTAAGGATATTGGCCGTGCATGTCGATGCGGGATGGAATTCGGAATTAGCAGTAAAAAATATCCAGGAGATTGTCAGCAAGTGCGGGATTGATCTTTATACGCATGTTGTGGATTGGGAGGCAATGCGTGATTTGCAGCTCGCATTCTTCAAATCCGGAGTGCCCAATCAGGACATTCCACAGGATCATGCATTCTTTGCGGCGTTGTATCATTATGCGCGAAAGAATCGGGTCACATGGGTACTTCATGGCGGAAACGCAGCGACAGAAGCTATTCTACCGCAGGCATGGGGATATAATGCGATGGATGGCAGGCATCTCAGAGCGATTTATGACAAGCATGGTAACAGGAAACTCAAGAGATATCCTGTGATCAACTTTTTCCACAACTATATCTCTTACCCATACCTCGTGGGAATGAAGCAAGCCTACCTGCTCAACTATATCGACTACAATAAAGAGAAGGCAATTGATAAGCTGCAGCAAGAATTAGGATTCAGGTACTATGGAGGCAAGCACTATGAATCCCGCTTCACAAGATTTTTCCAGTCCCATATGCTCCCTTATCGTTACGGCTATGACAAACGTAAAGCGCATGCTTCCAGTATGATCCTGTCGGGACAAATGACGCGCGAGGAGGCAATCAATAAAATCCATGAACCCCTTTATGCAAATCCGCGTGACCTTGAAAACGACAAGGCATACTTCATCAAGAAAATCGGTATTGATGAAGAACTCTATCATAAGTATATCGATCAGCCGCTTGTCAGTCATGCGCAATATGCAAACAATGAGGCTCTGCTACGCACATTGGTGAAATTGAAACAAAAAATCTTTTCTTAAACAGGTGATGCGATCTCTATGATATTATTGAAGCCTGACATACAGGTTCTGTTGTGGATTTCTGCATATACTCTTCTCATCTTTGGAATTACTTTTTCTTTCCTCACCTCACGGAATCAAAAAATCCTGTATACGGCGTTTGTCTTCTGTTTTTTTATTTACAATGGATATGGAATAGCATATCCGTCCGGGGTCTACCAGGGTTTTGGCGATATGTATGCCGTGTTTCTCGCAGTGCTTTCATTGGGCTATATACTCTTTCTGGCACTCGTGCGCAAGGAGGTCAACTATGCATATCAGGGCACAATTGGTCTATTAAGAAAATTATTCAATGACAGGCTGGTTGTCAATACTGCAATTGGTATGTATCTGGCGGTATGCCTCTTCAGGCTCTGTTATCCGGAATTCAAATTGTTGCTATTATTCAATCCCCCGAAACCGGATATCCTGGCAGAGTTTTCCTCACGATTTACCAATCCGCCTGATACCATTTCCAAACTGGTCCAGGCTCTGTCGCATCTCGTGTTCCCGTTTTATCTCATTTCGGTCACCTATTACCGGAACAACATTTTTGTGTTTGCATTTCTCATTGCGTTTCCCTATTACTTATTGTATTGTGCGCAAAGCTATATCAGTCGCAGCGAGGTCATTGGAGTCCTGTTCATTTTATTCGCGATGCAATGGTACTATCGTCCCAGGGCACGTAAATACCTGGTGATTGCAGCAGTCATTATCCTTCCAATCGTGCCGATTATGCTTGTCAAGTATCAGGAGGAAAGAGCGGTGTACGGTCAGACAGATCTCAATATTTCTACGGGTGATGCACTAGACTATCTCATATATTCAGAGACAAGTTTTCCGACATTTTCAAATAAGGTCATCCGGTCAGATAAGCATATTGATCTCAAGAGGTACTTCATCTGGATGGTGACATTGCCCATACCAAAAGCAATTATTGGCTCAGTCAATCCCCCATCTGCTGGAATGGAAATGTCTGAAATCCTGCTTGGGACACGATCAGGCCGGCAAGGGTTTTTCGCGTTGCTCGCAGGTTTGCTCACAGAGAGTGTGTATATCTACGGCGTGCGATGCTATTTTCTGCATGCTGTGATGATCGCGCTTGTCATGGCCTTGGTTGTGCGGCTCACTGAAAACGAACCCCTACTGTTCGTGATTTTCATTACACTGACGTTAAATCTTAGCTACGCTCTGAATCGAGCAGGTATTGGGGCGGTATTGCCTGCTGTGGTAAACTTATATTTCACTCTATATCTTTTGTTTTTCCTGGGTTACCTAAAAAGAAGGTGGCGATTGATTTAGGTTGATGCAAGTGCGTATCTGCATGCTCACCTCTACGGCGATTCTCTTTGACGCCAGAATTCAAAACGAAGCGTTGACTTTATATAATGCTGGCTATGCGGTCACTATTTTGAGTATTGAGGATCAGAAACTTATTAACTCTCTCGGGAATGCACAACAGGTTTGGGAGTCTTTTGAAAGACACATGAAGGGGATTCCATGCAAACGATACTTTTTGAGAACCCGTACATGGGAGTTCCTGCCCCGTCCTGTCCGGATGTGTCTGCAAGCAATTGAGTTAGCCATAAAGTTCTCGATGGGAGTCTTAGCCAACAAGGCCAGTGTGTATCATTGTCATGACCTTATCCCTGCGGCGTTTTGTTGGATTGGAAAATGGATTTACAAAGCCAGAATTGTCTATGATGCACATGAACTGGAAACCGAGGCTACGGCTGCATCCGGTTTTGAAAAACGTTTCTTGCAGTGGTATGAAACGCAAATGATCAGACGGAGCGACCTTGTCATTACTGTGAATGAGGCAATCAGCCGAATCATGGAATCCATGTATGCAGTGAAAGTCAACGTTATCCACAACAGGCCTTCTACTTTAGTCAGTCCATTGGATAGAACTAAACTTCGACGGATGATGTCTTTTGCGGATAATCATCGCATTGTGATGTATGTTGGGTTTCTGGCGTTAGATCGGGGCATTGACATGCTTGTGACAGCACTCAAATTCCTCCCAAGTGATGTTCATGTGGTGATTATGGGAACAGGGCGCATTGCAGAATTTAAGTCACTCATTAATGATATTACTACAAATCATATGATTGAACCTGGACGTGTACATTTTATTGGCCCGTTTCCTCCGCAAGAAGTTGTGCATTACTTGTGTGGTGCGGACATTTCTACGATGTTGTATCAGAATAGCTCTGACAATAACCTGTTCAATGCACCGAACAAACTCTATCAATCCATCATGGCACAAGTACCCTTATTGACAAGCAACAATGAATCATTCCCGCCTCTTGTTGAGCCTAGTGATGAGAAACGCATTGGAATGTCCGTGGATGAAAGAGATCCTGTCGCCATCGCAAATGGGATCAAGTTTTTATTGAACCAGAATATCCAGATTTTATGCAGAATGAATCTTGTTGAAGCTGCACAGGATATCAGTTGGAATAATGAAGGGGTTAAACTCACACGTTATTACAAAACACTTTTATCTGAAACCATTTAAGGTATTGTTTATACACCATTGTGGTGTTCCTGGTGGAGCGTCGACCAGTTTAATTAATCTTTTGAGGTTTCTTCCCTCTGAGTATATAGAGAAGTATGTAGCAACGCCGAAAGGCCGTGTTACCGAATTGTTTAAACCTCATGTACATCGTGTATTAGAACTATCCACAACATCTGTAGCAAGCTTTTTCCCTTCGGCAGAGGGTATTAAATTTCTACTGCCGAGATCACTCCTCGGATATATCAGACACTATCGTTCTCTGAAGGAAATTATCGATATCGCAACTGAGCTCAAACCAGATATTGTGCATATCAATGACGTCCCATTAATTCCAACGGCAATTTCGTTAAGCAAGTTGGGTTACCCCATCATCATGCATGCACGGACAGCGCCGGGACGAAACCCTGGTTTCTTTGATAGACTCCAAAGACATTGGATGAACAAACATGTCCGAAAACTGATTTGCATCAGTGAAAGTGTCAGACAGGGATTTACGGATGTGAAAAGTGCCGAGGTCGTTTACAATCCTATTGTATCCACGGGATCAGGCCAGGCACATCATTTGCCTCTTGGAATTCAGGATACAATGAACTGCCTGTTTTTGTCAAATTTCCTTCCATACAAAGGAATTTATGAGACCATCGATGCAGCAAAACTCCTGCGGGATAGAAAAGACATTCATTTTTATATCGCCGGATCAAATATCAGAAGTCCGAAGTTTTATAAAAGCCTGCTTGGACGCCTTCTTGACTTGCTCAACGTTGCTCAGAACATAGATCGCCGCATAAGACGAACGATTCGCAGACATGATCTAAAGAATGTCACAATGTTGGGTCATGTAAAGGACATCGATGCGCTTCTCCAGGGTATGCACGTGAATCTTGCACCGGTCAGACTCAATGCTCCTCCACGGAGTGTTTTCGAGGCGGCGTTGCATCAGGTTCCGACCATCCTTGCACTGACAGATATCGTGGAAGATCTTGTAGAACATGAAAAGACAGGTCTGATCATACCACCGCACAATCCTGACGCTATTGCAAATGCAATATTAAAACTCAGAGAAGACGAAAGTGCCAGAAACCGGATGGGATGGAACGCGATGAAAAAACTATCGAATCAGCATGATCCTATAGCAGGTGCACAACAAGTCATAGGCATTTATCAGCAAATTATAAATTCAAAAGGTGCGAGCCGCCATAGTGTAGTCAATGAAACGTTGTAATCTCTTCTCTGTGTCCGTCCTTCTTTGTGCGATAGCCGTGCTTTTGCCATTGAGTTGTAGAAATTCAAGACAGTTGAGTACTGAGACAGGAAGCGATGAAATAAATTTGAATAAGATGGGTGCGCGTGGCAATGGAAGCAAGGACAACTATCTTGTTTTTCAGCGTGCGTTGGATATGGGTGCAAGAAAATTGGTATTGAATAAGGGTGAATACTACATCTCAAAGCCACTGGTCATTTATACGCCGGATGTAGAAATTGCCGGACAAGGTGCCGGAGAGACAGTGATATTCGGAGATGGGAATCTATTGTTTGATATCAATACCAAACCTTTGTTATCGTGGGAATATGATGGAAAAATCAATCCCAGGGCAAATTCAATTTCAGACGCTCATCAGGATGTAGACACGAAAGACTTGCTCTTGCACATTTCATCGCCACATGGGATGCCTGAGAAAACATCTGGCGGGTATACTTCGCATCATACCGCATTGATCACAAATCAGCAAGCCGGTCAGTTGTTTCTTGATCGGAAAATTGAAATTCCATTTAAGCACGATATCACTGTTTCCATCTATCGTCCATCTGGATTTGTATTGCGTGATGTCACATTAGAAACTGACAACACACCGTATATGGTACAGGTGCGCAACAGACAACATGTGCGATTTGAAAACGTCGTCTTCAGGACTACGCGACATCGTTATATGGGAGAATATCGATCAGCCGATCCTAAGCTTGGAGTGAGTGCTATTGCTGCATACGGATGTATGGATATCATTGTGGACAGTTGCAGGTTTGAGCATATTTGGTATGGTCTCATGGCGCATGAAGGATGTTACAATGTCCAATTGCGGAATAGTACTGCAATCGAATCGCGTCATATCAACAACAATGGCATAGGCACGGATCTTTTCAGAGTGGAAAACTGTATTACCGAGCGCTGTGAAGGCGGCTTCGACAGTCATCCCACCGCGTTGGGTACCACATTTATCAATTGCAGAGATTTGGAATCAAATGCGAGGTCGACGTTTCGCGGAAGACGAGACAGTATCGTGAATTGCATTTTTGATCACGGTATTGAGTTGAGTACCGATGAAGGCATCCTGAATCTGACACATGATACTAAGCAGATCTATAAATATCTGACAGGTACACAGGTATCCGGAGGTAATGTTTCCATTTTTGCTTCGAACGTAAAAGTTGTCAATTGCATCTTTGCATCGCCGGTATTGCCGGCCCTCATCAGTGGCAGCTTCTCCATGGACAGCGTCATGATCGACTTACGAAATATAAAAACCGTAGAAACATCCGCAATCACAATTGCGGATTCACCAGCGGAAGGACATACGTATATCTTCTCGCTTAAAAATATCACTGTCCTCGGTCCGAGTCAACCGTTGGATTCTCCTCTTAAAATCGGCGTGTACATTCCGATGAGACGAGGTGTGTCCGGAGATTTTGAAAACATCTTCATCAATGGATTTGAAAAAGGATTGGTTCTCTATGGCGGTGAAGAATCCCAGGAACGCTATAAGGGTATAGGAATGAAAAACGTGCAAATTCGCAACTGCGCGTATGGAGTCTTTCAACAGGATTTTTTTGACAAGACATTGCGCGTGGCAGATATCCGCGTCAGTGATTGTCTTGTCAATGATAATGCACCGGGCCGTATAAAACAGTTAGCCAGGGATGGCAATTAATTTCTAGACCATGTGTGGAATCGCAGGTATATACAATCTGAATTCACTTGCAGGCAGGGAGTCTGAGTTGATCATTGAAAAGATGAACCACATGATGGCGCACCGCGGTCCTGACGCTGAAGGATTGTTCCGTCATGGTCAAGTGTGTTTTGGCCATCGTAGACTTGCCATCATCGATTTGGACCATAGATCAGATCAACCGTTTACAGATCATACAGGACGCTATACACTTGTGTTCAACGGGCAGATATACAACTTCAAAGAGATCAGGGCGATGCTGCCGGAGTATCCTTTCTCCACAACCTCGGATACAGAAGTCATTGTAGCCGCATATGGAAAGTGGAGGGAAAAGTGCCTGGACAGATTCAATGGCATGTTTGCTTTGGTGATTTATGATCATCTCGAGCAATCCCTGTTTATTGCAAGGGATAGATTTGGTGTAAAGCCGTTGTATTATTTTCTTGATCAGGACTATTTTATTTTTTCATCGGAGATCAGACCAATATTGTCTTCGGGTTTGGTAAAAAACGAAGTCAGCAAGAATGCGTTGGCAGAATATCTGATGTTCCAGTCTACGATTTGTCCAAACACAATTATAGAAGGGGTGCAGCAGATCAAGCCGGCACACTATGCATATCTCTCAAAGGGAGTACTGATTCAGACCCGGTATTGGTCATATGGATCATCGTTTACTTCGAATATCACTGAATACGGTGAAGCCATACGTATTGTACGCAGATTGATGTTTGAAGCTGTCGAACGCAGAATGGTGAGCGATGTGCCATTGGGAGCGTTTTTATCAGGCGGCATCGACTCGAGCGCAATTGTGGCAATCATGTCTCAGATCACACCACGCGTGAACACGTTTTCCATTACGTTCAATGAAAAGGAATATGATGAGAGCCCGTTCTCAAATCTGATCGCGTCGAAATACAATACGTCACACCATCCGATTTTGCTCCGGCCAGAGGATCTGCTAAACGAACTCCCTAATGCACTCAACGCGATGGATAGTCCCACTGTGGACGGGATGAATCTTTATGTCATTTCAAAATTTACCAAAGCTGCGGGTGTCACGGTGGCGATGTCTGGTCTTGGTGCCGATGAGCTTTTTGCCGGTTACCACTATTTCAGAATGTGGCGTCAAATGAAAAGACTCGGCTTTTTCCTCTTACCACGCGCAGTCCGGCTCTCAATCGCTAAGGCGAAATATGGACAAACGGATGCATCACGCCTGGAAAGGATGAAACAACTTGCGCTGTCAGATGGGTCTATTGCGGAAACCTATCCTGCGTTCCGTCAGGTTTCAGGGGTGAAGATGTCGTCAGCACTCATCAGGCATAACGGGTTTTCGTCTGAGAATCCGCTGGCGACTCAACTGAAGGAATACTCCATGAATCAGTTTCCTTACCTGAGTCAATTGAGTATCGCAGAGCTCACCAGTTATACTCACAATGTGTTGCTGAAGGATACGGATCAATTTAGCATGGCTTCATCGTTGGAAGTGCGGGAGCCTTTCTTTGATCACAGACTGGTGGATTGCGTTGTCAGACTTCCCGATAGATGGAAATTGGGCAATACTCCAAAGAAGTTGTTGACGGATGCGATGGGTGATCTTTTGCCGAATGAGATTATCAATCGTCCTAAGCGCGGATTTATACTGCCATGGGAAAATTGGTTACGAACAGACCTACGAAGTTTCGTCACTGAACAAATCGAGTTTCTCTCCGGGCGTCCTGAGTTTGATGGAGACATGGTGCGTAAGATCTGGACGAACTTTATTTCAAACGAAAAATCCGGAAGCTGGCCCTATGTTTGGCAACTTGTCGCAATTGCGCACTGGATGAGGACCAACATTACTTGAACTATTTTCCTTGAAAGCACTTGAATAAATCATGAGTCAGTATAAGGAATATGGATATCAGAGCAGTGGCTCAGGATGCGCGCATCTATACATCTTTCCTGTAATCAAAGCCATGCTTTTGCGAAACAGGTCGGAATCCGTGCTTGATGTGGGGTGTGGAAATGGATCTGTAGTCATGAGATTGATCGAGTCAGGATTGGACTGCTATGGAATTGATGCATCTGAGGAAGGAATAGCAATTGCCCGCAAAATTGAGCCTCAGAGATTCTTTAGACACGATGTTAGCCAACATCAGTTGCCTGCCGGACTGAATGGAAAAGTATTTGATACTCTGATTTCTATTGAAGTCATTGAACACCTTTATGATCCACGCGACTTTCTTCAGTTCTGCAAACAAATACTCATCGAGCGTAATGGCGGTGGAAACTTGATCCTGACAACTCCATATCATGGATATATCAAGAATGTTGCTATTGCGATTTCCGGGCAATATGATAAGCACCATACTGTATTGTGGGATGGTGGGCACATTAAATTCTGGTCCCGAAATACGCTGACTGCTCTTCTCAAGGAAGCAGGCTTTACAGTAAATGAGTTTGTGGGTGTAGGTCGTATCCCGTATCTATGGAAGTCCATGATCATTCGTGCATCTGTGCAAGCTCATTCATGAGTGAGTATAAACGAGTTCTTCATGTTATTGAGAGATAGAGACATAACATCAGATGCATATTGAGTAACGCCTACTCTTTTGTTATTCTCACGTTTAATGAGAGCATACACCTGCCTCGTTTGCTTGAATCAATCGAAAAATTGAATGCGCCAATTTATATACTGGACTCTGGCAGCACAGATGACACTTTGGAGATTGCACGAAGATGTAACGCAACCATTGGCCATAACAAATTTGAAAATCATCCTCATCAATGGGAATATGCACTGAATCATTTTGACATTCAGACACCGTGGACTATTGGTCTTGATGCTGATCAATACCTGAGCCCAGAGCTATTCTCACTCCTTGTGCAATTTAAGAATGAAGGAATTCCTGCAGATGTTGATGGGGTGTATTTCAATAGAAAGAACTACTTCAAAGGCAAGTGGATAAGACATGGTGGATACTTTCCTAAGTACATGCTAAAGATGTTCAGAACAGGTAAGGGTATCTCAAGTTTGAAGGAGAAAATGGATCATCGCTTTGAAGTCACAGGAAAGACTAGCATTTGGAAAAAGGGTTATCTCATTGAAGAGAATTTAAAGGAAAATAACATTGCATTTTGGATCGATAAACACAATAGATACAGCGATTTAGTGGCCAGAGACGAATATGAAAGGACGGCGCAACCTCTTTATGTAGGAGAATTATTAGTAAGAAGTGATCCCGACCGGCGTATTGCTTCTCAAAAAAAAGTGTGGCGCAAACTACCATTAGTGGTGAGACCATTCATTTACTTCACATACAGATATTTTGTGCAACTGGGATTTTTGGACGGATACAGAGGTTTTATCTTTCATTTCCTGCATGCATTCTGGTTCCGATTGTTGGTTGATATAAAAATTCAAGAATTGAGAAGCGCGCAAGTACTTCAACAACAGCCGAAGTAGACACAATATAGCAGTCTCATCGATAACACGTACACACAGGTAATGAAATACCCCGGCCTGATTGCAATTTTTTGTGCGTTTGTATTGAGCGGAGCATTCCTTTACCTCTTTGCACCGGAGGTCGAACAGGATTTCGAAGAATTTGCATTAGGTGAAGGCACCTCTTCCTGTTTTGCCAGGCATGACGGGTATCCAATACATACCGATAATTTAGAACAGCAGGTCGTAGACTCCATGATTACAGGGTGGCAGCAGCGGGGCAGGAAAGAAGTCATCTTCCTCTTTGGCAATTCACAGATGCACGGTATCAACCAGTATAGAGAAGGTCACGTCAGCTACAATCACATCTTGTTTGACTCCCTGCAGACACAATACGATGTACTTGCGCAAAGTGTGCCCAATGCGAATATGCAGGAGATCCTCTACATGTTTCAGTTTTGGAATCAGAAGGTAAAGATCTCTTCAGTTGTCGTTCCGGTATTCTTTGATGATATGAGGGAAGACGGGATCCGGTTTGCATTTTCCGCGGAAAGAAATAAATCTGTGTGGTTAACTCAAGCATCTCAGCCAGCGTTGAGCTGGAATGCTTCACTGTTGGAATCACAGAATGCATCATCAGAAGGTGGAGACAATGCCGCCTTGGCAAATACGGTACAGGAGAGAGTAGAGATGAAGATAGACAGTGTGATTTCACAACACTCAGCGACATGGCGGAACAGACCTACAATGCGCGGACAGATTTTTACCACAATGTTTTTCTTGAGAAATCGTGTGTTTGGTATAAATCCACAGAGCGTGAGGAGAATTATCCCCGCTTTCTATGAGAAATATTTCGCTGCTCTGGAATTACTGGCTGGTAGGACGCAAGAGGAAGGTATCGCCTTATTCCTGTATATCCCACCAATCCGGTCGGATGTGAGTATTCCGTATGATTCAGGTCAATACGCAGAGTTTAAAAATAGATTGGAAGATCTGGCAGCCAGATATCCGCATATTTCTTTGAACAATTTTGAAACGGTTGTAGAAGGGAAGGATTGGGGGATGAAGGAGAGTACAACCATGGGTAAAGAATTGGAGTATGATTTCATGCACTTTAGTTACGAAGGCCACAAGGCACTTGCAGAATCGATCTATGAAGTGATCAGGCCACACCTCAAATGATATTTAATTCTCTCACGTTTCTGATTTTTCTGATTATCTCAGTATGTCTGTTTTGGGCATTGAATGTCAAAGCACGTACGCTCTATTTGTTCATTGCAAGCCTGGTGTTTTATGGCTTCTGGCGTGTCGAGTTTCTGGCGGTGATGATGTTTACGACCGTCGTAGATTATCTGATTTCGCTTGAATTGGGTAAAGATCATTACACGGAGAAGAAAAGAAAGCGATTGCTGTTGCTGAGTATTGTGCTGAACCTTGGACTCTTATTCTTTTTCAAATACCTGCTCTTCTTTTCAGACAACATCATTTCGCTGGCAAATCTGTTTGGGCTGGAATGGAATTCACCCGCATTGAACAT
>JANNQA010000148.1:0-9074 GCA_031400515.1 Bacteroidota bacterium
CAGGGCGCCCACGGCCAGGTCCGGCACTCCGTCGAGATCGAGGTCGCCGATCACCGCCGCGCCGCGCGCGAACTGGTCGTTCTGTTTGATACCCAGCGGGCCGTTAGCCAGCAGCCAGAAGCAAGTAGCCAGCAGCCAGAAGCACGTAGCCAGTAGCCAGAAGCCCATTCAATGAAAAAGAAACACAAGAAGAGAAAGAAGGTCTCGATTGCTACTGAAACGCTGGAGAAAGCGTTTTCACTCATGGCGACAGCAAAGGCAATGACGGATCTGTATGAAGAGAACTTCAAGTTCGTCGCGAAATATGTACATGCCACCTCAAGAGGTCACGAAGCAATTCAGATCGCACTGGGACTGCAACTCAGACCCGAGGACTTCCTCTCGGCATACTATCGTGATGATGCGATGTTGCTTGCGATAGGAATGAAGCCATACGATCTGATGCTTCAACTGATGGCGAAACGCGATGATCCATTTTCGGGTGGACGCGCTTACTACTGCCATCCAAGTCTACGTGATGCGGATAAACCTAAAATACCACACCAATCAAGTGCTACAGGGATGCAGGCCATTCCTACAACTGGAGTTGCAATGGGCATTCAGTACAAAGAGCGGAGAAAACTCAAAGGAAGGGATGGAATTTCGCCTGTGGTCGTATGTTCTTTAGGTGATGCATCAATCACAGAGGGTGAAGTCTCAGAAGCGTTTCAAATGGCTGCATTAAAACAGCTTCCGATTTTATTTCTCGTGCAGGACAATGGTTGGGATATTTCTGCAAATGCTAAAGAAACACGGGCAATGAATGCCGTAGAATTTATCAAGGGCTTTAAAGGCATTGAATCAAGGTCGATTGATGGAAGTGATTTTCTGGAATCTTATGACACGGTCACGGAAGTCATTGATACGATTCGACTGGAAAGACGGCCTTTTCTTATTCATGCGAAAGTGCCTTTGCTCAATCATCATACCTCGGGTGTCCGCATGGAATGGTATCGTGATGATCTGGAAAAGCATAAACGACGTGACCCTTATCCGAAATTACGTGAGTTGATAGCAAAAGCCGGTATTCCGGAAGAGCAAATTTTGAAAGTAGAGCAAGACGCAATGGCGATTGTCCGTAAAGATTTTGACAAAGCGCGCAATGCTCCTGACCCCAAACCTGAAGATCTCTTCACGCATATCTACGCACCGACCTCGATAAATAAAGAATCAGGACAACGCACTCCGAAATCTGGCGAGACAAAAGTGATGGTTGACTGTGCATTATTTGCGATACAAGAACTCATGGAAGATCATCCGGAATGTCTGTTATATGGACAAGATGTTGGTGGTCGACTCGGCGGTGTATTTCGTGAAGCTGCCACGCTTGCACAAAAGTTTGGCGACGATCGCGTGTTCAATACTCCTATCCAGGAAGCATTCATTGTAGGGAGTACAGTAGGAATGTCTGCTGTTGGATTGAAGCCCATCGTCGAAGTACAATTTGCTGATTATATCTGGCCGGGACTAAATCAATTGTTCACCGAAGTGAGTCGCTCTTATTATCTGTCAAACGGCAAGTGGCCTGTGAGCATGATTTTGCGTGTTCCTTGTGGAGCATATGGCAGTGGTGGTCCATATCATTCCTCATGCGTAGAATCCGTAGTATGTAATATTGGTGGATTGAAAGTCGCTTATCCAAGTAATGGCGCAGATCTCAAAGGCCTGATGAAAGCAGCATTTCATGATCCGAATCCATGTGTCATTTTTGAGCACAAAGGGTTGTATTGGTCAAAAGTGCCAGGGACTGAAGCGGCGAAATGTATTGAACCATCTCGTGACTACATACTTCCGTTTGGAAAAGGCCTTGTCGTTCTGGATGCTGAATCTGTTGTAAAAGAATCAGGAAATGCTCTTTGCGTGATCACTTATGGTATGGGTGTGCATTGGGCACTTGGTGCTGCAAAGAAATTTCCGGGTAATATCACAATAATAGACCTGCGAACATTAGTGCCATTGGACACAGATCTCATCTTTAAAACGGTAATTGCTCATGGCAGATGTCTTGTTGTAACAGAAGAACAAGTATCAAACAGTTTTGCCCAGAGTGTTGCTGCGCGGATTCAGGAGAACTGTTTTTCTTATCTCGATGCACCTGTGCGGACAATTGGAGCGCATGATGTTCCAGCCGTGCCATTGAATGAAACTTTGGAAAAGGCAATGATACTTTCTGTCGACAAAGTAGCAGTAGCGATACAGGAATTATTGGACTATTAAATGAGAATAGACGACCTCGTCGTAAATGCATATTGACACATATCCATTCTACTATCTTTGACGCATTCATCAACAATCATCCATCAACAATCGTCAATTGAATTTATGAAATCACTTGTATTGCTATTACCAGTTTTACTACTACTAAGCAGTTGTGTCCAGTTGAGTACCTTCCAGACAGCAAAAACGGTACCTAAAGGAGATGGAGAGATACTGTTAGCCTTTGGCGGCGGTGGCATTTCAGAGAGTTTCACTGGTGAAAGTATCGGCTTTGGAACCTTTGAAGTAGCAGGACGCATCGGTGTTGGAGAAAAGGTAGATCTCGGCCTCAAAGTTTCACATTTCGCATCTTATCTCGCCGACGTAAAATTTCAAATTGTGGGTGACCAGGATTCAAAGTTTGCGATGGCGACTGGTCCGGGTGTGGGACTTTATGCATTTGGCTTCGGGACGACACTGATGCAAGCAACATTGCCATTACATATGTCGGTACATCCATCAGACAGGTTGGGCATCTATTTTACTCCGAGGTTCTCTTCTCAATTTGCCCTTGGTGACGGCGGTGGTTCACTGAATTATCTCGGAGGCTCAATAGGATTTGAGTTAGGCCGCAAGATCAGGTTTGGAACAGACATCAGCTACATGGGAGTTCTTGATGACGATGTTGACAATGACACGTTTGAAGATTTCGGCCTAGGTTTGTTTCAGGTTGGTTTCGGAGTAAAGTTTCGGATTGATGGGAGATAGTTGCGTAAAGGTGAGTCTTCATCAATCAGTCATCATCCCCTTCGACAAGCTCGGGGCGAAGCATCGTCAATCATCCATCACCAATAAATAAAATGTCTGCATACCAGGAATCTCTTTCCTTTCTCTATAGCCGTCTACCCATGTACCAACGTGTGGGCAACATCGCTTTCAAAAAGGGCCTCGGTAATACTCTCTCGCTTCTTGAATCTCTGGGTCAACCACAGCTTCAGTATCCGTGTATTCACATCGCCGGTACAAATGGTAAAGGAACCGTTTCTCACATGATCGCTGCGTGTCTTACTGCAGCAGGTTTTAAAACAGGATTATATATCTCTCCACACTATCGCGACTTTCGTGAGCGGATCAAGATTGACGGGAAGATGATTCCGATGCGAGATGTCGTTGAGTTTGTGAATCGCATGGAATCTGTGATTGAAAGAGTACGCCCTTCATTTTTTGAAATGACTGTGGCAATGGCCTTCGATGCATTCGCAAGACATCGGGTGGATATTGCAGTAATTGAAACGGGGCTCGGTGGACGTCTGGATTCTACAAACGTCATCAAACCGCTCGTCTCCGTAATCACCAACATTAGTTTTGATCACATGGCGATGTTGGGAAATACGCTTCCAAAGATTGCCCGTGAGAAAGCCGGAATCATCAAACCAAACACACCAGTGGTGATCGGCGAGTATCAATCTATTGTGGCACCCGTATTTAAAGCAGTAGCTGAAAAGCGAAAGGCAGCTCTCACATTTGCAGACAGAAAACTTCGTGCGACTCTTGTCACTGAGTCAATGCAAACTCAGGTTTATAATGTTGCTGATCGCACCAGTGTTGGTTTTAAGAATCTGGAGATCGGATGTTCTGGTCCTTTTCAATCAGCCAATCTGATCACTGCTTTGCATGCATTAGATATCCTAGGGAAGACAAACAAAACATATTTGCTTCGTGAAGCGCAGATCAGAAAAGGTCTTCGTGGTATCGTAAAGTATGCAGGCTATCAGGGCAGATGGCATGTCCTTGGAAACAAGCCACTCATTCTTGCCGACAGTGCGCATAACGAAGGTGGGCTTTCGATCATCCTCGAACGCATTAAATCCTTTAAACATTCCCAAAAACATTTCGTGATCGGCTTTGTGAATGACAAAGACCTGGATAGTGTACTTGGCCTTTTTCCGACCGACGCGTATTACTATTTCTGTCGTCCTGATATTCCTCGTGGTCTGAATTCTCTTGAGCTCAAAGCAATTGCCGAGATGTATGGACTTTTGGGTAAGAGTTATTCAAGCGTTCGGGGAGCATTGAAAGCCGCAAAACGTGCAGCAGGTAAAGATGATTTCGTCTTCGTAGGTGGAAGTACGTTTGTTGTAGCCGAAGTGCTCTGATATTAAATTCTGAGAGTCTCACATTCTCGCCATCTCACCCGCCCATTTGCGTGTTCGGGCAAGCATTCTCACTTTCTAGTTATTTGCTTTGTATTGATCCCAACTTTTCTCCTTGTACACTTCCTCTGCAGCAAACTTCAACTCTGTCAGAAGTTGTTCGGGTTGTTTATACCCAGGCATGATCGCAATCCTGTCATATGTTTCGTTCAAGGTGACAAACGAAGGATAGGACATTTTTCCTTCAAGGAGAGAATAAGCGAGAGTGTGTACACCGTTTCTGCCGGCACTGACCCATTTGAATAAATGATCGTTGAACTGAATCTCGTCCTTCATCTCGGCATTGAGCTTTACGGCATAGAAATTCGAGTTCATGTATTGGACGACATTAGGATCCTGGAATGTCGTGGCATCCATTTTTTTACACCATCCGCACCAGTCGGTATAGACGTCAATAAAAATCTTCTTAGGAGTTACTTTTGACAATTCCGAAGCTTCCTGCCAGGTCATCCATTTTATGCCGTCTGTATTTGTTGACGCAGGATCAGTATGGCTCATCAGGACTCCGGAAAGTCCGAGCGCAACGAAAGCAAGTATCTTGTTCATGTAATAATGATGTCTGAGATTCTGATAAACACAAAACTATGAAAAAAATTGTGCTGGGAATCAGCGGCGCAAGCGGTTCTATTTATGCCCGGATTTTACTTTTGCGGCTTCAGGAACTGAAATCCCAGATTGCTGAATGCGGTATCATCATGAGCGAAAATGCCCGTACAAACTGGGAATTGGAGCAGCCGGAGATCAGGATCGAGAACTTTGGATTCACCCTTTACCACAGCCGGGACTTCAATGCACCCTTTGCCTCCGGCTCTGCGAAGTACGAGACGATGATCGTGTGTCCTTGTTCAATGGGAACCCTGGGCCGCATTGCCAATGGCATTTCAGACGACCTCCTGACACGTGCAGCCGATGTAGTCCTCAAAGAACGTCGCAAACTTATCGTCGTCCCTCGCGAAAGTCCATACAATCTCATTCATCTGGAAAATATGAAAACATTAACACTGGCGGGAGGAATCGTTTGTCCTGCTACCCCGTCATTTTACAGCAAGCCTCAAACCGTAGATGACGTCGCCGCGACTGTCGTAAATCGTATTTTGGATCTCGCCGGCTTTGAAAATGATACATTTCGATGGGCGGAGAATGTGAGAAGGTGAGAGGAAACAAGCGCAAACGCAAGTGCAAACACAACTCAAGAAGAAAGGCAGAATGGCGGAATGGCAGAACGGCGGAATGAGAAAGACAACTACATGCAACTTAACAGCCACTTAGCAGCAACTTAGAAACAAATAAAGCGAACAGCGAAAAGCATCTTCATGTACTCTTCACAAACCCAAATCCGAGTCCGCTACAGTGAAACAGATCAGATGAACTTTGTCTACTATGGCCACTATGCAACATACTTTGAAGTGGGTAGGGTAGAGGCATTGCGTCAACTTGGATTTAGTTATGCCGCACTTGAACGGGAGCATGGGATATTGCTACCTGTCATGAATATGCATGTCCGGTTTGTGCGACCTGCTTTGTATGATGAACAACTTACGGTTGTCACCATAGTGCCAAGAATGCCCGCGCGTGATATTCTTTTTCTCACAGAGATTGTACGTACTCTTGAGACAGGAAAAACACAATTGATTGCAGGAAGTCGAATTGCACTCTGTTTTCTTGAGGCTGGAACACGCAAACGACTTGAATCGCCTGAATTTCTGAAGGAAACACTCCAGTCTTACTTTTGAGTATGGCAGGTCTGAAGCAATGGATTAAATTAACACCCGTGTATCGTTTTGTGCGGCACAAGTTTGTCACACGGTCGTTGCCTGGATTCCATGGCATGGCGATCTATGATATTCTCTACTTCTTTCGGGATGAAATGCGCAAAGAAAGTTTGATCATTCGTGCAAATGCCATGGCGTTTAGTTTTTTTCTTTCCCTGTTCCCTTCGATCATTGTCATTTTCACATTGTTGCCCTATTTGCCCATAGATGGATTGGTCTCTACTCTCGAGACTTCAATACTACAAGTCTTACCAAAAGAGTCCGCGTACTACCTCACAGGGGCGATCGAGGAAATCACTTCGATTCCACGCAGCGGATTACTTTCTGTGGGGCTGTTGTTGACGTTGTTCTTTGCATCCAATGGGATGATCTCGATGATTCGTGGATTTGAGAAACAATATGAAATCAGCTACAAATCCAGATCTGGAATTCGTCGACGTCTCGTAGCGATACAACTTACGCTGTTACTCGGGATATTGCTTATCAGTTCTATTATTCTGATCGTACTCGGACGTACTGTTGCTAATGTATTATTGAACTGGGCGCACATAGACATTGATGAGGTGCGCGTGATCCTGTTTCTCAGATGGTTTGTGATCCTGCTCTTGTATTACAGCGGCATCAGCATTCTTTATCTCTATGGTCCCGCATTAAAAACACGCATGCGTTTCTTCTCACCTGGCGCCACGCTTGCAACCATCTTGTCCCTTGTGAGTTCATGGGCATTTGCCTCGTACGTCAATCAGTTTGACACATACAACAAATTCTATGGATCATTGGGCGCGCTCATTGTCCTCATGCTCTGGCTTCAGATCAATTCCATCATTATCCTGATCGGCTACGAACTCAATGCGAGTATTGTGATGAATAAGGCAATGGGGAAAGAAAAGGTTATCAGAAAAAGGCAGAAGGGCTGAACGGCAGAAGGGCGGAACGGCGGAACGGCGGAAAGAATATCTATGGGTTTTCAGGTTCGCGTGAACTCGAGTTCTCAAAAATTTATACAATCTGTAATAATCAATACAATGACAAAGTAAGTTTTCACTTTTCATGGTTCCATTCTGCCCTTCTGCCTTTCCGCCGTTCAGCCATAAATCATCCTTCCCTCAAAATCGGACAACTCATACAATGGGCTCCACCTCTGGCGCGTGAAAGTTCGGCAGAAGGGAGGGTGATAATAGTGTCTTGCAATGTTTCGGCATTAGCTGGATTGCTTGCGCATGACGCAAGAAAATCTGTGGCTGTAATGATCCGGTATCCCCTGTCAGCAAGTGCTTTTGCTGTCTTCACATTACGATCGTAGGCCAGCGCAACTCCTGGTTTTAATGCCAGAAGGTTGCATGCATCAGTCCATTGTTCACGTTCCTGGAATGGAGATTCTCCACCACCTGCCGGAATAAATTCCATACGTGGGTTGACCTCCGCGAGAATAAAATCCTGGATCGTAGAATACTTTCGTGGCGGCCCATCCTTAGAGTGCACTTCAACAAAGCCGCTTAGTCCGCCTGTCACAATCGGCAGGAATCCGACAATATGATCATCGTTGATTTGCGTGAATACGGTATCGATATGCATAAATGCTCTGTCTTGTGGAATCTTTATCGTCGCCACATTTTCCACTACTCCTTTCTCAAATAATACTTCCTTCAAAGAATGAAATGCATGCATGGTAGATCGCTCGCTACACCCCACAAGCAGGTATTGAGGATTCAGGATCATCATATCTCCACCCTCTATCGATACTACTTCACCTTTTCTGCTTCGGGGAAATTTATTTACAATATTGAGATTGATAATTTTTCCAGTCTCCTTCAATGATTCAAACAACGGATGATGCCAGAAACTGAATCGGGTCAGGAGATTTTCCCGGTACCGCGCTTCCTTCGCTGCTTTGGAGATGACGACATGATCATTGATCACGACTGCGATGTCACGGGTGAAAATGAAGTTTGGAATTGGATCAAATAAGATCGTATCTGTATCTGGCAGATATCCCGTGATCAGCACTTTCGCCAATTCTTTGTGCTCAATGAGGTCAAGGTCCTGCCGATATTCCAATGGCAGTTCCTCGAATTGCATGATCATATCCAATACCTCTTTCTTTCCTTCTTCGGAATTGTCGAGTGCTGCGCGAATGACATCTTCTGCTTCCAAAACATTTTCCCTGTCCACAAATTGGGTAAGGACATCCACAAAAATCCGATGTTCCTGCTGCATCTGCGGCAAGTAGACGATGTCATCAAAGAGAAGTTCGCCGGCGCGCCGTGGAGAAATGCGTGTGATGCCGTCATCCGGGGAGTGCACAATCACTTTCTGCAGGGTACCGATTTCCGAGGGTACATATATCTGCTTCATAAATAGGGCGGCAAAGTACGTGAAACTAATGCGAAGTTGAAGGAGACGGATGGAAGGGGTGTATAACAGGTCCGAAAAGGAAAAGGATAACCTGGCAGCATAAAAAGGCATTTCATGGGGGAGCACATAAAAAGGCATTTCATTGGGTTGCTTGTCCGAACTCTCCTTGCGCCACCGCTTAAGCTTAGGCGGCATCGCTTTCGCGAAGCTTCAGCGAGCAAAGCACGCGGTCGCGTAGCCACTTCGGGCGTCTGCGCCATAGCCGGCTGCGGCGACGGAGCGCCGAGCGAGGCCAAAGGGGCGGAAAGCATTTTTTAACTGCCGAAGGCATGTCATGGGGAAGCGGATAAAACTTGTCCGACATCGCCCTCTCCCCCTGAGGCGGATTTAGCGAAGCTAGGCTGACCCGGGGAAGACGTTTCATGAGGAAGGAGCGTAAAACTTGTCCGACCGTCTGGGCGGAAGACGTTTCATGAGGGAAGGAGCGTAAAACTTGTCC
>JANNQA010000179.1:0-43400 GCA_031400515.1 Bacteroidota bacterium
ATTGTGGTTTTTTATACCGAATATCCCCCGCGTTTTTGTCACCACTTGTCTCCAAAAACTCGCGGGAAGGGATATGAGAGGTCGTTCGCATTCCTCGACTCACTGGGTTCGCTCGGAATGACAAAAGATTGATTTGTGCAATTTGTGATACACACTTATTGATTCTATAGTGCCTCTCTGTATATTTTTTACATTTATTACAAATACCTGGATCGTGAAAAATTTCATCAGTCTCTTTATTACAGCACTCGCCACAGTATTCCTTTCCTGCAATACACCAACACAGACAGACCAAAGTGCAGGCGGGATTTCATTGAAAGACTACTTCGCTCCGGTTGAACCGGGTATGCAGTCCGGCGGTGTGAAAATGATTCCCATCAAAACCCCGGCAGGAGACTTCAATGTCTGGACCAAACGGATTGGAAACAACCCGAAGATTAAAGTTCTCCTTCTTCATGGCGGCCCTGGCTCTACGCATGAGTACTTTGAATGCGTTGAAAGCTTTTTTCCAGGAGAAGGCATTGAGTTTATTTATTACGACCAGTTAGGAAGTGGCAACTCTGATCACCCTGAAGGCAAGGGAGACTTGCTTTGGGATTTACCTCGCTTTGTCGAAGAAGTGGAGCAGGTTCGCACAGCACTGATGTTGAATAAGGACAACTTCTACTTACTTGGGAGTTCATGGGGCGGCATACTGGCAATGGAGTACGCTTTGAAATACCAGCAAAACCTTAAAGGACTGATCATCACCAATATGATGTCAAGCTCACCCGAATACGACAAATACGCAGAGGAGGTCCTGTCAAAACAAATGGATCCCGCTGTACTTAAAGAAGTCCGTGATATGGAAGCTAAGGGTGACTTTGCAAATCCACGCTATATGGAATTGCTTATGGAGCATTTTTATACAAAGCACATCCTTCATCTGCCACTTGAACAATGGCCCGATGGAGTCAATCGTGCTTTCAGCAAAATGAATCAGGAAGTCTATGTCACCATGCAGGGGCCAAGCGAATTCGGTATATCTGGCAAACTGGAAAACTGGGATGTCACCGGACGTCTGAAGGAAATCACTGTTCCAACATTGACTATTGGTGGCACACATGATACTATGGATCCTAAACATATGGAATGGATGAGCAAGCAGGTGAAAAACGGCCAGTTTCTTCTTTGCCCCAAAGGAAGCCACCTAAGCATGTGGGATGATCAGGAAGTGTGGATGAAAGGTGTGATGAAGTTTATCTCCGAGATAGATCACCAAAGTCGTGAAATGTAAGCGCGTAAAGTATTAGATTGTAGCATTGAATACATTATACTTAAATGTCTCTGCTATGCGCATGTTATTGCTTGCACTCTTGTGCATCATCACTCCATCACTGAAATCGCAACCATATAAGCCGATTGAAGAAGGCACGATCCTCAATCTTTATGATGCGTTTGGCAAGGAATATGGATTGACAAAGGACTTTGGGTTTTCCTGCATTCTGAAATACCA
Organism: Bacteroidota bacterium; assembly: GCA_031400515.1. Taxonomy (GTDB): domain Bacteria; phylum Bacteroidota; class Bacteroidia; order Chitinophagales; family Saprospiraceae; genus DATDQA01. The sequence continues at coordinate 1,496 of JANNQA010000179.1, forward strand.
GGGGAAGACCATCCTCTTTGATGCAGGAAGCAATGCCGACATTTTTGAGAAGAACACTGAACTTCTCAATATCGATTTAAAGACGGTTGACATTGTGATCGTATCACACGCGCATTTCGATCATCTCAATGGCCTTGATCATATGCTCAAGGTAAAACCTGACGTCAAAGTCTATTTCCCTTACGACTTCTTTTGGGGAGCACCCGTGCCATTTGACGCTACCGGGACAGACGAGCATATCAGAGACAGCCTGCCGACATACCAACAGTACTTCGATGGTGCAGCAACAAAATTTACGATCAATCAATCGGGCAGATTCCGCGGTGCGAATATTGAATTTGTCAAAAGCTCAAAAGAAATCCTGCCGGATATGTGGTTGATTACGACCAACTCCCCATTCATGGGCTATTTCTCAGGATACCCAAACAAGAGCTTCGTCGAAGGTCAATTCCAGGAGCAAAACAATTCTCATTACAAGTACACGAATTTGCCGGAGCTTTCACTTTCATTGAATACTGTCAAAGGTGATCTATTGATCACAGGATGCTCGCATTCTGGAGTTGAGACGATCGTCGCTGAAGCAAAGCGCGTCACAGGTCATCAGATCAGCCTTCTTTATGGCGGCTTCCATTTGATTCCGTTTGATAGTGAAAAAGTGATGGAAATTGTCCGGACACTGAAAGACGATCTGCAGGTGAAGAAGGTAGCACCCGCGCATTGTACTGGTCACCTTGCATTTAAACTTCTGCACGATCTGTATGCCGAAGACTACATTTTTGCCGGACTTGGTGAGCGCATTTATTTTCTCGAAGAGTAGGTCTTTATCGAACAAGAGAATTACTGACGAACGCAACATACCTGCTATCCGGAGACCATGATGGGACATTGATGGAGCCTTGTCCTCCATAGATGTATGCGATGATTTTCATCTTTCCGCCCTCTATTGGCATCTTACGCAAATACACATGTTTATAGAATGGATGATCTTCTGGCTCTACTTCTGGCATAAAGGATAGAAAGACAATCCATTTGCCATCGGGCGAAATATGTGGAAACCAGTTTTGATATTCGTCATCTGTAATTTGCGTCTGCTCTTTTCCTTCGGATGTCATTCTCCATAATTCCATTTTACCGCTTTGTACGGAATTGTAATAGATGTACTTTCCATCCGGGCTATACTCGGAACCATCATCAAGTCCTGGCGCTTGTGTCAATCGCACTTCTTCGCCGCCTGTGGAAGGAATTTTATAGATGTCGTGTTCACCATTGCGCTGAGCAGTGTATGTCAACCATTTCCCATCCGGCGACCAGCCATGTAGATATGCATGACCTTGTAGTGTGATTTGTTCTGGCATTCCACCAGTGATTGGGACGGTAAAGATGAGTGAGCCTGATGTGGGATCGACACTTGAGCTACTGAGACCAAGCAGACTTCCATCGAAAGAAATCACATGATCATTGTTGTTTTGCGTCACAAAATCTGTGTTGATCTGAGCATGCACTCCTGAAGCCAGATCATACCTGAAGATCAGACCATGACTGTTATAGATCAGTGCTTTCCCATCCGGAGTCCAGTTTGGTGCCTGTATCACATCGGGGGTGGAGAAGAGAATTTTCCGTACACCCGTTCCTACGTCCAGGATTTCCAGATTACTTCCGATATAGTCCTGGTAAGGCCTGAACTCCAATGCTGCGGGAAAGATGATTTGCACATTGTCAAATACAGCAGTTTCTACCACATCCTTATTATGTGAGCAGACAAAGAGACCGACATACAGAGAATCATGAAAATCAAAATCAGGTACCTCTACAGTCCAGAATGGTCTCCCGAAGTGAGCCACAGAAAGAAAGAAACTTCTGCCTCTGCGTTCCAATTGAATCACATCGGGCCCCAGGAACGGCGACTTTACCTCTTCAATGTTTGCGCCATCACTTTTTCGATACTGAACGGCCGTAAGCCCGTCACCATGTACAGCAGCACAGACCATGGCCGAACTGGTATCCAAACCTGTACGAATCATCCATCCCAACTTGCGATGTGGATCTACCCCGGCAAAAGGAAATCGCCCACGGGCCTGTAGAATGAAGTCACCGGATACTTTAGTGTGGGCATAATGAAATTCATCTTTCGCAAACCAAATATTCGCGCCGGCTCCTTTAAGCGTATACTTTTGTGCGGTCTCTTCGTAAACAGTTTCACCACGATGGAGTACAGGCCCTATATCCTGTGTTGCCTTAAATACTCCCACAGATGTTTGCGCGATTGTCGCTAGTGGGACAAATAGACTCATAACGATAGGCATGTATCTCATGTTATTTTATATTTGTCGTCGAGGAAGCCCCAAGATAAGCAAGACAATATCGAATCGCGGTTCCAGCATTTTCGCTCAGTTCTTGCTTGATAGAATGATTTTAGGTGGTAAAATTTTGCAACGATGAATAGCATTAACAAGTTGCAAACCTCAATCCAGCGTTTAAGTTTTACCATTGCATTGTCCATTTTATTACAACATGGCATCACTCAGATCACAAGTGGACATGTTGATGACTTTCAGGACCTGAGTCTCTCTGGTTGGACAGAGGGTGCTGTGAGCCCGAATCCTCCTATGGTGATCTCTTCAGGTGGTCCTGCTGGCGACGATGATGCCTATGTCAGAAATGTCAGCTCAGGTGCAGTAGGTGCGGCGGGGGGAAAGTGGGTCATGTTCAATCAATCGTCCAATTGGACGGGAAACTATCTGGCAGCCGGTGTTGGTGAAATCACAATGCAGGTCCGAAACTCCGGCAAACAGAATGTCCATTTGCGACTTGCATTCAGTGGACCTGGAGGGACAATTTCTTCGATGGCGATGTTCACAATTCTGCCTGATACAATATGGCAAACCATTCAGTTCACGATCGACCCTCAGATATTTGTTCCTCTGATGGGTGGTGGCAATACGACAACTACCTTTTCGGCAGTCAATGAGTTTCGTATTCTGAGCAATCCGATGCCAGCGAATGCAGGTGAAGACATAGCGGCGACAGTGGATATCGACAATATTCATGCGATCGGATTAAGTTCAGTAAATGATATTGATCATTCTTCATGGACTGTATTTCCGAATCCCGCTATAGATAAATTGCAATTGACACATCAAGACTATGACAAACCTGTTTCGGTGATATTGATGACAATGCTGGGACAGGTTTTATTGAGAGAAACTCTGGATCAACCATATCATCTGGATGTATCAGAACTCTCATCAGGCAACTATCTTCTTCTGATTGATGGCATGAGCGTCCTTCCGGTGAACATTGGTCTGTAGGGAGTCGAGTGGTTCTGATAGCTGGCTGCCATTATTAAGGTTACCTTGTGCTACCAGCAGCAAGAGAGTACTCGAGCGTGCTACATAAATTTTTTATCACTTAACCAATTCAAGAACATGAAAAACGCATTAGTTATCGTAATCGTGCTATTTATTAGCACAATGGGATTTGCTCAGGAAGCAGATCGGATGTCACTAGGACCGAGAATCGGGGTCAATTTTTCAAATGTCAGCAATGTCGACGATTCGAAAACGCTGACAGGTCTCGCAGCAGGACTTACGTTTACTTATAGCTTCACAGAAAAGTCGGGCCTGACCATCGACCTCCTTTACTCAGGAGAGGGATTCAAAGATGACGCTGATAATGAATTGAAACTGGGCTACGTCCAGCTACCAGTCTATTACAATGTTTTCTTCGGAGAGCTTGGAAGTGCGTTCAGACCCAAAGTTTACGTAGGCATTGCGCCTGGCTTGTTATTAAACGCCAAGGCGAATGACATAGATGTAAAGGATTCTTACAACAGTATTAATTTCAGTCTGTTGGGTGGACTCGGGTTTAATTATCGCCTTTCTGATCGAATCTGGCTAAATACAGACCTGAGAGCATTCATTGGTCTCACAGATATCCGCGACAAAGATTTGATCGATCCTCAAGACGATGAAAATATCGCATCGAGGAATATTCAGTTGAGCGTAGGTGTCGCTTACGGATTGGCGAAGATTTAATCTCAAAGCGAGAGCGGCAGGTACTTGTACTTGCTTTCTGAATCCGATAATGTACTCCTTGTGGCTACTTTGTCGGATTCTTTTTTTTAGAAACAGCCTCACCTGGGTCATCAGTCCCGCTTCCCATACCCGAAAACTCCCATCCCATTTTTCACCCATCTCAGTAGATGCTACGTGCTTATTCCTGCAACAGCCTGTTTTTCAAGCACAAAGGTGGCCGGCCGGACTTAAAGACAGCCGCCATTGATCTTGATTCCAAATTACTTTTCACTTTTTTTTTCTGGCCGCGTTAACCTTGAACGGGCTTTTCATAATCATGCTTCGAATATCATTTTTTCAAACACAAAAAATTCGAATCGCAATGAAAAGTTTATCAATTGTTCTCATGGCTTGTCTGACGCTGTCCTGCATGACCACTTCCAGTGCGCAGGAAGTAAAACTTGGCGCAGCCGGAAATTTCGGATCAACAAACTGGTCCAATGGATATAGTGATTCCAAAGCACGGGTCGTATTCGGAATCGGCGGCGCCGGGCAGTATGCCATCACCGAAAAACTCAATGTTGGAGCAGAGTTGGTTCTGTCCTCGATTGGTCCAAAGATCATCGACAACGGAGACGGTTTGTATGGCAGGTTTTCAATCCCTACCATTCAGATCCCATTGTTCGCCTCTTATGAACTGATAGATAAGTTGCAGATACACGCCGGACTACAACCATCTGTCCTTCTTGCTGTAAATGCTATCCTGGACAACTCTCCGTACAATGGAGATAAAATTGACTTCAGCGACGACTACGGCTCTTTCAACATGGATATTATCATCGGTGGGTCTTATGACATTACAGAAAACATCACCGCCCTCTTACGTATCAATAAGGGTCTCGTAGATGTCGAAACAGACAGAGAGTCAAGAAACTTAAAGACCTCTGGAATCACGCTTGGCGTACGCTATTGGCTCGTCAAAAAATAATCTGTTTATAAACTCTGGTTACTCAAACAACAATTTCAATCACTAGCAGTATTTAAAAACAGCAAATCATATGTTTACACAAATCTCTAAAATTACTCTCATCCTTCTCATCGCATCTTCTGTCTTCGTATCCTGTAAGAAAGACGATGTCGCAACTCCTCAAGGTCCAACTACAATAGAAGGCAAGTGGGTTGGAAAATATGGATATGATTCTGAAGATCCTTCTCACTACTACAGCTTTGATATCAAAGCCGATGGAACCATCCGGGAATTGGACGACGATCAGGAAGTTCTTGGAAGCGGTACCTGGCAACTGACCGGAAGTGCATTTGATGCAGTGATTACATGGGATCCACCATTTCACAGCACGTTCATGGTCACGGGATATTTTGATGCTGCAACTGGCGAATTATACGGCGCATGGGGTTACGAACCCAGTAATACGGATGGTGGAGAGTGGTTTCTGAATAAGAAAAACTAGTTAGCTTCTTTCTTTGCCTTCGAACAACTCCGGACGGATGAGCATGATGCTTTCCGAACCGGAGTTTCATTTTGATGAAAGACGAACTGCATCCATCATTGTAATTTGGTGACTCTAATTACGAATTGATATCAACGAATGAAAACCCGGCGTCAGATGCAAAATGTCAGCTTTCGTACAGTCGACGAATTTCTCGACTTTCTGATTGAAGAAGATCTTGCAATTGTTCAACGCTTGCGTGAAATCATCTTTGATGCGATTCCAGATGTTTCAGAACGACTTTCTTACAATGTTCCCTACTACCGCAGACATGCTGACATCTGCTTCATCTGGCCGGGCAGTATTTCATGGGGTGATAAAATCCAGAGCGGTGTCAGATTTGGATTTACACAAGGTTATCTCTTGCCAGACGACATCGGTTTTTTGGATAAAGGAAAACGAAAGCAGGTCTACTGGCATGATTTCTTTTCATTGCAGGACATCGATGAAGAAACCCTCGCCTCTTATCTCTCACTGGCAGTCGATATCGATGAACAACGCTTTATAGATAAAAAACTCAATCGGTGATTGCTGTTTACATTTACCGCCTTTAAAATCATCATCTGATATGAAGTTCAACAACCTCGCCCCCATGCTCAATACCAATGATATCGAAGAGAGCGTGAATTTCTATGTCGAACATCTTGGTTTCGAGTGCAAAGCCATGGATCAGGAATCGGGATGGGCTTCTGTGCATCTTGGGGATATCCGAATCATGTTCGCCAGGCCCAATGCACAGGCGTTTTTTGAGCATCCTTTCTTTACAGGATCTTTTTACTTTAATATGGAAGATGTCGATAGCCTTTGGGAAAAACTCAAGGATTCAACGAATGTCTGCTATCCGATAGAAGATTTCGAATACGGCATGCGTGAGTTTGCCATTTATGATAATAATGGGTACTTGTTGCAATTTGGGCAGGAGTTGAAAGCGGTTTAATGTTTAACGGTTAATGGTTAATGTTAAGGGAACCTCTAAAAACGGCAGTTTAAAGTAATATTCTGATTTGTTGATTGAAGCTGTATCATTAAAAAAAGGTTTACATCTATTTATAGTCTCTTTGACTTCTTTTGACCTTGGTTTGGATCGATTTCTAAGAAGTTCTTTGCAGCTTTTTATCGTTTTTATCTTAAATCATCGTGCTTCGTCGTTCTAAACTTCGGAGATATGAGACTCGGGTCATGTTGTAAATTAAGTTTTGTAGAGTAATCTCTGCTGTTGAGCGAATTAGCCCAATGCTTCTAACAAGCAGACCTCGCGCTCGATTGCGAATAGAGGCAAAGACATGTTCTACTCGTGCCCTCACTCTGGATTTATACCTGTTAGCTTCTCTTTGCTTTTTGGTCAATTTGACATATCGTGCTCCTTTTTTATGAATGCGGCACCCAATTTTCTTCCTTCTTAGCATTCTTCGCATCTCTGCACTGTCATAGGCGCTATCAGCCCATACTGGCTGACCCACATCGGTTTCATCCAGCAATTTCTCAAACACTTTCCCATCATTAACATTTGCTGGTGTAACTTCAAACTCATCAATGAGTTTGCTCTTTACGTCTATTTTGATGTGATTCTTATATCCATAGTGATGCTTTCCGTGCTTCGTGGTCCAAGCTGCATCAACATCTTTCTGATTTCGCTTATTCTCCGACCATCCTTCAGGAGTTTCTCCTTCTTTGATTTGTGCGTTCTATTCTCGGGTATTTCTTTGGATCGGTGCTTTCACCAAGCTAGCGTCAATGATCTTTCCTTCTTGAAGGATATAGCCTTCTTTCCGGAGTCGATCCCTAAACATGACGAATGCCTCATCAATCACTCCGCTTTTCGTGAGTGCATTACGAAAGTGCCATAATGTCTTTTGGTCTGGCACCTTATCTGATAACTGTAACTCCAAAAATCGCATGAAACTCAATCGATCAGTTATTTGGAACTCCAATTGTTCGTCGCTCAGGCCATACAACTTCTGTAATACCAATGCCTTAAACAACATCACTCGATCAAATGCTGGCCGGCCACCTTTCCCTTGTGATTCTACCAATGTCGCTTTCTCCAAAATTGGTCTGAATGACTCAAAGTTGATCGTTTGTCCTATGGATACGAGCGGATCTTTCAAATCGCTCAGCCTTTTCATTCTATCTGGTTGATCAAACAACCCTGGTGTATTAGTATTCTTCATGCAATTCAAGGTACAAACTCAATTCCTTTTGTCATAGCTTTATCGGGGGTTTTTAGAGGTTCCCTTAAGGGTTGCGTTTCTTAACGTTAACCGTTAAACACTAAACATTACACATTAAACATTCTTCGCTTTCGGCAACTTAATCGTAAACGTCGTCCCCTCTCCTGGTTTTGATTTTTTCACAAAGATCTTCCCGGAGTGATATTGTTCAATAATGCGTTTGGCAAGTGATAGGCCGAGTCCCCAACCGCGTTGTTTGGTTGTAAATCCGGGTTCGAATACTTTTTTGAATTGTGAGGGTGATATTCCTTTTCCTGTATCACTGATATCAATACTCACTTCATGATCATCTTCATGAACTGTAGCAGAAATCAGTCCTTCTCCTTCTGATGCGTCCAGAGCATTACGCAACATATTTTCAATGACCCAATCAAACAAATGCGGATTGATCATTGCATAGACCGGAGGCTCTTTGCCAATGTCATCAAAATCAAAGACGATGTGTCTTGATGCCCGGCGCGCCATATAATCTCTGCATTGCGCCAGCTCTTTGCGGATATCGACACGTTCGAGGATAGGTGCAGAACCAATCTTTGAGAAACGATCTGCGACCAGCTCGAGCTTTTCTACATCATGTCTGAGTTCATGTACGATTTCATGTTGTTCGTCGGAGGCGCTTTCTTTGAGATGCTCGATCCAGGCAAGTATTGCTGAAATTGGTGTGCCAAGCTGATGTGCGGTCTCCTTTGCCATTCCCACCCAAACCCGGTTTTGTTCTGCGCGTTTGGCAGAACTGATTCCCATAAAACCAACAGCAACGAAAGTTCCAAGAAGTAACAATTGCACTAATGGAAAATAAGTCAATAACCGTAGCAGAAGTGATTGTTTATAATAAATTTTGTAGGAACCATATGGGCTTGTATTGACAATTGGAGGTGGTCCCTTCCGCTTAATCTCTTCAATTTGCTTCTCCAGAAATACAATATTCGTGTCATTACCTTCTCCAAATGCTTTAGTCGCATAGAGTACATTGTCATTCAGATCTGTATTGATCAATGGATAGTCATCGGCATGGATCAGGATATCAGCATAGAAAGAAATATCGGCGTTGAGGTCCTCATTGTTCATGATCTCCTGATGGGCACGTACGAGAACATCCACTTTGTCGCGTTCGCCCGCAGAAAGCCTGTTGGCAAGATAGTTTGTGTACCACATAGATACAGCGAGTACCACAAGACCCACTGAAACCAGCGTGCCTTTCCAACCCGATATCTGTTGCCAAATTTTCATGATGCGCTGATGATCCAATGTAAAAGTCCAGAAAAATGCTCAGTTTTTTGCGGGTGCGAATAAAATCCCACCCTTCCAGCTTCCGGTCTGTAAAGGATTTGTGTTTCATGGATCATAACCCTGAATTAATTCGATGTATCTGGCATTGCCGATTTTTTGAAATATGTTGCGATACGCTTTTCAATATTCTCACGCATATTAGCATAAAAGAAATTGTAGTCAGCGACATGATAGTTGCGCATGGGAAGAAATGGTACACCAGGAATCTTAGGCTTTGACACACGTAACAGACCGTCATCAATTCGTGCATCAAGAAGTCCGGGATATAACCCATCATAAAACTTTCTCAGCACTGCTCCGACGAGCATAGTTCGTGACGCCATTGCAGGATCATTCGTCCAGGTCAACGGATTTATCACAGAATAGACATCTCCCACAGGATAGATGCGTTTAGGTCTGTACTTTTCATCTACTGTACGCCAACTGCAAAAACAATGAATATCATCTGGTTTCTCACATGGTGGTAGGTAAATAAAATTATCCCTCTTCACAGGCATTCCGATCAGATACGCGGCGATAAGGGGAGCCCGATGTCCCGTTTCGCCATAGAAGTCCTGGATCAAACGCGCCGCATGCAAAGTGCCCTGACTATGTGCTGCAATGATCAATGGACGTCCTCCATTAAAGTGTTGCAAATAATATTCAAATGCTGCATGCACATCCTGATAGGCAAGATCTAAAGCCTTACCGGCGTCTTCTTTCCGTTTCACTGTATAAAAACACTCCAGATGTGCCTGACGGTAGCGCGGCGCATATACTTTACATGACCCATTGAATACAGTAGCCTGGTTTCGAATCGTCGTCCGATCCGTGCGCTCATTAAGCTTTTCATCCATGACATCTGCGTTCCAGGCCTTCTGACCTCTTTTGCCAACATATGTTGTTGGATAAAGAAAGAACACATCTACAGGGGCAGTTTCCTGCAAATCCTGGAATGATGGATCAGGGACGACATCCGCCGAGTCTTTCTGAAAAGGGAGCGCCGCCCATGTGGCGGGGTTCTTATAGTCCGGCACGGGTGGCACAGCATGAGACTGAAATGCACCTACAGGACGCACGGCGCACGAGGTCGCCAGGGAACAACAAATGACGAGTAGGGTGTATACTTTTCCCATGGTTGGCGCACTTTACGGTTCTTAAATACTTCTTTGGAGGCACATAAGAACGCAATCGGCGACAAAGAAATGCGTTCTTTTGCTGAAATCATGAAATACATTTCATTTACGCTCGCGGCACTCCTTCTCATTGGCGCGTATGCATGCAATCAGGTCAAAACGGTTGAAAACACCGATGGGAACATGACCGATCGTTACACGGTAGACAAAGATGGGCGACGTCACGGTGAGTTCCGGAGGTTTTTTGGCGGGGATACGCTGGCAGAGCTGAGTGTTTATGTACATGGACTGCTGCACGGCCCCCGTACGATCTACAATACGCAAGGCAAACCCGAGATTGTCGAAAACTACGTGAATGACACTTTGGATGGTCCATACAAGGTCTTTGATGAAAATGGAGATATCAAAATAGAAGGAGACTATGTCGATGGGGTCATGAGAGGTGTCTGGAAACGATATTATCCCGGACAAAAGATCCTGGAAGAAGTAACCTTTGAGGATAATCTTGAGAATGGGCCATTCGCAGAGTATCATGAAAACGGCAAGCTCAAAGCGAAGGGTAGCTATCTGGAAGGTGATTTCGAACAAGATACTTTGCACCTCTTTGATGACAATGGCATCCTCGAACGCAAAATGCTCTGCGACCATGGCATCTGCAAGACATTCTGGTTGGCCGAAGGGATAGAAGAAAATGACTAAATGAGTAATTATTGATAATAGAAGATGTACACATATACCTTTCGCATCAGGATATTTCTTGCAGGCTGCCTTAGTCTTGTCTGCATACTTCAGTTAAAAGCTCAGCGTGGTGGTGAGCATGTATATTCCTTTCTCGATCTCTCTCCTTCATCAAGAATTGCTGCTCTTGGTGGCTCGGTGATCGCAGTACGTGATGGTGATGTTGCCTTCGCATTGCACAATCCGGGCACGCTCAATTCTGACATGGATCGGAGTATGACATTTCAATATCAGTTCTTGTTTGACGGAATCTCTGATGGCTATGCAGGCTATGCAAAACATTTCGCTACATCAGACATTACTGCACATGCAGGGATTCAATTTATCCAATATGGTGAGTTCACTCTTGCTGATGAATACGGAGAAGTGCAAGGGACTTTCAAAGCAAATGAGCTGGCGCTTACAATTGGAGCAGCAAAGCAATTCGGCGAGCGGTTGTCTGCCGGAGCAAATCTGCGTTTTGTTCAATCCAACCTTGAAAGCTACAGTTCATCTGGGTTGATGATGGACATCGGTGGCGTGTATGAAAATCCAGACAACAAGCTCACGTTGGCACTTGCTGTACGCAATGTGGGTGTACAGTTATCCAGTTATGCCGAAGAATACGAAGACCTGCCGCTCAATGTGATGCTGGGTATTTCAAAACGCCTTGAACATCTTCCCTTCAGATTTTCCATCACAGCACATGATCTGCATCGATGGGATCTTCTCTATGATAGTCCTCTTGAAGACGCTGAGACCACGGTGATTGGCGAAGCGCCGCGTGAACAAAGTAGTTTCAGTCGCAATCTGGATAATGCATTCCGACACTTGATCTTCGGCGGTGAGTTTCTCTTAGGTAAGAATGAAAACCTCCATCTGCGATTCGGCTACAATCATCAGCGTAGAATGGAACTCTCAGTAGATAACCTGCGAAGTTTTGCAGGATTTTCATTTGGCGCAGGAATCCGGATCAAGCAGTTTTCGATTGACTATGGTTTTGCTACACATCATATCGCCGGAAGTACAAAACACATTGGCATTACCACGAACCTTGATCGGTTTAAGAAAGGATTGATGGAGTAGTATTCAGTCCTCAGTCCAACAGTCTTCAGTCCCCAGTCCTACAGTCCTCAGTCTCATTCACACATAAACATTAAACACTTAACCATTTAAACCTCTTAAAACATTAAACACTAAACATTTTAAACCCTAAACGATAAACCCTTCATCAACTCTTCAACCTCACCCGCATCAGATAATCATCGGCGCACATGTACAACACTGATTGATCACTATTCAGGGCACAATTTGCAGTTGCCTGCCCCGTCTCGATTCTCCCAAGAGGTGTGCCAAGCGGATCGAAAATCCATACTCCGCCAGGACCCGTTGCAAATAAAATTCCTTTGCGATTTACTTTGAGTCCATCTGGCAATCCTTTGTGCTGTGATACCAGTGATGTCGCATCGTAAAACAATTTTTCCACAATGGTATTTCCGGATGCATCGAGTGTGTATGCCATCCAGATTGCTCGATCAGGATCTGAGTTTGCAACATATAATGTTTGTTCATCCGGAGAAAGAGCGAGGCCATTGGGCCGGCTCAGGTCTTTTACAATCACATGAACTTGACCATCAGGATCTCTTCGATATACACCCTGGAAATCGATTTCCCTCGTTGGATCATCCGCCTGTTTATCCAAACCATAGGGAGGATCAGTGAAAAATATCTGACCCTTCGAATTGACGATGAGATCATTTGGACTATTGAATCTTTTTCCTTGCCATGCATCTGCAATACTTGAGAAGACAGCTTTGGGTTCGCGTAAAGGAGCTTCCATTCGTGCCACGCGACGATCCCCATGCTGACATAAAAGCAAATGACCATCAGCGCTCAAAGCGAGGCCATTGGCCCCTGGTTCTTTGGAATGCGTACCAGCACCTGTATATCCGGCAGGATGCAGATATTCCTTGACACCACCACTTTCAGTCCAGGAAAATACTTTGTTTGCAGGCACATCTGTAAACAATAACATCTGTTGATCAGCAATCCATAAAGGACCTTCTGACCATGTAAATCCATCTCCAAGAATTTCAATCTCGCCGTTGATATCAATAATACTTGCGAGCCTTGAAGTATCAGGTTGAAGTACTACTATCTTACGCGCCTTGTCTCCCGTCATCGTCTGAGCGGTTTCGTCAGGTGCCTTTTGATTGTCAGCTATACAGTGTGTCATCATCATTGATATCACTAAACCAGGGATTGCCACACGCAATAAAAAACGCACTTCATTCACGTTCATTTCTGATCTCTTTTAAAATTGTGAACTAACAACGCGAAACGAAACCCCTTCAATTTTAAAACTTACGAGTCGATCGGGTGTCTGTTTCGATTACAGGAGTGACGACAAATCCATCTTTTCTGAGTAATCTAATCACGCCATGCGGGCCACCAAGATGACCAGCTCCGACGGCGAAGAAGGTCGGCCCTGTTTTCATATACTCACGCATTCCCGACATCCAACGCTCATTCCGGTCCTTTACCAGAATATCTTCATAATCGCCAGCCCCAGTCTCCTCATCTCCGATCACGCTATACAAAGCGTCAATGTCCTGACTTTGATATAATTCTATCATTTGCTGAAACACGCCACTTTGCTCCTCCTCAGACCGGATCGATTCTATCAACATCTCTGCTTGCGCCGCATAAGGAATACTATCAAATACAGAAATCTGAAATTCAATCGTCTCCAATCCTCCGGTCGTTTTTTCATTCGCTTCTGCAAATTCAAAGAACTCCATTTCGTATGATTTCATTTCACCAGTTGACAGGTCGCCTGGACTAATTTCAGAAGAAGCAAATATGGTCAGAAACATGGGTTTGATTCTGTCAACCATCATCATTGGTAAGCCTAAATCTGAGAAGTGTGCTTCGACCATTTTATAGTCTTCATCAGAGATCAAGTCTCCAAGTCGGGTTCCATTTTTCATGAATGCCTTTGTGATCATAGCCATCTGCGCACCGACATCCATCATCTCTTTCATGTCGATTTCAAAGACAAATTTGTCCGCTCTCTCCATTGCGATATCTGTACCTGAGGGCAGAAAATAGTCTTCATTGGTGATGATATGGATGGTTCCAAATACATAGGAGTCATTTTTGAAATCAGGATGTGAGACTTTCCACAAGAGTGCCTTTTCAAGCTTTGACGTATCAGATGCTGTGACATGTGCCTCCTCCTGAGCAGCCTTCTTCGCAGTACTACAAGCTGTAAAAACAATGAGACAAAGGCTAAGAGAATAGAAAATATGTTTGATCATAAGCGCAAAATACAAGGATTAAAGAAGAAGGTGAAGCCGGAGCCAGCCAAAGGCTGATCACCCTTTGGGTGAAAACTAGCGAAACCGGTAAAACCGGTAAATCAGGCGAAACCGGAGAAACCGATCTGCATTCAAACGAAATACGTGCAAGAACATTTCATCGCAAGACTAAATCTCTGTCGAGAAATGACCGCTGTTCGTATAACTCACCGGAACAAAAGAGGTGTCTACAAAAAAGTAGACCCTTAATTATATTTATCCCGGGCTGACACATAGGTCAGCCGCTACCGTTATTCTGGTTTTACATGCTTCCGGCTTCACCGGTTTTCCCGGCTTTACCTGCTTTCCCGATTTCTCCGGCTTTCCCTGTTTTCTCCCTATTCATAGTACACAATGACATCCTTCTCTTCCTTCCTGCTGATATCGGGCACCATCGCGTCCTTTGCCGGATAACCGATGGGGATAAGCAAAAATGGCCGCTCGTTCTCTGGTCTGCCAAGTATCTCTTGCAGAAAATTCATCGGGCTTGGGGTGTGGGTAAGTGCGACAAGTCCTGCATTATGAATGGCTGTAAGGAGAAAGCCGCATGCGAGGCCTACTGATTCTGTGACATAATAGTTTTTCCTTTTCCTGTCACCCGTAATATCATAGGCCTTTTTAAATACCACAATAAGCCAGGGCGCAATCTCAAGAAAGGGTTTTTGCCAGTCAGTCTGAAGAGGTGCAAGATCCTCAAGCCATTCTTCTGTCATCCGGCCATGATAACTTTCGTACTCTTCCTTTTCCGCCGCGAGACGTATCTGAGTTTTGATTTTAGGATCGCTTACAGCACAAAATGTCCACGGTTGTTTATTGGCACCCGATGGCGCTGATGATGCCGTCATGATAAGGTCCTCGATAATTTCTCGTGGTACAGGATCCGACGAGAATTCTCTGACTGTCCTTCTCCGTGCCAAATCAGATCGATACGACTTCGCACGTACAACCATTGTGTGCATATCCAAGGTGGCCGGTGAATAGGGAATGAAGGGGTAGGGCATGAATGTAGAATGTAGAATGTTGAATGTTGAATGACGAATATTGAATGTTGAAGACTGCCCTTGCTCCTCCGCTGAAGCTTCGGCGGCACGCGGACGACAAGCTCAGGGACCGTTGAAGACTGAGGACCGAAGACTGATGCTAAAATAACTCAATTGGATAAACAGAAGATGACAATAGTCGTGTCAGCCAAAGCTCGCGCATGACCTGGTGTCTTTGCTTTTGTAATACGGGAAATAAACTTCGATCTATTCTATCTGGTTCATTGTGAAAATGATAGTTCAGTTCAGCACAGACCTTTTCGATTGTATCGTAACGCATTTGATGTTTCTTAGCATATGTTTCTATGAATCGCACCGAGGCAAGGGCTGTTGCGATATGCACCTGAACTTCTTCCGCACACTTATGATAGCGTGATACACTTTGATCTGAAACCCTGGCAAGTTCATCCAACTGCCAACCTTGCATTTGAGTGATACCCGACATCTCAGGATTGCCCTCCGCAAGCATTTCAGAATTAAAAAGCAGGCCAAGCGGATCCAAAATTTCAGAAGTCCATGTAGCTGCCGCATCCTTCACCAGCGATTCATATCGTGCTTCAAGATATCCGGGCATGTGTCGTGAAGACAGGCCATGCGCAGTGTAGTACAAATAAATCGAAGCAGCCTGATACGTGGACATCCCGCGAGATACGAGTGAAGCTACCGTATCATAAGGGCAACGCGTAGTATGGATGATATACGCATCTTCAAAAGACTTCATAAACGCCGGGAATTGCAGGACGTTTGCCGGAGTCTTCTCTGCCCAATGCTCTTTACCATTTCGGGATAAGGGTTTTGCAAAAAAGGTGTCGCAGAAAAGCGGAAAAGATTGATGTATCGCTATGAGTTTTTTGACCTCCTGGAGTGTCCACCCAAATTCCTTGTCCTCTAGATGCACGCCGCGAATGATGCGTACATCTGTATTCCGCAAACCCATCATCGCATGAAACAGAATTCTCCTGCGCGCTTTGTTCCAGTTTTGATACAACTCAGGAAAGCAAAACAAATTTGTCTCAGGTCCGCAAAACACGTTGGGGTGCCGGTTGAGAATTTGCCGGAACACTGAACTCCCTGTGCTTGGTGATCCACCTATCAGGATACGCATCAGAAATACATCAATTCTGCAAGAACAACACACAAGATTATACCGGCAAAATACCAAATGCATTGTGGAATCGGGACATAATCAATGCATCGGACGCTGAATTTTTTTCTGACATAATAGATCAGGAAGACTTTCTGAATTGCATATGCGAGTATTGTCGCCAGAGGGATTCCAAATATGCCCATCCACTGCATAAGGATAAGGCTAAGTATGATATTCAGGACGACTTCTGCTACAGTACTCCACGTCAGCACCCAATTGTGATGATAGACATAGCAATACACCTGATTCAAAATCACGCGTGACAGAAGTGTAAGAGCATAAATATTGAAAATCCGCGCGGAGAGCATAAAATCTTCATTGTACAATAGTGTAAACAAAGGAGCACTAAGCAGGATCAAGGCGCAGTTGACAGGAAATAGCAACTTCATGATTCGCAAAGTCTCTTTGCGAAGGAAAGTTGCATCGACTAAACTTTTAGCTCCGACGTCCCCGTCCGTTCCGGCCCGGGCGGACGATCCGGCAAGGGTAGCATGTCCTGAGTTGGTCGAAGTGGTTGAAGGGTGATTCTGACCGTCGCTTCCACTAGTATTCTCCGATTTATATCGATGTACAAGACCACTCATGAGCCCACCGATCAAAAGCGCATTGAACGGTAATTCTCGTGCTCCGTATCGATACAATGCAAAGCTTTCTTCACCATAAAAAAAAGACACGATCCATGCATCTACATAGTCCATGAGGCCGCTGTTGAATGCATGAATCACAAGTGGTAATGCAAACACGATGAACGCCCACATACCTGATGCACGAGGCAATCCTGTTTTAAACCATTGTCCACTAACGAGTACAAACAGCCACCTAGCGAATGCGAATAACGCAAGCAACCACAACATGACCTCTACGCCATATCCTGCGACAACGACTCCACTGACGATGCCGATTTGGATCATCTGAGAAATACCGGTGAACCACAATATCCTTTTGAATTGATTCCTTACCAGGTAAGCGTAAAGAATGGAGCCTGCCGGAATTGAAAAGAATACAGATCCAAGAATTGCAATCATATTCCTCCCTGAAGTCAGAAAATCAAACCTGGATCCGATTGGAAATTGCATAACGATCCACAAGAGACATATCCCTATCAGGGCATGAATGTGCATTGCACCAAAAATCACACCGTGCACCTTCGCTCTCTCCTGACCTGAAGCCCAGGACATCATCGCATTGTTTCCTCCACTCTGCCAAAAAAACATGAAGAAGTTCGTTACAAAGAAGACCAGCTCAATCTGTCCGACAATGAATAACGGTACACCTGCTTTGACAAGAATGATCCCCTGAAGAAAAATACATGCAAACCGAAGTATTCCGGCTAACTGAAGCGCACGTGCCGCGTCATCAGTGGCCAGGAAGCGTTTTGTAAGATGGGTGAGAAAATTCAGGGTCATTTGACAGAAGACCTAATTACATGCGAAGATCATCAAGGGTAAATGTAATTCAGGCGGATGAAAGGAGGTTGTAAATCGGAAATTCTTCAAGTCGAACGCTCCGAGGTTTAACGCAAGCCGTCCACACTAAACCTTGCAGGTTATCCTCCCGCTTTGCTCATGCTAAACCTGCCAGGTTAGCTTTTTACCTCGTAACGCGTAACTCGCAACTCGCTCATAGATCGCCGAGTTGGGGTCTGATTAGAATTTCTTCCACTACAGCCGCAGGACTCATGCGCAACGCAGACATCACTGCCTCCGCGATATCAGTTGCCTCCATCAATCTACTCGCCGGAAAATCAACACCTTTCCAGGAATCGGACCATGTCGCTCCTGCGATGACAGCGGTGACTTTGATACCAAGCGGCTTCATTTCTTCCCTCAGCACTTTAGTAAAACCTAAAAGTCCGAATTTTGAAATCGTATATGCACCACCGTTCGGATATGCCTGGATACTCGCTATAGAACACATGGTAAATATGTGTCCATGTTTGCTTTTTTGCAGACAAGGCAACACAGCACGTGTAAGTTCATATGCACTATACAGATTTGTCCGAAGCATGATATCGAGCAATCCTTCTTCCTCATTGAGTACTTCGCCAGGTTTGAAAATGCCAGCATTGTTAACCAGGACATCTACAGTATCCCACGCGCCTTTCATAAACTCCGCGAATGCATTTAGATCACTGCCTTCAGAGACATCTGTCGGCCGCCACAAGAATTGCTGATCAGCATTTAAAGGCTTCATCATGTCAGCCATATCCTGCAGGTCGTCGCTACTCCGGGCACATACTGCCAAAGAATATCCCTCACGCCACATTGCCTCAGCGATGGCGCGACCGATACCTTTTGTTGCTCCGGTGATAATTGCGTGCTTCATACAATATTATACTCAGGACAGAGGTAGCATCATAAAATACTGTTACGAGGTACGTGTTTCGAGTTACGAGGTAAAAGAAAATTCTGTTGGGGGGGTACGAGGCAAAAGGACGATGATTTGGACTCACCTCGCAACCCGTACCCCATTTTGGGATTTCACCTCGCAACCCGTACCCCGTAACTCGTACCCCATTCTCTACCCTTCCTCAAAATGCAAATCCCTTACTTTCTGTAAAAAAGGAGAAGCAAAGACAAAATCATGCAAAATTTTATTGGTCGTGTTGAACACTTGATCCTTACTTCCTACCCATGCAACACTGCCTTCATGCAAAAGAGTAATGCTTTCGCCAATGGCCATCACGCTATTCATGTCGTGGGTATTGACCACGGTCGTCATTTGAAACTCCTTTGTGAGGCGACTAATGAGGTCATCTATCAGAATAGCCGTTTTTGGATCCAGGCCGGAGTTTGGCTCATCACAAAAAAGATATTTCGGATTGAGCACAATTGCCCTTGCTATACCAACCCGTTTTTGCATACCACCACTGATCTCAGAAGGATATTTATCGTTGATGCCCTCGAGCTCTACACGTTCGAGACAAAAATTCACTCTATCCGTTTTTTCTTTTTTAGTGGTTGTGGTAAACATATCCATTGGGAAGCGGATATTTTGTTCTACAGACATACTATCAAACAACGCTGATCCCTGGAAGAGCATTCCGATTTTCATGCGAATTGCACGCATCTGACGTTTGTCCAGAGTGGTGATATCTACATCATCGTACCAAATTTTGCCTTTGGTCGGCGCCAGTAGTCCTACAAGCATCTTGAGAAGAACAGTCTTACCAGAGCCACTCCGTCCTATGACCAGATTGGTCTGCCCAACTTCAAAGCTGACGTTGATATCCTTAAGGACCTCATGGTCATCAAACGACTTATAAATACCTTCTGTACGAATCATGCGGTAAGAACTATTGCGATAATGTAATCTGCAAGGAGGATCATGATATTGCTATACACGACAGCTTGTGTGCTTGCCTTGCCCAATTCAATACTTCCTCCCTTGACAAAATATCCTTTGAAGCACGAAATTGATGAAAGCAGATAGCCAAACACAAAGGCTTTGACGAACATCATAAAGACGTTGTAGGGCACGAAATACGCCCTTGCTCCTTCAATATATTCTGCAACGGTAAACAATCCTGTCGGCACACTAGCCAGAAATGCCCCACCCATACTGACGGCGGCAGCTACTGCAACCAGGAGGGGAACTACACAAATGGAAGCAATGATCTTCGGCATCACGAGATACGCAGCGGTATTCACTCCCATAATCTCCATCGCGTCGATATGTTCCTTCTGCCTCATACCTCCTATCTCAGCAGCCATATTTGATCCTACTTTCCCGGCCAATACCAGACATGTGATCGTAGGCGCCATCTCAATGATCGTAATGTCGCGTACAAGATATCCGATGTAGTATCGTGGAATGAGCTGCCCACCAAGCTGATAGGCAATCTGAACTGCCATCACCGCGCCGATAAACACAGAGATCAGGCAGACGATAATCAGAGAGCCAATGCCGATATCGTTCATCTGGCGCATCGTCTCACGCCAATACATCCTGAAATTTTCGGGACGCGAAAATACCTGGCGAAGCCAGACGATGTATTTCCCAAATTGTTCGAACAGTTGACGCATGTGATGTATTTAGGCGGCTCAAAAATAGCCCCTTTAAATGGGATCGTACTTTACACAGGTGCGACAAGTCTAAATACAGCCAGTTCTCCCCTCCCGTTCCCATCGCAACACACTGCCAATTCAGCCACACACAATCCCCCGGTAGAATCTGACAGGTTAGGCTCTACTTGATTTTTCGTGTGGGTTAGCTAACCTGCTAGCTTTCGTGAGTGCCTTGAGCTGAGCACAAGCTGGCAGCCCGCCCGCCGCGCCCGAATGACCATCGGTCGGGCGGGGTTTCGGGCATTGGCAAACTTTTAGCCCCTAAAACAAGTGAAGGCAATGAATGAACTTCTGTTCATCCATTGCCTTCACGTAATTCTCTCAGACAAAGTATCCGGATCTTTTTTAAGGTAGCCGGAGTACCATGACTTTTCTACTCTTTATCTCTGAACTATAAATACCAGATAACGGCGTCCTACTTCAGTTTGCACATGAGCGAGATAGGAACCAGCTGGCAGATCTGAAACATCAAGAGTTGTTGTCTCCGTTTCCACATCGTAAAGTGTCTTCTCGGAGATGACCTTTCCTTCCAGGTTCACAATCTGAATATCTACGCGATCAAATGCACGCTCGAGTTCCAGCTCAAGTGTGACCAAGTCTTGTGCCGGATTAGGATAGAGCTTCACGATATTATTGTCGGGGAGCGGATCCTTCACAGCAACAAGTAAGGCTGTTTCCATCCTTGCGATAGGGACGATGCTTTGAGCACTTCCTCCATCATTGTATGTGACAGCATTGATATCGATCCCATCGTTGATACCATCATCGGGAACAGCAAGCATACCAGCAAAATGAGGTGTCCCGAGTGCACCAAGTTGTTGGATCGTCTGGCCATAATCATAGACATCACTTGTAAGCACCGACAGGTCGCCATTATCTCCAGGAGAATCCCATTGGATAGCCAAAATGTACGATGTCATGTCTTTGAGGACAATAGGTCCTGCAGTTTGCAGATTCTCAAACTCCAGTGTGATGATCGTGTCACCATCCGCTCCGCCCGCATTTGCGCCAGGAGTATATGTTGCAAATCCAAGTAGAGTACGTTCTGTCGCCTGACAAATTTCATCCGCCAGACCAGTAGTCCATTCGAATAAGACAAAACTGATTTCGACTCCCTGCAGCTCATTCAGATTTTCCAATCCAAACGTACCTGCCTTAAACTTTCTTAGCGCACCAGCCGGAGTATGGTAGTAATTTCCAAAGATGAACGAGTGCGGCACTCCATCATTCCAGTTACCCGGAGCTCCAACCACGGAATTCGTAACTCCACGATCCGTCGCGAAAATATCCGGATCGACAAAAGCCTGATAAGTAAGCGTATTATCTGTCGGATCAAAGTCCGTAGAATCAGATGTGACTGTGTAGGTAATTGTGTACGTGCCAGGAGCTGTGGCGATATCAAAAGGAATCGGAATCGTGGAGACATCATTGACCAATGATGAATCCGCAGGCAGATTTCCAAAATTCACACTCTGATTATAAATCGTCATACCGCCTTCGTTCATGACGCGAGCGTTGAGAGTCACATTTGACTGAGTTACTGCTCCTGCGTTCTTGAAATCCACCTGAGGGGTCCAGGGAATACCCTGACCAACTACTCCCTGAACAGGTATCTGCATCGACACAAACTGGTTGTCAAGACGCAAATTGTTTGCTTCAGCTTGTATTAATTTTATGTCGTCAATTCCCCAGTAGTAGTAATTGGCATTATACACAAAGCGAATCTGAAGTGAGTCTCCTTCCTGCGCTCCGCCCAAAAATACACGCTGGATATTCGCAGTAAAATGCGTACTGTTCTGTACAAATTCCTGGTTGACCTGGACGTTCTTCCAATCGCTCCAAACACCATTGGCAAAGGTTCTGTGTCCTACGAAGTAATCACTCGAAAATTCACGAAGACCCTGTATCCACGTGACAGAGAGACCCGCAACATTCCAGTCACTGTGATCGATCGCAGGTGATACAAGGATATATTGTGATCCGGTTCCAGTCGGACATGGGCCAGTACCAAATGCACCTTCATTTCCACGATTATCATCATAGTCGCTATCTACTCCAACCGCGCCATTACACCATGAATTGGAACCCACAACACCGCATTCCGGGGATGAATAAGCACCTTTATCCAAAATACCGTTGGTTATATAATGAAATACGGCATTCAAATTAGAATCCGGATTCCCACCGCATGTCCCGAATGTAGTCCATCCGGCCAGCCCATTCGAAAAGTCTTCGGTCCAAAGAACTACATCGGTGTTGACCGCATTTGCATACGCACCAATCCGAAAAGTTCCAGAGAAATCAGGACCTTCACCAGTCGACCAAACGCGCACATAGTAAGTCGTATTAGGCTCAAGACATTCGGTGAAAATTTCCAAATGACTATCCTCCGGTACGTTAGAATTCACACAGTATTTTGGACTCGTACCCGGCGCGCACGACAGATAAAAAGCCATTCCCGTAGCTTCTGCCACATCATTCGCCTCTGTCCCAAAGTATGTCCTGATTACAATTTGCGCTGGTAATACTGCAGGGGTTGTTAAAGCAAAATACACATCATCATCAGTCCATGTAAATGAACATAAATTTAGCAATGCTTCATCCCGTGTAGCACCTCGAGTATCCCCGGATACAAGTACTACCTCAGCCTCTGTATTAGCATAGTTCATAGGTAATGCGCCTGAACAATTGTCGTTAAGGGGCTGGGCAAGGAGCATTCCGGCAGTCATAACTATACCGGAAAGCATGAGTAGACATTTCTTCATATCGTATTATTTGTGTTTTGAAAAATATAGCCGTTAAAGCTAAGGCAAATATAAACTTCTATGGCCTTAAACTCTCACTGAGGTCGTATACTTTACAAAAGTGGAGAAAAGATGAGGAAGCCGGTCAAACCGGGAAAACCGGGAAAACCGGCGAAACCCGGAAAACAGATCAACCGGTCAAATCGGTGAATCCTTTGGATTCAGAATAAATCCAATCCCTTTTCTGAATACTCCCCCTTTTATTGTGATCTAAAGACTTTACTCGACGTCTCCTGCTTTCTTCGCTTTTAACTGGCTTCTCTTCTTTCTTCCCATTTCCCCGATTTATCCGGCTTTTCCGGTTTCACCTGTTTTCACCGGCTTCAGCTGTTTCTCCCTTCTTCTCCCATTTCCTCCCTCATCGCCTCCACATCAACCGGACATACACCCACTGAGCCACATACGACACCCCCTGCGGCGTTTGCAAGTGTTGCCATCTGAGATAAAGTTGCCCCCATGAGATTCGCCAGAGTAAGAACTGAGATGACCGCGTCACCTGCTCCGCACACGTCTACTACCTTACGTACATGCGTTGGGAAAAGCCCTGACTCGCCTTGTTTTGATAAGAAAATACCATGCTCTGACAAGGTAATTGCAGACAACTCGCACTTGAGATTTTCTGCCAAATAGTCGGCAGCAGCCAAAAGTGATTTTTTGTTGGCCTCAACTGCAAACGGAATTTTCGCCCGTAATTCACGCAGATTTGGTTTGAACATCGCCACTCCGGCATACTCAAAAAAGTTTTCATGCTTGGGATCCACATACACAGGTATTGAATACAGATGCGCAAAGTAGAGCAGCATCCTGATCATGGGTGAGGAGAGAAAACCTTTATTGTAGTCCTGGAGTATGATAGCATCAGGTGGGCTTGTGTTCCTAAACGTGTCCAGTTTCTCACGAAACACGACTGCTTCCTCTCGTTCCGAATCCCGGTGCTTTTCCTCATCTATACGCAACAGATGTTGGTGTCCGCCAAGCACCCGGGTTTTTACTGTGGTGCTGGCACTATCAGATTTGGTGATCAGTGAACTATCGATATTCTCTGCGATAAGCATCTGTAGCATTTCTTCGCCTGCAGAATCATTCCCTACAATACCCATGATACTAGCTTTGGCCCCAAGCCTCTTGATGTTAAGCGCGACGTTGGCAGCACCTCCAAGCCTGCGTTCTGAAGATTCTAGTTGCAGGATGGGTACAGGGGCTTCGGGTGATATCCTGTCAACCCTGCCACGCAAGTAACAATCGAGCATGACATCACCTACTACCAGTATATGGTAGTCTTTTGTTCTATCAAAGAATTCTGAAATGATTTTCATCTGGTGCGAAAGTAGGAAGAAGGCGGAGGCGAAGGAAGACAGTGCAAACGCAAGTGCAAGTGCAAACACAAATGCAAGAAGAAAAGAAAAAGAGGAAAACAACCATTTGTACCGGCCGACCTAGGTGTCGGCCATGCGTTTATTAGGTACAACCGTTAACCCTAGGTGTCGGCCATGCGTTAATTAATTAAATACATATTGACGACACTCACAACAAATGCTGGATTGATGAATACACCCTCTCGGTCGCACCACGTTGCGATTCCATATAAACTGCAATCGCTGATCGAACTCTCACTTGATTCTCATTCGATATAAAATCTTTGATGGCTGACAGTATTTCATCGGCGGTTTCGATTGATCTCACTGCCCCAACTTGCGTCAATGCTTCTGCCTCAGCAAATTTCTGGTGGCGCGGACCGATGATCACTGGAATTCCATAGGCTGCAGGCTCAAGAATATTATGTATCCCTTTTCCAAACCCACCACCGACATAACTCAGGTCTGCCAATGCATATAGATGAGCGAGATCACCAATGGTATCAACAATTACAAAACGCGTTGGAGAAGATGACGCGGATAACGATGACCCTTGATTCATTTGACTTAGTTTGGACAGGCGTATAGCATCTTGCAATTGACTCTCGAGACTCTTGAGCCGATCCTCACTGATTTCATGAGGGGCAATAATGCCTTGTACTCCACTTTTCAGGATCGCCGGAATGAGTCGTGCTTCATCCACAGGCCAGGTACTGCCCGCCACAAGAATTGGACCGTCGGCCATATATTTCTTAACCCATGCAAAGTCGCGCGGTGATGAAGAAATCGCAAGCACACGATCGACTCGTGTATCGCCGGCATAAGAAACATTGGAAAATCCTTTTTGCTTTAGCAGCAAAACGCAGGATTCTGTTTGTGTGAAAATATGCGTCAGTCTCCGCAACTGCTCACCAAGAAATTTACCTATCGGCTTAAAGTAGATCTGATCTTCCCTGAGATTGGCAGATATGAGAAATGTGGGTACACCATTGCTCTCAAGTGCCGCAAGATGATGATACCAGATCTCATACTTGATAAATATAGCAATGGATGGTTTGACAATTTCAATAAATCTTTTTGCATTGACAGCGGTATCAAGTGGCATATACGTGACCATATCCGCTCCTGCATAATCCTTTCTTACAAGAAAACCAGATGGTGAAAAAAATGTCAGGAGGATTCCATATTCAGGATGCTCCTTACGGACAAGTTCTATCAGCGGCCGCCCTTGTTCAAACTCACCGAGTGAAGCTGCATGAAACCAGATCCATTTTTTCTTTTGCGAAATACCTGATGAAAGTTTCTCAAACAGACCACGTCTCCCCGAAATCCATTGCTTTGCTTTCTTTGAGAATAGTCCTGCGATAAGAATCGCAAGTCCATAAAGGCGGATCAATAGACTGTAGAGAATTCTCAATTTTCGATTTTCAATTCTTTAACTATAAGCAGAATGCAAATTCAAGGGCAAATAACACTCCATTGTCATCCTTCGACTCTCCGCCTTAGGCGGAGAGTCGAAGGATGACGAACCACTAGTACTATTCCATTTCGAGCGACGCAGGAGTCGAGAAATCTTCTTTAGTAAATCATTTGTCATCCTGAGCGATCCGCCTTAAGCGGAGAGTCGAAGGATGACGAACCATTAGTACGATTCCATTTCGAGCGACGCAGGAGTCGAGAAATCTTCTTTAGTAAATCATATACTTCTGATTTGGAAAGGATTTCTCGACTCACCTTCACTTTGTTCAGGTTCGCTCGAAATTTACTTTGCAGAGTAGAATGCCATCCCTCGACTACGCTCGGGATGACAATCTCGACTACGCTCGGGATGACAAATATAGAGGGTGACAAAAAACCGTCCTTTCTCATTTCTCAATAATAAATCTTATCCGGTGCAATCCCTGTCGTGATCGGTAGTATCCAGCCTATACGTACACCAGCGAGAATATCTGTACGCCTCGCATCGTCTCTTCTCATCAGATTGAAATCGAAGTCGCGACGGCTAATTGTAGAAGCAAGGGTAATATCGAAGCCAACGAGAAAATTGATCCGCTTGTTTGGATCAAGATGCTGATATCCAATGAATGCGTAACCTGCTAATCCATTCGTCAGTCTGTCATAGCCTTTGCGATACTCACCAGACAATTGAACTACTGTACGGGTGTCATCCTGTATCCTGACATGATGCTGGAGCAGGCCCGCGCCTATCTGTAACTTAATTCCTGCATGAGGTTTGTTTTCATTCAGGACAAACAATTTTCCGCAATAGGGGCCAATGAAGAACCCGCGTTCACGCAGACCGATAGTTGCCGGAGCGCCATCATTGCCGATGACCTGTCCATCGGGTGAGCGTAAAATACTAATGACATCTTCTTTTAATGTAGTCCCAAACAGGTAATAGCCTTTCATACCCATCAGCCAGTGATTTCCTGAATGCAGCACTTCGAACTGCGAACCGAGATTGAAGTTTGCTCCAAAACGATCAGCCATATCCGCGAATGGTATTTGACCACCATATTCAAAACTCAGGTGTGAGCGTAACGCAGGCCCGGAATCCTGAGCGCACAGGCTATGGGCTATGAACACGGGAACAATGAGTGCAAACAGGAATTTCATCAGCTCAAAGGTAAACTTCAGGAGATGAGGATACTGACGGGGAATTGACATAACGATAGATTGAAATGCTCTTGCGCTCCCTGCCCGTCCGGTCAGGCGGGCTTCAGAGCTCATTTCCGTCGCACACTATAGCATTGGGCGATGCCCATGCTATCGTGTGGCAGCCCTTCAGGCTGTATTATTCTTGTTTTCCTTAGCCTCAGCCTTAGCCTATAGCCATTATCTTCGCCCCCATGCAAAAAGTGCTGATTACCGGAGCTGCCGGATTTCTCGGATCCCATTTATGCGACCGCTTTATCAAAGAGGGGTTTTATGTTATTGCCATGGACAATCTGCTCACCGGCAGGTTGGAAAACATCGCGCACCTTTTTCCTCATGCAAACTTTGAATACCATCATCACGATGTGACAAAGTACGTACATGTGGCCGGAAGTCTCGACTGCATTCTTCATTTTGCCTCGCCCGCTAGCCCTGTGGACTATTTGAAAATGCCTATCCAGACGTTGAAGGTTGGTTCACTCGGCACGCATAATTGTCTTGGCCTTGCAAAGGAAAAAGGTGCCAGAATCCTCATCGCCTCTACATCAGAAGTCTATGGTGACCCTGAGATACATCCTCAACGCGAAGATTATTATGGCAATGTGAATCCAATCGGACCTCGAGGCGTCTATGACGAGGCTAAGCGATTTATGGAGGCGATGACCATGGCATATCACAATTTCCATAAGGTCGATACCCGGATCGCACGCATTTTCAACACTTATGGGCCACGAATGCGGCTCGAAGATGGTCGCGTGATCCCGAATTTTATGGCACAGGCAATTCGTGGAGAAAATCTCACTGTCTATGGAGATGGTAGCCAAACACGTTCATTTTGTTATGTGGATGATCTCGTGGATGGCATCTATGGTCTTCTTTTCTCAGACTATCATTTGCCTGTAAATCTTGGCAATCCTGATGAAATCACGATCCTCGAGTTCGCCCATGAAATTGTGCGTGCGACGGGTGGCGGCATTGGTATTACCTATCTCTCTTTGCCTGAAAATGACCCCTTGAAACGCCAACCGGATATCACTTTGGCCCGGAAATTACTGCATTGGGAGCCTAAAGTTGCACGTGCAGAGGGGATGAAAATCACCTATGAATATTTCAAAATCCTCCTCGGACAGGGAATTGGTATGCCAATTGCATAGGGAATTCTAATTATGTCTTTGAAGCTGATTTTCAAGGCGGCATTCATTTTTGTCATGCTCCTGATGGGTACGTCACACCTGGGGTCCCAGACCACTATTCCCCCAATTTCCGAACAGGAGGCCCGTTCCCGTCTCGCAGACAAAGGGATCACGGAAGAAGAACTCAAAGAACGACTCACAAAAAAAGGCTGGGATGTAGAAAATCTGGACCCGAAACGGTTTGCAGAATTTCAGCAGGTGTTGCTGCAGACAGTCGAAGAGCTTGAGCGCGAGAAAGCATTGCTTATTCCCAAACCCAAAACGGAGCCTGCCGTCGCAAAACCTGCATCGCCTGTTGTGCGTGATTCAATTGTATTGGTCATGGACACGATCAGAGTTGAGGACACGTTGCCTAAGTTTATCTTTGGACACCATCTGTTCAAGGATCGTGATCTCAAGATATTCAGACAGGCGGATGATATCAAGCCTGCAGATTCTTACATACTTGGAAGTGGGGATGTGCTCTTGATCCAGATCTACGGACCGGCACAGTTGCAATCCACCTACACTATTGATAATCTTGGATACATTGAGATCCGTTCTGGACTGCCGAGAATTGCCCTCAGAGGTTTGACTCTTGGGGAAGCGCGAAGACTTCTACGAGAGCGATTGCATCGTTTCTATAGTTACAGCGACGACCAGTTTAGTGCAGCAATTCAATCGGCAAGGAACATTACCGTGAATTTCTTTGGAGAAGTAGAGAATACAGGTGGCATTACTCTGCCTGCTGTCAATACCTTGTTCAATGCGTTCGCTGCCGCCGGCGGTCCTACAGAAATCGGCTCAGTAAGAAACATCAAGTTGATCAGCGGCAACACTGAAAGGATTTTTGATTTATACAAGTTCATGAATGATCCGCGTATTGCAGAGTCGTTTTATCTGCAGGACAATGATTATGTCCATGTTCCTGTAGCAGAAAGGATCGTGAGCATTCGCGGCGCGATACGACGTCCTTACAAATATGAACTCGCAACAGGGGAAAATCTTTTGAAGCTCATTGATTTCGCCGGCGGTGCGAATGCTGATGCATATCTAAAAGATATTCAGATCACGCGGTATTCGAATGATCAACGCATTGTCGTAAGTGTGAATCTCCGGGAGCTCACTGATGCAAAGGGCGATTATGTCTTATATCATGGTGATGAGATTGTCGTGAGCAGTCTGGAAGAGGATATTGCGCAATATGTGGAAGTAAAAGGCGCCGTGATCAAAGAGGGTAAGTATGAATTTGTTGAAGGGATGCGGGTTGCAGATCTTTTGGATAGAAGTACACTTCTGAATGAAGCACGACGTGACTTCGCCTATATCCTGAGGTATAATGAAAATGGTACTTACTCATATATCAGATTTGTTTCTGGCGAAGCGCTGCGTAACCGAAGTTCTGCAGATAACCTTTTGCTCATGTCGAAAGACATTGTTCAAATTCCAAGTCAAAAATCCTATGCTGATGAGACGTTTATTTCGATAGATGGCGCTGTACGTGATCCGGGCAGATTTGCATTTGAGCCCGGCGTTGAGATGAAGCTACAGGATGTGATCCTTGTGGCCGGTGGTTTGCTCCCCTCTGCTGCCGAGTTTGGATTTATCGTGCGACGCAAACCCGACGACCCCAAGAAGACTGAGTACCTGCCATTCAATGCTGTGTTGGCAGAACAAGATCCGTCTTCACCCGACAATCTTTCTCTGCAATTGATGGATAGCATTTATGTCTATGATAAGCGGAGTCTGGAAGATGATTTTAATGTAAGGGTATCTGGTGCGGTCCGTAATCCAGGCCTGTTTACGTATTCACCAGGTTTGACTGTAGAGCGTGTGCTTAGTCTTGCAGGTGGATTTACATTCAGTGCGGCAACGAACCGTGTGGATATCTCACGCACGATCATCATCGAGAATGAGCCTACACGCACCGCGACATTTACAACCCAATTGGATCGTGAACTGAATCGTTTTACTGAGAAGGATGCATTTCTGTTGATGCCATTTGATCATATCATTGTGCGTGAAGTTCCGGAGTTTGAATTGGAGCGGACAGTTTATGTAGGTGGTGAAGTGAAGTTTCCTGGCGTATATTCTATTGTCAATAACAATGAGCGGATCTCAAGCTTTATCGACCGTGCTGGTGGACTTACTGAAGAGGCATTCCCTGATGGTGCCCGCCTATACCGCGCAGAGGATAGTATTGGTGTTGTGGTACTCAACCTCCAGGAGGGCTTAAACAAACCCAGCTCCCAATCGGACATTATCCTCCGCCATAGTGACACACTTTATATTCCGAAGCGTCAAGAACTGGTGACGATCTCCGGTGCTGTAAATTTCAGAGATGTGCTCAATGAAGAGTTTATCAAATCCGGCAATAAAATCAATGTCGGATATGTGCAGGACAAGAATGCCATGTACTACGTAGATAAGTATGCCGCAGGTATCTCAGAAACAGGCCGCCGAAGATTGATCTCAGTGCGTCATGCAAATGGTCGTCTTGAAAAGACAAAAAACTATGGCTTCTTCTATTCCTATCCCAAGGTCACTCCTGGTGCCACGATCAACGTGGGCAGTTATGCAGAAAAAGCTTCTAAGGAACCCGTAGAGAAAGAAACTGTGGATTGGGGAAATGTGATCAGAGATACTATCGCACAGGCGACCGCAGTGCTTACGCTGATTTTGTTGTTGGAAAGAGTGAATTGAAAACGCTGTTCGCCTTTCGCTGTTCGCCATTCGCTGCTCTATCCTCTTGCACTTGCGTTTGCACTTGTGTTTGCGCTTTTCTTCTTCTCGTCCTCTCACAATCGGTCCCTGAGCCTGTCGAAGGGCACTTTCTCACCCGCCTCCGCTTAATGCGGATTCGGGCAAGCATTCTCACCTTCTCTCTTCTATCGCTGCAACTCCAGGCAATTCCTTCCCTTCGAGCAACTCGAGCAATGCACCACCACCAGTTGAAATAAAACTGATGTCCTTAGCTACCCCACTTTGCGTAGCAGCAGCTACAGAATCCCCACCACCAACAAGTGAATAAGCACCTGCCTGCGTCTGCGCCGCGATAGCACGTGCAACTGCAAGTGTACCTCCGGCATAAGGCTCCATTTCAAAAACTCCCATCGGCCCATTCCAGATCAGTGTCTTGCTTTGTGCAATGGCCTCCGCAAATATTCTGATTGTCTGTGGTCCGATATCTAATCCCATCCATCCTGCTGGAATTTCGTTTGCTGGAGAAACTTTATGCTCTGCATCGGCACTGAAAGCTGTTGCCATAATCGCGTCTACAGGCAACAGCAATTTTGTATTTGTCGCTTCTGCCTGAGCCAGAATCTCACGTGCAAGATCAAGTTTGTCGTCTTCGACAAGTGAATTGCCAATCAGGCCTCCCTGTGCTTTGAGAAATGTAAAAGCCATTGCACCACCGATCGCAATCGTATCAGTTCGCGCCATGAGATTTTGGATCAATGCTATCTTATCAGATACTTTTGCACCACCAAGGATAGCCATCACCGGTTTCTCTGCATGATGCAATACATGTAAACCATTCTTTACTTCTTGTTCCATGAGAATTCCGAAACCGCGTTTGTCTTCAGAAAAGAATTGTGCGATGATCGCGGTAGATGCATGCGCCCTATGCGCGGAACCAAATGCGTCATTGATATAGATGTCTCCAAGCTTCGCCATTTGTTCTGCAAGTTTGGGATCCCCCTTTTCTTCTCCGGCATGAAACCGCGTATTCTCAAGCAAGAGAATTTCACCCATTTGCAAATGTTCTGCTGCTGTTTCTGCAACTGACCCTACACAATCTTCTGCAAAGTGAACGCGATGTCCTGTCAGTGATTGTAAGTGTGCAACGACATGTCTGAGAGTAAACTGTTTTTTGTCCGGCGAACCATCGGGCCACAACTTCTCCTTCAATGGTCTTCCGAGATGCGACATCAATATTACCGCACCACCTCCATTGAGAATCTGCATGATCGTTGGTAAGGACATGCGAATACGCGTATCGTCCGTGATCTCATGTGTCTCAGACAGTGGGACATTGAAATCCACACGTACGAGTACTTTCTTGTCTTTGAAATTGAAAGGTTTCATTTGTGATTTGGTTTTCGTTGAGGCACAAAATTCTCTTTCGCCCCCCGTCCGAATGCCCACCTGAATGACGCAGTCGGGCAGGGACTTCGTCCGGGCGGGCTTCTGGGCTTTGTTTACTCTGTATTCCTAGCAACGGGCTTTGCACGTTGCTATTAGTATCTCGCCCCTTCCAGGGCTAAAGTCTGTCTTATTGGAATTCCCTCCGCCTTCGCCTTCGCCTTCGCCTTTCTTATATCGTCTGCGCAATCATGCTGCACAACTGTGCAAGACGTGCAGAATATCCTGCTTCATTATCATACCATGAGATCACCTTGACAAAGTCACCCATTGAATCGGTCAGTTTTGAATCGAAGATCGAAGAGTGCGTGTTGCCGACGATATCACTTGATACGAGTTCATCAGTAGAATACTGGAGGATGTCTTTGAGATATGTCTCAGACGCTTGCTTAAAGACTGCATTGATAGAAGCCTTATCAGTTGCTTTGCTCACGATACAATTACATTCTACAAGTGAGCCTGACAAAACGGGAACGCGCATTGCACTAGCAAAGAATTTACTACCGACACCGGGATATACTTCATCCACTGCTTTTGCAGCACCTGTTGATGTTGGAACAATGTTCACAGCAGCAGCACGCGCTCTGCGCCAGTCACCTTTATGTGGAGCATCCTGAAGATTCTGATCTGAGGTATAGGCATGAATCGTGCACATCGTGCCTTTGACGATACCCCAGTTTTCATCGATCACCTTTACGAGAGGTGCAAAGCAGTTGGTAGTACAGGAAGCATTCGAGAATACTGTTTCCTTTGGATCAATTTGTTCATGATTCACACCGATCACAATCGTCTGAACATCCTTTCCTTTTGCTGGAGCTGACAGAATGACCTTCTTTGCTCCTGCCGAGATGTGTTTCTGAGCGTCTACTTTACTTACAAACCGACCGGTACACTCCAGGACAAGGTCTACAGCGAGGTCTTTCCATGGAAGTTTAGTAGGGTCGGGTTCAGATAAGCCGGCGATTTTCTTGCCGTTGATCGTAATAGAATTGGCATCAGCACTGACATCCCCCTGAAAGATGCCCTGGGTGGAATCGAATTTGAAGAGATGTGCGAGTTGAGGATTGTCCGTGAGATCGTTGACTGCGACTACCTCAACGTCGTTGCGTTTGAGAAGCTGACGTAGAGTAAGTCTGCCGATGCGGCCAAAACCATTGATTGCTATTCTTACCATGATAGTTTGTGTTTAGAATTATTATTTGTTCGAATAAAATAGGGCGGCAAAGGTAGAGGAAAAGGTGAAGGCTGAGGCGAAGGCCGAGGAAGAAAAATTTAACTGACCACGCTGTAGATTCAAATCGGCATCAAATCGAGCTGAACGAAAACAAAAGACCCCGTAAAGTAAACCTTTACAGGGTCTATCGCAGCCCGTAGGGGAGTCGAACCCCTCTTGCAAGAATGAAAATCTTGAGTCCTAACCGATAGACGAACGGGCCGTTTTTCCCTCTCGTAGTGTGTGCTTTCGTAAAACGAGGCGCAAATATAGAAAAACTTCAACTCGACACTCGATCAGAACTTTGGTCGGTAGTGTCTCAGTTTCACGCAGAGTCATATCACGCTAAGGCGCAAAGACCGCAAAAAAACCATGCGAGCTTTCAAACTGAGACACTACACTTCGGTCCCCTGAATTAGACACAGCCTGCCTGTATTGAAATAAAATTAACTACAGAAATCTATAATAAGATATACTCTATTTACTTTTACTATGATGAAGTGCTGGTTAAATTTGTTTTAGATTAAAGCCTCTGCATCGTGGATATCCTTGACTTCAAATCCGGGACATACTTGTCTCAAAATCAGTACAATAGCTTCCATCCTGATCCGATCAACAAGGTGTGGATTGTGAGCAATCCCGAAATCCAAGTCCTTTTGGAGGAAGCGAATCTCAAGCTGGGCGCCCTGGATGCGTTTTCAGCTATCGTCCCGAACGTGGACATCTTCATCCGGATGCACGTAGTGAAAGAAGCGACGAAATCCAGCCGCATCGAAGGCACTCAGACTGATATTGCAGAAGCGGTATTGAAAGAAAGAGACGTCCTTCCCGAGCATCGCAATGACTGGCAGGAAGTACAGAACTATATCAAAGCCATGCATTTCGCAATCGGAGAACTTGACAAACTTCCGCTTTCTAATCACCTCTTGTGCAAAACACACGAGGTGCTGCTCAGTGGAGTGCGTGGAAATGCTAAACGGCCGGGCGCGTTTCGCAAGAGTCAAAACTGGATTGGTGGAACCTCTCTCAAGGATGCCATCTTCATTCCTCCCGTATATAGTGAAGTCGAAGAAGCGATGGGTGATCTTGAAAAATTCCTGGACAACAGGACGATTCATTTACCACATCTCATCCGCATCGGCATGGCACATTATCAGTTTGAAACGATTCACCCGTTTCTGGATGGTAACGGACGTCTGGGCAGACTGATGATCACGCTCTACTTAGTCAAGCAACGCATTTTGCACAAACCAACGTTGTACCTGTCAGATTTTTTTGAGAGAAATAAAAGTCTCTACTACGACAATCTCATGATCGTGCGACGGAATCATGATATGATGCAATGGCTAAAGTATTTTCTTGTTGGCGTAATTGACACTGCACAGAAAGGTGTTGACACTTTCAAAGCGATACTACAACTCAGGACAGAAATTGAAGACTCACGCATCCTGGGCTTAAACAGGAAAGTGCCTCTTGCAAAAGAGCTATTGCAATATCTCTATGGGAAACCTGTGATCACTGCACTCGATGTGGAAGAAGATCTGAAAGTGAGTAAGCCAACTGCCAATGCAATCATCAGGGACTTCCAAAAACTGGATATCCTGCAGGAACAAACAGGATTTAAGCGTAACAGGATTTTCGTGTTCGGGAGGTATCTGGATTTGTTTAGGAAGTAGGGAAATGAGTATATGATGAAATGATTGGGATGATTGATTGATTGATTGATTCAATAACGGCCACACCTCAAAAACATTCGTTAGTTCTCTTGTCGCCTTCGCTAGCTTCGGCGCCCGAAGACGTCGAACGTGCAACCTGCACAGACAGCAGCCGACCGCGTGCCGCTTTAGCTTCGTCCGGCGCCATAGGCTCTGGCCGACGGCGTCAGTGGCAGCGCATGGGAGGTTTCCCCTCGTACCACGTAACCCGTACCGCCTTATTGGTTCACACAACCATCGTCGTCAATCGCGCTATGCTCACAAGTTTTCCCTGATCATCGACATTCCGGATATCCCATACTTGTGCTCTTCGTCCGATACGGATAGCGGTGACAGTACCTATCACCCATCCGGATGTGGCTTGTCCAAGATGACTGATGTTGAGTTCGATACCGACGACTTTTTGCTCCCTTGGTTTATCCAAAACAAATTGGGCCGCAATAGAACCTAATGTCTCAGCAAGTGTAGCTGATGCACCGCCATGCAGGATACCGTATGGTTGTACAGTTCTATGATCTACGGGTATACGCGCACTGATGGAATCTGTATTTATTGCAACAAACTCAAGTCCTATTGTCTCAAGCATCGTGCCGGCAACAAATCGCTGTAATCCTTCGACTGTAATTTCTGCTTTCCAGATCATTGGTGAATGAGTAAATGATGAAATGATTGAGATGATTAATTATATAATGATTGATTCAATAATGCCACAACTCAAAAACTCTCGTATGTTCTCTGCGTCCAACATTCCGAGGTTTCCCCCGTACCTCGTAACGCGTAACCCGCACCCCGTACCAGTTTCTATCGACAATTGAGAATTGAGAATCACAAGTCCCTCTCTCTACTCACAAAATCCGCAATCACTTCAACATCCGGCGGATCAAACTCTTGCCAGTCTCCCTGATGTTTAAACCATGTGATTTGCCGCTTGGCATAGTTACAAGTATGTTGTTTGATTTTTGCAATAGCCTCCTCAAGGGTACAATTACCATCGAAATAGGCGATGATTTCTTTATAGCCCACTGTCTGCATCGCCTGCGTATCACGAAAGGCAACGAGGGATTTTACTTCATCCACAAGTCCTTTTTCAAGCATTTGATCTACCCGTTCATGAATTCGCCCATAAAGTTGTTGCCTTGGCAGATTGCAAAAGATCTTGATGACCTCAAATGGACGTTCAGATTTTTCCTTGCGTCGCAATGCGGAAAATGGTTTCCCGGCTGTCTCAATAACAGATAGCGCCCTGATCAGACGATGAGGATTCTGCATATCCACCTCGGCGGCATATTCAGGATCAAGAATTGTCAATTCTTGATGGAGGAAGGCCAGTCCATGCTCCGCAAATCTCTTCATCCACTTCTCCCTGATCTCGGATGACACATCTGGCATATCGTCAAACCCCTCGATTACTGCACGGATATACAGCCCTGTTCCACCGGTCATGAAGACAATATCATGTTGTTGAAACAACGTCTCCAATAGCCGCAGACACTCACGTGAATAACGCCCGGCACTATATTCTTCTGACAGTGAAATATGATCAATGAAATGGTGCCGTACTCTTGAAAGTTGCTCTGAATCAGGTTTCGCTGTACCAATATTCATCTCCTGATAGATCTGTCGACTATCCGCAGAAACGATCACAGATGCAAAGCGTAAAGCAAGCTCAATAGTGGCTTGTGTTTTTCCAACACCAGTGGGTCCAGCCACCACCACGAGGTATTTATTTACTTTCGGTCGCACAATCAGAACGGAAAATAGTGTGATTTATCAAGTACTCAGGCCAATGGCACGACTGGGCGACCTGCTTTACTTCCGTAAGATATTCTTACTCAACGTGGAAGTGGTACCAAAGCAAGGTCCGCTTTTGCTTGTCTGTAATCATCCCAGTTCATTTTTTGAAGCCTGCATACTGGCGGTGATGATGCCACGTCCATTATACTTTCTCACCCGCGGCGACTTCTTCAAAAAACCCATCTTCAGTTGGTTTCTTAGACAAACACACCAGATTCCCATTTTCCGCTCACAAGATGGCTTTGACAAACTCAGGAATAATACGGACACGTTTGCCTATTGCTACCAGGCATTGAGTGAGAAGAAAGCAATACTCATCTTTCCGGAATCATGGACGGTGCTGGAAAAACGCCTGCGTCCAATGCAGAAAGGTGCCGCAAGACTTGCACTCGGTGCACTCAAACACATCCCAAATCTCAACATTCTCCCGGTGGGTATCACGTTCAGCAATCCTACCAAATTCCGTAGCCTGGTCACAATCAAGTGTGGCAATCTGATTCCGGCAATTCCACCAAACGAAATCGGCGATGAGCGTTTGGCTATTGCGCAACTTACCACACAGATCGAGACTGCATTGCGTTCATTGATGATACAAATCGATCAATCCGAGCGTGAACCTGTCTTTGATTCTATACAGGAGATCGCATTCAACAGCTCGGGGATTTCAACATTTCCAGTGATCTCCGCCTCGGACGCATTTCCAACAGAAGAAATCCGGCTCGCGGAATTCGTCAATACACTTTCTGATGAACAGAGCAAAATATTGTCGGAAAAAATCACCGGGTATGAAACATCACTCAGGCATCGCGGACTCACAGACAGGTATTTTCAGTGTTCGAATCAATGGCCATTAGCTGCGCGACTCCTTCTTGTACCTGGAATTCTACTATTGATTTTGGGTAGAGCAATTTTTGGGTTACCATTAATCCTGATCCGCCGTTTCCTGAATTCACGTATTCACAACCCCCCATTCTATGGACCC
Organism: Bacteroidota bacterium; assembly: GCA_031400515.1. Taxonomy (GTDB): domain Bacteria; phylum Bacteroidota; class Bacteroidia; order Chitinophagales; family Saprospiraceae; genus DATDQA01. The sequence continues at coordinate 39,819 of JANNQA010000179.1, forward strand.
GTAAAATGGGCAATGGGTTTTTACCTGCTTGGAGCGTGGATCGTATTGTTTATTGTCCTAGCGGTCCTCATTGGAGGATTTGCCGGATTTCTCATTGTACTTGTCTGGCTCATGCTGGGGTTCGTGGCCTTACTGAACTTCCATGATATTAGCTTATCTGGCTTTCTTTCTCCCCTGACGATGTCGCGAAGAGCGCGCAAATCTCTAATGGCGTTACGCAATGCAATTCTCGAACAACTATAATATGTTTAAAAAATCAATAACAACTACAGTATGAATTATTTCCTGACCATCGTCATAGGGCTTATGATATTCTCATGTACATCATCCACCAAATCAGATCCGGCTATGCAAACGAAACCGAATTATACCCTTGTCATTCATGGCGGTGCAGGGACAATCACACGATCGAGCATGACTCCGGAAATGGAATCAGAATATCTGGCCGCTCTCAATGCTGCTCTTGATGGCGGAGAAGAAATACTTCGCAACGGTGGCACAAGTCTTGATGCTGTAGAACGCGCGATTCTGATCCTGGAAGATTCTCCTTTATTCAATGCAGGTAAAGGAGCTGTCTTCACTCATGAAGGCAAGAATGAACTGGATGCATCAATCATGGATGGCAAATCACAACTGGCAGGCGCAGTCGCTGGAGTACGCACAATAAAGAATCCTATTCTCGCGGCTCGTGCAGTGATGGAGAAAACCGAACATGTCATGCTGACAGGAGCAGGTGCTGAAGAATTTGCTGCCACACAAGGCATTCAAATTGTAGATCCAACTTACTTCTACACCGAACACAGATGGCAGGCGTTACAAGAAGAACTTGAGCTGGAAAAACAGCAAGATTCGTTGAGTACCCAAAAGAAGCATGGGACCGTCGGTGCTGTTGCGCTCGATCAGCATGGCAATCTTGCCGCAGGCACATCAACAGGAGGAATGACTAACAAACGCTACGGTCGTGTAGGAGATACGCCCGTGATCGGCGCCGGCACTTATGCAGATAATTCTACCTGTGCAGTTTCTTGTACAGGACATGGAGAGTTCTTCATCCGATATGCTGTCGCACATGATGTCTCTGCAGCGATGCGATATGGAGAAATGTCTGTGAATAATGCGGCAAAGAACATCATTCATGAAAGATTGCTGGCAAAAGGAGGTTCTGGTGGACTCATCGCAATAGATAGCATGGGCAATGTCGCGATGGAGTTCAATACGGAAGGGATGTATCGCGGATATGCAAAACCCGGTGAGCGCAAAGTCAGGATCTACGGCGACTGAATGACTATGCGCATATTATCACCGATCAAAACCGGATAAATCACTTGTTTTTGGCCAAATCTGAAAATCTATAACCGGCCAAAACCTGATAAATTTCCTACTTTTGGCCAAATATAAAATCCTATAACCGGCCAAAACCTGTCAAATTTTATACTTTTGGCCAAATATAACCGGACATGATTCCATTGGTCGGCAGAGAAGAAGAGGTACATATTTTGCAGGATGCACTACAATCTTCGTCACCGGAACTCATTGCTGTATATGGGAGACGTCGAATTGGCAAGACCTTTCTGATCAGGACCGTTTTTGAAAAACACATTTGCTTTGAGACTACCGGACTTCGCGATAGTGCGATGGCGTCGCAGTTGGACAATTTCTGTTTTCAGATCACACAAATGCAATCACAGCGACTACCAGTAAAGACTGCAGAAAGCTGGCTTAGGGCATTTCAGATGCTACAAGTAGCTCTGGAACAAAAGTTGAAGAAAAAGAAGAAGAAACAGGTTGTGTTTTTCGACGAGATGCCCTGGATGGATACTCCACGATCCGGGTTTCTGGCGGCCTTTGAAGGATTCTGGAATAGCTGGGCTTCGAAACGCGATGATCTTGTCGTCGCGGTCTGTGGTTCTTCAGCTTCATGGATTATTCAGAAACTCCTGATGAACAAAGGTGGTTTGCACAATCGGATTACCAGACGCATTCGTCTCCTTCCCTTCACACTGAAAGAAACAAGCGACTTGCTTATACAGAATAATGTACACCTCGACCATTATCAGATTCTCCATATCTATATGGTGATGGGAGGTATTCCGTACTACCTGCAACATATTAAACCCGGGGAAAGCGCAGCACAAGCGGTCGACAGGATGTGCTTTACCTCACAAGGAATTTTGAACCAGGAGTTTGGAATTCTATATCACTCATTGTTTTCTAATGCGGATCGCTATCTGAGTATTATCCGATTACTGGCCAAAAGACGCTATGGCCTTACACGAGATGAGATCATTTCAGCCGGATCGTTGTCTTCTGGTGGTCGGGCATCTCAGGTTCTTGATGATCTTCTGGAGGCAGGCTTCATTGCCCGGTTTTTACCTTTTGGGAGAAATGTCAAGGATGCACGATTTCGCATTACGGATGAGTACACGCTATTTTATTTGAACTTCATGGAGACCAACAGATCATTTGGCAGAGGAACGTGGTTGAAGAAATCGGTCAAACCTGTCTGGAGGGCATGGAGTGGTCTTGCTTTTGAATCGATCTGTATGAAACACATCAGACAAATCAAAACTGCATTGGGCCTTAAAGTCGTGTACACAGAAGAATCCATTTGGAAATCGAAGGGCTCTTCATCAACAAAAGGCGTACAGATCGATCTGCTGATTGACAGGGCTGATCAAATCATCAATGTGTGCGAAATCAAGTTTTCAGAAACAGAGTTTGTGCTTTCAAAGAAATATGCAGAAGAATTGCGCAACAAATTGCATGGCTTTAAAATCGAGACACAAACAAAAAAATCCCTCTTCCTGACTTTTATTACCACATTCAGGCTCACTGAAAATATGCATAAAAACAGCCTGGTGCAAAATACCATCACCATGGACACCCTTTTCCGCTAACTCATGATTCTACACACAGATATCCCCGTCACTTCGGACATCCTTCTGAGTTCTCTTAGAATCCCGGATCTCGACGATCTTGTATATCACATCAATGATCCGGTGCTTTATGAAAACACGCTTACGGTACCCTATCCTTACAGACGCGAACATGCAGAAAGTTATCTGACGCACATCAGCACATTCGAAGAAAAAGAAGGAGTACAAAAAGACTGGGTGATCAGATATCAGGACAAAGTGATAGGCGGAGTCGGTGTGCTATACAACTTCGGATTGCATTCACACAAATCGGAGATCGGCTACTGGTTGTCACGGGAATATCGGGGCACTGGTATCATGACACAAGCCCTCGGCTCCTTCGTTTCACATTTGTTTGCCTCGACCAATTTAATCCGCATAGAGGCGAATGTCTTCATCGGAAATTATGGGAGTGCACGTGTGCTTGAGAAAAATGCATTTACTCTGGAGGGCACGATACGCGCTGCATTTATAAAGAAGGGGATACTCAAGGACACCTGGTTGTATGCAAAATTGAAATAAATATCATTTTTGAAATTGTCATTCCGAGTAAGCTATACCACTGCGCGATACTCCTGTCGTAAAGGACAATATTCTCACTACAGCTTGTCATCCTGAGTTCTCAATACCGCTGGCACAATACCTGTTGAAAATGACAAAATCTAAC
>JANNQA010000180.1:0-6666 GCA_031400515.1 Bacteroidota bacterium
CGTCCGCCGATGAGCCGAGCGAACCCGCATTCCGGGCAATAAGGAAGCCCGAGCCAGCCGTCGTTACGCCGGTATAAGTATTATTGCCGTCGAGATAAACCCCCCACTGCCCTTGCGCCACCGCTGAAGCTAAGGCGCACGCGGTCGACATACTCAGGGCAAGCTGCTCAGGATGACAAAACGGCTTGTCATCCTGAGCGACCAAAGGGAGCCGAAGGATGCAAGCGATTGCACTGCTTTTTCATTTCGAGTGAGTGAGAAGTAAAACGACGAACGAATCGAGAAATCTTTTTAAGTCGAAAGAAAACTATTCAATCCTTTCGACTCCACTACGCCGCTCGGGGTGATAATAGCAAATTAGTTCACCTTCCGCGCTGACTCAGTAGCAAGAATCGCGACTTCCAGACTCGATACTCCCGTTTCAAGTGGAGCATTAAGTTGATGCTCCGGGTTTTCGATTTTTTGCAGGACATCTCGTAATGATGACTGTACACAACCCGAATACACTTCTTGCTTGGATCGACCAATATGAAATTTGCCGGTGATGATCTCTTCAACTTCATAGTATATACCACCTGACCGTATGCGGTGAATATTCGTGGCATCATCGCTATCCGTTTTTCCCCAACCGGCAGGTCTGGATTCATCAGAAGCGCTTTTGATTGGTATTGAACTATCAATTTCAAAAAACACACTGGACTCCAATGCTTGTTTTGTGTTTGCGTTGACAAGGACCTTGACATCTGCCTCAAGCGGAATCCAACCATGCAATTCGATATCCGCCAAATCATAGGCAAGTTTAATACTTGCTGTTTCGAAGAATCCCGGGCGACTAAATGCATGATAGTGTGTTGCAATAAGGCCTCCTTCATAGAGCACGTTGGCCATTATCTGATCTTCCTGTTGTGGATTGCGATTATGTTTCAATCCATTGACTGCGAGGGCTTTGGCAGGAGCCAGGTAGTGAACCAGATCGATAAAGTGCACAGCGTGTTCAACCAAAATACCACCGGAGCGATGGTGATCCCAAAACCAATGCGATAGCGGGAGTTGCTGATCCTGAGCATAGTTCTCCACATCAACGCGACGCAATTTTCCGAAGACCTCTTGTTGCGAAAGTCTTCGAATATCCTGCAAAAGTGGGTTGAAGCGCATGATAAAATCAATAGCAGCGATGGTTCCGGTATGGTCACGTACCTCGATGATTTTTTGAGCATCCGTAAGAGTAATCGCAAGAGGCTTTTCAATCAGAATGTGCTTTCCTGCTTCCATACAGGCTGTCGCAATCATTTCATGTGATGCGGGTTCTGTGACGATAGCTATCAGGTCAATCTCTTTTTCATTCAGCAGATCCCGCCAATCTGTAAAACTCTTTATCGCATGAAGGTCTTGCATTTTATCAGCGTCCTGATCGGCGACTGCAATCACCTTTACATCCGTTAATTGCTTCCAGGCGTTGTGCAGAAACTTTCCGAATCCGCCATAACCAATGATCCCAATGTTGAAAACTCTCATTCTCTGTCTGTATTTCCGTTGGCTTTAGCCAACGGTGATGCGCCTAAATCCTTGCCAATACTCTTCATCATAAAGTATCCCAGAAATTGTACCGATGCAATCACCAATAATGCGTACCGCAATGCAACATATTCGCTTACATAGCGTGCCAATACAATGAACAAGCCACAACCAAACAAACGGCCGAGATATAAACCCAGCTCATGATTGAAAATATAGGCGAACTCATTTCGCTTTTCTTTTGCCGCCACGACATCGATCACTTTGAGCTGTGTTGGGAAATAAGCAATATCCAAAAGTGGTCGGGCAAATACTAAACATAGCATGAAGAGGATGACGCCGATCGCTGAGTATAACCCTGCATTGAACAACGCTCCCGCGACAAACAGTGAACAGCCAATGCCATAAATCAGCAATCGATGCTTTGGCCCAGTCATTCTCCCCAACACATAGAGTAGAATTGCAGACAAGAACGCAGCAATCCCTTGTATCAAACCTAACTCACCTTCCTGGCCAACCAGACTCATGACAAGCATGGTAGGTGCCGTGACGATATAGCCCTGGGCCACTCCCTTAAGCGAAGCAAGTCCCAGCATCTTGTTCCAAAGGGGGTCGAATTTGATAAACAGAAATGGGGCGCGTTTAGGGTTTTGAAATTTTCCACGATGTACCAGTACTGAAGCAAACACCGACAGAAGGAACACACAGAATGTCAATACATGATATGCTACGTTTACATTACCATTGAACCAATTGTTTTTGTCGGTAGAAGCGATGAAAGCACCGGCAGCAAGTGGTACGACGATACCGATCATTGTATAGAAAAAAGTCTCAACACCATAGTAATAGTTCCTGTTACCATCGTTAGTCGTATTGAGTGCAAGAAAATCCCGGTTTGCCCAGAAGAATCCATACGATAATCCCATGATGAGCCCCGCGAAAAACACTCCAATGGTGTCTAACTGATCTAACGACATCATGGCAAACATAGATACACCACTCAACAACATCCCAAGCGAATAGAGTCGCGAAATCGGAAAGTGGTTGAGCAAAAATCCATTGATCATAAACGTCAGTGGAATGCCGGTGTAAACAGCTAATTGAAAAATCACCACCAGACTGATATCCTCCGAATTACGCATGATGTATGCACCGACAAACAATTCGATGATAGGCATCACAAAGGCATAAATGAGGTTGGTGAGTAAGAGCATCCGCATGCCGAGAGGATGCTTCTTAAAGAACTTGAGTTCCGTGATCAGTTTACTAAGCATTGTTTTCAGTTGTGTCGTGTGATCTGATTGTCTTTTAATGAGGCTAGTACTTCTTTGATAGATAATGTGGCGCCGCAAATCACGGTATCCGATGCTCCGTAATACATGGTGATGTTATCGCCATCGACGACATGTCCATTGGTAAATACGACATGACCGAAGAAGCCCTCCTGTTCATATGTCATGAAGGGCTCCATGATCGGTTCTTCGGATCGGGCAATCACCTGAGTTGGATCATTTAAGTCCATGAGTACTGCGCCGAGGCAATAACGATGGTGAGCATTTGCACCATGATAGATTTCTAGCCAACCTGCGTTTGTTCTGATAGGAGATGCTCCTGCTCCAACGCGTGCACTATCCCATGAACCAACACGAGTGTTCAGGATACATCGATGATCACCCCAATGCCTGAGGTCCGGTGAAGACGCAATCCAGATAAAATTGCCGCCAATATCTACCCCCGATGGCCTGTGTAGACAATAGTATTTGCCGTTGATCTTTTCAGGAAACAATGCGCAGTCTTTATTATGCGGTGGCAGCATCATTCCTTCGCGATGTAGTGTTTTCCAGTCATCGGTATGTATGAGACCAACGCCGACACCATTTTCTGATACCTCAGTGTAAGTGAGATAGAATCTCTTATCGATTTCCACCACTCTGCAGTCTTCGATACCAAAACTCTCCAGACGTCCTTTGCCAAAAATCTTTGTAGGATAATCATCAGGCTCATAAAAATGCACCTTGTCATCACTACATACGAGCCGTAAATGTGAAACTGTAGAGAGATAGGTCACGCCTTTGTAGACGACCAGGCGCGGATCTGAAATGTTGATGTCAGGATCATCGGTATTAAACTCAAGAATCTCAAACTCATCATTGCTATTCAAAATAGGGAAGGAGACCTTGCCCGGTTTTTGCGCCGGTCGTTCAGCGACTCTTAGCAGTAACCATGTTTTGCCACCAAACATAAACGCCCCCGGATTGAGCACGCATTCAATTTTCATATCCGGCTGACTAGGTAGGATGTCCTTAGGGGTCAGGATAGGATTTTCTGAGAAGCGGTGAGTGAGGTCGGACATAGTTTTAAGTTGCTAGCTAAATGTTACTTGTCATTCCGAGCGACGAGTATAACGAGGAGCCGAGGAATGGCCTTCTATCTATAATCTTTTATTCCGAGCGACGATCCGCCTTAAGCGGAGAGGAGTCGAGGAATCTTTTTTGCAATTAGTAAAAAGATCTCTCATTCGCAATCGCCCTATTCGCTACGCTTATTGCGCTCTTGCTCATTCGAGATATTAAAACATGCCGACTCATCATCCCTCGACTTCGTTGCACTACGCTCGGGATGACAAACGACTTCGTTGCACTACGCTCGGGATGACAATCGAATCGCCCGACAGAAATCGTCGGGATCGCTCAGGATGACAATCGAATCGCCCGACTGAAATCATCGGAATCGCTCATCAAATCAAAATAAAAACAGGCATCCCTCGACTACGCTCGGGATGACAAAGCAAAAAAAAATAAAAGCAGGCAGGTCGACTTCCAACGTATTGAGTCAATCCTGCCTGCCTTCTAAATCATACCTACAACTTCACAAATGGAATAGAACCGAGGTTCTTTCCACCCATAATGAAATTGAGTGCATAATTTCCTGCAGCGTAATTGCCCAGTTTCAGATCCATTCTGCCTGTAGCTACTGCTTCTTTGTCAAAATTGAAACCATCAACTTGTCTGCCCATCTGATCAAAGATCCGGATCATGACATCCTGTGATCCATTGAATCTGTGCATGAGTACCATCTCATCTACACCAGGATTCGGATACAGCACATCGATATAACCGGTCAGTTCAGGAGTCAGGAATTGAAGACCTGTGGTACCTGTTTCAAAAAGTTTCGTAATCTCTTCTCCTGTCAAGGCTTTGTTGTACAACTTCACTTCATCAAGTCCGCCAATAAAATACTGGCCACCATCTACAGGGTTGTTGCCAATACCAAGTGGTCGTCCGGTACTATTGAGTGTGCCTTCTGCAGCTTTCCTGTTCACTTCATCGCCATCGACATAGATGACGTCCTCTGTACCATCATGTACCATCGTGACATGCCACCAGAAGTCTTTCACCATTTCATTGCCATCTCCACTATCCATATCTGAGATGAAATTTGGGAAAAGGATATTGTTACTGTTTGTAGTCCAAACGATCTTGAGGTGCTGTGGCAGAGATATTTTCCAGCGTTGATCCCAGTGACCAAAGTCAAGGACGTATGCCTCGGCATCAGCAAGGTTTGTTCCATCTACCCGAATCCAGAAGGCAACGGACGCATAATCGGAAATCAACTGTACGGCATTAGCCACTAATACAGAGTCTCCTTCACCATCGAATTTGATATTCTGACTACCACCATTCGGATGCGTTGGTGATTCAAATACCGGATTTCCTCCGATAACACCATGATTCTCATAAGGTGTAGCATCATTCGCATCACCATCGAACGGATAATGTGCAACCATTCCTTCCTCTCCTGTATTAATTGGAGCCGTTGTACTTACTGTGACATCGGCGATTCCGGAATTATTTCCGGCAAGGTCAAAGGCATAAACTTCGAACGTATAAAATGTCTCAGATTCCAGTCCTCCGATAAAAACCGAAAATGTTGAAGCTGAAACGCTATCGAAGAAAATACCATCTACCAGCACAACATAACCAGCAACCTGCCTATCGTCTGTCGAAGCCTCCCATGTCACCAGGACTGAATTGGAAGCGGCTGTCGCTGAGATATTACCTGGAACAGTCGGTGGCGTCACATCAGGTGATTCATCTTCTCCACTAATCACAAAAAGCGAAGTGGGTAATGATTCATATCCCGCAGCATCAACAGCCGTCACACTGAACATAAAAACCGTCAGTGGCGCAAGATCGGCGACGAGTTGATGCAAGTCTGATGTTGTTGCAATCAATGAACCGTCCTGATAGATATTGTATGCTACCACACCAACGTTGTCGGTTGCGGGCAACCATGACAGATGTACATCAATAAAGTCTACCTCAGCGGAAAGATTGAGCGGTGCACATGGTGCCTCACCATCAGTATCGACAGGAGCCTGACTTTGCAGCGCGTATAAAGCGGCGATTTCGGCATCATTCAACGCTACATTGTATACCTGTACTTCGTCGAGCGAGCCATGGAAAAAGTAATTGTTGTCAATCGGATCGAATCCTATACCAAGTGGATGTGAAGTCTGATCAAGTTCACCTGCTGCACTTTTTTCATTTACTCTGGCACCATTGAAGTAAATGATGTCTTGTGTACCATCATGCACCATGACCACATGTGTCCATGAACCGAGCGTCAGTGGAATTCCTGAATCCAGATCACTGCAACAAGCACCGTTTGAGTGTGTTGTAAAGACAGGCTTGCCATGACCAGGCAATGAAATCTTCCATCTTTCCTGCCAGCCACCATTAGAAAGCAGAAAAACTTCTCCACTTGCAGGGAAAGAAGCGGGATTTATCCAGAAACTCAGCGTAGTGTAGATCGACCCTAGCTGAGGTGAATTGTCTGCGACAAGCGATTGGTTTACCCCGTTGAAGGAATATGCCTGATTGGATTTGCCAAAACGGTCACTACCAAGTTGTGCACCCCATACCGCAGCGTCATTGTTGTAATCGGTATCGTCATTTCCATTTCCACTGAATTTGTAATCAGCTACCAGATTACCTCCTACGACAGGAGCCTGACTTTGATCTGCATAGAGAATCAGCACTTCTCCACCAGACAGGGCACGATTGAAAATCTGTACATCATCAAGAGCGCCATCGAAGAATCCACCTTTATCAATTGGATCCCAACCAATGCCAAACGGGTGGCTTGTCT
>JANNQA010000186.1:0-14551 GCA_031400515.1 Bacteroidota bacterium
CATAAATGGGTCCGCCGACATATGTAAATCCGACGAAAATGCGCCCCATCCTTTCTTTTAGATTCACGAGATCATCAGACAGACACAGAATAGCCATGATCTCAGAAGCCGCAGTAATGTCAAATCCTGTCTCACGCGGCACACCTGATCCAGTACCACCGAGTCCGATGACGATATCGCGCAGTGCACGATCATTCATATCCATGACTCGCCTCCAACTCACAGTACGTGGATCTAGTCCGAGTCCGAATTTCTTGTTCTGAAGATTATTATCAATAAGTGCTGCCAGAAGATTGTGTGCTTTTTCAATCGCAGCGAAGTCTCCTGTGAAATGCAGATTGATAGACTCCATTGGAATCACCTGTGAGTATCCTCCACCAGCTGCGCCACCTTTCATTCCGAAAACCGGACCGAGAGAAGGTTCACGCAGTACAACCGTGCATTTCTTACCAAGCTTCTGCATGCCTTGTGTAAGACCTATTGATGTGGTCGTCTTTCCTTCTCCTGCTGGCGTAGGAGAGATTGCTGAGACCAGGATGAGTTTGCTTGCTTTGAGTTTCTCTCGATCGATAAGATGAAGAGGAAGCTTTGCCTTGTCATTACCGTATTTTTCAAGATCGGTTGGCTCAATTCCGAGTTGTGCCGCGATTTCCTCAATCGGGCGGGCTTTGACGGTACGCGCTATTTCGAGATCTGTCATTCAGAAGGTATTTATTACGTCCACACTCGAAAGATAAAAGAATTGTTTCTGGCTTAATGGCTGCTGGCTTCTGGCTTCTGGCTCCTGGCTTCTGGCTCCTGGCTCCTGGCTGGCTATTGGCTGTTTGCTGTGGACTGAAGGACTGAGGACATGGAATTGCCATTCCGCCTTTCCGCCATTCCGCCTTTCTGCCCCGCCCACTGCGTGTTCGGGCAAGCATTCTGCCATTCCGTCTATCTTTCAACATGGATTTCACCAGGATCGATATACATGCATTCCTTAAAGCATCGATGCCTCATCGGTTTCAGGATATCGGTCCATATGACTTTGAAAAATTTATGGCCGTGCTCTTTCGTGCCGATGGCTATGAGGTACAAGAGACAGAATACTCTGGAGATTTTGGCGCGGATCTGATCCTCACCAAGGATGGCATAGTCACCGCCGTGCAGGTAAAGCGATATGCATCAACTTCATTAGTGACTGTTGGTGATGTGAATCAGGTTATTGGTGCAACCAGTTATTACAAGACTCATAATGCACTGGTCGTGACGACATCAGATTTTACAGCTCCTGCAATCACAATCGCAAAGTCGGCCGAAGTATTTCTCTGGAACTGGCAACGACTCGAGCAATATATCTCCACGGTATTTCTCAATGGACAGGATTATCATTTGTTTTATGGACATCACACGTCCGACGTAATTGAGAATGCCGCGAGTGCTAGCATTGATTTGTTTGAGTTGAATTTACTTGAAATCAATTTGGAAGGACAAACCTCTGATGGACAAGAATCAATTGAAGTACGCATTGCCCTCAATAATACCAGTGACCGCAATCTCACTGTCCATCTGGATTTTCCAATTGTCATTTCAAAGCGGACACATCGACAGGTGACGGCAATTCAATGGAAAGAAAATTGTTTCTTCCATGGTGTACTGGTGAGTGAGGCAACTGTCGAACTCGCATGTCATTTTCTTAAAGAGCAGGTAGATTTGATAAAACCCGGAGACAGAATGATTCTCCATGTGCATGTCGCAGGAATGCAAGCACCTGTAGTCATCGATGAAAAACTGCAGAATCCAAAACGCAACTGCTATATCGTCACATATTGTTATGGACGTGATACAAATGAGTATCGTGACATGATTCGTTTCCGTGATCAAACATTGACAAAATCGTTGTTAGGACGTATGTTTGTCAATTTGTATTACAGATACAGTCCGTGGTTGGTACAGGTGGCACAAAAGTCTTTCATATTGTCAAAATGTCTTCGGTATATCATTCAAGGAATGCTCTCTCTCATCATGTCCTTATTGCGACGGGCGTAGAAATTTATATCCGGGAAAAAATTTGTGGTGCACCTCTTTGCAGCAAACAATAGGTTCTCCGCCGGAGTCAAACTAAGAATTGACTCTCCTCAATGTGGATCAAGAAGAGCCAATTCTTGCTCCTTGTTTTCTTCAGCCTCGCAGTTTTCCCGGCGTTACCCGCTTTCCCGGCTTTACCCGCTTTCCCGGTTTCCCCGGGTTTCCCTGCTTTCCTGGTTTCTCCTTTTCCTCCCGCTCATATGATAAAAATTCTCGATTTTTGCGGCCTATGCAAATCAGGCTATTATCCGCGATTGTATTCTTTCTGACAGCACACGCAGTGAGCGCACAATATGTTTTTGCCGTCAATGACTTTCAGGCCGCAAAACAAGACCTGAATCTTTGTGGTCAGGCGATGTTCTTTCAGAACTACCTCAGGCTTACCTCGGCGCAAACCAATCAGCAAGGTGCCTGTTGGTTTAAGACCAACAAAATCTTGCTGTCACAAGGCTTCGAAACAGAGTTTACATTCCTCATTTCAGGATCAGGCGGAGCTTCAGGTGGAGGCGATGGGTTTGCATTTATCCTTCAGAATCATTCTCCTAATGAAATCGGTGGTACCGGCGATAAAATTGGTTATAAAGACATTCCGAATGCACTTTCTATAGAGTTTGACACAAAGAATGATAATGAAGGAAGTCGCAATCATGTGAATCTCTCTTTCTATAGTGCTGCAAATAATTCATACCGTCGTTATGCAACAGTGCATGAGATCCCTGAGATCACCGATGGCAAAGCACATTTCACCAAAATCATCTACCATAATGGCAAACTGGAAGTGTATCTGGATAGTTACATCTTTCCGGTTTTGTCTGTGAAAATCAATATTGCCGAGAAAATTCTTTCGCAGGATGGAAATGCATGGGTTGGATTTACATCAGCAACCTCTGATGGATTTGCAAACCATGATCTGTTGCAGTGGTCATTGAAACAATTTGATGCTCCTCCGGAAGATATTCAGCCGGATCTTGTAGAAGTGATTGATGCACACGCGATACAAGTCACGAGCAGGAAGGTCATCATAAAGGTTTGGGATCATAATGTTGTAGACGGGGATATCATTTCACTGAAGTGGGGTGACAAATGGATCCTTGCCGACTACCCTATCGTAACCGAACCACGTGAAATAGAACTCACAGTTCATGGGTTTTCCGAGAAACTCGTCCTCTATGCACATAACGTCGGACAGGTGCCGCCAAATACTGCGACGGTCTCAGTTTCTGATGGTCATACTTATCATCGATTCGAACTCAATGCAGATCTTGAGACAAGCGAGGCGCTGGTGATTCAGTATGTCGGGAATGATAATTAGTCCTCAGTCGGCAGTCTTCAGTCCGCAGCCCTTCAGTCTCTCAGTCCTCATTTCAGACTTTTGAGTTTGATTTATTGAGTTTGAGTTTGAGTTTGAGGACTCACTCCCGGCCAACTCTCTCTGCGAAAGAGGTAAGCTGTGGTTTGAAATAGCATTTAGTTTGACCTCTTCCTTGAAAGAGGGGGAGAAAGTTGCACTTGCATTTGTCTTTGTATTTGGGATTTGCTTAGCCGTCGCCTTCGCCCTCTTCCTAGAGTCCCGATAGTTCCTCCTGTCGTCGGATCTAGCGAGATGTCGCTTCGCTCCATTTGCACTTGCGCTTGTACTTGTCTTTTGGATTTCTCTCACTATCTCACTATCTCACATTCTCACATTCTCACGTTCTCACGTTCTGATTCCTCATTCAACGTACCGAACAGAAACTTTGAGATCGCGAGTGCCTGGTCTCGTGCAAATGTTGCGGTAGTAAGATCGACATGTAGATCGCGATCCGCGTAACGAGCTCCGGAAAGATTGGTGATGAAGTAAGTGCTTCTCAGCATATCGAATAATAATCTTGTTCTGAGCACCGTGAGCTTTCGTCTCTTGCGTAGATATCGCACTGTCAGGACAGACAATTGAAATGCATTGTGCCGGAACGTCTTTGTTTGTGGCATGAGGAAACGTGCAAACAACCTATGGTATTCAAGTAGACACCGATAAGCGAGATGCGTTGCGAGACTGTACCGATGTGCAAGAATGGCTTTATCAATTAACTTGCTGTATCTGATCAGGCGAATCGCATTGTAATCGATGTGTTGCATATTGCTGACTAAATCCTATTGAACTGCTTGTTTCTCCCAGGCCTTATAGCCACCTTCTAGATTGTAAACGTTTTTGAATCCCTTTTGTAGCATCATTTCGGTCGCTTTTGAGCTTCTGCCGCCTGCTTCACAGTATACCATATATGATTTGTCTTTATCCAGACTATTGATTTTGCTTTCAAAATCATCCGATTCATAGTCTATTTCGAGTGCGTCCGGTACTTTCCCATCTGCAATCTCCTTGGGCGTGCGTACATCAATGACGATTGCTGATCCAGACACGCGCAATTTTTCAAACTGCCGCACATTCACTTCTGGAACTTCTCCGGAACTCCGCTCATGAGAAGCAGGACTTGTGGTGGTATTGCCCTCATCATTTTCAGTGTTAGAATTCGGATTCTGTGCACAAGAAAAGAGCATCGCAAATAAGACGACGTAGTAAAATTTCATAACTGTAGTATAGTATTGTTGCGAATAAAATCAGACGTGCAAATGTAAATCAAAAGAGCAATCCGGCCAGTCGAAACGACTGACATGCCAATGATCAGTAATTAATTACTTGTTTCTTCCTTCCAGGCTTTATAGCCACCTTCCAGAAGATAAATACTCCTGAATCCTTTTTTCAACATAAACTCTGCTGTCTTCGTACTCTGATCGCCGTCCTCACAGTATAGTATAAAAGTGTGATTCTTATCGAGACCATCGAGTTTTTGTTCGAAATCATTGTCCCGATAATTCATTTCGAGTGCGTCAGGAATTTTCCCGTCAGCAATTGCACTTGGTGTACGGATATCTATCACATTCATTGGCACGCCAGCGCCACGCATTTTTTCATACAAATCCGCGGAGAGTTTGTTCAATTTGGCACTTGACTTCTCTTGTTTGTCATTGGATTGAGAGACCTTATCAGACTTTGTGTTTTCTTCGGCAGTAGATTCATTTCCAGAGCAAGCCATAGCGAGCAGGCTGATCAACGTTGCAAAGAATATTTGAGGCACAGATTTCATTGATCGATGTTTAAGTGAAATTGAACAGATTTGCATAATCCGAAAAGGCTTCCCTTAAAAAGATATCTACATCTTAGAACTTTTGCAGCCCCGCCAGGAATCGAACAGATAAACTCTATTGAACTTTAAAAAACATAACTAACTGAATATTAATTATTAACATAAATATTAACATTAATTAAAGTTCATTTTTGGATAACACTGTCGTATATTTGTTCGGAAAATATTCGGGAAATGGCATCAGTAAAAATTAAGCTTCGCAAAGATAAAGTAAAAGCCGACGGCACTGCTCACTTAGTAATCCAGTTAATTCATAATAAGAAAAGCACAGAGATCAGTTTAGGCAGGCGAATCCCTGTTGAGAATTGGGATGAGGATCGGCAACGAGTGATTGGTAAACTACCTAATAAAGCTCCCCTCAATGCATTCATTCAGGCAGAACAGCGACGAATAGATGAACTTATTCTTCAAAAACAAGCATTGAAAGAAGTTTTCACTGTATCAGATATCGTTGCATTAAGTAAAGGGATGAATCTCAAACAAATGAGAATTTCTGCTTACTTGGACAGCTATATCGAAGATAATCCCGAAGACCTTAGGTATAACACTCTTAGGACCTATATCTCTACTCGCGCAGCAATCAATTCTTACGATCCTAACCTTATGTTTGCCGAGCTTACTCCCGATCGAT
This sequence comes from Bacteroidota bacterium, assembly GCA_031400515.1. GTDB lineage: Bacteria > Bacteroidota > Bacteroidia > Chitinophagales > Saprospiraceae > DATDQA01. Next base: position 5,881 of record JANNQA010000186.1, read on the forward strand.
TGGGAGACTTTGAACAATTTCTGAGAAAGAAATTGAAAAACCGTGTAAATACGATACACGGGCGGATGAAAGTCCTCAAAAAACTCTCTCGTATTGCTCTACAAAAAGGTTGGATGAACCAATCCCCATTTAATGACTTCAAATTAAAACTGGAAAAGACCAATCGAAACTACCTTGTCAAGGAAGAATTAGACAGACTAGAAAAGGTGAGTCCCTTAAGTAGAATAGAAGAATTGGTTTTGGATTGCTTCCGATTCAGCTGCTACACTGGGCTAAGATTTTCGGACATCTGTCTGCTTAGGAACAGCAACATAATTGAACGACCAGACGGCCTTAGATTGTCATTCCGGATGGCAAAGACAAAAGAAGATCTGGCGTTTAAACTTCCATCTCCTGCATGCGAGATTTTAAGAAAATGGTTGTCCCCTCAACAGAAATCCTTGATGTTCTCTGTACTCTCTGGAAAGAAGGAAGGGATTGAGTTGCAAAAAGAGATTTCATCACAAAACGCTTATTTCAACAAAATTCTTAAAGGACTTGTATCTAAAGCTGGTATTGAAAAAACGGTTTCATTTCACGTAGCTCGTCACACTTTTGCGACAATGGCTCTGACCCTTGGTATCAGCATGGAAATCCTGAGTAAACTTCTAGGGCATCAAGATCTGAAGACTACCCAGATTTATGGTAAGATCATGGATCAATCAAAAGATGATGCAATGAGTCGTTTTGATAATCTTTCAGAGCAGCAAATATCTGGGCTTACCCACAAAAAACCATATTCTGCTAGAGCCGCTACACAAAACCAAGCGAGGTCGCCTAAGATTTTTGATAAATAAGTTTACGACTTGGATCAGTCAAAAAAATGATGCAATGAGATGGTTTGATGCCCATATTTCTAAGAATGGAAAGCTTAGATTCTGAGACCCCAAACGATTGCAACACATAATCCCTAATAATACATGTGATATCATGTAATAATAGAATATAAATGCCTACAGTCCTGGTATGCGGTATCAAAGTTTCTATAGACTCGTATGAACCTATTTAGTATGCTGATACTTTAAAACAATGGACTGACTAAATGTGTCATAAACGAGAGGGAGGCGGTCTGGCTGTAGATATTTTATTACTCCCTTTATCTCAAGCGAATCATCATGGCTCGTTGGAACTGTATAAGTATAGATTCCTTTAATAAACTGCGCGCCTTTATCTTCGTATACTCTTTGAACTCTTCCGTCAAACATTCTGCTCATATTCACATCCATTCTAAAATATTCTGGCTTGTATTCATCCATTTTCAATGGTAAATAGAATTCTAATACCACATTGCTATCGACCCCAGAACTATCCTCTTTTGAAGAAATAATAGGTACTACTGCTGTATATATAGCCGAGACGCTGTCTCGGTCATCGTATCTCCAAACTTTTTTATAATAGAGCCGTCCATCTAGGTACTTGTTGACCGCCTTTATTTTCCCTGTGTGTGTATAGATAAATCTGTCGCCTTCCATTTTACCTTTCTCATAGTATCCACTTTCCTCAAGTTTACCAGATGGATAGAATGTATTTAATTCGCCCTCAATAAGACCATTCACATGGTTTATTTGTTCTTTTAGTTTACCATTTTCATGGAATGCTGTAAACATTCCATCAAATACTTCATCTCTTGTGTAATAGTGTTTTTTTATGGTACCGTCTGGATAGAACCAAATATTTAAGTACTTGCCACTATCAGCTATGGTAACGTAAAGTCTTTCCAATTGTCCATTTGGATAATTTTCGCTGTGAAAGGTAGGTTCGTCACGTTGGCATGCATACAATATGGTTGCAGATAGTATAAGAATAAGCAATCCGGGGTTCATTGATTTTTGGGTTTTGGCACAGTTAAGGTATGAGTAATACCATCATTTCGTTTAGTCGAAAATATTGTATCCTGTGGCTGTTTATTTGGATTTGCATCAAGATTCCTTTGATCATTCGACGCTTCCTTCATATCAGTTGCTATTTCAATACCTTCAACGCCTGCTTGAACACCATCTATTATATCACCCAATCTACCAAGGACATTCAATTTGCTATTTACGTTTCCTGCATTGGCGGTTGCCACCATATCATCAATATTCGGGCCATATGCCGAAACTTCGCCTTTTACATCCTCTTGAGACCCGCCTTCATCAGAAGTAAGGACCATTCCACCTTCTTGCGTGTTTGCAGAACTTTCTGTCATAGAATTCAAGGCCGAGCTTAATTTATCACTTGCCATCTTCCAAAGTTCACTAGCAGCTTTTGCAACCTGAGACGGCAATTGTTTTACAACGGGTACCAAAGTACTCACCATCTCTTTCATTGAAGGTATTGAGTCTCCATTGATATCAATAAACTTTACTGGATTATTAGCTGCATAGTGGTAAACCGATTGAGTCGAGTACTTCCTTGCAAATCTGTCTATCGAATTAAATCTCCCAAGACACGCATCATACCACCTGGCACCATAGTCATTCCAATTCAGTCCAAAGTCACTATTTATCTCCTTACCATTGTATTGATACTTGTTATCAATAACGACATCATTCATCCATGGGCCCTCAAATCCCATTCCAAATGGATAATAGTGATTCTCCTGTAGGATTTCATTGCTCGTAGTATTCGTTATATCAACTACGCCATTTGCATTCATATCTGTAAATGTAAGCCTAGTATTCCCGAGATGATCCAGAATGCTATACTCATATCTCAACGTACCATTATTGTTAAAGACTCTGCCCTCTGGATGATAAATAGCCTCCAGAGTGCCATTTCGGTACTCTATGCCATCCACATAATTTTGAATATACGTATTCACACCATTCACCTTCACGGTTTTCTTCAGTTTTTTGCCAGATCCATCGTACAGTATATCAATAGTATTTGCGCCGAAAATCATCTTCTTGGGGAGATTCAAGTGGTTATATTCCACAGTCATTCCTTTGTTAGGATCAGAAGTCATGTTGCCATTTAGATCGTAAAGAAAATCCGTTGGTATTGGAGCTTGCTTGAATCCCTGCAGACTTCCACTTGCATCGGTGACACGTTTCAACTTGTTCGATCCAGTGTAGTAAGTGTATGTCAGATTGTCGATCAGTGACGGGTTCCAGCAACTACCACTAAGGGTGAGTCCCTGCCGGTTCAATGTGCCGATGTTACCACGATAGTCAGTATATGTGATTGCCTCATTGAATCTGTTTGTCAGTGTTGCTGTGCCTGCATCAGTGATGTCATAATAAGATGCCGCAGTGAGTCGGCTCAGAAAGTCATATGAAAAACCATAACCCTGCCTTTGTCTGCCTTTCACCCGCCAGTTCATTTGGGAGATGTTGCCATTCTTTTGCGCCGTGCCCGCCATATTCGAGAACAGGTTGTCGTATCGCAACTCAAGATAGAAAAGATCTTTACCATCTGGGGACACGCTGCAGGAAAGGGCTCCAGGGTTGGGTGGGCTGGGTGCCGTAGGACATACATTGAGTCCAACATTTGTACCTCCTAAGACGCTGCCATTAATTGTAGTGAGCCATCCCTGTGAGTTATAAGCATAGTCCATACTCTGGAGCACTGTTTGGCAAGGAGTTGTTACTACGCCAAGATTCTTTTCTTTGAGTTCATCTTTGATGGTATAATTTAAAGTACTCACGGTGGTAAAATTTGCTGCATTATTTACTTTGAATCGATTTTCAGTGAGCCTTCCAACATGGTCATAAATGAAATGTTGTTCTATTGGGGTAGTTATTGAGCTTGAGGGCTTGTGAGTCCTCAATTCAGTGAGTTTGTTGTCTGCCCAATCAAACGTGCAAACAATCACCTCACTGTTATTTACGCTAGGATACATGTTATTGTTGCCAGTAGATCCGGTCATTCGACCGTACACATCATAATTGAAGGTAGTAGATAGAAATGTCGAACCACCATCCAGGATTCTTGACATACTAGTTTTGACCTTTCCCTTTTCCCATGAATTCGTTCCATCATAAATAGTTTCTGAGAGCTTATCGGAAGAAGCTATTGTAAATGAATTTGGATCAGGATTCACGCCAGGGACAAAACCAGACACAAGTTGACGACCGAACACATCGTATGTAGTACCTAACCATTTCGTTTGGATAAGTAGATTCCCATCTTGCATTAGCGTCATTAAATCACGTGTATTGTACTTCATCAACATCCTTGACATTCCAGGCACCTTTTTCTCTATTTCATTGTTTCCCTGATCGTAGAGGTATGTAAATACTTTACCAGTATCAGAAACAATTGCATTTGGCGGAACAATTTTAGAAATGCGATTGATTCGCAAGAATGGCAACTACTGGAGCCAATTCCGATCACTCCGGAGATCTTAAAGGAATGGGGATTTGAAATCCTGAATTCAGAGTTTGATTATCTCAGATATGGAATCCCAGGGAAGTATGTGTCTATCTATAATGATGGTGGCTTCATTGGGCAGTTTGACTCTCCGTACTTTTTCAGCTATGAGGATGGTTTTGATAAAATTGAAATCAAGAGCATTCACCAGTTACAAAACCTGGTTTTCGCATTAACTGGCGAGGAGTTATCTTTCATAAAACAGTGAGTGAAATGGAAGATAGACGTGAATTGCAACATTATTCAAAATAAGGCAATGGATATAGTTTGGTTTATTCTGGGACTAATTATAGGATTGCCGATCACACTCCTTGTTGCTTGGTTGTTAGGTTTATTTTTTCGGATATCAGTGCTCAAGCATAATGTGAACGAGGAATATGGCATTGGCCCTAAAATTGTCAACATATTAATCGGCTTGGCTGTAATAGCTGTTGTTGGAATCATATCCAATCAATTAGGCTGCTATGGTTCCGACTTTGAATCCAATTCAAGTTTCAGGTAATGGGAAAATCAAAAAAGAAGCTGCAACCCTTATCAGATTCCCACCTCGCCAAGAAGTATGGCGAAGGCATTCAGGAGGATTTTGATCGTGCTCTGGACGGCATGCTGAAAGAGCCGCCAGTCAAGTACAAAGCGAAGAAGGTTAAATATCAGGGGTTGGTACATTCAAATATATCATTGCCCAAAATAAAATAGGCACTATGGGAGCACTTCCAGCACCTCAACAATGTTATTTCTCCGACATAGAAGCACGGCACATAGCAGGGAATGATTTACTCATTGAATATGCAATAATAGTTTCCAAAAAAAAGCGATACCAAATCCGTCTTGCACCGGATTTCATTGACGAAAGCGAAACCTTAAGGAACAATAAGCACATTTTTAAAGGGTTGATATTAAACGGTCAGTGGCCGTTACTTGATGGAGAAATTCTGTGCAGAGATGAAGACCTTCAAAAAGTATTATCTCAATCGGTTTATCCTCGCAATGCAAAAGAGAAAATGGACCATCTCCTTAGCATTTTACTCAGAGCTCAAAAGTTCGATGGCGAAATACTTTCAGTTAACGCAATTTTCAACAAACTGGAAATAGAGCAGAACTATCTGAAAAGCGGTGAAGAGCTTAGGTTCTACCTCAAAACACTTGAAGAAAAGGATCTTATTAAGCGCTTGCGAATTAGCAGCGATGGTTTCGATGTTTCAATTACTCTTGATGGACTCTTATACGCAGATGAGTTGTTGAACAGTGGTGTTCAATCAAATCGATGCTTTATTGCCATGTCTTTTGATCCTGATGTATTACCTATAAGGACGGCACTAAAACAGTCATGTATAGAGTGCGGATATCTTCCTGTCCTAATGGATGAAGTTTATATTGGTTCAGATGAAACAATTAATGATGCCATGATCGCGGAAATGCGGCGGGCAAAGTTTGCAATTGCTGATTTCACAAAACAGAAGGATGGTGTTTACTTTGAGGCTGGTTTTATACTTGGACTTGAACGTCGAGTAATTTACACATGCAGAAAAGACTGGTGGGACAAAACGCATTTTGATACAAATCACTTTCCGCACATTATTTATGAGGACGAAACGGTGTTAATCCGAAAGTTAGTAGACCGGATTAATGCCTGGTTACCATCTTAAACCGTGGACAGCGTGATTATCCTCAAATCTTCAAAATCTGGGTTCAGGTTGGATGTCCATTATGGACGATACTTTCAATGAAGTTGCAACTAAAAACATAGAAAAATGCAAACTCTGCCTCCTAAATTGTACCATTACTGCACTCTAAACCAGCATACATTACGAAATATAAAAGAAGGTACTATCTACTTAGGCAAACCAGCTAATTTCAATGATCCATTTGATACGCTACATCAATTGAAGTACGAATCACAACCATCAGATGTTTTTGAGTTTATCAGAATATCGGATAATGTGAACGAAGATAATAAAGCACTGTTCAGAAGACTTTACGAGGGTGGTATAACAGCGGAAGAACTTGTGCTTTTAGTGGTACTCAACAGCGGCGAATTTTTGATTAGACTACTTCAAAAAAATGGCTTGACAGTAGAGAGTCTTTGTAGTCAAATAATCTCTGGAAGAATAGACTCTCATCCTTGTGAGACAGATCTCATCTTAACTAAGAATCTACTTGATCAACGTTTGCTCGAACTGTATATTGAAAGCATCAAGATATCCAGAGATACTGTTGTAAAGGAATCTGGACTATTCTGTTTGACTGAGGAGTCAAAGGATTTCTTGATGTGGTCGTATTACGCTTCAGGTCATCGAGGATTGTGCTTGGGCTTTTCGACGGATAAATTGCCGTTCTGTAAAGCAATGAAAGTAAAATATGTATCCGAGATACCAATCCTTAGAATTTCGGATGTCCTGCCAAGCAACCCTGATGGGCAGGCCAATTTTGTGACGTTTCTTTTGGCAACTAAGTCTGATAAATGGTCGCGAGAAAGAGAATGGAGGTTATTTGACCGAGTCGGTAACGCTAAGGTAAAATACGCCCCGTCGCAACTAACAGAACTTTACTTCGGAGCGAGTATTGACCATACAGATAAAGAAATCGTGCTGAAATTGCTTCAAGATAATAACGCTGTTAAATGCTTTCAACTTAGAAAGACTGATAACTTCACTTTGGAGGCTGAGCAAATCACTTAATAGGTAATCGCTGTATTGTTGCAAACATTGACTCAATCAATGGCTTGTCCTTTCCCCTAACATGAATGCTGTTTTTGTAACAATTCAAAAGTGAGCTAAACTCTTCCTTTAATAAGACGCAACAAGACGAAATTGCGGCATCAGTATTATACACATCAAAGTGCACGTGAGGGGCCGTCCTAAAGTTACCTTGAAATAGGACGTATGTTCGTTTGCTAAATGAGAATCCATTGTCCCCAATGACTCTATTCTCTTCAAAAACGTAGTGACCTAACGCCGCTTCAACCTTTTTGTGACATCCATGCTCCCGAAATGCTTCTGGTACCTTGATTTGGGTAGTCGTAAATGAAAACAAGCAACCATTATTAGTGCTGTTAGGACAAGCAACAATTAGGTACTTATTCCTGACTTGCCCATCGGTAAACTCGTAATTCTCAATGTGCAAAATAGATCCAGGAATAAAATAATCGCTCGTAGATTTAGTCTTACTCAATTATGTGCTTGAAGGTGTATGGACTCGCGCGCGTTTTGGAAGGCCTCCGACTTGTACTCATCTTCTTGGATTAGACTCTCAAGACGTAATTCCTTATCCGATATATTAATTCCTTTCTTAAAAAGTGTATCAAGATCATTCTCTTTCACCACCTGGTCCCATAGTGTCCCGGGTCTGTGTAGCTCTTTGACCAATTTTGTAGCCGTGTAAAAACAAAGGGATGAAGCAAATTCGTTGAGTAAACTCAACTCGTACTCGGTGAACTCATCAGGATCAAAATCAGTGGCAGGAATCAAGTACAATCTGCCATTGCTATCAGGCTTCCAATCAATGTATTGGGCCAACTCTGATGACAGGGACTTCTGTTGTCCAAGTTCAGTATAGATTTCAGTGGCAACTGGTCCCTCTTTCCAAGCATGGTAACTCAACCAAGTGACCGGCACGCCGGTCTCGCGCACTGCCCTTTCATCAAGGAAGTAAAGGAGCTTGAGTGCCTTTGTGAGGTACAAGGGTCCACCGTTTTGGGCAAAGAATACAAGTAGATTGCCAATTTTGGCGTTATTCAGATCTTTGAACATTACTACAGGTTATTAAGCTATGCATGTGGTGGTGAAAGGGTCAAATTCTATACCGGAAACAACCTATGTACAACAACGCCACAAGCTCCCAAGTTGTTACAAATCTACTAAACCGTCCTGAACTCCCAAATCATCAATAAAACAACGGCACAAACAACTGCCCTATTGAAGCAATTGTACCAGCGATCTGTAGGTTCGTCTCGTATGATGCAATCGGTTAGGGCACCTACTACTATATCTAACCGATACTGGGTTAATTGTTCGGAACATATTCGGAACAAAAACACAAAAGATCGTAAAATAAGGCTTTTAAGGAGTGTATGGTAGCCCCGCCAGGAATCGAACCTGAATCTAGAGTTTAGGAAACTCCCATTCTATCCGTTGAACTACGGGGCCTATTTTATCTATTATAAAACGTCTACCAACAGCAGACTTAAAATACTTCTCTCGATTTCTTGCCTCATCAAGATTATCAAATCTCTCAAAGTATACCAATTTCCATGGGCAAAAGGCTTTGGTACTTCTTGTCT
>JANNQA010000017.1:0-17284 GCA_031400515.1 Bacteroidota bacterium
GTGAGCTATACCGTAATTGCTGATCTGGTATGGAAAACGACCGGAGGTGGATTCAATTTTCGTCTGATCCCACCACAATCGAAACTCCTGATCAATGGTGTTGTGTCCTATTCGAATTATGAAATCTCCTTGCAGGAAGCAGATGAAGCTCCGCGCAGCAGTGGCATCAATGGTTTCAATGCAGGTTTGAACTTCACATACTTCGGCAACAACAGTGAAATCAACTATGGTTTTGATATCAGTGGTTTTCGAACAGAACTCCGTTTTCGCAATTTCCTCGGTATTACTCTCGATAATTTCAACAACACTACAGAGATCGCCGGTTATTTGAAATTGCGTCAGCAGGCTGGAAAACTTGTCATCGAACCAAGTATCCGTGCACAGTTTTATGCGTCACTCGGAGATTTTTCGATTGAGCCCCGGTTTGCATTCAAACTCAATATGAGTGACAATGTCCGTTTCAAACTCTCAGGTGGCTTGTATGCACAAAACCTCATCAGTACAGTGAGTGAGCGAGACATCGTGAACCTGTTCGTCGGTTTTCTCTCGGGACCAGAGGAACGCATCTTTGAGCCAGGCACAAGGGTTGAAACATCGCATCAATTACAAAAGGCTGTACATGGTATTGCAGGATTAGAAATTGATCTCAGCAATCGCGTTCAGGTGAACATCGAACCGTACTTCAAGACATTCACACAGCTTATTGCCCTCAATCGGAATAAACTCAGTGCTCAAGATCCGAATTTCATGACGGAAACCGGAAAGGCAAAAGGTCTTGACATCTCCGGACGCTATGAGAGTGCCAAGACTTTCCTCTGGTTTACATATTCTCTTGGCAATGTCACCCGTGATGATGGTGAGCAAGTGTACCCTACTAATTTTGACAGAAGACACAATGTCAATTTCCTGGGATCATTTCGTTTCGGAAACAAATTGTTGTGGGAATTTGGAGCCCGATGGAATTTCGGCACAGGCTTTCCATTCTCTTTGACTCAAGGCTTTTATGGCCAATCCAATTTTCTCAATGGTCTTGATACTGACTACATCTCCGGGAATCCAGACCTGGGTATCATCTATGCTGATGCACGCAATAGTGGACGACTACCAACATACCACCGGATGGATATTTCATTGAAGAAGAAGTTTATCATGGGCAAGTACACTTCCATGGAAGCGAATGCCAGTGTCACGAATGTGTATGACCGTGCGAACATTTTTTATTTCGACCGCGTTCGATATGAGCGAGTAGATCAACTTCCTATTCTGCCAAGTCTTGGATTGACATTTAATTTCTAAATCTTTTTCAAGACAAGCTTGAAAAAGAAAGCCCTGAAGGGGCTTAAGATCAATAGCAACGGGCAATGCCCATTGCGAAAGAACGTAGAAATATCTGAAGCCCTGAAGGGGCTGAACAAAAGCTGCCGTGGTGTAAAACCTCTGGCCAAAAACGACAACTTGTTGGTAAGTTTAAATTGCTAAAAGCGCCTTAATCCTTTTCAAGCTCGACTTGAAAAGGATTAAGATATTTAAGTCATGAAAAGAATACTTACACTCTTATCCATCTTGCTCTGCGGTGCTCATAGTACTTTCTCCCAGGTCCTTCCACGTGGATTGAGTGAAAGTGAAAAGCAGATGATCGCAGAGGGATTTGTGCGACCTCCCGTGAACATTCCTGGTGATGCGAATACAGGTCGAAGCCCCGGAGATTCGCCACGTGCCATCGCTGAGTGGGAAGAAATGCAGGCTATCGTCATCGCCTGGGCTGGATATCAATCCATCTTGAAAGAAATCGTCCGAAACGCCACGGATGAAGTCACCGTCATCATTGTCACCCCGAATGAAGCAAGTGTCCGGACGTATCTGGAGGATAATGAAGTGGACATTTCAGAAAATGTTGAGTTTATCAACACCGAATTCAACAGCGTCTGGATTCGTGACTATGGTGCAAACCCAGTCTATCTGCGTGATGTTGATTCTCTTGTTCTTGTGGACTGGATTTATAATCGTCCAAGGCCACAAGATGATATCATCCCCTATGCTGTTGCAGAACATCTCGATGTCCCAATCTATGGAACCGTTGAGGCGCCATTTGATCTGGTCAACACTGGTGGTAATTTTATGTCCGACGGTCTTGGCAGGGGCTTCGCCTCCAATCTTGTCCTTGAAGAGAATGGACCCAACAATAATTTCGGGACGAGCAATCATGAAGAGAGCGCTGTAGATGCCATCATGCAACAGTTCATGGGTATCGATGAGTATGTAAAGATGACTGTATTGCCTTTCGATGCAATTCATCACATTGACATGCATATGAAACTCGTGGATGAAGGAACACTCATCATCGGTGAATATCCTGAAGGCATCGCTGATGGACCACAGATCGAAGCGAACCTGCAATATGTGATTGAGCAATTCAAACAGGCAACTGGACGCGATTATCGGATCGTGCGCATGCCAATGCCTCCTGATGACACAGACAGATATCCTGATAACAATGGAGATTATCGCACATACGCCAATGCGATGTTTATCAACAGCACCATTCTTGTGCCTACATACGAAGAAAAGTATGACTCGACTGCTCTGCGCATCTGGCGCGAAACAATGCCCGGATATAACGTCGTTGGGATTAATTGTAATTCCATCATACCGGCGAGTGGAGCCTTACACTGCATCATCAAGGAAGTAGGTGCCCACCGTCCGCTATGGATCACACATCATCAGCCTGAAGAAATTCTGGAGAATGAGTCGTTGACACTGGAGGCACAGATCAAACATATCTCAGGCATCAATACAGCGCGTGTATTCTATCGCAATTTTGGTACTACTCAATTCGATTCTATTGAAATGGATCTGTTGACCGGAGATATCTGGACAGTGACATTGCCCCGTCCTGATGAAGAGGTTGTGATCGAGTATTATTTCAAAGCCATTGCACAGGATGGCAAGACGATGACAAGACCGTTGCCTGCACCGGCAGGATTCTTTCGTGTATTTGTTGAAGGAATATCGACGAGTATTGACGAACCAATAGAAGCCTCAACCACGCTGAGTGTGTTTCCGAATCCTGCAAGTGCAATCACATGCATTCCAATTATGGTAGGTAGTAGCTCTGCTGGTACGCTGTCGCTTTATAATTTGCATGGACAGCAGGTGAAGGAAATCTATGCCGGATCGTTTCCCGAAGGACCCTCAAAATATTTCTTTGATGCAGGGCAAGTGCTGCCTGGGTACTATTTGATCAAGTTAACAACAGAGCAGCAGCAGGCTTGCGTTCCCGTGGTAATCAGGTAAGCCTTTATTCTCAATTAGTTAATGACAAAAAATACTCCTTTATGAAAACAAAGTTTGTTGTCGATGACGATGGAAAAAAATTAGCTGTCATTTTACCTATGAAAGAGTATGAACAGCTACTTGAAGAAGTTGAGGAACTCGCAGATATCAAGTTGTACGACAAAGTGATAAAAAAAGATAACGGAGAACGTATCCTTCTCACGGACTACCTTGCAAAACGCAAACTGAAGAATGGCTAGCTACACTGTTGTTTTGTCCTAACAAGCAGAAAAGCAACTGGATAAGCTTGAGTCACCGATTGCAATCGCCCTATTGGATAGTATAGGTCAATTAGCTGACAACCCTCGGCCAATCGGATGTAAAAAACTCGCAGGAAGAAATGGATATCGCATCCGAAAGGGAGACTATAGGGTGATCTATCATATTTTTGATACTCAATTAATTGTTGATGTGATTGCCTTGGGACACAGAAAAGACATCTATTGACATTTCAAAATAGTATTGAACAATCGTATTCATCTCTCTAAAACCCAACGACTTTCCCGACATACGTCCTTTCCACAGACCTGACCTGTACGAAGTAGAGCCCTTGTAATGGAATAAATTTAGAAACATCGATCTGCTCTCCAGTAGTAAGTTCATTTTCCACAGCAATCATTCGTCCATCATATGTCCACATCGAAAACTCCGTTGCACCCACTGGAATATTGAAGTACGCGCCATCATCGGTATAGTAGATCTCGAGAGGCTGTGACTTCGCAGGGTTTGAAATACCAGTAGTGCAGTCGACCACGCCGACATCAATGAAGCCCACGCAAAATTCATTTTCAAAGCCTATAACAGCAAATTCCCACTGTGTACTACTGTCTCCTTCTAAAGGACCTAATGTGAGCGGTAGCTGGCTATAAGCGAACACTCCATATTCAGTTCCGTTTCCAACGACAGCGAAACTATCACCGGCATTCACAAAGTCGAAATTCAATGTCACGGTGAAAGTTCCTTCTTCACAATCGGATACTACTGCCGAAAGATTATTTATCGAACAAACATTCTCACAAACCAATCCGTCTAATTCTAACTGTGTGCAACAGTCTTCATTTTCGGCCTGACAAATCGTAAGGATGACACCACCGTCATGCTCAGGGATATTCAACAAAAGTAACGGAGTTGTTTGCGGGAACAATCCCAGGTATGTATCTCCTGCCCATATCTCCACAGGACCATCAAAACCAAACGTATCGAAACTGATCAGGGCAGCGAACGTCGAATCTGTTGTACAGCCCAAAGGAACACCTATCGCTTCAAAAAATCCACAAGCGCCACCGAGACACCCAGGCACTTCAAATTCAATCGTTCGGCAACAATCAGGATGATCATTCTGACAAATTCTCAATGACATTACTTCTTGTCCGTTCCAGGGAAAGTTTTCAATCACAATCGGCTGGATGTTTATATGGAAAAGTCCCAGGTATGTATCGCCAGTCCACAATTCCACAAACTCATTCGTGAATCCCTGATACTGATAAGTGATCGCTACTTCAAATGTCGAGTCGCTTGTGCAACCACCCGGATCAGCCACAACTTCAAAAATCTCGCATTCCGCGCCGCAATCCGGCACAGCAATCTCCATTGATGCACAGCAATCCGGATGATTATCTGCACAAACTGTGATCAACGCACCGCCACCATTGTCCGTAAGTCCATACAACGTATCAGGAAGGTTTACCCCGAGCACCTCACCAATCTGCACATTCCCCTTAAAGACATTAAATACCTCATCATTGCCAGTCCATTGGAAATCGAGATAGAGAGCAAAGGTGTTCGATGAAGTATCGCATTCAAATGCTTCGGCGACCAGGTCAAATATATCACATGGCTCTTCACCACATTGAGGAACGTCTATCTCTATTGCCTGACAGCAATCAAAATTGTCATTTGCACAAACTGAAATCAATGCCCCTCCTCCATCGTCCGTAAGTCCATAAAGTGTATCAGGAAGATTGGCACCTTCTACTGTTCCGATGAACAGATCACCTTTATAGACATCAAACGTCTCGATGTTTCCGGTCCATTGAAAGTCGATGTAGAGAGCAAAGGTGTTCGTTTCATTATCGCATTCAAACGCTTCAGCGATCAAATCGAAAATATCACATTGTTCTTCACCACATTGAGGAACATCAATCTCAATTGCCTGGCAGCAATCAAAATTGTCATTTGCACACACAGAAATCAATGCCCCTCCTCCGTCGTCAGTAAGTCCAAAGAGAGTATCAGGAAGATTTGCACCTTCTACTGTTGCGATGAGCAAATCTCCTTTATAGACATCAAACGTCTCGATGTTTCCGGTCCATTGAAAGTTGATATACAATGCAAACGTATTCGTTTCTTCATTGCAATCAAAGGCTTCAGCGACAAGCTCGAAAATATCACATGACTCTTCACCACACTGAGGAACGTCTATCTCTATTGCCGCACAACAATCAGGAAAATTCACAGCACATACACTGATGAGTGCCCCTCCTCCATCATCCGTAAGTCCATAAAGCGTATCAGGAAGATTTGCACCTTCTACTGTTGCGATGAAAAGATCACCTTTATAAACGTTGAACGCTTCTGTATTTCCTTCCCATCCAAAGTCAATATAGAGGGCAAACGTATTCGTTTCTTCATTGCAATCGAATGCTTCAGCGACAAGATCGAAGATGTCGCAAGAACAATTCACAGATTCGTCAAATGCAAGCGATGCACAACATGATGGATTGTCGTTGTCACATATTGTAATGACATCGACCGGACCATCACCATCTGGAAAGTCTTCAATGATGAGTGGCAGATTTTCATAAAGGAAGTAGCCGACAAAATTATTTCCGGCATATACATCGAATCCCTGATTGGTAACACCCACCGGGACAAAATTCAAATAGAGATTGTATGTGCCATTGCCTGAACAGTCAAGAGGATCGACAACAAGTGAATCAAAACCACATACGCAATTGATGATCCCCAACTCAGTGGCGTCGAAACAAAATCCATCCGAAAGATCTGTGACTACAAATTCATAAAACGTCGTACCATCTCCATCAAATGGACCAAGAGTAATCGGGAGATCATCGTAGTTGAAATCTCCATAGTCGTCACCATTACCACCAACAGAAAACCCGTTGTCAGATACGTTGAGGTATTGAAAATTGAGTACGACATAAAACTGGTCGTTGGAATCACACTCTGTATGTTCCGCAATCAAATCATAAATCAGGCAGTCATCACAACAAAGTAATGCGGCAAACTCTATTTCTTCAACACATGCGAGATCGTCATTGTCAGAAATGGTAAGTACGTCAAAGAAATCACATGATGCCGGAAAGCTGTCAACGAAAACAGGCAGATCACTATATAAAAATGATCCGAGCAATTCACCTTGCGCAAACACCGAAAAGCCGGCGCCTGCTGGCTCCACAGGTATGAAGTCAAGTTCGAGTGCATAAAAACCCTCACCCTGGCATTCCAAAGGATCGACATTCACTTCGATGAATCCACATGACTCCTGACAGAGTACAGGTTCAAGGACCGCGAAACCACTGCATACTTCAAATTCAACATCGTGCACAACAAATTCATAGACGGTCTCTCCATTTCCTACTAAAGGTCCAATGGTAATGGGAAGGTTACTATAAAGGAATGTTCCGTAACTATTTCCATTCCCATTCACAGTAAAGCTGTCACTGACATTTTCGAAGTTGAAACTCAGAGTGACATAAAACAGTCCGTTTTCACAATCGCTTGTCAGCACGTCGACGTTAAAAATATCACAGTCATTTTGATTGCAATCCAACCCTTCGAATTCAACTACAGTACAGCAATCTTCATTGTCATTGTCACAAATTGTAATGTGCGTGAATCCATTTCCAACTGATGGAATACCCGACACTGTCACAGGCAGATTGGCATATAGGAAGAAGCCCAATGATCCTCCATTAGCATTGAACACATCAAAACCAAGACCTCCGGTACCTGAATGATCAAAGTTTACTATAGCACTGAAGACCTCTGCATTTGTACATACCGTCGGATCAATCACAACTTCTGTAAACGCGCAACATTGCACTGTGCCAAGTATGAATACTGCCTGACAGTCCTGATTATTCTGATCAACGACAACGAATTCCCATTCTGTGACTCCATCTCCTGCTAATGGACCCAGAGTGATAGGTAAAGAATCGTAGGAAAATAAACCATATTCAGTACCATTACCCATCACAACAAACGAATCTCCATCCGGATTGATAATGTTGAAATTGAGATGCACATTAAAGAATCCGTTTTGGCAGTCAAAAGGTTCAACAAAGAACTCATTGATATCGCATTGAGCAGTCATTACATTCGCCCATCCCAGGCAAAGAAGGAGAATCGTCAAGTGTTTTCTCATCGGTGGAATTTTTTCATAACATAAATAGCGGTCATCAAATCGTCCGTTGCTTCGACAAAGCAATTTGCTCTCAATTGAAACAACACGAAGCGGAAACATTTTAATCAAGACTTAATCTCGTGACTCTTGATACACTTTGTCACCTCATATGACCTATCACAGTCAGTACGCGCTGCCTATGGTTACGGATAAAAACACAGTGAAGTTGGAGATTCTGTCCTTAAAATGAGCATATCCAGTAAAATGCAGGAAAACACTGATCATTTATATCGGCGACTAACGGGCAACTAACAAGCTGGGCACTTGAGAGATAGCATCCATATGCAATTGCCTGGCCAGCCGAAAAGAAAAAAACTTATCTCATCGAGCTCTAAAACCCAACCACCTTTCCCACATAAAGCCTCTCGTCAGATCTGACCTGAACAAAGTAAAGACCAGGTACGGGGATATATTTTGTGACAGAGATTCTCTCTCCTGACGTCAATGTACTATTGACACCTACGAGGCGGCCATCGTAAGTCCATAGCGAAAAATCCGTTGCACCTGTAGGCACAATGAATTCAGCTCCGGTCTGACTATAGAAAATTTCAAGCTGTTGTATCGGCAATGGATCTGGAAATACACCGACCTGAATAAGATCACAATCCACAGTACCGACATTTACGGTATCCTGACATCCGATATTCTGCAAATCCTGCACAACAAATTGCCAGATGGTCGTCGTGTCACACGCGATTGGTTCTAAAGTCAATGGAACATTGTCGTACGTAAATACGCCGTATTGATTGCCATTGCCAGAGACGGTGTATGCAATACCTTCATTTTCAAATTCAAAATCCAATGTGACTATCATGAGCGATGCAGAATCCTTTGATGTTAAATCAGCATTGAGTCCTGAGATATTACATTGTGGAATAGAACAATCCATCCCTTGAAATTCTATCTCAGCACAGCAATTCGGATTTGCCGCATTGCACATTCTGAGAATGATCGGTCCAGGACTTGAAGGGATACTTGGTACCAGAAGAGGTTTGAACTGCGAATACTCACCTATGAAAACATCATTTGCCCAAAACTGCAGTGGACCTGTGAATCCAACTGTCTCATAGGCTAACCATGCACTAAATATCGATGCCCCACTACATTCAAATGTATCAATAGAGAATATGGTAATCTCACACAATTCCATTGTATCACAAACCGGTTGAAGAAAAGTCGTTGTTGCACAACATGTTGAATTATTCGTTGCACATACCGTGATCTCTGCAGTGTCGCTCATGAATTGCGGAAAATCAGCTATCGTGTCGGGCAAACTGGCTGCATCTATCACTGCAATCAATTCAGGTCCGGCATGTACAGTAAAACCACTGATGTCGCCACGCCATGCTAAATCCAAGACTATCCCGAAAGTCAATGAGTCAGTTGTACAAAATGAATTCACGTTGATAGCGTCAATTTCACAGCCACAGAATGGAGCAGCAAATTCAATCGTTTCACAACATTGTGCACTGTCTCGTTGGCATACTCTCAATGACATGATTTCTTCGCCATTCCACGGAAAATCATCAATCACAATTGGTAAACTATCAGCAGCAAATTGTCCCAGATACCTATTGCCGGTAAACAGATCCACAAAATCACTTTTGAATCCCTGGTAAAAGAAAGCAAGTGCAAGAGAAAATGTCGAGTCACCGGTACATTGCCCCGGCTCTACAATCAGTTCAGTAATATCACACGGAACACTCTGGCACTCGTCTAGCTCTACCTCCAGTGCTGCAAAACAATCTATCCTGCCTCTCGCGAAGACCGATATCAGATGCGTGCCTCCAGGAGTGGTAAGATCAAAAATTGTATGCGGCAGATTCACTCCTTCAAGAGAATCAAGAAGCACACCATCCATATACACGTCAAATTTCTGAACTTCACCAATCCAATCAAAATCAATGAGCATGTCAAATGTATTTGTGAGAGTATCACACTCAGAAATTCCAATCGTAAAATCAGAGATAGAGCAAGGACCTGTGCACGGGTTCGGAAATTCAATAGAGTGACAACAGTCGGGATGGCCAATTCCGCAGACAGAAAGATTAAGCAGTCCAATACTCGCCGAGAGACCGGTGATGGTATCTGGCAGGCTGGTACCTTGAACTGTGGCTATAGAATCTCCCTCGAGCCGGACGATAAACTCTTCAGCAATTCCTATCCATTGAAAATCTAGATACAGGTCAAACGTATTTGTTGCGGTGTCGCACTCTGAAGTCGTCGCTAATATTGCAGAAACTTCACAGACGCAATCTTTTCCGACGAATTCATAAGTGACACAGCACGTTGGGTTATCGTGATCACAGATCGTAATTGCATCGAGTGCATTGCCAGATGATGGAAATGACGGGATCACAACAGGAAGACTTGTATAGAGGAAAAAACCGATGAATTCATCACCAGCATAAACGTCGAATCCCACATCAGTCACATCGACAGGAATAAAATTCAAAGCGAGACTATATTCTCCATTGCCTGTGCAATCAAATGTCTCCACTGCCACCGATTCAAAATCACAATCACAATCTACAATACCGAGCTCACCGCCATCCAGACAAAATCCATCGTCCCTGTCAAAAACCAGAAACTCATAGTAAGACATGCTATCACCATTGAATGGACCAAGGGTGATAGGCAGGCTGTCATAGCTAAATTGACCGAAGTTCATCCCACTGCCAGCTATTTGGAATCCATCGTCACCCTCCATGTGATGATAGAAATCAATCTCTACGTAGAACTGATTATTGGTATCGCAGACTGAAGGTGTGATGGTGACGTTGTTGATTACACAACAGCAACACCGCAGCGCACGAAATTCATATTCAAAGCAGCATGTCGTATCTGTATTATCACAAAGAGTGACGATATCAAAGAAGTCTCCGGTTGCAGGAAAACTATCAACAATCACCGGTAGATCATCATAGCTGTATGATCCAAGGAATTTTCCTTGCGCATACGCAGAAAATCCAGCGGCACCAGGTGCAATCGGAACGAAATCTATACCCAATGAGTATGCTACATTTCCTCTGCACTCCAATGTAACGATATCGACATCATCAAATCCACATCCCGGTGGACAGTCAACGATACCTATGGCAGCAGTGAGATCGCAATTTGGACCATTCCCTGCACCTTGTATGTCAAACTCATAGATCGTCTCGCCATCCCCAGGCAATGGGCTGAGTGTAAGCGGGAGAGCAGAATATGGAAAGGTGCCATAGTTGTTCCCATTACCCGTAACTGTGAAATTTGGACCAGCAAATATGTTGTGATTAAAATCCAATGCGACCACAAAATCTCCACTCACACATTCACTTGTGACGACATTCAACATAGTAAGTTCACAATCGGTCATATTGCAATCCGGATCCTGGTATTCTATAACCGTACAACAGGTAGAATTTCCGATATCACAAATGGTCAAATGCGTCATACCTGCACTGAAGGACGGAATGTTTGTGACTTGAACAGGAAGATTTGCATAGAGGAATGACCCGAGTAGACCTCCTGTAGCACTATAAACTTCAAAACCCACATTCCCGGTGTTTGACTGAGATAAATTCACACGTGCTCTATAAACAGTTGTACCAGTACATACGATCTGGTCCACAACGATATCAGAAATGCTACAACAATCGACTGTGCCAAGTGTAAACGTAGATTGACAATTGGGCTCAGCAAGATTATACACAATGAACTGCCATTCAGTCTCGCCATCGCAGGGCAGAGGGCCTAATGTGACAGGACGGTCATCCAACATAAAAAACCCATAGTTGGAGGCATTACCTACAATCCCAATAATGTCACCTTCAGGATTGACGATATTAAAATTGACATCCACCAAAAACGTCCCATTCACCAGCGTATGAGGTGTCACTGTCAGATTTGAAATCACACAATCACCCTGGCCATATAGGCTCAAGGAGAGACCGAAGCACAAAATGAGAATCAGAGTTTGCTTAATCATTGGGGAATATTTTGGACTGGACTTAAAATCGGCTTTACGCGTTATGCAGACAAAGCTATTATTAGTCCTGAGAAATTGCAAAAAGCGGTTAGGCCGACTCAAGACCCAATGGAAGATCAGCACTTACGTGGTATAAAATTGAGTCATATGACGTCGATGATCTATGAACACGCATCAGCCACATCACATTTTGTATTTTGCCCCAATGCGTGCCATACGCCTCAATGAAATCGGATCGCCTTTGACTTTGGCTGAAATTCCTTCTCCTATGAGTGAAGCAGGCATGTCTATCGTCAATTTGAAATATGCAGCGCTCAATCGTCGCGACTATTGGATGCAACAAGGGCTGTACCCTGGCATCATAGTTCCCTTGACTCCTGGAAGTGATGGTTCAGGATTGGTGGATGGTCGGGAAGTTGTGATCAATCCAGGACTGCATTGGGGTGACTCTGAGCGATATCAGGAATCTAAGTTCAATGTGCTTGGTATGCCTGCCGACGGTACATTAGCAGAACAGGTCATCGTTCCTGCCGAAAACATTTACGACAAGCCAACACATCTTACATGGAAAGAAGCTGCAGCATTACCACTGGCAGGGGTGACAGCATATAGAGCTTTATTGGTTCAGGGTGAAGCTCAACCCGGAGAAAAAGTGCTCATCTCTGGAATAGGTGGAGGTGTAGCACTGATGGCGATGCAACTCGCACTTGCGCATGGTTTGGAGGTCTGTGTCACATCGGGAAATGATGACAAGCTTGCTCGCGCTCGATCGATGGGGGCAACATACACAGTTAACTATAATGACCCTGATTGGCATAAGACATTGATGAAAGGCAATGATGGTTTTGATATCATCCTGGACAGCGCAGGCGGAGAAAGCTTTAGCCAGCTTCAACGAGTTGTAAGACCGGGTGGACGAATGATTGTCTATGGAGGCACTCTTGGAAAGATTCAAAACCTGAGCCCGCAGGTATTGTATTGGAGGCAGATGACAATTCGTGGATCTACGATGGGTAGTCCAAAAGACTTTGCAGCTATGTTAGCATTTGTCAATACACATCGGATCAAACCGGTGATCGACTCAGTATTCAATATGGAAGATGCCAACGCGGCACTTGCAAAACTGCGAGAGAGTTCTCAGTTCGGAAAAGTTGTGATAAAGATTGAGTCATGAGACGGATTGGTCTTCTCTCGGATACACATGGATATCTTGATCCTACGCTCAAAAAACATTTTGATCTCTGCGATGAAATCTGGCATGCCGGCGATCTTGGATCTATGGATGTGCTGGATGAACTCTTGACATGGAAAAAGCCATTGAGAGTTGTATATGGTAATATCGATTCTCACGAGATAAGACATAAGACAACAGAAGACTTATGGTGGAACAGCGAAGAAGTTCACGTATACATGACACATATCGCAGGATATCCAGGACGATACAATTCACGGGTGGCAGAGTTGATAAAAGCAAAAAAACCAGGTATGGTAATCTGTGGCCACTCACATATCCTGAAAATCATTTATGATAAGCAGTTTGAACATCTGCATGTCAATCCAGGTGCTTGCGGCATGCAGGGTTTGCACCAGATGCGGACAGTAGTTCGATTTACAATCGATGAAACAGAAATCAAAGAAATGCAGGTGATTGAACTTGGAAGACGGGGATGATAGGAATAGAAGTGAAACCAGTCTTCAGTCCTCAGTCGGCAGCTTGCCCGAATCCGACGCAGGAGGAGGCGGGTCTTCAGTCCTCACTCCGGCAGTCAGCATCATTTATTATCTACCAAGAGATTCTAAACATTAAACCCTAAACATTAAACCCTATCACCACATTTTCAATAATCCCGCAGCATTCGTCCATCTGATCTTCGGTCATCACCAATGGAGGTGCAAAGCGAATAATATTGCCGTGCGTAGGTTTGGCAAGTAAACCCTGATCGCGTAATTGCAGACAAAGGTTCCATGCGGTCTCACTTTCAGGAGTATCATTGATCACAATGGCATTGAGCAATCCTTTACCACGCACGAGTGTCAGTAGATCAATGTTTTCAACCAACTTTTGCATGCGGTCACGAAATACTTTCCCGAGTTTATCCGCATTTTCTGCAAGACGCTCATCTTTTACTACCTGCAATGCTTCTCTGGCAACTGCGCACGCAATAGGATTTCCGCCGAATGTGGAGCCATGTTCTCCGGGTTTGATGGTAAGCATGATTTCATCATCAGCTAAGACTGCAGAAACCGGATATACTCCCCCACTCAGTGCTTTGCCCAGAATTAAAATATCCGGATGAATATCGTGATGATCACATCCAAGCATCCTGCCAGTCCTTGCAATCCCTGTTTGCACTTCGTCGGCAATGAACAAGACATTTTGTTTTCTACACATTGCAAACGCTTTTGG
The DNA here is from genome assembly GCA_031400515.1 of Bacteroidota bacterium. Classification (GTDB taxonomy): domain Bacteria; phylum Bacteroidota; class Bacteroidia; order Chitinophagales; family Saprospiraceae; genus DATDQA01. The sequence goes on from JANNQA010000017.1 coordinate 14,137, forward strand.
CAGATAGTCTTCATCTGGAACCAAGACACCAGCCTCTCCTTGAATTGGTTCAATAACAAGACCTGCGACTCGCTGATCACTGAGCGCTTCTTCCAATGCATCAAGATCATTGTATGGCACAATCACATATCCCGGCATGAAAGGACCGAATCCTTCAGTACTACTCGGATCAACTGATGCAGAGACGACACCAAGAGTACGACCATGAAAGTTGCCGGAAACAAAAATAATTCGTGCTTCATTGACGGGGACACCTTTTACATGATAGGCCCATTTTCTGCATAGTTTGATCGCACTCTCTACAGCTTCCACGCCTGTATTGACCGGAAGGACTTTGTCATAGCCGAAATATTCAGTGAGGTATTTCTCATAGGGGCCTAATTGATTATTATAAAATGCCCGCGAGGTAAGGGTCAGAATACCCGCCTGATCATATAGTGCTTTCAAAATACGTGGATGGCAATGTCCCTGGTTCACCGCAGAATAGGCAGAGAGAAAATCATAATAGCGTTTGCCTTCGACATCCCACATGAATACTCCTTCACCACGAGCCAAGACTACTGGAAGCGGATGATAGTTATGTGCGCCGTACTGATCTTCAAGCATCATCAGTCGCTGAGTTGGACTAGCCGAAATCGTCGATAACATGGTCAAAAAAAATTTGTTCGCAAAGGTAAGATTAATGAAACAGGGAGAAACCCGCCTACGCTCGCTTCGGCTGGTAAAACCGCTTAAGCAGGTAAACCGGTTAAGCAGGTAAAATCGGGTTAGCACGCACAAGAGGGATATAAGGGATCGTTGTGTTTGAATTTGAGTTCCTCCCCTTAACCTTGCCCTTAGTCGCGCTAAATCTGGCAGGATTGCCGCTCCACACAAATTCATTTTTCGCTCCCATTTGCGCTTGCACTTGCACTTGAGTTTGAATTTGAGTTTGAGTTTGTATCATCCTTCCGCCCCTTTCCATTCTGGTAGATTGGGCAGTGGTGCAATGATATGAATACGCTCATTTTTGATTGGATGTTCAAAAGAGATTTCACGCGCATGCAGGAGGATGGCATGTGGTGATGAGCTTTTTCGACCATTATACTTATGATCTCCCACAATAGGACATCGCTTGCTTCTCATAAGTACCCTTAACTGATGCGATCTGCCAGTCTGAGGATGTAACTCAACGAGGAATAAGTCCTTGACCTCGCGTAAGAAACGATATTCGGTAAACGCCTCTTTTGAATTTGGTACGGGATCGTCATGCCAGCTTACGACATTATCCTGGCTGTCTTTCGTCAAAAACTGACGTACTGATCCTGCGGCAGGTGCAGGACATCGAGCAGTTAGAGCCCAATATACTTTGTCCACTTCACGATTACGAAAGAGTTTGGCCATTCGTGTGTGACCCTTAGTGGTTTTGCCAAGGATTAGTATCCCACTTACCGGACGGTCGAGTCGATGCACAGACTTCGCAAAGACATTTCCAGGTTTATGATAAGTTTCTTTGAGCCAGGCCTTGACAACTTCTTCCATTGTCAGATCCCCTGTCCTATCGCCGTGAACAAGCGCTCCTGGAGGTTTGTTTACCACGATCAGGTGGTTATCTTCATATAGGATTTCAGGTATCATTGATCAATTCATCACCCGCGAAGTTTAGCCGTTTTTTTTTGCTATGCAACTCAGCCTTGGTTTTTCGCCCTGTCCAAACGACACGTTCATCCTGGACGCCTTGCTGCACAACCGGATTCCGACCAAAGGTATGACGTGGAAAGAAGCCATTGAAGATGTCGAGACTTTGAACAAATGGGCTATCGAAGGAAGACTGGATGTCTCTAAAATGAGTTTCAATGCATTGTTGCGTGTTCAGGATACTTATGAGTTGCTGTCGTCGGGCGCTGCACTGGGACATGGATGTGGGCCATTAGTCGTTGCAAGAAAATTGTTGACCGAGGAAGAAATTGTCAGAGGCCCAATCGCGATTCCGGGAGAATTCACTACTGCCAATCTTTTGTTTTCACTCAGGTATCCGAAGGCAGTGAACAAAACACCTATGCTGTTTTCAGATATTGAGACGGCTGTATTGACTGGCAAGGTCGTTGCCGGAGTCATAATTCATGAGAACAGGTTTACTTATTCGCAAAAAGGTCTTATCAAGATTTTGGATCTGGGAGAATACTGGGAGCAGGAGACTGGTTATCCGATACCACTCGGGGCTTTCGCGGCGAAAAAGTCATTGGGATCAAAAGTAATTGATGAAATAAGCACACTTATCCGTGAAAGTGTACAATATGCTTTTGATCATCCAGCCAGTTCGAAGGAATTTGTTCATCAGTATGCCCAGGAAATGGACGATGCAGTGATTCAAGCCCATATCAACACCTACGTCAATGAATTCTCGTTAGACCTTGGTTCTCAAGGATTTGAAGGAATTCAACTCCTTAAAGAAAAGGCTAAGAAGGCTGGACTGATCTGAAAAAAGCAACTCAGAACTCAGTTTGATGATAGAGGTAAAGAGTTCATTTTCATATCAAAACATATGTAAACTAAAATATTTATGTAAAACACTAAAAAAATGCCATATACATATGATAAATAATCATAATGTGTATTAGATTTGTGGCGGTGTAAGTTTTGGTTACTTAATGGAAATTCAATGCTCGTGAAAAGTCACGAGCTTTTTTTTTCAGTAAGCACACGAAGCAATTCACGATCTACCCGCAGCTCCAAAAAAGTGCAACAGACCTTAGTTTTAGTTTTTCAAAAATCCTTGGCCTGGTAAACGTACCAGGCCATTTTTATTTTATCTAAACCTTGTGAAAGAGGGTTCGTTGAAACGTCGACTGGTAGGAGAACGAGTCGAAGCTTGTCATTCCAGGAAACATGGAGCATGTCTGGCATTCAACAACTTATAAATAAAAAGGATGAGAAACTACATCGCGCCGCATCACCTCCTACCCTTGCTGCGTTTCCACCCTGGGGGAGTTCAAAGGGAGCTGGCCGTATAGCTCTCATCCAGAGCCAAAGGTATATAAATGATCGAGGTCTCCATTTTATGAGGTGACAATGTTGAGCTTCGTTCATTTGTTCATCCTGCCCGCCCCTTGTAGGACATTGGAAGGGAGGACTATCCCAGATTTCACTAGTGGGAAGGTCTTCTTCA
>JANNQA010000033.1:0-6156 GCA_031400515.1 Bacteroidota bacterium
CATACTTGTCCGCAAATGGATGCCGGTATTGCAACTCACAAAACAGACTTGGCCGGCCAAATCGATACTCAGCAGCAATTGCAGCTAATGCCACAGGAAAGACTTTCTGTGAGATCAAATCCGTAATGTCCCGGTTTTCTCCACCATACCATTTTATTTCTGAGGTCCGTGTGAACCACGCCTCCTCCAGTGTCGTGCCGGTAAGGATATCTACTCCAACTCCTGCCCGCAATGAGACATCAAACTTTTTCACCGGAAAGGTCTTTGGAGCAAACTGATACCCAAACCAAACTTCAGGAGATAGCCATTTTTGCTTCTCTCTAAAAGTCATGGTCGCGGGTTGGCCTTCAAACTCCTGTGTTTCACGATACTTAAAGATCACATCAGTTCTGTTCAACCGAAGCGAAAGACTCAGTGGAAACTGATATGAATCATATTTGAAACCGATCCCGAAATTCGCACGATATGGTTTCTGCCAGTCCTGATCAATGATCGCAGTCACTCCAGCGGCCATTCGTTCTTCTTTCAAAGTGATCATTTCAGAAGAAAGGCCACCGATGATTTCAAATCCCCATGCACGATAGCGGATATTACCGATCATCAACAAAAGATCCGGAGCATCAGTATCCTGAAATGTCTTAATTGCATTGCGCAACTTGTTTTGTTTGATATGCAGAGCTGGCAGATTATATACCTGAAGTCTTGGATCCATCTCTGCAAGTGTTTTTGCATACTCAGAGGCAGAAGCATAATCGCGACGGAAAAGATGTGACTCAGCCAATAGACGATATAGGACGCGCCGTTGTGGCAATTTAATCTCTTCGTTATCCGTGCATGGTTCCAGCAGAATTCCAATCTCGGCAAGTTCTCCCCTTCTGAACATTTCACGCGCGGTATAAATCAATTCATCACATTCACTCACTGTCTTCGTCGCGCTTTCCTCCTGGGCAATGCTATGACAATACAACATGATGCTCCAGGCCAACAAGGACATTCTCATTGTATGACTATTGATTTTCACGACAGATAGCATCTTTAAATCGAAGTAATTCATCGCCGATATATTCACTCCACTCTACCTCGCTTGGTTCAACTAACCCCTTAGAGCAGAGTGCACGCGCGTAGACCTCAGGATCAAGATTCCAGTATTTGACTTTACCAAGCTTTGATCCAGTAAGAATCGTGTTATCTCCAGGCAGGAATGTACATGAGGTCACCCAACTTTCATGATCATCGAGAATCAAAGGTTGATAATCTCCGAATCTGTTTTCCCATTGTACAAGATCCCATACACTGACAGTGCCATCATAGGAACACACAGCCACGAGTGGACGGGACTGCGCAAACTCAATCGCAGGAATATACCCAGTATGCACACTTGACCGCAATGATTGAATTGCATTTTTACCTTTCGTTTGTCGCTGATAAGATCTCAACGTACCATCTTTTGAGATCAATACTTCGATTTCACCATCCACATATCCCAGTACCATATAGATCGTTGAACCATACTGCTTCATTTTCATCTGGGCCACACGCTTTTTTGCAGTGGTATATTGCAAATACTCGTCTCGCGCACGGGTCTTTTTGATATTGTCAAGGATCAATTCATCCTCAGTATTGGCATAACAGAGTATATCCAAATCAGCCGAAGATGCCCATGCCACAACACCAACAGAAGCATCGAGAAGCATATCGCAATTTCCATTTGTAAAATCAAAAGTATAGAGTGCACCATCCGCGGTCTGGACTATCAGTTGATCATCCGAGAGACGTTCGGCATGCTTCACGAATTGCTTGTCGGGTATTGGATATCTGTTCACTTCTGTTGCGTCTTCACCAACCCGATCTGCCAATCGGATTTGAATGATGTGATCCATTGCACCAAGCACGAATGCATCATGTACATTCAGCTGATCATAGTGAAATACATAGCGTATCGGATCGTGATTCAGTTTGAATACAGGATCATAAGCAATAATCGCACCCTTCTGTGGATCGACTGAAAATTGATGAACAGTGCCATCTGATGCCGCTGCAAGGCTGGACGCAGGATGTATAGATTCAAGTGAGCCTATCGCACCGGACGCCAGATCAGTAGCAGGAATGACAGCATCAGCATTTTGATTTTTTGCTGCGTAGTAGACTGCTCTGTAGATATCGGGATGCAGAACGTCACCTGCATTTGCTGCGTAATTGATAAAGTAGGCAAGCATAGCGGTATATGTCTTCAGGTGTCTGTCCTTTTCTTTCAGAGCTATTGATCTTTTAGCTACAATACGTGAGAGAAGGATGTTGCGAAGTTCTTCAGAGATTTCTTTTTCTTGCCGTGCCGTGTCGCGTGCCGATTGTGCTTTGAGTGTTTCTATCTCCTTCTCACTGGCATAGCGAGTCAGCGCAGCACTCAACGCCGCATTTTCATCTGCCCGTTGATCAGCCTTTATCCTCTCTACTTCAGCCATTTTTCTTGCCGTTACTGCTTCATCTTTCTCTCCTGAAATCTCGATCAATAAACGATTTATACGAATCTGCTTACTCTCAAGACTATCCCTGGCCCTGGTAATTGTATCTAGTAGCATTGCAGTCTGCATTTGTGAGCGTTCTGCATCATCTGCTCTCTCAGCGGCTTGACGACGCCGATCTTCGGCAGCAACTGCTTCATCTTTGGCTAATTCCGCATTCAGCTTATTCAATGCCGAAGTTTTCATAACGCTATAAATTCCCAAAATTGATACCAAAGAAAGCATTCCAATCAAAATACCAATTACAATATGACCCCGCCGTTTTTGTTTCCTGATAGCCCTCTTGCTTTCATTGATAAATTTCTGATGTTCCTGGCTCAGAACAATTTCACTCAATGAAGTCGAGATGTAATTCACATCGCGCTCACTCAACAATTGATTTTTCTCAAGATAATAGTCATACCGGTTGGTAATGAATGCCTCTATCTTTTGCTGACTTGCCGTCTCAGCCTGAACCTTTGCATGAATGAGTCTGGATAATACCCCGCTACTCAATTTGATAAGACCATCACCGGCAAGGATCAAACCACGGGCCTGCATCTGGTCAAGTGCACTTGAAATTTGTGTTGAAGTGTACTTGGGCTGAAGCTTTGCAATCAACTCTTCTTTCGGCAACGCAAGCGCCTCTCCAGAACCGGTAGTAAGCAAGCGGCACAAATTCAACAACAATCCACGGGCGCTTTCGTCCTTTGATTGTGCTAAGTGATCAAGGCTACGCTCTATTTGCAGCATGGCTTCATCCTGTGGTTGCCCCAGACTGTTTACTACGCTGGTAGAGATTCTGGTGTCATTCCGTGCGTTGCCATTACCACTCATGCTGCTTCGGTTTTTTGAAGATCCAGAATGCGTTGCAGATATACCTGCAAATAGGTAGGCTCTATACGACCATCTTCACCAGTGATTTTGCGTACAAAGAGATCGAGCGACTCACTATCCTCGAATTCCAGTTTCTGATGAAAGGCAATCGATTCCACCACATTCTTTGTCTGCAGCGGAGTGAATGCTTCCACCCGTTTTTTCTTATCCATAAAACCCGGGAGATAAGATTCGAGATCTGTGAATTGTGCAAAATATTCTTCGCGAATGCACCATACAAACTCTGTTTCACCGAATCGCTTGTAGCCCTCTGCAATCCACTGAAACAAGGTGATCAACTCCTCCCGGGAGGTAAAAAAGGAAAACCATTCTTCTATCTGATCCCACATCACAACCTTGGAAGGTGAAGGATTGCCATCAGTCCAGAGTATACTTTCCTTAGCATGCGATGTGCCATTTACGAGATATGGTGCAATTTCTTTCGCGATCACCTGTGGCGTGATTTGCACATAACGGACTTTACCGAATTGCTCGATGCGCGGAATGGCACCTGCACGGAGGAGCGATGTCTTACCAGAGCCAAGTTTTCCATAGACCAATGTTGATCTCGATCTTGAATCATTCATGACCAGGTCGAAAATGGTCTGAGTCTCATGTTCTCTGCCATAGAATACGCGCGCATGTTCCTGAGCATAAGGTTTAAAACCGAGCAAAGCATCTATCTGCGTCGTATATCCCGGAAGAAGTGTTGGAATTTTATGCTTGTCTACAGACGCAAGCGCAATTTTGGCCGCTACGCTATCGTGAATCAATTCGAATTGATCATCCTCAAGTGGTCTCAGCACTCTGCGCTTTTCAAAGAATTGAAAACAGAGGTCAATTTTGTCTTTGCTGATGTGAGAGAGCCGTTCATAAACTGTCACTTTCTGCAAAGGCACTTTTGTACTCTGACGAGAGACAAATACTTTCAGAAATGTGAGAGCCAATCCTTTATGGTGATATTCTGTGGTGAAGTCTTCGATCTGCTTATCCACAAATTCCTGCAACACATCGTCGATTTGTCCTGCTTCCGTCCGTATCTCATTGTTAAATTCAAGTTGAGGAGTGTGTCTTTCCTCTGCTAAACGAAACATCCTATGAAGAAACACCTGCAAGTAGGTAAGCTGGACACGCCCTCTTTCTTCCGTCACGATATCAACAATCTTCTGCTCTATTCCTTCTTCCAGTAATATCGGAGGTTCAGCAAGTTCACATGCACTTCGGATCATCGAAATCGCATTGTACCTGCCCATGTGCTCGATACGAAAACGGTTGTCCATGATCGTCGGAAGTATACGCTCAAAGTCATACAACTGGGCGAGATACTCTTCGCGCATGATGAGTACCACCTTTACTGGTATTTTCCTGTCAATGACAGAAGCGATATCACGGATAAAACGCGACTGTTCGGTATTACCCCCCAGAATAAACAACTCCTCGAACTGATCAAAGATGAGATAGATCGGCTTGAAATAATCCAGATACAGCGATTCGAGCTTTTCATAGATCGTCATATCTGACGAGATCGGTGTCTTGGCAGCTTTACTGATTGATTCACTCAGAGATACATTGATATCCTGATTGCGTCGGATAAAGAGTTCGAACCAATCCATACTGCCAAATCGTGCGGCCAGACCACACTGAACAACACTGGTCTTGCCGGTTCCGGAGCGACCGTAAACGAGAAGAAGATTGGTTCTGAAGACGCGTTGATAGAGTTCTTCGATTTCCTGCTCGCGTCCGAAGAAGATAGTCCTGTCTTCCTTATAGTAAGGATCGAGGAACTTGAATGGATAGCGATATGTCTTAACCTCTTCCATAGTTAACCTGGATCAACCAAGAACAGCTTGTTTGAAAGCCATGAATTCGGATTGTACCATTGGGTAAATCGCCGCATTAAGTTGTGTATGCGCACTATTATCAAGTACATGATGATAGTTGATTTTGCCAGATGCCTCTTCATACGATGAGAACATAAAAAGTCTCGACTTCAGTTTTTGCTCGATGAGTGCGGATTCATCGATGAGAAACGGAGACAAATTCAGGTACTTATCAAATTTCCTTGCAGATTTCAATAAAATCACTGTGCGGTTTTCAGTAAATATCCCCACTGACGGAAACGGATCATCTCTAAATCCTGCCGAAAGTCTATCGAGGCTTACTGTAATAATGCGGAATTCAGGATCCCGATGGCGTTTCTTGATGAGGTCGATATCCTTGATGGTAACAAATTTATACCTGCATACGATACCGAGTTCCTGAAACATGACACCGAGATTGGTCTCCGCGGCTTTGTTGCTACTCACGATATCACCTTCCACGATATCAGGATTGTTCTTGAGTTGTTGGCGGAGCCTTTCCAGATCTTTATGCGCTGCCTGTGTCTCAGGTTGGGTATTGAATCGATTGCTGAGTTCTGACAACTCGTCGATGAAGAGATTTACACCGGCTGCTGTGAAGTGAAGTCGAAGTCCTCTGATCACACCTACATATTCTTCAAATGTTCGCACATCGTCATCGGTAATGAGAAAATGTCTTAAGGTTTCTTTGAGCGCTGCATCGAGTGGATGATCCGGTTTTGCAAATAATAAATCCCATAGCTGTGCAATCAGACTAAAGGTGAGCAACTGAAGCAGACATCGATATGTCCGTACAATTGAAATCACTCTGTCTACCGAGTACTCTTCATTGGCAAAAATGCGTCGCACTTCTTCACCAAGTGGTACAGGCAGGGCATCTATAATCTGCTGCTGAATTACACGCTGTTCTTCTGGCTCTC
>JANNQA010000035.1:0-4695 GCA_031400515.1 Bacteroidota bacterium
GGACAAATCGGTCCAGCTCCCCTGTGGCGTAAGTAGTGTCTCTTCTATTTTCGATACAATGACCATTCTTCCGGTCGGAGGATTCATCGCGGGAACAAAGATGCCATGGTAACGTCGGGTATTTGCTCCGGAAAGTGATGAGGACGCATAGCCTCCGAGGCCGTTTGTGACCAGCCATTCTTTGCTGCTCAATTCGTCGAATGCAGGATTATTGAATTTCATAGGATTAAATATTAAACATTAAACTTCTCTGAATCAACTCCGCAACAACTCCTGTCCATCCTGTTTGATGCGAGGCGCCAACACCTCTTGCAGTATCTCCGTGGAAATACTCGTAGAATAGCACAAGATCCTTGAAGTGTGGATCCTTCGCATAGACCTCTTCATCACCATGCACAGGCCTCCGATTGTCTTTATCACGTTGAAAGTTTGAAATGAGCCTACGTGACAATTCATCAGCCACTTTATCCAGAGTCATCAACATCCCTGAACCTGTAGGATATTCCACTTTACAGTCATTCTTGAAGTAATTGTGGTACTCACGTATTGAATTGATGAGCATGTAATTCATGGGGAACCACACGGGCCCTCTCCAGTTTGAATTACCGCCGAATAATCCAGTGGAACTTTCGCCCGGCTCATATTGCAGCCCAAAATTCTGTCCTTCGATATTGATCATGTATGGTGTCTCATGGATCTTCGAGACTGACCTGATGCCTCCTGGTGACAAGAATTCCTTCTCATCAAGCATCGCGTGAAGTAGTCGCTTCAAGCGATCTGCAGGTGTCAAGGACAACAGGAGATCGTGATTCATTTCGTGACTTGCTACAACCTGGTAGTCGCACAACTCCCTGCGATAATTGATAAACCAATCCAGACGCTTGCGGAAATCCGGTACAGTTTTCAACATGCTCTCGGGAATACGCAGGACAGCAAACAGTGTTGACAAACCTACCAGCGAACGGACCTTAAGTGGATGATATTGATGGCCCGGCATTGCAAGAATATCATAGAAGAACCCTTCTTCTTCATTCCAGGAACCAGTCCAATCTTTCCCGATGCGATTCAGGCTTTCGGCGATATAGACAAAGTGTTCAAAGAATTTTGTCGCGACATCTTCGAACGTGTTGTCGTGTTCGCTGATGAGCAGAGCCATTTCAAGCATGTTCAAACAATACATCGCCATCCATGACGTGCCATCAGCTTGCTCAAGATGTCCACCGCCAGGCAACGGAGCACTGCGATCGAAGACACCAATGTTGTCAAGGCCAAGGAATCCGCCTTCAAAGACATTTTTGCCTTGTGCATCTTTTCGATTTACCCACCAGGTGAAATTGAGTAAGAGTTTTTGGAAGACCCGTTTCAGAAAATCATAGTCTGCGATTCCGGTTTTATCGCGATCCATCTTGAAGACCTGGAGACATGACCATGCGTGGACTGGAGGGTTCACATCACCGAAAGCCCATTCATAAGCGGGGATCTGACCATTCGGATGCATATACCATTCGCGGAGGAAGAGGATGAGTTGGTTCTTGGCAAAGTCAGGATCTACCATCGAAAGCGGTATACAATGAAAGGCGAGATCCCATGCGGCATACCACGGATACTCCCACTTATCCGGCATGGAGATGATATCCTCATTGTTTAGGCTATGCCATTGATTGTTGCGACCATTCTTACGACGTTCTGGAGGAGCTGGTTGCCCGGGGTCACCATTAAGCCAACGCGGGATATCGATATTGAAATATTGTTTTGACCAGAGCATCCCTGCATGCGCCTGCCGTTGAATGTTTATCAGATCGTCACGTTCAATTGTTTTCTTTCCTGGTTTTTCTCCAATCAATCCAGCATAGAACTCATCTGCTTCTTTTGTTCTGTCTTCAAATACCTGATCGAAAGTATTTGCAAATGGATTGCCTTTGATCAGCTTCTTACTGAGACGTACTTTGATCTCAACATGCTTTCCTCCAGCTACTGTGTATTCAAACAGCGGAGCAAATTTTGTTCCCTCATTTCTTGATTTCATTTGTTCAATGAGCTCCTTATTCTGATTTACAACTACAGTATGGAAGGCATCTTTGACGAAAGGTGATTTGTTTCGTACGTCGAATAAGCGTTCTGTGTTTGTCTCATTCTCAGTAAACAGTAAGAAATGCGGTACCTGAAAATAATAATAGTATTCGCCAAGCTCTTCATGTGACAGCGTAACGCAGCCAAAATCCTTGTTTAGTTCTTTCAATCGGATAGAGGGTTTTTCTTTCATCAATCCAAAGTCCCAGAGGTTTCGGAACCAGATTGTAGGAAGAATGCTTACAGGCGCAGCGTGCATTCCACGATTGTGAACATTGATACGCACGAGGATATCTTCTTCAGATGCTTTCGCATATTCAGTGAACACATCGAAGTAGCGGTTCTCACGAAGAACATCTGTGTCCAAAAGTTCATGCTCACCTTCATGCTTTGATCTCTCTCTGTTCCTAAGTGTGAGTTCAGCGTACGGATAAGACTGCTGAGGATATTTATACAAGTGCTTCATATAAGAATGGCTCGGCGTGCTATCAAGATAGTAGTACAGCTCCTTCACGTCTTCACCATGATTACCTTCTGAACCTGTAAGACCGAATAGGCGTTCTTTCAAAATCGGATCATTGCCATTCCACAACGACACCGCGAAGCACAAGCGTTGCATATCATCACTGATGCCAGCTAAGCCATCTTCACCCCAGCGATAGACTCGTGATCGTGCATGATCATGTGGGAAAGAATCCCATGCCGTACCATGCTCACTATAATCTTCGCGCACGGTGCCCCATTGACGTTCGGAGAGATACGGGCCCCACTTCATCCATTGGCCGTTTTTTGTATAATGATTGTGCAGACGTTGCTGCTCTGCATTTGCTATTGTCTTTTTCATTATCTGTAGTGCACTTCAAGAATTTATGAATCAAGAATCAAGAATCAAGAATTGAGAATTGAGAATTGAGAATGATCAACCGTTGTCTTCAAACCCGGGATACAAAGTCATTCCGCCATCTACAAAAAGTGTCGTACCATGGATATAATCACTTTCATCACTGGCCAGCCACACCGCGGCATTCCCAATATCAGCTACATCACCCACACGCTTGTAAGGAATTAATCTCAAGAGACGCTGCTCCGCTTCAGGTGTTTCCCATGCCATGCGATTGATTGGTGTCTTGATCGCGCCAGGTGCGATACTATTCACCCTGATCTTCATTGGTCCGAGTTCCTGTGCAAGCGAACGCATCATGAGCATGACGCCACCTTTGGATGCTGCATAATTTACATGACCTGCCCAGGGAATCAATTCATGCACAGAAGACATGCAGATGATTTTGCCCAGTGCGCGATGTCCGTTCATCCCTCTGCGTAGAAACTCTTTTACGGCAGCTTGTGCGCAAAGAAATTGGCCGGTCAGGTTTACACCAATGACATAATTCCATTGATCCAAAGTCATGTCTACGAAGGCTGCATCTTTTTGCAACCCTGCATTATTGACGAGAATATCGATAGTGCCAAAAGTTTTTATGCCTTCAGCAAACATCGCGTCTACCTGGTCCTTCTGACTCACATCCCCTCTCACCGCAAAGGCTTTTCCACCGGCGGCTTTTATTGAATTCACTGCGTCTTCAGCGCCAGCTGAATTTCCGGCGTAGTTGATCACCACATTTGCTCCTGCCATTCCGAGTGCGATGGCGCATGCTTTTCCGATTCCGGAACTTGCTCCTGTGACAAGGGCTGTTTGTCCGGCGAGTTGAGTTGTCATTGTTTGAATGTTTAATGTTTAATGTTTAAATGTTTAATGTTCAATGTTCAATGTTCGAAGATTCGAAGATTCAATGTTCAATCTGTGGACTGAAGACTGCCGACTGTGGACTGAAGACTGCCCCCTGTCTTCACGCGAATCTTGTACAAACTGGTGTGAGCAGTGAGATAGAGCGATTTACCATCATCGCCCCACGCCATATTTGCAGGACGTTCCGGGCCGGTGATCTTGCCAAGTAATGTACCTTCCGGTGAAAGAATCCATAGTCCGCCGGGAGCAGAGACGAAGACATTTCCTTCTGCATCCACCTTGATACCATCGATTGCTTCGGCTTGTTCGGTTTGATTGAAATCGAAGAACACGATACCCTTGTCAAGTGATCCATCATCCTTTACAGGAAAGCGCCAAACTGTCTTGGTATGCCAGATATCGCGAATGTCCCAGTTGCCTACATAGAGAAAGCGTTCGTCAGGTGAAAACGCAAGGCCATTCGGACCACCGAGATCAGTAGTAAGCAATTGCGTTTTTCCATTGATGATCCGATAAACGCCCTGATGTGTGAGTTCTTTTTTCGAATCAGTATAGTTTGATGGTAGCCCATATGGCGGATCAGTAAAGTAAACCGTATTGTCTGATTTCAACACAAGATCATTTGGACTATTCAGCTTCTTTCCGTCGTAGTTATCAGCGAGTATAGTAACTGGTCCTTTCAGTTCATGACGTACGATGCGACGATTGCCATGCTGACATACAATCAGTCTTTCTTGAACATCTATTGCAAGTCCATTTGAACCAGGTTGATGATATTTTCCGATATCTGTACCAGCATAGCCAGATTTGGTCATGTAAATCGAGATATTTTGTGTCAATGGATCATAGCGATAGATCACGTTTGTATTAGGATCACT
>JANNQA010000056.1:0-26108 GCA_031400515.1 Bacteroidota bacterium
CCGCACACCCGGCAGGTCTAGTCTTGGTCTGCGCTCCTGCTTCAACTTCAAGGTTTAGTGCGGTGACGCTTGCGCATTTCCGATTGCGTAGGGCAAACCTGGCAGGTCTAGTGTTGGTCTGCGCGCTTGCTGATCCTGCAAGGTTTAGTGGGGTGACGATTGCGGATTTCGTACGCATCCTACAACGCATCCTGGTGCACTGTCTTCACCGCTCTTCCTGACGGATCATTGAGATTTCTAAACGAGGCATCCCAGGCCAGCGCTTCAGGCGTGCTACATGCCACTGATGGCACTGAAGGAACACACGCTGCCGCAGCGTCGGAAGGAAAATGTTCAGTGAAGATTGATCTGTAGTAATATTCTTCCTTACTCATCGGCGGATTGATCGGGAAACGATATTTCGCATTCGCTATTTGTTGTTCAGTGACCTCACGCGCTGTAAGTGCCTTTAGACTATCGATCCAATTGTATCCTACTCCATCGGAGAACTGCTCCTTTTGGCGCCATGCAATACTCGCCGGCAAGTAGTCTTCAAATGTTTTTCGCAGAATGTATTTCTCAATCTTTCCCTCACCTGTCATTTTATCCGCAGGATTCAGCCGCATTGCGACATCCATAAATTCTTTATCCAGAAATGGCACTCGTCCCTCCACACCCCATGCAGCGAGGGATTTATTTGCACGCAGACAATCGTAGAGATGAAGCTTACCGAGTTTTCGTACAGTTTCTTCATGAAATGCGCGTGCATTCGGCGCTTTATGAAAATAGAGATACCCACCAAAAATTTCATCGGCACCTTCACCGGATAAAACCATCTTGATACCCATAGACTTGATCACCCGGGCCAGAAGATACATGGGTGTCGAGGCCCGTATCGTAGTGACATCATAAGTCTCAAGATGATAAATGACATCACGCAATGCATCAAGTCCCTCTTGAATGGTAAAGTGAACTTCGTGATGCACAGCGCCAATATGATCTGCAACAACGCGAGCCGCTTTCAAATCAGGAGATCCAATAAGTCCTATTGCAAATGAGTGTAGTCGCGGATACCATGCCACTTGTGTATCATCTGTTTCAATACGCATGGCAGCATATTTTGCAGCTATCGCAGAAATGATGGAAGAATCCAATCCTCCTGAAAGCAACACGCCATAAGGCACATCCGACATGAGTTGCCGATGTACTGCATCCTCCAATGGCTTACGCAAGACGTTCTCTTCTGATGTATTATCCTTCACAACATCATAGGATACCCAGTCACGCTGATACCATTTCGTAATCACTCCATCCGGGCCATGGAGATAACTACCGGGTGGAAACTCTTCAAGTTTGTTGCATACCCCTTCGAGTGCCTTGAGTTCAGAAGCGACATAATAATTGCCATGTGCATCACGACCCTGATAAAGCGGGATGATACCCATATGATCCCGGGCTATAAGCCATGTATTCTTCTCTTTATCATAGAGTGCGAATGCAAAGATGCCGTTCAGGTCATCCAGGAAGTCAATTCCCTTTTCGAGATACAAGCCCAGGATGACTTCACAATCAGATTGTGTTTGAAATGGATAGTCCGGGCAATATTTCTGACGAAGCTCCTTGTGATTATAGATTTCGCCATTCACTGCAAGTGCCAGGCGTCCATCCGGACTGAACAGTGGTTGCCTTCCTGATTGCGGATCCACAATCGCAAGTCTTTCATGCGCCATGACAGTACCAGCCTCACAATACACACCGCTCCAGTCAGGGCCGCGGTGCCGTTGTTTTTTCGACATCTCGAGCACCTGAGCTCGCAGCGCCTGCGGATCTGTTTTTATATCAAATACTCCGATGATTCCACACATAAAGAATGCTGTTTGCTTTTCGCTATTCGCTGTTTGCTAAGTTGTTTGTAGCTGGCTCCTAAGTTGTTTCTAAGTTGTCTCTAAGCATGCTCTGAGCTTGTCGAAGGGTGGCTTCTAAGTTGCTGCTTTGCCGTTCTGCCCCGCCTCCGCCTCAGGCGGATTCGGGCAAGCATTCCGCCCTTCCGCCGTTCTGCCCTTTCTTGAGTTTGCACTTGTGTTTGAGTTTGAGTTTGATTTACGCCCAGCCCTTCGCCTTCTCCACGGCTTGTCTCCATCTACCTAACAAACGTTCTCTTTCATCACTTGCCATGTTTGGTTCGAATATCCGGTCAATTTGCCAGTGAGATGCAATTTCATCCCGTGACCAGAATCCTGAACCAAGACCCGCAAGATAGGCAGCTCCGAGTGCTGTGCTCTCTGTCACTTTCGGTCTTACGACAGGTACGTCAAGAATATCTGCCTGGAACTGCATCAGGAAATTATTACTCACTGCTCCTCCATCAACACGCAAAGCTTGTAATGGAATACCCCCATCCTGTTGCATTGCTCTCAATACATCTGCAGTCTGATAGGCAATCGACTCCAATGCCGCACGAACCAGATGCGCTTTGCTCGTCCCACGTGTGAGTCCAACAATCGTTCCACGCGCCTGCATATCCCAGTGAGGAGTGCCGAGTCCAGTGAATGCCGGTACGAAGTATACATCGCCATTGTCATTGATTGAATTTGCAAGTGCTTCCGTCTCCACAGATGAAGCAATGATCCCCAAACCATCGCGCAACCATTGGATCGCAGCTCCAGCGACAAAGACACTGCCTTCGAGTGCGTACTCTATCTGCTCTTCGATGCCCCAGGCAATGGTTGTAAGCAATCCGCTTTTACTTTTCACCGCTTCTCGACCGGAATGCATGAGCATGAAGCATCCGGTACCGTATGTATTCTTCGCCATACCAGAACTATGACAAAGTTGCCCGAATAATGCTGCCTGCTGATCTCCTGCTACACCACAAATCGGAATTTCAGCTCCAATCACATTCGTATCGGTGACTCCAAATGTTCCCGATGAACTTCTGACTTCAGGCAGCATGGCTATAGGAATATTTAATGCAGAGCAGAGTTTCTGATCCCATTGACAAGTATGAATATCATAGAGCATCGTACGGGATGCATTGCTATAGTCAGTAGCATGTACATGCTTTCCTGTAAGATTGAACATGAGCCAGCTATCAACGGTTCCGAAAATCACCTCTCCAGACTCTGCCTTTGCACGAATATGAGGATGTTGCTCAAGGATCCATTTGATTTTTGTGCCTGAGAAGTAGGCATCGATGACAAGGCCTGTCGTTTTTTGTACATACTCATCGAGGCCATCGTTCTTCAATGCATTGCAGATATCTGCCGTTCTTCTGTCTTGCCATACGATTGCATTGCATACAGGCTTTCCGGTCTTGCGATCCCAGACAATCGTTGTCTCGCGTTGGTTTGTGATACCGATAGCGGCAATTTGTTCAGGCTGTATAGATGCCTTGTGAATCACTTCCTTCAGCGTCTCCAACTGCGATTCCCAGATTTCGACAGGATCGTGTTCCACCCATCCGGGTTGCGGGAATATTTGTCTAAACTCTTTCTGACCCACAGCGACAATCTGCCCATGTGCATCAAAGAGTATTGAGCGCGAACTGGTAGTGCCCTGATCGAGCGCGAGGATATATTTCTGCATAAAGCCCTAAGGTACGAGTTGCGGGTTACGAGATACGAGGTACGAGTTGCGTTTTGCGTGTTACGAGTTTGATCCTCCAATGAACGCCCCGTGAAAGACTGAGGACCCGCCTCTTGCTTCGCAGATTTGGGCAAGCTGCGGACTGGCGACTGCAGACTAACTTATCTTGGTTTGAGCTTGGTATGAGTTTGAGTTTTCTTCTTTCTTCCTCCGCCATCGCCTCCTCCTTCGCCTTCTTCCCTCACCAGTCCTTCTTCGGCTTCTTGGGATTCGCAGATGTCTTCCTCAATTTCTCTTGCACCTTACTGTCTTCGGAGTTGATAATACGCAGGAGTTCTTCAGCTTCCTCCTTGGTCAGATCCTCATTTGATTCACTGGGCTGAGGCTGTTCTTTATTTTCCGAGTCCTGTTGTTGTTGCTGTTGTTGTTGCTGCTGTTCTTGTGGTTGTTGTTGCTCTTCCTGTTGTTGTTCTTCCTTTTCCTGATCTCCCTTCTGTTGGTCTTGTTGCTGTTGTTGTTGCTGCTGACGCAATTGCTGTAATGCCATCGTCAGATTTTTTTTTGTATCGATATCGCCTGGATTCAATTTCAGTGAATTTCGATATGCCTCGATACTCTTGTCAAGTGACTGAGCACGATAGTGTGTATTGCCAAGGTTGTGATAGGCTTGTGCTTTCAGAAGAGGATCGGTGGATTGCTGAGCTGCAGACTCATAATGCTGTACTGCTTCATCATAGCGTTCCTGCAAATAGATGGAATTGCCAAGATTGTATTGCGCTTGCGCATTCTGTTTTTCCGCATTAGCCTTCCGGTATGCCTCTTCTGCTTCAAGATATTCACCCTGGTCGTAGTAGAGATCACCATTCCGCAATTGCTTGTGCGGCGATTGGGAAAACGCAATATTGACTACGAAGGCAAATAATACGAAGGGGAATAACTTTTCCATGGATATGAATGCTGTTTAACGTGTAATGTTTAATGTTTAAATGCACTATGCCATTTGCTCTATGCCCTATGCTCTTTCCTTCAAGTCTTTGGCGTGCCGACTGAGGACTGAGGACTGCCGCTCTTCCTTTCCCTAATCAACCACGAAATCAACAGAAGTAGTATCCCTCCAAACAAAAAATACTGATAGTAGCTTTCAAAATCCTTAAATGCACGCTGCTCCATTTCGCGTTTGTCGAATTCATCAATTTTTGACTGAATATCACGAATGACGAATTCCGGATCGAAAATATTGTACAAAGTCCCGTTGCCGACCTGCGCAAGTTCCTTCAAAAACTCCTCATTGACAATCGTACGCACAGGGTTTCCGTTTTCATCCCGCTTGTAATCTTCTCGGCCCTGAACCACAATAGGAATAAATGCCCCCTCAGAAGTACCCACCGAAATAATGAAAGGTATCAGTGCAGCATCTCGCGCACGCTCCATGGATTCGATGGCGCCTTCTTCATGATTTTCCCCATCAGTCAACAAGATCAATGCTTTATTATGTCCGTCATCTTCGATATATGCACGCATAGCGAGGTCAATGGCTTCACTGATCGCAGTACCCTGTGTTGTGGCAAGACCAGGGTGTGCACTTCTGATAAAAATTTCTGCGGCTGCATAATCGGTTGTAAGTGGCATCTGCAGATATGCGTTACCTGCAAAGAGTATAAGGCCTATACGCTCACCACGCAATGCATTGACAAGATCTGATGCAAATTTCTTTGCACGTTCTAGTCTGCTCGGTGCGATGTCTTCTGCGTACATGCTATTTGAGATATCGAGAGCGATGAAGATATCCGCGGATTTGGTCTGCACCTTTTCACGACGCAAACCCCATTGCGGATTGGCGAGTGACATACACAGTAAGCCAATGCTGATAAAGACCAGTACCGACCTGATCACTTCTCTGTTCTGTGACCATTGCCCCAGCAATCTTGTCATTGCACTTTCGGTCGCAAATTTTCTCTGAGCCCGTAAAGAGAGCCAACGTGAAAAGAAATACAATCCAATCAATACCGGGAGGAGTGCGAATGACCAGAGGAAGAGTGGATGTTCGAAGCGAAACATTGCGATTTCGGATTTCAGATTTCGGATTTCGGAATCCGCATCTTATATGAAGTTATACCGGCAAATATATTAAGAAGCATACCATGACGCTGACATCAACCAAGTCGGGTGCATTTCAGAGTTTCGCATTTGTCGGGGCCCGACACTGTCTGCTCATGCAGAGCAAGCTGCCTGATGACTATGAATGCGAGATATTTGCATCATGCAGGAAATCCTCATCTCTCTCCTCAATCAATCCCCAACGCAATGGATCGCTCTTATCACCGGTCTGACTTACGTCATTCTCGCTGCGAATGAAAAGCCATTGTGCTGGCCTTTTGGCATCATCAGTTGTTCGCTTATCGCCATAGATGATTTTTCAGTCTTTCAGCTTTACGCAGATGGTGTATTGCAAATCTTCTATGTACTCTTTGGATTTCTGGGATTGTATTACTGGATATTCAGAAATGAACCAGGAGAGTCTTTGCGTGTGAGTTCATGGTCATGGCAGAAACATATCGTACCTGTGGCCGTAGGATTCCTTCTGAGTATCCCAATTTCAATGCTCCTGCAGAAATATACCAATGCCGCTTATAGTTATCTCGATACGGTCACGACGCTGCTTTCACTATGGGCCACCTGGCTCCTTGTCCGCAAAGTGCTTGAAAACTGGCTTTATTGGATAGCGATTGACGCCGTGTATGTCTTTCTTTTTTGGCAGAGAGGGGGTGGTTTGATCGCAGTACTCTATGCGGCATATTTAATTGTAGCTATTTGGGGGTTTGTGCAATGGAGGAAGAATATAGAGCATAGGGCTTAGAGCATGGAGTAAAGGGGCAGAGAAAGGGGCCAGCCAGAGGCTGGTCAGCTTTTGGCTGACAAATAAAGAGCATATGGTAGCTAAGGGACATCCCAGCTAAGCGAAATCGGGATGACTTAGAGCATAATTTAGAGTCTGCAAGGAAGTAATCCGGACATCGCATTTTGGATTCCGGAGTTCTCATATTTTCCGGTTTTACCGGTTTCTCCGATTTCTCCTGCTTTCCCCATTTTTCTTTAGAAAGCGACTATATTTGACCGCCTGAAAATTGCTGCTGTTTTACGGCTATCAAAAACAAGATTGACATCGTTGTGGACTTGAGAAAATCGCCCTACCGGATTGTTTTCCTCTCAATATTGATGATTGCCTGTGCAGGAGACGCTGCTGCACAGAGCTCTGGAAATACAAACCTTCTGCTCTACACTTTACTTGTAGTCGCAGCAATCCTCCTGATCGGCGTCATCATGCAGGTAGCAGACAACCTGTTGCGTGTAGAAGCTCAGAAATATCATGTACAGTCCGAAGGCCTCGATGTCTGGGGAGGACTAAGTACCCTATTCACTCCAAAACTGCCCGCACCGTTAAAGGATCAGGATGTCTATGTACTGAAGGCCGGCTATGACATCAAATTGGAGGGCGAAGCAGCACATGAGATCCATGAAGCACACGTCACGCGCTTTGCCATGCAGCCACAGAATTTTGTAGACATGTCTCCGATTCCCAAAGTCATGCTGGAGGTTGGAGAGTCAGTTAAAGCAGGACAGCCTCTGTTTTTCGACAAAAAAATTCCTGATATCCAATACGTGGCTCCGGTGAGCGGGGAGATCTTGGCCATCACTCGCGGTGAAAAACGCGCAATCACTGAAATCGTAATCCTTGCTGACAAACAAATACAATATCTAGAGCATCAGGTCCCAAACCTCGAGAGTATCACAAGGGAGTCCCTGGTCCAATTTTTACTCCAGACAGGGGCATGGACAGTGTTGCGGCAAAGACCATATAATATAGTACCTGATCTGAGCATTGTCCCGGTCAACATCTTCATTTCGACATTCGATAGTGCACCTCTTGCTCCCGATTCAAATTTTGTGATGCAAGGCAAGGGAGAGGAATTCCAAAAAGGACTTGATGCCCTCGGCAGACTTACTTCCGGGAAAGTGCATCTGGGACTTGATGGTCGCGGTGAGGCTAGTCCATCTGCGATTTTCACCCAGGCTCAGGGGGTTGAAAAACATTGGTTCAGAGGTCCTCATCCGTCAGGAAATGTCGGCGTGCAAATCCATCATGTCTCAGCGATGAAGCCGGGGCAAAAAGTATGGACTTTAGGAATACAGGAAGTCGCAGCGATGGGCCGGTTGTTTATTACAGGACAATTTGATGGTCGTCGTATTGTGGCGATTACCGGCAGTCCGATTAGCAAACCTTTATACATGAATACTTTCGTCGGTGCTCATATCGGGGAGTTGGTGAAAGATGTGATAGTAGGTGAGAATCTCAGATTCATCAGCGGCGACGTTTTATCCGGTGAACAAAAATCGCTTGATGGCTATCTGAACTATCATGATGATCAGGTGACGGTGATGAATGAAGGAAACTTTTACGAAATGTTTGGATGGCTGTTGCCATTGACAGAAAGACCAAGTGTAAGCCGTACGTTCCCAAACTTCCTCTTTCCCGATAGTAAGTTTATTGCAAACTCGAATACACACGGAGAAAGACGTGCTTTTGTCATGACTGGTGAATACGAAAGGATGTTGCCTATGAACATCTATCCTCAACATCTCATGAAAGCAATTCTCTCTAATGACTTTGAAAAGATGGAAGGCCTGGGTATTTATGAATTGAGTGAAGAAGATGTTGCGCTGTGCGAGTTTGCCTGTACTTCAAAGATGCCGTTGCAACAAATACTTAAAGACGGACAAAAGGTGATGAGGGAGCAGAGCTAAAATGATGAAATGAGTAAATGGAAATGCAAGTACAAACACAAGTGCAGTGCAAGAGGAAACATAGCAACTTAAAGGCCACTTACAAGCAACTTAAAAGCAACTTAAAGGCCACTTACAAGCCACTTAGCCGCAACTTAAAAGCAACTTAAAGGCCACTTAGCAGCCACTTAGAATGAAACTGATAGATCGGATAAAGAAACTCGAACCAGATAAAGCAAAGCATCCCTTTCTGCATACGCTGTACGATGGGTTCTTTACCTTTTTGTACGCTCCGAATACGGTCACGAAAGGGGGAGTACATGTTCGTGATGGGATGGACCTGAAGCGCACGATGATCTATGTGGTCATTGCCCTGCAGCTCTGCTATATTTTTGGAACATGGAATATCGGTCATCAGCACTTTCTAGCGCTCGGGGTCAACATGGGTTACTTCGAAGCACTGCATCTCAAAATCGCTTATGGTCTCACGAAGATTATTCCAATTTTCATCTGGACATACCTGGTGGGACTTGGCATTGAATTTTATTTTGCTTCAAAAAAAGGCCATGGCATAGAAGAAGGATTCCTGGTCACTGGAGCTTTGATTCCGTTGATCATGCCACCTGATATTCCTATTTGGATTTTATGTGTTTCCGTTGCCTTTGCTGTGATTATTGGAAAAGAAGCGTTTGGCGGCACGGGAATGAATATCTGGAACATTGCGCTACTGTCTCGCGTATTTGTCTTCTTTGCTTATCCGGGAACCATCTCCGGTGATCAGGTTTGGGTAGCAGGATTGGAGAGCACGGCGCCTGGAGCTGCGACAGATTATGGTTGGTGGCAAACTGGCTTTTTTAATACGCTTTTCGAATGGTTTGGCTGGAGCACATTTGATCCAACATTAACGGTTGTGGATGGTTATAGTGGTGCTACTCCCCTTGCGCTGGCATATGAAGGAGGGTGGGACAAAGTGACACAACATTACTCTTTAGGACAATTGTGGTGGGGCGCGATACCTGGGTCGATCGGAGAAACCTCAAAGCCAATGATACTCGTTGGAGCACTCTTCCTGATTGCTACTGGTATCGCAAGTTGGCGGGTGATGGTAGGGATGATCCTTGGAATGGCCGGCACCGCGATACTTCTGAATGCATGGGGTGTGAATGTTTATATGGACCTTCCCTGGTACTATCATTTTTACCTGGGTAGTTTCTTCTTTGCGATGGCTTTTATGGCTACTGATCCAGTCACTGCTGCGGGGACAAACAAAGGCAAGTGGATCTATGGTATTCTCGTCGGATCTGTTGGTTTGATCATCCGGGTGATGAATCCTGCTTATCCTGAAGGCTGGATGCTCTCCATTCTGTTTATGAATTCATTTGCGCCATTGATAGATCATTTTATTGTTGAGGCAAACATGAAGAAAAGACTGCGACATGAATAATCGCTATATCATCATCTATACTCTTGTCATATCATTGATCACTGCCATTGTCCTGGCATTTGTTGTCAATGGTCTTCAGCCGCGACATGCGGCAAATGAAGCGGTCTTTAAAAAGAGGGAGATTCTCTCTGCGATAAAAGATCAACTCGGACAGGAT
This sequence comes from Bacteroidota bacterium, assembly GCA_031400515.1. Taxonomy (GTDB): domain Bacteria; phylum Bacteroidota; class Bacteroidia; order Chitinophagales; family Saprospiraceae; genus DATDQA01. The sequence continues at coordinate 9,948 of JANNQA010000056.1, forward strand.
CTGAATAAGCTCAAGGACCCGGAAGTGTTGAGTCTGTTTGAAGCCCAGGTACAGCAGGTAGTTCTTGATGCAAAAGGCAATCCCGTCGAAGGACTGAAAGCTGAAGACATCAATATCGCCGCAGAAGAAAAAAAACCAGCAGCCGAACGTAAATATCCATTGTTCATTTTCAAGGGTGAAAAAGGCAGTATTTATCTCATGTCTGTGAGAGGGAATGGACTCTGGGATAAAATCTGGGGATTTGTCGCTTTGGCTGATGATTTCAATACTGTTGTAGGTACTTCTTTTGGTCACGCAGCAGAGACCCCAGGGTTGGGTGCAGAGATCAAGGACAATCCTAACTTCAGCAAGCAATTCCAGGGAAAACAGATCTATGAAGGATCGGAATTTGTCTCTGTAGCCGTAGTGAAAGGTGGTGTAAAACGCAAAGCGCATGAGGTGGATGGAATATCCGGTGCAACAATTACATCCGTAGGTGTCAATGATATGTTGAAGAAAGGTATAAAGGCATACTTACCATATTTCGAATCGCAGAAAAAGAAATGATCAGGTTTTGACTTAATAATAAATGATACATCATGGCTGATATTGCTGTAGCTCCTGTACCAGTGGTGAAGGAAAAAGAATACTGGTGGAGTAAAAAAGAAAGAAAGCTTGTCACTGAACCGATTGAGATCAACAATCCGATCACGGTTCAAATCCTGGGGGTCTGCTCGGCGCTTGCTGTGACAACAATGGTAAAGCCTGCGTTGATCATGGCGATATCTGTTACGCTTGTCACAGGGTTTTCAAATCTCGTCATTTCATTGATGCGCAAAGGGATTCCAAAGCAGATCCGGATGATTGTTCAACTCGTGGTGATTGCTGCGCTTGTGACTGTGGTTGAGCAGTTTCTCAAGGCGTATTCTTATCCGGTGTGGAAGCAGCTCTCTGTATTCATCGGCCTTATTATTACAAATTGTATCGTCATGGGAAGACTTGAAGCATTCGCGATGGCAAACAAACCCTGGCGTTCTTTTTTGGATGGCATTGGAAATGGTATTGGTTATGGCGCAATTCTCGTGGCCCTTGCGATTGTACGTGAATTCTTTGGCCGTGGCTCAATTGGTGGATTAAAAATCATCGGGTCAACACCTGAATTTGCATTGAATACGAGCGAACTCAGTTGGCTTGGATGGTATCAACCTAATGGTCTGATGGCTTTGCCTGCATCAGCGTTGTTTTTGGTCGGTATTATTATTTGGATACACAGGTCGATGAATCCAAAATTGGTTGATGTTTCGTAGAGAATGATGAGTAAATGATGAAATGAATTCGAACATTAAACATTAAACGTTAAACGTTAAACATTAACAATGGATCTCCTCAACATCTTCATCAAATCTGCCTTCATAGAGAACATGATCCTGGCATACTTTCTGGGCATGTGCTCATTTCTCGCGGTATCCAAGAGCGTGAAGACGGCAATCGGCTTGGGTGTGGCAGTCATCTTTGTGTTGATCCTGACAATTCCTATTAACTGGGTTATTAGTGAGTTGGTCCTTGGACCGAATGGTATTTTCAAAATGGATCTGACTTTCTTAAGGTTTATCCTGTTCATTGCCAGCATCGCAGCGTCTGTGCAATTGGTTGAAATGGCAGTAGAAAAATACTCGCCTTCGTTGTACAATGCTCTTGGAATTTTTCTGCCACTCATTACAGTAAACTGCGCGATTCTTGGTGCTGCATTATTTATGGTCGCTCGTGAATACAACTTTGCAGAATCAGTGACGTATGGTATTGGTTCTGGATTCGGTTGGGCGCTCGCAATCGTACTCATGGCTGCGATTCGCGAGAAACTGAGATACGCACATATCCCGGCTCCATTGCGAGGACTCGGTATCGCATTTATTATTACAGGTCTTATGGGGATGGCCTTCATGAGTTTGATGGGCATCAACCCGGCGACATATTTTGAACAATCCGCTCTTGGAATGTGACTTTAATTAATTCTACGAATACATGTTCTTCCTTATCGATCTGATGTTTGTTGTCTGGGGAGTAGTCGCGTTTTCAGTGCTATTGCTTGCCATGTCATACGGCCTGCTCTTTGCCCAAAAGAAACTTGTAGCGCAAGGTGATGTCAGGATTATCATCAATGGAGAAGCGGATAAGCCCCTTTTGGTAAAGCCCGGAAGTAATTTATTGAATACGCTTTCCGCTGAAAAAATTTTCCTGCCTTCGGCTTGTGGTGGCGGCGGCACTTGCGCATTGTGTGAATGCCACATCGATGTCGGTGGTGGGGATGTGCTTCCGACTGAACTGAATCATCTCACACGCAAAGAAGTAAAAGAACACCTGCGACTTGCATGCCAGGTAAAGGTGCGCCAGGATATGGAGATTCGTGTACCTGCCGAAGTCTTTGGTATTAAAAAATGGGAATGTGAAGTCATCTCCAACTATAGTGTCGCTTCGTTTATCAAAGAGTTTATCGTTCAGTTACCTGAAGGTGAAATTCTGGATTTCAAATCAGGAGGCTATGTGCAAATTGATGTTCCTGAAGTCATCGTGGATTTTCATGACTTCGATATCACAGCCCATCCCGAATTTCATGAAACGCCGGACAAGTTCAAAGCAGAATGGGATCAATGGAAACTTTGGGATCTGAAAATGATCAATGTCGAGCCGCAGTTCAGAGCTTACTCTATGGCCAATCATCCTGCTGAAGGGAATATTGTCAAACTCAATATCCGCATTGCTACCCCACCCTGGGATAAAAAATCCAATAACTGGCTTGCGGTAAATCCAGGGGTATGTTCTTCTTATACGTTTGGATTGAAGCCCGGTGATAAATGCACGATATCGGGCCCTTATGGAGAGTTCTTCATCAAGGATACTGGCAAGGAGATGGTTTATATCGGTGGAGGAGCAGGCATGGCACCATTACGTTCTCATCTCTTCCATTTGTTTCACACGTTGAAAGAAACAAATCGGAAAGTGTCTTATTGGTATGGAGGTCGCTCAAAGCGTGAGTTGTTTTACGTGAATCAATTCCGCGAAATCGAAAAACATTTCCCGAATTTCAAATTCCATGTCGCGCTCTCTGCTGCAGTACCTGAAGACAATTGGGTAGCAAAGAAGAGTCTTGAGGATACTGAAGGTGAAGGATTTACGGGTTTTATCCACCAGGTACTTTATGACAACTATCTGAAAACTCATCCAGAACCGGAAGAAATAGAATACTACTTCTGTGGACCTCCACTCATGAATGCAGCGGTAATCAAGATGCTTGATGATCTCGGTGTACCTCAGGCAAACATCGCCTTCGACGATTTTGGGGGGTAGTAATCCGAATTCGGTAATCGGTGATCGGTAATCGGTGTGACCGGTGCATCTATCTTTGAGCAATAATCATTTCAAATCGGCAAGATGAAATTGCGCTGTTGCTTCCTACTCTTTTTATTCGCCAACATCCTTATCGCACAGAACACGGATAGTCTTTGGTATGTGTTCAATGATCCAACTGAAGCCCGACAACGTAAAGCTCAAGAGTATCCATCAACTTGCACGCTCCTATATCAATAACAACCCTGACACAGCTTTGCATTATGCGAAACTGCAGGAAGCATTTGCAAAACAGACAAAGACTCCCGATGGTTGTCGAATGCATATAACACACTGGGAAGTGCGTATACCGTGAAGGGTGATCTCAGAGACTGTTCGCGTTAGCCATTCACGGTTAGCTGTTTGCCATTCGAAAGCCTCTAAGTGGCTTATTTCTCTTTTTGCATTTGCACTTGCGCTTGCACTTGCATTTTTCTTCTTCCGATCTACTTAACCGAATCCACCGGACTCGCGGTATTACTGTTCAGTGCAGCAAGCACGCGCGTAGTAATATCATGTTTTTCGTCAGCGATGAGGATCGGGCCGCCCTGTACATAACTAAAGATAAAATCATAGCCCTCCTGCTTTTTGATTTCCCCAAGTTTGGCTTTGATGATCTTTTGAAGTCGCTCATTGATTTCGGAAGTTTCAGACAACAGTGCGTTTGTAATCTGATCACGTTCATTCATCAATGCTTCTTGTTTTGCCCCAAGTCGTCTCTCCTGTGTTTCCATTTCATTTCTCGACATTGTTCCAGCCTGTGCTTTACGTTGATACGCTGCGATATCTTTTTCTAATTCAGCACCTTTCGTTTGCAAAAGTTCTTCAGCATCACGTTGCTTAAGCTCCATACTTTCGGATGCTGCACGAAACTCACCATAATTAAGGAGGATCGAGTCACCATTCACATAGGCGATTTTGAGCCCCGAGGATGAAACACCCGTTTCAGTGACACCTGCTTTCGCACAAGAGAGCAATACAACAACGATAAGACCCAGACCAACGAGACAAAGATTTTTCATGCAGCGATTTTTAAACTGAATAATGGGGCGAAGATAGTCGCAGTTCGCTATTTGCCGTTCGCCGTTCGCTATTAGTCAATGCCTAAATTTTACAGAAGACTGTCGGACTGCCAACTGAGGACTTACTTACTTCACCGACTTGTTCGCTGTAGCAAGGCGAAGGCGAATTACCGATTACCTTCTGACCTTCTCGACTTCTCACCATCTTGTCATTCCGAGCGTAGTCGAGGAATTCTCACCCGCCTCCGCTTAAGGCGGATTCGGGCAAGCCTTCTCACCATCTTGTCATTCCGAGCGTAGTCGAGGAATTCTCGCTTTCTCACGATCCAAACTCCACGCTCCAGGTCCGGCGAACAAAAAGAGGAAACCAAACAAGACAAACATAAACGGATGCTGATCCTCGTACCAGAATCGCCCATGTCCTACCACGAATGTGACAAACCCCAACGTGCCGATACAAAACACTGCGCCGATACGGGTAAACAGCCCTAAGAAGAGCAAGATCCCGGAAAGTAATTCTGCTGATTTTCCTGCATATACCAGCAGTTTGCCATTAGGGATTTTGAACACATCCCATGTCAGGTATCCGTCCATGATACTCTGATGAAACATCTCCTGTCCGTGATAGATGATCAGCAGACCGACTACGATACGGATACATGCAAGGCCCTTTTCAAACCAAATCGGTGACGGACCAAAGAATCTCATTGTGACAGGATGATGATAATCTTTTCTCAACGAATATAATGGGTTAGGACTCTTGTAATATATGTCGGATGTAAGTAAATATGTACTTTTCTTGCCGGGAAAAACAAGTGTAGCCCATTCAATCTTCATGAAAATTCATGGATTCATTTCGATTTGTTGCATCTGCATATTCGGGTTATTGGGTTGTCAGACTGCGTACTCACCAGAGCTTATAGACCTTCACGAACTCACAATCCGAGACATTCATCAGGCTTATCAGGACGGTACATACAGCAGCGAGCAATTGATTTCTGCTTATATAGACAGAATTGAACGACTTGATCCAAAACTCAATTCTATTACAATCATTAATCCACAGGCATTGTACATTGCCAAAACACTGGATGAAGAATATCAACGCACCAAAGTCCTGCGACCACTTCACGGCATTCCACTCATTGTAAAAGATAACATTCACACCAAAGGACTCAATACCACTGCCGGGGCAATCGCGTTAAAAGATTTCATCCCCGATACCGATGCGTTTATTATAGACAAATTGGTAAAAGCAGGTGCCGTCATCATCGCCAAATCAAACATGGCTGAATGGGCGTTTACTCCCTGGGCCTCATTTAGCTCCACACATGGCGCCACGCTAAATGCATACAATCAGGATTACACATCCGCAGGTTCAAGTGGCGGAACCGGCACTTCCATTGCAGCAAATTTTGGCGTGATAGGTCTTGGCACGGATACAGGTGGTTCTATACGTCTGCCTTCTTCTCATGGTGCGCTGGTAGGCTTCAGACCAACTATGGGATTGGTGAGTAGATCCGGCATTATTCCCTGTGAGCTCAGTTATGATATGGCAGGACCAATTTGCAGATCTGTAGAAGACGCTGCGCGTGTTTTAGAAATCATTGCGGGATTTGATCCTGGTGATCCATTGACTAGATATTCTGAAGGCAACATTCCAATCAACTACACTCAGTTTCTTCGGAGCGACGGCTTGAAGGGAGCCAGAATCGGTGTTCTGCGTGAAATCAGCGATACCATTGTTGACCCTGAAATACTGGCACTATTTGCACAAGCGATAGTGGACATAAAAATGATAGGGGCTGAGGTTATTGATTCTGTTCTTATTCCAAATTTCTCAATGCTCCGTGAAGATCAGTGGTGCGACAATTTCAAAGCAGATCTTGAAAACTATCTCACGACTTATATCAAAAACGACACACTACGAACAATCAACGATGTGATCAGAATCGGTACAAAATCCCCATTCACAGCAGAAACCCTGAACTTTTATACAACCCAAACTGGTAGCACTGACAATCCAGAAATCGCATGCCTGGATGCATACTCGGATCCGAGGAGAGTTGCATTTCGCAAGGCCATCGAAGACCATATGGATTTATTAAAATTAGATGTGCTTATTTATCCAACATGGAATATCAAACCCTACAGAATGGATTCAATTGTTGAGGAATACACTGGTGACAACAGTGGTGTCATTGCACCGCATACAGGTCAGCCGGCATTCACTGTGCCGATGGGCTTTATGCAACATGACTTGCCAACAGGTTTAGAGTTTTTGGGCCGGATGTATTCGGAACCCACATTAGTTAAGCTCGCTTACTCTTTTGAGCAGGGAACAAAACATAGAAGATCCCCAGATTTAGAATAGGACATGACAATATTTCTACTCCTTGTCGGGAACAAACACTATTGTATTTCACCCCTGAGAATGTCGTTTTCACACCCGCGCCCAGTTCATATCCGTCTGTAGCTTTGCATCAATAAAATTTCAAATCTCTAAACTTCAGAACAATGCAAAGTATCAACGCGAAAGATATCGACGAATACATCGCTCGCTTTCCAAAAAATGTTCAAGTCGCTCTGGAAGAAGTTCGCAAGACAATAAAGCAAGCTGCCCCAGGCGCTGAAGAAACCATTAGTTATGCAATACCTGCTTTCAAACAAAACGGACAGTATCTGGTCTACTTTGCAGGATATCAACATCATATCGGATTGTATCCAGCGCCAGTTGGAAATCCAATTTTTGAAAAAGCGTTTTCGAAGTATAAAACAGGAAAAGGCTCTGTGCAATTTCCGCTGGATAAACCTATGCCAATAGCTTTGATCACAAGAATTGTGAAATTTAGAATCGCCCAAAACAAAGAAAAAGCAAAGAACGTCGTGGTAAAAAGCAAGAGGAAGGCTTGATTGCTATTCTGCTTCCTGATTTTTTAGCCCGTCCCTTCAAGGCCATTCACTCCGATAAACTTTTTTGCAGACGTTTGATTAGAAATTACCAGTGTTCAATCCGATGCAACGATTTTTGTCATTCCGAGAAAATCATACCCACTCTGGCGATAAACCGGCTTAGGGATGACAGGAATGCATTGTCATCCAGAGCGGAACGCAGTGGAGTCGAAGGATGCAGTGATCTCCAATCCTCACATCTCGAGCGAACCATGAGTGGTCCGAGCGCAACGAGGAGCACGAATGGTGAGTCGACCGCGTGCCGCCTTAGCTTTAGCGGTGGCGCAGAGATCTACCATTAACCAACAGGATTTCTCGACTCGTTTGTCGCTACGCTCCTCACTCGCTCGAAATCAATACTTGCTCGACGCACGCCATTCCTCGACTCGTCGCTGTGCTCCTCGCTCGGAATGACAAGGAAGGTAGGAGTGCTTTTTTCAACCTCGACTACGCATGCCTTGAAGGCATGCTTCGCTCGGAATGACAAATGCTCAACTTTATGCAATGAAGCGTACACCCTTTGAGTGCAACCAGCTCGAATAGTCAAAAATACTCTCCAGATTTACAAGCTCAACAAACATGTGTTATGCAACTTGTCTATACAATATTCACAAGCCTCCTGATCACGATATCATGGACAGGTGAAGGGTCAACGATTGATCCGGAACGTAATACTCTACCGGCAGACTCCGATACAGTTGAATTCCGTGATCTCAATAAAAACGGCAAGCTTGATCGATACGAAGACAGCAGTGCAAACATTGAAATCCGCATCCAGGATCTTCTTTCACAAATGACTCTCGAGGAAAAAGCCGGTATGCTGTTTATCAATGGTGCTCCGGTCAATGAAGATGCTTCATTGGAGAAACAACAAGGAACGGGCTTTGCCGCACGGTTGCCCGCAGCAATCGATAATATGTCGAAGCTAAAGATGACCCACTTCAATCTCTGGGCTATCCCTGCTGATCCATCTATCCTCGCGAAATGGTATAGTAACTTGCAACGCTACGCTGAACAGACCCGGCTTGGCATTCCTGTGACGATCGCGTCTGATCCACGCCATGCGGAATCAAAAAACAGATGTGCCGTATGATAGTGAGAATCCGTTGTTTGGGTTTGGGCATGCGTTGAGGTATGATTGAGGAACTGGTTAATGTTTAGTGTTTATTGTTTAAATGTATCCGATATGGCAGCCTATATTATTGTAGACGTTTCAATTACAGATCCGGTGGAGTATGAAGCGTATAAGAAACTTACTCCTGCTACCTTGATACCGTTTGATGGAAAATTCATTGTGCGCGGAGGGAAGGCCGAGACACTTGAGGGTGAATGGGAACCCGGTAGGATTGTTGTGTTAGAATTTCCCTCAGTAGAGAAAGCGAAAGCATGGTGGGCTTCGGATGTCTATGAAGGACCAAAGGCTATTCGTCATCGCGCGGCACATTCAAAGATGCTTGTCGTTCAGGGTATATAGCTGGGTTATCGCCATTTCAGATTCGATCTTATTTATTGATAGCGCTTTTATTATCCTTGGCATTTTGAAATGGATTTCGGAGAAATACGAAACTACATCCTTACGCCATCGTATGACCTGAACCACACCTCGAACTTCTGCCGAATTATCTCTCATACTCACTAAATTCACTAAATCATATTAATTTATTCCTGTAAAATGAAACATCCACGGCTGAAACCATTCCTGATTTTCAGCATAATCCTGATAGCTCACATAACGCATACGCAACCGAAAATTGATGTCAATGAACAGATGCAGATGGCACTCGACCAATACAAGCGTATGCTGGAAGTTTGCAAGGATAGCATATGGTTTCCACAATCCGTGTTGCCTGATGGCCAAATGAAAATGATGAAAAGCGACTGGTGGTGTAGTGGATTCTTAGGAGGATCTCTTTGGTATCTCTATGAATACACGCATGATCCTGTGATCAAATCAGGTGCTGAAAAATGGACAAAGGCTGTAGCGAAAGAACAGTTCAATACCGGTACTCATGATCTGGGCTTCATGCTTTATTGTCCTTTTGGAAACGGATATCGCATTACACAAAATGACGCATATGTTCCTGTTCTGCTGAAAGGCGCGGAGTCCTTGTCTACGCGTTTTGATCCTGACGTTGGTTTGATGAAATCGTGGAATGACTTTGAAGGATACTCCTACCCTGTCATCATTGATAACATGATGAATCTGGAGTTGTTGTTCTGGGCAGCCAAGACTTCAGGCAACCGCAAGTATTATGATATCGCCGTCACACATGCCGATAACACGATCCGAAATCATTTCAGAGAGGACAACAGCAGTTATCATGTCCTTTGCTATGACCAAAAGGGGAACGTGATAGAAAGAAAGACCGCACAAGGGTACTCCGATGAATCAGCATGGGCCCGGGGACAAGCATGGGGATTGTATGGGTTTGTGGTGACTTACAGAGAGACAAAGGATAAAAGATATCTTGATCAGGCTGTGAAGATCGCAGACTTCATTACACGTCATCCAAATCTTTCGTCAGATAAAATTCCATACTGGGACTTCAATTCTCCGGATATCCCAAACGATGTTCGAGACGCGTCTGCAGCGGCGATTACGTCTTCTGCGTTGCTTGAATTATGCAGATTTGTGAATGATGAAAAACGTGATGCCTATTTTTCATTTGCCGAAAGTGTGTTGGTCACCTTGTCCTCTCCAGCTTACTTTGCAGCGGACGGCAACCATTACTTTCTCCTGAAACATTCTACGGGACACAAGCCAGCGAAGAGTGAAGTGGACACACCGATTATTTATGCGGATTATTATTATTTGGAGGCCCTGTCGAGGTATAAGAATCTGGTTGAGGAATGAAGAGGGTTAAATGGTTATTGGTTATTGGTTTATTGTTGTAATGGCAAAGAGTTTCGAATTGAGGGTATTCAGAAAAGTGTGTCAAAATTTTTTAATATGAAAAATTTAAAAAAGATTTGACAATGAAAAAGAAGAAAGAGAATTCAGACACCACAGAACCATTCAACTACGGGTCCTTTGAAAAGGAGGCACGAGAAAAGCTGAGAGCAGGGAAGGGATTGATAGGGCCTGGGGGAGCGCTTACAGGATTGATAAAGCACTTATTGGAAACAGGGTTGGATGAAGAGATGCGGATACACCTGGATGAAGGGGACGCTGGAAACCGAAGAAACGGACACACAAGAAAGACAGTAAAAACAGGAATGGGTCCAGTAGAGCTAACCCCTCCACGAGATCGGGAAGGGACGTTCGAGCCGGTGTTGGTGCCAAAATGGGAACGCAACATAACTCCTGAACTGGAGGTGCAAATCTTGGAGCTGTATAGTATGGGGAATAGCTATCGGGATATCAGCACGCATATTCAGCGGATGTATGGAGTAAGCTACAGTGAAGGCCAGATCAGCGCGATTACCGATCGGATATGGGAAGAGGTCTTGAGATGGCAGAATAGGGCATTAAAGTCGATATATGCCTTTGTCTTTCTGGATGCGATCCATTTCAAAGTACGGGATGACGGACATGTAAAGACGAAGGCAGTGTACACTGTGCTAGGTGTAGATATGGAAGGAGAACGCGAGGTGTTAGGCCTATACGTAGGGAATGCAGAAGGAGCAAATACCTGGGGTCGGATACTGCACGACATGAAAGATCGTGGAGTAGAAGATGTTCTGATCTTCTGCGTGGATGGTCTTCCGGGTTTCAATGAGGTGATTGAAGAAGTGTACCCAATGTCGTTAGTTCAACGTTGCATTGTGCATATGATACGGACATCGTTACGCTTCGTGTCATATAAAAACTACAAAGCGATTTGTCGTGATTTACGAAAGGTGTATACAAGTGGCTCTCTTTTAGAAGCCGAACAAGCATTAAAAAAGTTTGGAGTAATATGGGATGCCGATTATCCAGAGATCCGACAAAAATGGGAAAAGCATTGGATGGAACTGAGTACATTCTTCGCATTTCCAACAGCAATACGTCGTGTGATTTACACAACCAACGCAGTCGAATCCTTACATCGGCACATGCGTAAGGTTACGAAGACAAAAGGTGCATTCGTGAATGAAAAGGCTCTGCTGAAGCAACTATATTTAACCTTGGAACGTACTCGATCAAGCTGGGCTCGTAAAGTATTTTCCTGGCCAATAATTGCAAGGGTCTTATATCGTGAATTCAATGATAGAATCATCAAATGTACAGTACAATGAGATTGACCGCCAGGAGGAGGAGAGCTCTTCGGCCTACGGCCTCAGACCTCTCCTCCTCCTGTTTGACACACTTTTCTGAATACTCCCTTCGAATTAGGACAATTTGTTACTTTTATCGAAGCAATTAACCCATTCCACATTAACCATTAACCATTAACCAGTTAAACAGTTACCTCACCAAATCCCCTTTCAATCTCAACAACTCCGTCTCTGCCAGTTTAGTATTATATCTGGCCGCAATGAGCCGAGTATAGGCGTCTTCAAGACTCTGTTGTGCCTCACGTAATTGGATATATGTTGCATTCCCGAGACGATAGGTCTCCATGATAATTTCCACATTCTCACGGGCGAGAAGAATATTCTCTTCTTCCAACGCCAGCGCTTGTTGTTGCAGCTCGAAGTCATGATAGGCATTTTGTACACCGAGTCGTATCAGGGACTTTTGATTTTGGAGCACCAGGCGCTGAAAGCCGATGTTGAGCTCTTGTTGTTCAATGAGTCGCCGGGTATTGCGATAGTTTAATATTGGGACAGTGACGGTAAATCCAAAGTTTAAACCTCTGTTGCGATTGAATATCGGGAGGAAGGGATTGAGTGCGATGTCATTATTGACTCTTGTAAAATTGTATGTCGCATTGAAATCCAGCGTCGGATAGCGATCTGCCTTCAGTTCTTCCAGCGTGAGATAGGCGATATCAATGTTCTTATTTGCAATCTGAAGTGTAGGATTGTTTTGTTCAACTCCATTCCGGACCTCTTCTATCGAAAGAGCTGTGTTAAACTGAATCGTATCGCTGACATCGTACTCTGTAGACATTGCTGATCCGCTGCCATCCGGAGATGGTTCCAGCAATTGATTGAGCGACTCTTTCAATTGTCGGATGATAGTCTGCTGTTGGAGTTGCGCAGCGCGTTGGGCATTGAGGTCTACTTTACTTTGCAGCACATCTGGTTTTGCACCGACACCGATTTCAAGTTTACGTTGTGCGAGATCAACACGGGTCTGGCTGATACTCATTTGCTCTTCAATCGCCCTGAGTTGTTGCTTTTGAGCGACGATGTTGTAGTATGTGTTAATGACACTGGCGATCGTATTGATGACTTGTTCTTTGACCGTGAGTTCGCCGAGGCGGATATATTGTTCTGCTTTATCTCGCGTTGCAAACATTCTCAGGCCATCAAAGAGTGTCCAGTTCAGGGCAAGCGCGGCATTGAGATTATTTGTGGCCACATTCCCTTCTCTGCCAGTGCCATCGGTAAATTCCTGCTTCTGATTGTTCTTCACCCATGACGTACCGGCATTCGCATTGAGTCTCGGATAAAACACCATGTTGCGGTAACTATAGTCAAGAGCAGCAACAGCGGAATCGTTGCGAGAAAGGAGGATGTCATAATTATTGGCAAGTGCGATAGTGATTGCATCCTCGAGAGTCAACATCTGCTGTGCTGAAGGCTTTGTCCAAGGCAATAACACCAAAGCGGTCAAGAACAGTTTGTACACAGTTGATCGCATTAAACATTAAAGATTAAACCTAAACCCTAAACCCTAAACCCTAAACACTAAACATTAAACACTAAACATTAAACATTACACATTACACATCCTCCAACACATGCGGATGAGGTACTTCAGCTATCGCGGCTTCGAACTGACTAACTTTTTTCTTCGATGATAAGTACGAATACAGCGCCGGTACCACATATAATGTCAGAATAAGAGCAAACAACATTCCACCAACAATCACAATCCCAAGAGGTACCCTGCTCTTACCTGCCGACCCGATCGCAAGTGCAATTGGGAGGGCACCGAGAGTCGTGGCAAGTGTCGTCATCAGAATAGGCCTTAATCTTGCTACTGAAGCATCAATGGCTGCTGTGAGCTTTTGTTCACCACGTCTGCGCTTTTGATTTGCAAACTCTACGATCAGGATTCCGTTCTTCGTCACCAGACCAATGAGCATAATGATCCCGATCTGTGAAAAGATATTCAGCGTTTGATCAAAGAGATACAAACTCAATACTGCACCCGCCAGTGCAAGTGGTACAGTGATCATAATAATAATGGGATCAATAAAACTTTCAAATTGTGCAGCAAATATCAGGAAGATCAGTATCAGCGCAAGGAAAAATGCAAAGGACGTATTAGATGAACTCTCAGCAAAATCCTGGGAAGCCCCTGTGAGTGCAGTCACGTACGATTCATCCAATACCTGATCTGCAATTCGCTCCATTTCGTTGATCCCGTCGCCGATTGTTTTTCCAGGGGCAAGTCCTGCCTGCACTGTTGCACTCTTGAATCTGTTGTAATGAAAAATCGTCGGTGGGTTTGCGACTTCAACCATCTGCACGAAATTGTCCAATTGGATCAATTCTCCACGATTATTCCGGACAAACAGAGATTTCAGATCAAGAGGATCATCACGATCTATCCTGTCTACCTGGCCGATGACCTGATATTGTTTTCCATTCATTGTGAAGTAGCCGAATCTGCGACCGCTCAATGCGAGTTGCACGGTGCTATTTACGTCTAGCACTGAGACACCAAGCTCGCTTGCTTTCAGACGATCTATGGTGATCAGCAATTCAGGTTGATTGAATTTGAGATTGACATCAAATCCCTGGAAGACATCACTTTTGCGCACCTCTTCCATGAAGACCGGTACCGTTTCCTTCAGCTTGTCAAAATTGAGATTCTGTAATACAAATTGCACCGGAAACGAACCCCGGCCTCCAAGGCCAACGCTGATTGTTTGTTCCTGCATCGCGAATGCCCTCACATTGTTGTAACGTCGGAACATCCTCGACATCTGTTGCGCTACATCATCCTGTGATCTCTCCCGCTCACTTGATTCTACCAATCCCATGCTCACGAATGATGCATTTGTGGCTGTGCTGCTGAACGTGGGTGCAAATGAAAGCACGACGTACTTCTCAGGTACAGAATCCATCAGTTCTGCTACAACCTCATAAGTAATACGGTCAATGAAATCAAAATCAGCGCCTTCGGGACCAGTCAGCGATGCCCGTACACGGTTTCTGTCCTCCATCGGTGCCAGCTCAGACTGCAGGCTACCACCGTAATAATAAATGATACCAAGACAAGCGAGGACAAGTACGAGTGAGATCCATCGCAGTCGCATGAATCCCTTCAGGGATTTGCGATAGATATTTTCAAGGCCAGCAAAAAAGGGTTCTGTCCAGAGATAAAACCGGGAGTGTTTGATACCACCCTTTCGCGTGAGATAAATATTCAGCACAGGAGTAAGTGTCAATGAGACAAATGCTGATATCAATACCGCACCCGCAAGCACGATTCCAAACTCCCTGAATAACTTCCCTACAAAGCCTTCAAGAAAAATAATTGGTAAGAATACAATCGCGAGAGTGATAGACGTGGCAATGACCGCGAAATAGATCTCTTTGGAGCCCTCGAGTGCAGCACGATATTTATTCATGCCGCCCTCCATCTTCTTAAAGATATTTTCTGTCACAACAATCCCATCATCTACCACCAATCCTGTAGCGAGGACGATAGCCAGCAGGGTGAGTACATTGATAGAAAAGCCCATAACGTACATGATGAAGAATGCACCAAGCAGGGAGACCGGGATGTCGATGAGAGGCCGAAGGGCGATCGTCCATTCACGAAAGAAGAGGAAGATGATGATCACCACGAGGCCGATTGCAATAAATAATGTGTGTTCTACTTCTTTGATCGCATTCCTTACAAACGTCGTCCTGTCATAGCCAACCTCGAGGAGGATATCTTCCGGCATGTCCTTTTTGATATCTGCGATCCGCTTGTAGATTTCGTCTACGATCTCGATCTGATTGCTTCCGGGTTGGGCAATTACACCCATGTTCACAGATGGCACGTTATCTTTTCGTGAAGCCCGTTCCTCTTCTTCAGTAGATAGCTCTGCATACCCTACATCACGGAATCTGACCACTCCATTGTTATTCTCGCGTAGAATCAGGTCGTTGAAGTCGTTCTCCGATGTAAGCCTTCCGAAGGTCTTGATGATGAGCGCGGTTTCATTCCCCCTGAGCTTCCCACCGGGCAATTCAACATTCTCCCTATCAAGTGCAGACCTGATGTCTTCGACAGTAATATTATATGATGAAAGTTTGGCAGGGTCAATCCACATGCGCATCGCATATCGGCGACCGAAGACATTCACACCGCTCACTCCCTGTATCGTCTGCAAACGTTCCTGCACTACATTCTCTGCATAGTCTGTGAGCTCCATGAGATTCTTGCTATGACTCTGGATCTGCAGAAAGACGATGGGATCAGAATCCGAGTCCGACTTGCTGACGATCGGTGGTGCATCGATATCCTGCGGCAGATTGCCTCCGGCTTGTGCGACTTTATCACGGACATCATTCGCTGCTTGTTCCAGATCGACACCAAGGAAAAACTCTACAGTAATATTGCTGCTACCCTGTGCGCTTGTGCTGGTGATATTTTTTACGCCCTGTACCCCATTGATCGCTTTCTCGAGTGGTTCCGTGATTTGTTGTTCGATGATATCCGCATTCGCGCCGATGTAATTCGTGCGTACGTTGATGACGGCAGGATCGATAGATGGATACTCCCGTACAC
>JANNQA010000023.1:0-66871 GCA_031400515.1 Bacteroidota bacterium
GTTGCCGGCGGGCACGTCGGCCCACAGGACGTATTTGTACCACCAGTTTGTTATTTACCATTTGCGACGAGACCTGAGATGCAGCCAGATCAATGCCATTGAAACTGGTATAAAAGTTTTCCACCTTCATCCGGCGATAACTTCCGGCATCAGGATGATTACCGGAGATCCTGAAGATCAACCTATAGAGACCTGCTACCGAAAGGTCATTAAAGTTTGCTTCATAATGTCCCTTTGATGTATGATTGAGCGTCACAAGATTCTCACTTCGCGCAAGTGCATCGCGGAAGGCCTGGTCTGTGGCCATGAGCTGATCAAACTTCTGCACTCCCGGTGAAGATGCATCCGGTGCCGACGACACATCCACTGTCAATCCATTCTTTGCAAGCAGATCGCCGAGATCTTCTCCAGGCCGCAGGACAATTGCTTCTACAGAAGCGTCCGTAATCGGAAAACTCAACCAATCAAGGTCTGTAGTTAGCGTCAGTGGCGTATTCACCTGAGGCACTGTTGTGCCATATGAGCATTGATAGTTCAGTCGATGATCATCAGCAAGTGCAGTGACACGACATTGGGTGATTTTAAATTGAGCAACATCTGCAAGTTGAATTGTCCAGTTTCCGGCAGGATTCATCACAGGTGGTCCGCCTTGTACCTGATTGATGAAATCAATTTTCAAAAGAATACTATTCGGAAAATTTCCAGCCCAACTCGGTTGTATACTGGTCATGACAGATGCGCCGTCTTTCTGCACATTGATCCTGGCAAGCACCTGCATGAGTTGTAGTGTTTCAAAATTCTCGTCAAAGACAAACTCAAGAAGCAACTTGTCAACTCTGTTGTTGAGAGGAAACGTAAGTAGCGTATGCGGCGCGCTGCCCTGGCTTACATTCGTCGTAGACGTGGCAATGAGCTGGGGGCTAAAATCATCGAGCATATCCACAAATTGATTGGTAAAACCTGACGAAAGATCGCCAGATGCGTTACCTGCCTGGAACGTGAATGCATTTCCATCATCAGTGATATTGTAGCTACCTCTATTCTGCGTGGCGAGGTTTTGTAATGTTGTATTAAATAGCGGGCTTGGATTACCAATGCCGATTGTTGATACTTTTATTGCTCCGGCACCATTCCCTCCACCGGCAATTGACCCATTAGAATTGACCATCGGATTCTGGTTTTGCTGTCCATCTGTGATCAGGAGGATAGACCTTGCTTTTGTGCCATCGGTCAACTTGCCGAGCGCCGTATTCATTCCGAGACCCATTGCAGTCATTCCGCCGGGACCGGGATTTGGTGGATTCAAATCATTGATCACTATGGTGCCAATGGTAGCTGAAAAGGGAACAAGGTTGTCGCAACATCCTGATATAGGGCTGACACTCGAACTGAAGTAGACAATGCCCAGGCGGTCATTTGGGCGGGTGAGAGCCTGGTACATATTTCCAAAATTTCCTGCCGCCGCCTTCAACGCATTCCAACGCGTGATACCTGCCGGTGTATTTGCACCCATACTGCCCGATCGGTCAAGTACGAGCACAACATCCATGGCCTGTGTGATAATGATATCATATTGTCGATTTTCAGAATCCGCCCCGCCATCTTCCGTCACAGTAAGTGTAAATGAAAATGATCCTGGCGCTGTTGGAGTACCCATGACAGTGACGACTTGTCCGCTACCAACAGGATTTGCAGGCGCACCTGTAGGAAGTGTGACAGTAATACCCATAAATGTAAAATCACCATCTGTCTCTCCAGGAGGATTGTTGAAAAATTCCCAGAAGACATTCGTTGTATTAGCGTTGAGGACCGCTATCTGCTCATTGAAAGCCTGATTAACCGAAATGTTATAGGCATGAACCGGATTCGCAATATCGATGTCAATATCATCCGGCGCACCAAGGATGGGTAACGTCATCAGGATACAGCTCAACAATATCCAGGTGGTTCTGAATAAAGGGTGTGAATTACTTGTAGTGGAGTTCATAACCATTGGTTTTATTTTTGAAAAACAGATGCTTTAATATTATTTCGTCCATGAGACATGCAATGTGGTATTCATCCATGGCAAGCGAATAGTTGAAAAACTCCATGGCAGTCTCTCAATCAGAATATCCTGCGCATGTTGTTCCATGCGAAGTCTCCAGTCTTCTCCGTGTCGTGCTAGAATCCCGTGGCGCTTGATGAAGCCTTCCCGAAGTCCATCGATACTCGACTTGCCCAGTGCTTTCCAATGGGTGACAATTGCCGCCAGAAGTTGCTCGCAGGCTTCAATATCTTCTTGTGACAAGATGATATCATGTGCTATCGGTTCATCCCATGGCAGACCACAGAGCAGCTTTGGAAGAAGTAATTGATACTCCGGACTTTGATCATGTCCTGATATGAGGTAATCAATTAAACGCACCGCCTGGCATTGCGTACGGTTGGAAATAAATCGACTGTCTCTGATCAAATCGCGTACACGAAACAACTCTTCTAAAAATGGATGCACAATTACAATCCCTCCATTTGGAATATATACATCTACAGCAGGTGTTTTCTTTCCCGATTCTATTTGTGCCTGCGATTTCTTTACCTCTTCTTCCAGTTCCGAATTTGCCTTAGATCCAGATAACGAAACTTTACGAAGGTCCAATGGAGATTCAGAAGGTATCTGATGCGCTTCACTATCATCTGCCATTCGCTCCAGGTACATTGACGGGATATCCTCTGAAGAACCTGTCAGTCCTTGTCTTTGAAAGTATGGTCCTTTGATCACATGATGGGTAGCAAATACTTTAGAGAAAAAGAACTCGAGCTCCTGTCTGGTGAGTTGAGAAAACTTGTGTATGGAATCTACTACGAGAGATGTCGAACTGTATGTTGATCTCAAATGTCCTGTGATGCGGGCAAGGCAGTATTCCCAATAAATTCCCCTGATCTTATTAATGCAAGACGGCTCAATACTTCCAACGCCTTGTATCTCATGCCATCCTTGCAAAATCGCTTTACCATATCCCGCCTCCTGAATAAGTAACCCAAGAAACATATCCGACAATACGTCCACTGTGCGCGGAATAGCTGACGGATACTCTTTCAGACATTGTAAAGTATCCGCGACTATGCTACCACCCTGAATATGTTGCCATCGTTCCTGTGGATTGTCCTCATCATTCCACCACCATGGCAATTGACCTGATCTCAGATAAGAAATCAATGCTTCAAAAATTGCATCACTCCGTTTCAAAGTGCGCGTATCAAATGTTGGATCCGACACGGATATATTTCCGGATGAAGACACAGTCTGTAATGCTACCGGTTCCTGCGCTTGCAATACTTGTGAAAGATGTGTCCTGAGACGCGATGCGATTTCACGTTCGAAGTCTATACTACGAAATGTCCCAAGGTCTAACTCGATCTTTCCGATCATCATTTGAACACCGTCATACTCTTTTCCCGCAAAGCAATTCTCGATGATTGGATTGATCACTGATGAGATCAACCGCTGTGAATCGGACTCCAGTCTATGTATTAATTGAAAACTACTCCCTGATAATTCAAGTGTCTGCTTCTGAATAATATGTGTCTGTGAAGTTGTCATAGTGTTGTCTCAGCTTCCAGGACGATACGATTCAGTGTTAGGGTCAGGGCATCCCTAAGTGGATCCATTACTGATACATTCACACGGTCGGTGAGGAATGCTTCAAGCCATGCTAAATAACGCCTTTCAAAATGGTCAAAGCAAGGTTCAGTACCGGCAAGTACAGCTCCTGTCACCGCCCTGTCTACCCAATAGACGCGTGGCAACAAATGCGCCGGACACGCCCTTCTGATCATGCGTTCTGCATGCTTGCGGAATTCTGCATCACGGAACTTTGCAGGCATGTCAGATGTACGTAGTCCGGAAATAAAATCACGGATATACCCGGACGGAAAGACAAAACTGATCTGCAATGAATATGGATCCTTCCCTGCAGATCCTATCTCCAACTGAACTCCGGAAGAAGTAAATAGCAAGACATTCTCGAGTACATAAAATCCTTCGACACTATAGTTCAGATAGAGGTGGCTGGTGATGCGTTCGATTTCTGTCTTCGCAGAAACAGTATCTGTAAATACAGATGGAGATCTGGCAATGATGGTATTCGCAGGATTTCGCAGGACGACATTGAATGAAGGACTTGCACCTTCGATTGTATAGTTTGTATCGTCGATGCCATGGGTGATCACTTCCCTGATTCCGGCTTGAGCATTCGCGATCGAAATCGCATTTGTGAGTCCGGGGAAATTTCCTTCACTGCGAAGTAATTGAGCCCCGGAAAAACCCAGTCGTTCCCATAGTCTGAATATTTTCTCATTCATTGGACTTCCACCCGGATCATTGAGTATCTCAAAGAACTCCGTCAGACTATGAATCACTGCCCTGCGTACAAGACTCCGGATCGGCAACTGATGATACAGTCTTCGTTCCAGTGACATCAATGCATGTGAAACCCACGTCCTGCGAATTTCCAGTGCGATAGCCTGAATACCTGCCTGCGCTGCAATGACATTTGGAAATAGCTGGACACTCCTTGAAATTGCCGCGACACCACTCACCGCACGAATCTCAAGGCGTCGCTGGCCACCAGCGGGTACGATTGTATAGTTTGATGGTTGCGTTGCAAGTGCTATTGTCAGTTGTGTGAGACGTTTGGCCTCTGTGATATTCGGGGCAATAGAAAATTGTTCAAGTACCGGTTGTCCAGTTGCATTATGCAATTGCCATGACACGCCAGTACTATTTTGTTGAAACGTTGCAAGGTCTTCGTGATGCCAGAGAACATTGCCATAAGATTGAAGGCGTCGGGATTGAATTTCCGGTAGCTCCCGGTAAAACGCAGATTTTGCATCGATAAGATGTCTGAGCGCATGTCGCCTTCTCTGAAGCTGTTTCGCCAGTAGTTGTGGTAAAGTCATTGCGGAAGCATCCGGAATCGATGCTGCATTGCGCAATTCCTGCGATGCAAGATCTTCCATATGCTCTCCCATTCGTGCAAGGAGATGATCAAGCATCCTATTACGTCGATCCAGAAACTGATCGTGCGTTTCACTCTGGCTGAGGACATTGCGATAGTCATTCTCATCATCTGCGATAAAATTCTGCCACGTCATTGTCACGGGATCAAATGCCTTGAGGATGTCTGCTACGCCAGGTAAATGGTAGAGTGGCTGTTGGAACATTGTCGCTTCGACTTCCGGATTAGAAGAAAAGAAGTGATTGACATTCTCAAGTTGCGACACGTAGCCGGCAAGGAGTTGTTCGGGAAACATCAGATATCCCTTGAGTTGTTTGGCTCGTGCACGTCTTTCTGCTAAAGCATGATCAGGCAAACCGGCTTCACCAACTCCATATATTAATGGCAGGTCATTCTGAATCGGATAGTAATCGGAGAGTGCGAATCCTTCTCCTGTGGGGACGGAGAGATCTGCACTTCCAGGTATAGCTCCGGCATCTATTGCAGATTTTTTCTGTGCAAATAGTTGTAAAACACGCGCAAAGTCATACCCGACTTCAATGCCGTCACGATACAAGAACACTTTACATTTTTCAGGACTGAAGCGAGGAATATGTCGTTTGCTGTTCACCAGTCTCAGACAATCGCGGGCATCCGAACTGATACTCCTGCCATCAAGGAAATTTGAAAGTCTGAGATCGCGGACGGCAGTGACCGTTCGCTGAGATACAGCTCTTGACTCTACATCAGATTTTGTACTACTGCCTTGCTGAAAAATAATCCTGAGGATATCTGATGAATACACATGCTCAGGCAAAGGTGTGCTGATCTTTTCCACATCTGAGAGAAAACCAGAATCGAGAAAAGGACCATCAAAGATCTCATCCGAAGTTTTATGATTGAGTTGTTCAAGAGATTGAAACAAGAGCGCGGGTGCTATCATTTGATCCACTTCAAAAAACACGTCCGCCAGAAATTCTTCAATGCGTGCAACAGTCGCGACTTCGATGGTCGCTGCAAACGCTATCTCTTGTACGCGTGCACTTCTAAACTCATGAAAGTATTCTCCAAGGTTTCGATAGCCGCGCAAATATTCTGAGATGAGCAACGTCGTTTCGTGAGCTTCAATAACACGCCGCTGGTATCGCTTCAGTAATGTCTGATCTGCAGGCGTGTTACTGCCTATCGTGAGAATTAAAGTACCTGTCGCCTGTAGTATCAGTGGTAATTCCACGGCAGGATTGGCCATTGGTGAAATGATACTGACCACTACCCAAAGCGGTGTTGTCTCTATTGGCCCGATGAGTGGTTGGTAATCGAGAAGAATGCGATTGAACCACGCATCGCTTCCTTCAATAGGACTCCACGCGGCATTGTCAAACAACGCGGCCTGCAGTGCGACATTGGTACGAAGTGGGATTACCTCGGGTTCGTCCCAATGAGGTAGCGTGATTTCGACAAGGTATTGTGAGATCGCCGTAGTGATTGTTTCGGTAAACCTGAAGGCATTGATCACATCATCAGCATATTCAAGCAGTACATCATAACGTCCTTTAGGAATGACGTCGACTTCAGAAAGCCATGCATTGCGTACAAGAGGATGATCTATGAGCACCTTGCGGAAATCAGGCATTGTGACAGGCATGACCGGAAGTACTTGTGCAGCGGTGAAAAATTCCGGAGGAGCGACGACTTTGCCACTTTCTATCAGATCCCTGATATTCATTCCGGCTTTGAGCGCTGCCTCTGTGGTAGCATAACAAAATGCTTCCAGTAATGTAATCCCGGGATCATGCAGGTTGTGATCAGTCCATGATTCACTGGCAATCCTGCGCAAGACCTCCATCCCTGTCTCACGCAGCAATTTAAAATCCTGACTCAATGCATCAGGAGTAAGTGGAGATATTTTTACAGATCCAGCCATGAAAAGCTATTGACCGTTTTTATTTGCGTGCAATTGATTTTCCAAATCGGCAATACGTGTGGCGAGTTCCTGGATGGCGTTTACCATCACGTAGGTCAGTGCACCATTGTTGTACATGAGCAGGCCATCTTCGTCCTGATCGGTATTCAAGGTCTGTGTAATCATATACGGGAAAACCTTTTCAATATCCTGACCTATCACGCCTACCTCGTCCTGAGATCCGGGTATATCTCTATAGCGAAATCTCACAGGCTTTACCTCCATGAGTTGAGCTAATCCGTCTGCAAAAGGCCTGATATCTTCTTTCAGCCGGACATCCGAAGGCACCTGCCATGTCGCTCCACCCTGCATTTTTCCAGCAAAGCCATTGACTTGAAAGACGGTGACATTAGGAGCGTTGAGCGCTGGAAGTACGGCGTTGTTTGCAATGACAACAGTCCCATCAGCAGAGACAAAAATTCTAGCCTGTACGCGATTGTGTGAAATGGTCAATGGTTGACCGGCTGGAGCATTGAGATTGACATCACCGCCTGGGCCCTGACGCAACGCAAAATTGGTATTGTTGTCTGCATGAGTCTGATGAGCAAACTGAGCAACATTTTGTGAAGCACCTTGTCCATTTGAGAGCACTGCATTACCGAATCGGGCACGTTGATCAGGCGCAGTATTATTTCCCAACTCAACTTCAAAACGAAATGTTGGTGCTACAGCGAAATTGCCGATACCGACATTCCCTCCTCCAAAGGCGACATGAGGACCACCTAAAACAGGTGTAAATGCACCACCGCCACCGCCACCGCTGACGTTGTTCCAGACTGCTCCATCGAAAACCTGCACCTGGCCACCATTGAAACGCAATGTCCCATTGACGCCACTGGCAGAGTCTTTTAGATTGAGACCGGCAGGGATGTCAAGATTACCGGTGGGATCGACTGTGACAAGGTCATCCTGTTTGTTAAGAAACGAATCAATCAGGTCACCAAAATCTGCGCCTGTAGGACGTTCACCATCCCGGAATTCATTTTTCAGGTCTACTCTATTACGTTCTGCCATGGTAAATGATTTTTAGTATTGTATTTTTTTAAAAGAATTTATTCAGAGACTATGAGATTGGTACGAAATCAATTCCAACTATCATTTGTCCGATTCCGGTTTGTACAACACCGATACAGATGTTGTCATTTTGCAAGACATTGATGCGGTGGTAAGCATTGGAAACAAGAATCGTGTCCGTACGTGTGGCAGTGGCAATATCTACCGGTTCACCAATAATAAAATCGAGTCCAATTGCTGCTGCATTCACTGTCGGTGCAGGAGATACGCCGATGATAAAATCCTGCCCTATCACCATTTGACCAATACCTCCTATCACGCCACTGCTATGTCTGTGATAGAGTTGAAAATCAATAACGAAATCGACATAAGGTCGGCCTTCAATAAAAGCAAGGATTTCAGAGCGATAGACCTTACCACCGAACTGAATGTCCTGACCTTCTGTATAAGCCCATGGACTTAAGAAGCGTTTGATCTCCTCTTCAAGTTGTTGTGCGTAGAACCCTGGATCAAACTCCTTATGAAATGATATTCTCGTATCGACAAGCAGTGTTTCGAACATTGGATTTGTCACACGCACTTCTGCAAATGGTGTGACAAACTCAGCATTCAACATGTCTTCAATTTCCCTAAGAAAAGCTGCGTTCGCTGCTGGTTGAAGAGGACTTCCTGATTTGCGCTTCCTCCAATCTGGAACAACAACAGCTCTCACAGCACCAGGTACTATTTGATTCTGATCATTCGTATGTGGAATGCACTTTACTTTGAAGATGTCTGGAAAGCGATCAAGAATCAACCGTTCATAGTCCCATGTTGTGACCGCCCGATTGCGATGTCGGATACGTTCACTCACCCGGCGACTATACATGAGCAGCGGTTCAGGTGGCTGACCACCAAAGGATGGAAATGGCTGTTCCACTTGCTTGATTGCACTCCGTTTTCGTACAAGTCCTTTTATAGATTCCTCCGCCAATGGGCCTGATACATCCTCAGGATCTGAACTTCCGGTAACTAACGTTGCTCTTGCTGCTTGTGCCTTTAGAGCAATAATACTACCGGCTCCATTTGCATGTTGTCTGGCAACAAGCCGAAGCCAATGTAATCCCAGCGGCACCCGCATTGCATTGGTGATTGCATCTTGTCCTATATTCAACCGGATCAATCCTGGTTGCTGTAATTCTTTTGTGGTGTCTTCAAGAATCTGATGTTGTTCTATCGGTATCCAGTCATTTGCAGCCAGATAACTCCATTCCATATTTTTCTTTGTAATCAGCGTGTCTCCAGGCGTACTCCCTTCTTCTATCTGGAAGAGCATGGACACACTTTGAGGAGCTATTGCATTCGCCAATCCAATATAGAGCGCACCTTCTCCCGGAAGTGATGGGACCAGGCCGACCTTGTCATCTCTGCCAATCTTATGGACACCAAAGAGATCCTCGATAAAGTATTCATCAATATAATTTGGATTAGAGGGATAAAAAACTTCTCTCGCCGCATAGTCAAGTGAAACTGATTTCAAGAGTGGCGTATATGGAGGTTTTGGTAATTCAGGTGGAGTACCTATTCCGTTAAACTGTGCAAGTGCGATTGCCTGTCTGGCATAAACAGTTGCGAAGGATTTATGACCGAATGCTTCGAACGGTGCATCGGCGGGGAGATTTCCAAATGTCGCACGTGTAGGTCCGGTGAGCTCGAGTTTAATAAATCCCTGGTTCAATTTCTGTGAGAACTCATTAAAAGTCGGTACATCCGTCTTTCGCTCATACCCGGATGAAACAACTGCCGCACTAAATGATGCCGGAGGAACAGTGATAGATCGGATCGTTGCCGTATTGGTATTGAAGAGGCTTTGCTGACTGGGAAGTAGAGGTGTATTCCAATTTCTTGAAGCACGAAGGGATAATAAAGTTTGGAATGTAGAAGTGTTATTCATTCCTGCAATACCATAAGCGCTGTAATGTGCAGCCATGTCTACAGGAGGATCTTGCCATTCAAGGTGAACAGACAATGAAGTCAGAGATTTCTGGAATGCCTCATTACTTCCGATATAGAGATTTGCGCCAATGAAAGGTTGACTTGTAAATGGCAACACAGGTTTTCCTACTGGCTGAGTGGACTGATCATTCTGTAAAATGAGATTACGTAATCCTGTCACTGATACCTCGATCTCAACGGAGGTCACGGAAATTCCTTCAAGTGTTTCAAGAAGATATGCCTGTGGCTTTAACCGACAACGCATTATGGGCCAACGCGTATCATGCACACCACCATGCAAGCCCTTGTCATACTTCGATACACCAGGAAGTGTGTCTGATAACGTAGCGATGATTTGCAATTTACTTTCCGTCGTGATGCGCGCTGTCATCGTCGTTGGTCGTACCCAACCTTCATCTGTCGTGAATTCTACATCAAATGCTGAAGTAAGAACTTGCGGTAGCGGAGCCGGATTGGATGATATCGACAATAACAATGTCACGCTACGCATACCTTCCTCCAGGAGAAGGGCTGGTGACGCAATGGAGAAACCTATTGAAGCCGCATCCATGTTTCGTTGTTCCAAAGAGGTACTGAGCTGGGATGTCCCAAATGGACGCCAGGCTTCACTGTCACCATGTCGAATACGGGTAGCATCAGAAGAAGTGAAGAGAATTTTTCTTCCTGATTTATCGCGATCTGTATAAGAACTCAGCAGACGATCTATCCGGGCAGCATTGACAACGATATCATTATCCAGCGAATACTGACGCGGTGTTCCATCTTCGAAACGTCCTGCATCAAGGAGTGTCCCGGCATTGATCAGGGAGGGTGCGGCATTCTTTGCAAGTGTAAAGAGCACATGTACCTGATCAGGTGTAATTGTCTTTTGAGGTAGCCGCAAGACCTCTTTAAAGTAATAGAGCAGGTGCTTATCCGTGAGCCTGTTCATATCTGCCTGAGCGATGCCGAAGATTTTCAGGAAAGCCCATAGTAACGCTGCATGCGGAGGCCAATCGTCGCGCGATAGTTCTAACGCATTCAGTGCGGATGTGGAAAGCAGATTGCCACCGCTGGTAAAATGATTTAAAAAAGGCCTCCAATCACCAGCAGGAAGATTGTTCAAATCATAGAACCGGATCTGTTCTGCAATCATTGAGAAAAATTCCAGTAACTGCCTTTCATCCCTTTCATCCATACGCACATAGCCACTGGCCAGAGCTTTGGCATTGCGCTGAAGCTGGTTGGTACCATCTGCGGCGAGCAAAAACTGCATGATGCTGTGCAATGTGGACATGGATATTGTCTTAGACTTCGTTCAGATAAAAAGGAAATACAAGGTTGTTTCTGGAATTTGTACTTCGCACATTATAGTCGATCAGGATTTCTACTTTACCGGATTCGCGATCTCCCGGCAGTATACGGACGGCATTTAAATCAATACGTGGTTCATAAAACAGTAGTGCCTCTTCAATTTCTCTTTGAATTGCAGTGGCCGCAGTTGTCGTGAGAGATTCAAATAACCATCGATCACGTTTCCAGCCGAATGCAGGAAGCAATACACGCTCACCAAGTTCTGTTGAAAGCAGAATTTCAATACTACTGCGTACGTCCTGCTCTCCTTCCAGCATTTGCACTTCTTTAGTGCTTCGATCAAATGTTGGTGGAAAACTCCATCCGCGACCAAGAAATTGATTATTCATTATTCATTATTCATTATTCTATCCTATCAAAACTGTTGGCGCACCAACGACAATTGTTCCTCCATGTGCAGTGCTGTCACCCAATCGCGCGGCGGGCATCCCACCAATCATCACAGTTGCTGATCCAGCGACTACTGAATCAGGCGGGCCGGCACATGTGAGCATGTCACCCACGCGCAGTGCAGGCATTCCCGCAATAAGTACTGTCGGGCAGCCGGGAGGCAATGCCGGCCCGCCTACGTGAGGCACGGTCCCAGTCACCATCGGGCATACATGCATGTCTCCTACTCTTGCTGCTGGCGGCATACTTTAAAGAATTCTCGATTTTCTATTCTCGATTTCATCATCATATCGTTATTCAGTTATTTGTGATCAGGTACTTATATCGACAATTGAGAATCAAGAATTGAGAATCAATTGATCATCACCGGATTCCCTTTCACAATCATCGCACCACTTGAATTCAACTCAGCACCAGCGCTGCCTTCAGCTTTCCATTGCGCGCCTGCCTTCATTTCTACGTTTGTACCACCTTCCATTTTAATTCCACCAGATGCTTTTAACACCATATCACTTGCGCTTTCAATAGTGATTCCGGATGAAGACATCACGATCTTATTTCCATTGCTGTCAGTCATCGTCATCTCGCCAGCGTCATCATCCAGTACAACAACATGCCCGGCAGGAGTATCGAGTGTCATGATTTTTTTTTCATCATCGAACCGGATCCGCATCCCCGAACGCGAGAAATACCCTTTGATGTGATTGTCGTCTTTTGCTTCTTCCGGTGGAGTATGTGCACTACTATATACCATACCGAGTACAACCGGATGTCTGGGATCATTGCTGAGAAATCCCACAATCACTTCATCATCGATTTCCGGAAGGAAGAATGTGCCACGTGATGCACCCGCATCCAGTGTTGCAACACGTGCCCAAAGCCCATCACCCTGGAGATCGATAGAAGGCACTTTGACTTTGATACGCGCTTCGCCAGATGGATCACCCTCCAGCGCGGTCACAACGCCTGTATGAAGACCTTGTACAGAAGGAAGGATGTTCTGTAATCCTGATGACTGCATTTGAAATTTCAGCACGTGCCATTCTTCTGACATTCCAAATTCGAGGTCGGTGATCCAACTCCCATTTCCGATTTCATGACGGATGGCACTGACCCATACAGATCCATTGAATCGATCTCCAAATCCGGCAAGAGCGACTGTGTCACCAGGTTTGATCGCATGAACGCCTTGTATCCGTGCGCGTCCTCGTACAAATGCCATGCGACTGCGAAGCAGACTTGCATCAGACCAACTCTGCAACTCATCTGCACTAAGTATTCCTCCATGCCGATATGTCTGTGCTGTAGCACCAACAGCCTCGGCGAGATCAGCCGGAGCAAGATTTCCAGTAGTCGTCCACTGCGGCTCCGCTCCTTCTCCTATTCCAGCATCCTGAACAGCCTGATCCCAGGCATATACAGACACTGCACCATATTGCCTCCTGGCATCAATGTCAGCATCAAATTCAATCACATTGGCACCGAATTGTAATGTAGCAACTGGCTCATCCTCTACTGTAGGAGCAAATGTGTGAAACCCATCCGCATCAGTCATACACACCAGTCCATTTGCTTCCATCCGCATGATGATAAAATCCCAGTCTGTCGTATCATACTGCACGAGATCAACATGAGTAGCATTTGTCGCTGTGACATCATCAGTGAGTTCGTATTCGCCAAGTATTTCAGATACTGCATCACTGTCTGTGACCTCAGCAAAATGCCTGCTCTTTTTCGTTGTAGTCATTTTCACAGATTTGTCCTTGCAGGTAATCTGAAGTTCAAGTCTCCGATGTCTTACACGCAGTGCCTGAGCGGTGACAATACCAGTGAAGACCTCTTCATCTTCACTATGGTAGCCAGCGAATATTTTAATCTCGTTTCCCGGGACAAATATTTCATCGCTACTCAATGGCCATTCTCCAAGCGCAGCATCACCATCTGCCAGATAGATATACGCAGTAGGAACTCTGTTTATCTCCTGAGTGATTTCAATATTATATACAGGATGACTTTGCGACAAAGGCTCTCCATTCACTTCAATTTTGAAAGTGACCAGGTCGGTGTGTTGTTCTATTGGTAATAACCGGGTGCTCATTTTGTTGCTTTATCCACAGGAGGAAACACGATTTGTGTCCCGGCACTGAGGTTTCTGAAATTGAACATCCGATTGGCACGTGCGACTTCGAGATACAGATTTGCATTGCGATAGATGTCATGTGTAAGCAATGGCAATTTGTCTCCGGCTATCGCTGAGCGTAAGTGTGTGAGGTCAGGTGAACTATTATTCTCCTTGTTTTCACGCAACATGTCACTGATAGTTCCGTCAAATGACGCGCGTGCAACAGCTCTGAGCGGATCTCCGTTGGGTTTGAAGAGCTTGTAATCGAGGGTCAGACTTGTGAGTACTCCATCAAAAATGAGCTTCCCCCACGTAAGCCGGACTTTCCGTGGCTTGTGTTCTTTGCCACTATAGTCATACACGACTTTAGCAAACTTCTGGAGTTCAGTCATGACATCATATTCATCCCCGCCGGATATCAGATCTGATATGGCACCAACAATAGCTCCTGCGATCGGCACATTATCAAGTGGGCCCGCTGGTGGAGGAATCACACCTGTACCATCAAAGAGAAACTCAAAGTCAAGCACAGGAGGGGCGGTACCGGCGTATGAAGCGTCACTTCCCGAATTGCCATGTGCAGGTTTTCGATCGTAATTAATCTGATAGTTGACCTTGTAGTTTTCGGGATTCACCTGCACCATGTATTTATCTTCTTCTTTGTCACTGACCTCAGGCTTTTCATTTGCTTTGACCTGAGGCTTCATGGCCTGGATGATCATTTTGGCAAGCTTGCCGCTGTCGAAAGGATTAGGGAACATCTCTATCTTTCTTTATTGCGTTCCAGGGCGAGTAATGTTTTCTCCACACACAATGCGACGATGCGCTCTATCTGACCATCGGGTATACCAGCACTCTGACCAGAAGAAGATGACCTTGAGCCAGAAGGTGGACTCTCCACATCTTCGACTCTTGCACGAATGACGAGTTCTCTGACGATGATTGGCATATTAAAGAAGACTAAAGCTGATGTCTGCACAACTCCGATTCAAGTCGAAAGCTCAATGAGCAAAGAGATGAACAAAGGTTCTCTTGACTAAACTGTTGAAAGGAGAGACTTTGGAAAATCGAAATATAATTTTTCATGAATTTGCAATTGGCAGTTGAATTGATCAAATACTCACACTTATAGAAGCAGAGAGACCTGCTGCGAGATCGAGACCTATACTGACCGGGTCGTAGTATTTATAGTATTGATAAGACAATACCAGTGTTTCTACGACAATCTCACTATTCTGTGCGTTGAGTCCTGAAACTTCTAAGCGCTTTGGAATTGCATTGATCAAATACCAATTGTAAAGTGGAATATGATCTGCATTCATCAATGAGATCATGACATTGGATGGTTTGAATTTGAATTCATCCGTTGCCTGTTTGCACCAATGCAATATCCCAGACCCAAGAAACTTTCCGCGTTTGAGAGTGACATCGCCAAATTTTGCACGGATTGGAAGCTGGTGGACGTATCGCAGTTCTCCACCTTCAACGCGTGACTCCATCTCGATCTCGGTACTGAGACCTGATACTTCCTGAAAGCGGATGTCATTCGGAAACTGTGGAAAGATTTCGAATAAGACAAGGAAGTGAAAACCGGCGGCTGGATATTCAAACATGTCTATTATTCATTTTGAATTGTCAGACCTTCATGAGCCAGCTCAACAGACTCAATGGCTACTTCATTACCGTCAGACTTCAGGTCAGTTGATTGCACTTTTACCGGCCATGCATTCTTTACTTTCCACACGACCACAGGTTCGTGATTCTCATTGAGCAGACTCACGGTGACGTCACGTCTCTCAATCGTATTCAATGCTACGGAATTCCACCAGTTGTAAAATTCATTGTCACCCTGAAACGTCCCGCGCTTCAACGTGATATTGCTAAACTTCTGCATTCCAGGCATTTTGGTTTTGACATACTCAAGGCTTGCGCCGTCCCGGTATTCGATGACCTCTGATTCTACATCAAGCCCTGAGACTTCTGTGAATCCGATGTTTGCTCCACCCCATTCTACCTGGAAGTGAAACTTTGGTAATGGATAGTTTGCCATTTTTTTGAGAATTAAGAATTACGAATTATTGATTTTTAATTAATGCTGTTTGCTGCTGGCTACTGGCTACTGGCTGCTGGCTACTTGCTTTTAGTTGTTAGTTTTTAGTTTTTCTTGAGTTTGAATTTGAGTTTGAGTTTGCTTTAGCTTTAGCTCTCCTGCATCTTGTGACTAAATCTCAGTATGATAAATTCCGCCGGACGAACTACGGCCAATCCGATCTCCACAATCATTCTACCTTCAAGGATGTCCAATGCGGTCATTGTTTCACCGAGTCCAATCTTTACATAAAATGCTTCTTTTGTCGTAGCACCTGCAAGGGCTCCCTGACGCCATTGAATCGTGAGGAAGTTTTCAATCATTGCACGTACACGGACCCAGGTATTTGCATCATTTGCTTCGAACACGAATGGCTCTGATGATTTTTTCGTCGACTCTTCTGCAAAAATGAAGAAGCGCCGTACGTTGATATAGCGCCATTCATTGTCATTACCTGCGAGTGTACGAGCGCCCCATACAAGTATGCCTTTCCCGGTAAAAGCCCGGATCGCATTTATTGATTTTCCTGTTTCGTGTACGTTGAGTGTGCTCTGTTCCTGATCCGTGAGTTTGTATGCAGGTGCAATGACTCCACGCAAACTCACATTCGCAGGTGCTTTCCAAACACCCCGGGATCTGTCTGTAGAAGCATAGACACCAGCGGCTGCACCAGAAGGAGGAAGGAGGCTGAGTTCCTTCCGTACGCGATCCAATACCGCCTTAAAAAAAGGATGTTGTGAAAAGAGATTCTTCTCGGCCTGATCTGTACGAAACATGGCATTCTCAATAACCGAAGTATAAGCCTGGGCAATTGTCTCAAATGCTGTTTGAAGAAATGGTGAGTTCGCACAGGCATGCGCTGTCTGAGCGACGGTATTTGTGCCGCCATTCGTAAAGTCTGTGACATTTGCCGGAATAGAAGCTACTGTGACCCCACCAATCCAGTCCTGACTATTGACATCTGTATACTCTGTGACGACATCAGCCACGACTCGCGTTGTTGAGATTGAATTCATGACGCTCACATTCTTCTCAAAGGCAATCAGATTGGTGATTTGTGCGCGCAACGAAGTATCAGTTTCTAATTGCGTGAGAAGAACAATCAACTCTGCAGGATTGCCAGGATCATTTTCAAGATCAGCAAAAGAAAGTGCCAATTCCTCCACAAATGTCATCATCGTCGTAAATGCAGGTCTTACTAACAAAGCGGTGTTGGCAGCCAGTACATCACTGCGTAAGATTTGCAACTGATCACTGAGAGGATTATAGTTCGATCGATCGAGAGTTACTGCGGAAATCTTTGAGAAGACACGCTGTTCGTCAACGATCTGAGTTCGTAGTGTTGTCACCAGTCCGTCAAGCGCCGCATTACCAGTCATCGTATTAATAGTCGCATCTGGTATTGCCACAGGAATCGCCTGATTGTCTACAAAGAGCAATTGACTGAAGTGTACATCTTTCAAGTATGTGGAAGAAAGCCATGGATAGTACACTGCTGCGTACTTTAAATTTTCTGTCCCTACCTGATTTCTGAATTGCTGAATCGGTACGGATGCATGATCCGGTGCACGATGACCCTCCATCATGTCCAGAATTCCAAAGCGATCCTGCAATCTGCCGCATTGTTCGATGATATCCTTGTGTAGATTCCCTGACTGAGTAAAATCCGGAGTACCATCTCCTTGTCTTAGCGCTACGCTATCAGGGATCACAAGGAGTGTTGGCTCATCTACTTTTTCCAATGACTTCAAACCACCGCGCAAACCGGTAACATCCGTTCCATAGATCACCTGAGAAGTAAAATCTCCAACCGTTACGATGTAGCATGGCCCACCCCCATTGTCGAAATAGTGACGGAGAACTTCAAATAAATAATACATTCTGTCATCGACTGGTTTCACTCCAAGAATATGAAATGCGGTGGCCGGATCTACTTGTACCGTAACGCTCAGTGGATTGTAAGAACCACCATACAATTCAGTAAAAGCCAACAATGATGTGATGCGAATGGGTCTATTGATCAATGTCGCTCCGGTCAAATCCTCTGTGATTGCAGTATGACCAACAAACGCTGGTATTGCCGTCGCCACTGCTGCAACTGAAGGCGGAAACAATGAGATCTCTTCGACAAAAACTCCCGGGGTTTTATAGTCCATGGCTTTGAATCAATGAGTGATGAAATTGGATGAATGATTACTGATTACTGATTATTGATTGATTCGCCGATGTCTATTTCACATTCTCGCCTTCTCACATTCCTCCCCGCCCCGATACTCGTTCGGGCAAGCCTTCTGCCATTCTGCCATTCCGCCTTCCTCTTTGAGTTTGAGTTTGCCCTAGCTCTCCTGCATCTTATGACTGAATCTCAGAATGATAAATTCTGCCGGTCTCACCACTGCCATTCCGATTTCTACGATCATACGTCCTTCGAGAATGTCAAGGGCTGTCATTGTCTGACCTAAACCAACTCTGACATAGAAAGCATGTTCTGGTTTTGCACCAGCAAGCGCTCCAGCTCTCCATTGAAGGATAAGAAAGTTTTCAATCATGGCGCGCACTTTCACCCAGGTATTTGCATCATTCGGCTCGAAGACAAATGGCTCAGAAGCTTTTTTCACAGACTCCTCGACCATGTTGAAGAAGCGACGCACATTGATGTATCTCCACTCGTTGTCATTGCCTGCAAGAGTACGTGCACCCCAGACCATAACACCCCTTCCGCTAAACGACCGGATTGCATTGACGGATTTACCTGTAGGATGCACATTCAGATCAGCTTGTGATGCGTCGTCAATTGCAGCAGAAGGCCGACGAACAAATCGTAAACTGATATTCGCGGGAGCTTTCCAGACACCACGGGTAGAATCTACTGTAGCATAGACACCTGCCATCGCTGCACTCGGAGGTAACACCAGGGGCATTGAGGCGATCGAACTGCGAATCTGATGGTATAGCTGATTTGCTCTGTGATATAGAGAGCGCAGTTCATCAGCCGGAGTTGCTGGTTCAAGGACGCGTAGCCTGGTATTTGCCGGTACTGCGGCACTATCGAGTATCCCTGTGATGGTCACAGCTTCTTCATCGTAGTTGAATGCCAACGATGTATCAAGATGTGGATAGTAAACCGCACCATACAACAAGAAATTATTTCCTATTAAGTTTCTGAATCCCAGGGCTGCATCATCGATTACATTTTCACCAAGAGGAACAGTATAGTCGAGATGCCCATTGAATACATCGCAGAGGGTGAAGCGGTCCTTGAGATCGTTGCATTGCGCGAGCGCGGCCTGATAGATCTGATAAAACTCTGTCCGGGTCAATCTCAGTGCATCAGGAAAGACAATGAGCGTTGGTTCATCTTCTTTGCCAGCAGCGGTAAGACCGGCCTGATGATTCGCAAATGTCACTGCCGCGGTATCCGCACCAATAGAGACGATATAGCATGTTCCGCCACCATTAGCGAAATACAATTGCAGTGAGTAGAACATGCGCGAAAGCGTAGCCGGAGGTACCGGTGCGGTGGTGACGACATTCTGGCCCTGTGCATTTGTGCCCACGACGGCAGTAAATGTCTCGAGACGTGCACCATAGATCGTCTCGTACTCAACCATTGATTTGATGCGCACAGGTCTGTTGACAAGCGTCTCTCCCTGACTTGTAATATTCCTTGTATAGCCAATGAACACAGGGATGGCAGTGGCAACTGAAGCTACCGATGGTGCGAACTTAGGGACTTCATCAATGTAGACACCAGGTGTTTTTACGTCTGCAAGATTTAACATGATGGATGTTTGATTAAATATTAATTGATGATTAATTCAATAACTGTTGATTCGATGTTTGATAGAATGCTTATGTAGTGAAATTGATATTGTAATTCCTTGGCTGAGCCGGAGTGTGCCATGTATCTCTGAAGATCTCAATCACACCACTTACTTCTTTGCCCGAGATGATGGGATCAATGATCACTCTTTCCTGAACCGGAGTACCACCTTCGAGACGTAGCACATAACTGCCTTTTGGTTGCAACGTCATGTTCAGGCTTGCGCGTTGATCAGTTGCATTGACAGGTTGGTTAATGCCAAATGAGATTGGAGCACCAGCACGGATTTTACCTGCCCGAAACTGTGTGAATGTACCCGGAGTAAACAGCACAGCAGGGATCCCACCGCATACACTTCCAGCATCCGTAAGGGCAACATCTGCAGAAGGTGTGAGTCTCACATTACTGCCGATGAGATTACTGTCGATAACTCCGGTGGATGAAAGATTATTCAGGTAAAGAATGCGTCTTCCAAAGGTGGAATTGCCCTGAGCATAAAAATCTAATGCGGGTACAGTACCATCACTGCTCAGAGTTAGAACAAAACCAAACACACATGGAGAACTCAGTGGCACCGTCGGAATCCAGGTCACACCATTGTGATACTGCTTCACAGAACAAATGATTGTACCACCAACAGTGCGGGCGATCACTCCGTAATTCTTCATACACATTCGACTGAATTCGGTGGGGAATAACTGAACGCCTGCGTCCGGTAACTGACCATCCAATGTCACATTGATTCTGAATTCCGGATGATATCTCCACCTGACTGATTCCATAGCATATTTAGTTTTCTGCCAGCACAGGCGCCGTAATCGAACTGTTGAGATTGATTTCGGTGATAATACCAGCGCCTTGTTGTGGTGCATCCTGTATCATTGCCAGCCGCATCTTATAGACCACTGAAGGAATGTACTTTCCACCCATCACACTCCAGAGTTGGTTGAGTTCTTCGAAACTCGTGGAATAGAGATCGAATACCAGTTTACTGACATTCAACACGCCGAGAATGGGAGTATTTGCAGGTGTAAAGACAGCTTGTCTCTGAAAGAATGCAATGACCTGGGCTATCCTCTGCAGAGCGATGAGGTAATCTGATTTATTAGATCCAAAGAGTAGATAGATATTCAGATACACTTCTGGTTGTCGTTCGACTCCGGTGGGCAGACCATTTGGATCGGACACCGTACGACGAAATGGGAGATTGCGGAGTGATTCTTCTTGTTCAATATTGATCACCGATGCGATCACCCGATCATTGAGATTCTGCGCTGAAGCATCCTGAAATGCATCGATAAGTGAAATATTACCCAGGGTCACCTCCGGGTCGACGAGTCCGATATATGCATTGAGTTGACCAACGATGGCATTGAGCGTTTGTGCTATCATCAAATGTCTTTTAGAAGGGATCGCGACAACTATGAATAACCGTTCAAAAGTGCCGACACATCAGGTCTCACGCAATCCATATTTCTATGGATTTTCTATCCATGAAAACATGGATTAATGCAGTAAGACGGAGTAGGAGTTTGAAAGTTGTGTATCACAAATTGCACAAATCGATCTTTTGTCATTCTGAGCGATCCCGGCGATTTCTGTCGGGAGAGTCGTTTGTCATCCTGAGCGATCCCGTCGATTTCTGTCGGGAAAGTCGAAGGATGCGAACGACCTCTCATGTCCCTTCCCGTATCATAAGCCACATTCCTCGACTCGTCGATTACACTCCTCGTTCGGAATGACAAAAATCCAAGTTCTCTGTGCATTTTGTAATACACACGTTTAAAAGTTGAGAGACTTTATTAAACTCAATATATTTCTATCTTCCTTGCTTTAATATCGAGACATGAAATACATTACACTAGTCACACTCTCCGTCATTTGCACAACCGTTTTCGGTCAGGATCATGAAATCAAAACATTGCCAATTGGCTCTCCTGCCCCAGACTTCGTTCTTCCCGGAACAGATAACCGGAATTATTCCCTGGCAGACTTTGCTCAGTTTGAATTACTCGCTGTGATTTTCACTTGCAATCATTGCCCGACAGCACAAGCGTATGAAGACAGGATCATCAAGATGGTAGAGGAGTATAGACCAAAGGGTGTGGGATTTGTCGCGATTTCGCCAAATGATCCCGATGCTGTAAGTCTGTCTGAACTCGGCTATTCTGATCTCGGTGATAGCATGGATGATATGAAGGTCAGGGTAAAAGACAAAGGCTACAACTTCCCTTATCTCTTCGATGGTGATCTCCAGGCGACCTCCATTATCTATGGAGCAATGGCTACGCCGCATGTGTTTTTGTTTGATCAGGAGCGCGTCCTGAGATACTCAGGACGTATCGATGATACAGAGGATCCGTATGTACAACCGGGCACAACCGATCTCCACAACGCTATTGAGTCTTTGTTTGAAGGAGGAAAAGTATCTGCTGCGACCACGAAAACTTTCGGCTGCTCAATCAAATGGTCATGGAAAAATGAATGGATCGAAAAACAACGAAATGAATGGTCCGCAGAACCCGTATCGCTTGAAGAACTTGATCTCGAAGGGGTGAAAGAATTGATTGCCAATCAGACAGACAAGTTGATGCTCATCAATGTCTGGGCAACGTGGTGCGGACCCTGTGTGATGGAGTTTCCGTCATTTGTAGAAATTCACCGGATGTACCGCGGCAGAGATTTTGAATTTGTTTCTATTACAACTGATAAGCCTTCACAAAAAGCAAAAGCATTGGCTAAGCTCACAGCATTTGAAGGTTCAAATCGCAATTTTATTTTTACCGGAAAAGATATCTATCAACTGATAGAAGCAGTTGATCCAGCATGGCAAGGCGCATTGCCGTATACAATGCTGATCGAGCCAGGAGGAAAAGTACTAAAACGGATTCCCGGAATTGTTACGCCTCAGGCATTGAAGAAGCAAATTGTAGAATATGTGGGAAGGTATTATGCGGATAATAAGTAGAGAAAGAGAGGCCAGCCAAAGGCTGGTCAGCCTTTGGCTGAAAATAGAGGAAGCAGAGGCACTTGACCTGTTGGTGAAATCAACAAGAACCTTGGGATGTGCGAGACCAAGCTAAGCAAGAGCACGACAGAGTGCTTGCGTCAACGCTTCCCTCACAAGACCGGCGGTGTTCTTTACACCCAACTTCCGGATTAGATGGAGCCGGTGGGTCTCAACAGTGCATTTGCTGATATAGAGTTTTTGTGCGATTTCACGTGTTGTATACTCGTCTACGATGAGTTTAAGGACTTCCTTCTCCCTGTCCGTAAGAGATTCTGAACATTTACTTTGTTTGACTTGCGGATTGAGGTAAGAAAGGGAAACAGCGTTTGCAACACGGCGATCCAAATAAGTATTACCACTGGCGGTGGTATGGATTGCTTCACAGATTTCGTCGGTAGAGCACATGTCGGACAGAAACCCGGCTATTCCGTACTCAAACAACTTCTTGACGATGCCTGTATCATAGACATGTTGCAAGAGGATAATGCGCATCTCGGGATATTTTGAAATAAATGGCGAGATCGTATTTACGATAAGTTCAGATTGTGGAGTCTGTATCGCCCACCAGAGAAAACCTCGTGGAGTGTTGACAAGCTTTTGTCTGGCCTCTTCGGCACTTCTGCAAATAATAAAACCAGGTTCCTTAACGTGCTGACTGATGACCGCTTCAAGGCCCAAGAGATAAAGAGGAGACGATGCAACGAGTACGTGTTGTTTGCACATAATCAGGAGGTTTTTAAGTCTTTTAGGGCAAGACTATATCAATAGTGTCCTGGTGTCGTGCAATGTGACTTGTTTACAACACGGATCTTCTACTTCCGGAAAACAAAATGCCAGTAACTCTTATTCAGAGTACTGGCACGTTATCTTGAATGGTAATTTGCATCACACCCCTAATGTAACAGATTCATGCAATGTTACTTTAGAAAGTGTAAGATATTTTATCCTAATCGGGCTTTCAGCGCTGTCACTTCTTCATTTGAATAGCCGGTACGCGTGGCTTTGCCGAGATGCATCTTAGCGAGATCATTCTTGCCCAGTGATGCATAAATCTGGGATAGCAGCTTATTCACCTCGATATTGTTAGGCCTGTTTTGATATTCACTCAATGCTTTTTGCAAAGCACTATCAGTATCGCCATTTAGATCAAACAGGATTTTGGCATAGTCCAGATCGACCCGATGTCCGTGTGCTGCATCGTCCTCGATCATTTCAATAATACCAGCATATGCATCAATCGCTTCTTTCTCTTTACCCCATGATTTGTAAAGTCTGAAGAGATCTTCCTGGAAGGAAATCTCAGGGACCGCAGTGAGAGCAGTCTTGAGCATGGATTCCGCTTCCTCATAGTTACCTCTGGTTGCGATAATGCGCGCCAGGCCACCTTGTGCAAAAGGATTGTTTTCACGCACTTGCATGGAAATCCGGTACGTGGCTTCTGCCATGTCGAGGTTTCCTTGTTTTTCATACAGCTCGGCGAGCGTGATTCTGGACCACTCAGTATTTTCATATCCGGGATAACCAGCTTCTACCGCCATCTTCATCGCATCAATTGCCCCATCTAGATCACCGTGGAGTTCGCGGAGGTAGGATGCACGGGCATAGGCCATGAGGCCAGGACGGATTTCCATCATCTGATCTGTGAGCTCAACGGCACGTTCATAGTTACCGAGCTCGACATTAGCATCGATGAGTGCGGCGAAAACCTGTGCGCTATAAGGATTCATTGCATGCGCCTTTTCAGCGACAACCAATCCTTCATGAAATCGATGTTGTGAGAGCAGGACGTTTGCTTTGAGTGTGGTGGCCTCAAGCAGGCTTTTCTCATTGAGATTGTTTTGAGAAAGCACATTGTCCAGCATTTTCAGGATCGCAGGGAAATAGTATCCGTGCTCTCCTGTCACACGGGCTTCAATACAATAGATCTGAGCGAGTTCTGTGAGTGCTTCTGCATCGTTGGGTTTTTGGATTAGTCGGCTGCTGAGTGAAGAGACACGGTGTACGTTAGACTGCCATTCCGCAGTCTGTTTCAGGGCATCATTTCTCACGAGTAGCTCAGGGAAGGGATGAGTATCAGATTTGCCCAGATCCTGATAACCATGGACATCAGGTTTTTTCAGGATAAACGCGAAAATGACCAAAATCATGCCACATCCGACAATTGCTATGAGACCGAACTTCAACAGTGTTTTCATTGCGAGAATATTTTAATGGTTTGTAGTTTTTAAACTTCATGATCACCGGGAGAAAAAGCAGAGAGCAACCGTCGCTGCTCTCTGCCTAAAAACACCGGGAAGTCGATCAATCTTGTTTTATCGTCTTTATCGTCTGAAGAAGATTTCCATCCGCTTCTACTCTAATCACATAGGCACCCGATGGTACATCTGAGGCATCCCATGACAATTCATACTTGCCTGCATCTTTCTGTCCATCTGAAAGTGTCGAAATCAATTGTCCGCTGGAAGAAAATACACGCACGCTGACATTTGACAATGAAGTCACTGCATATGAAATGCGCGTATCTGTAGTGAATGGATTCGGACTTACCTGTGCAATGACCTGTGGAGCATTGTAACCGAGCGCACTTGATCTTATGATCACGCTTTCGTCCGGCATTTCTCCAATGAAGTTTGCTTCGGGAGCTTCATCCACGATCTGACCACCACAATCTCCAGCCCCTGACCAAGGCATGGCAACATAAGGGAAGCCTTCTCTGAAAGGCGCATCATTACTCTCAACACCCGTCGAATACGTGAGGACATCGATGAGGTCTTGTGACACTGGATTCGTGCCGTCAAAATCGTCATACCAGAGGCCGATTGCCGCAAGCACTACACCAGCCACCGCCTGAAGTTCGATTCTTGTGACATCATCCTCTAGTCTACGTCCATTCGGGAAGCCGTCCATATTCGGTATCCACTGGAGATCTTTACTCCCATTGTACGCAGGATCAGTAAGACCAAGGACAGCAGCCTGGATCAGACCGAGTGTACTAAAGCTTGGATCATTACGCGGTGTTGGAGGTACAGCCATATTCAGGCGCAACATATCACCGGCATTCGGAAGGAAGTTGTTGACAAATGGTTTGCCTGCAGCAAGTGGATTACCCCCTTTGCCTGTTGCAAGTTGGTACGGTGGAAAGTTGGGCACACCCGTATGAAAAGCAGGCCAGAGGTCAACCGATCTTGGCTTTCCAGGTCCAGGTAGCAACAACGACCCGAAAATTGCATCGTCCAATGCAGTTCCCGCAACAGCCGAAGAACCTTTCAGACTATGTAAGCCATCTCCTCCGTTGCCAAAGTTGAACGCACCGAGTGAGTTTTTCTGAATTCTCAGCAATGCAAATCCAGGTACAGCTCCGCCAAATTGCGCATCATCCATGTACAATGCCAATTCCGGGTTGTAGAAATAGTTGTTGTGTGAAGGAGCTTCATTGTAAGGTGTCAGCGCATTCCAAAAGTCTTTTTGTCCGACGGGAATCACTGCTTCATTCGTCAAGGGCATGCCAAGACGTGAAACCTGCTGCCATCCGCCAACAGCTCTTTCTACTCCATACTTCAATTGTTGATTTGGAGCATTCAGTGTGCGAATTCTTTGTCTGCTTGCTGAAGCCCACACACCGATGACAAAATCGCCATCGAGGATGTTTGCCGCTTGAGAAACAGACTTGTTGTCTTTCTGCAATGTAGAGATCGGAACTTTGATCGCGATTACGCTCACATTGAGACAAGCGATAGCATCGCGATTAGGTCCATTCTGCCGTGGAGAGTCACCAAGGTCGAAAATGCCACCGAGATCAACAAAGAATGGATCGTCGACAGGTCCTGCAAACACCTTTTCGCCCGAGCTTGCATTCACGATGCCTTGATTGAAGAGTGTCTCATACGTGGTATTCAAACCAACTCCGCTTTCAATTGAACGCGGACCGATGTTGTAAGGTGGAACAAAGCCATTGCTCACGATTGTCGTGAATGTCTTTCCACCATCTACACTACGCACCAGGTTGTATGTTGTCTTGATGTTCTCTGCACCCAAGCGGATGTTGAAGAATGTTGTTGGGTCCTGGTTTGTTCGTTTGAACGTAAATCTGTAGATCACGTCATCTCCCTTGGTGCTCACATCATTATCAATGTGAATTTCATAGAGCACATTTTCACCGAAGTGATAGTAGTTCGGGCCACCATTCGGAAACTGCAGTGGTACATACGCTGCAATGATGGTCACAGTGTTTGGATCGTCTGGACTGACAAAGGCATACAGGTCTGTGTTGTCTGCCAAGGGGTCGTCCGCAATGTAGGGTGCTTCACGATGGCTGGATGCCAACAGCGAGGGCAGTGAGAGAGCTAGCATGACACCGACGGAGATCACC
Organism: Bacteroidota bacterium; assembly: GCA_031400515.1. GTDB lineage: Bacteria > Bacteroidota > Bacteroidia > Chitinophagales > Saprospiraceae > DATDQA01. The sequence continues at coordinate 27,108 of JANNQA010000023.1, forward strand.
TGTCGCATCCTGCTACAAAGTCTTTTTGATTTCATAAAATAATATTGGTTTGATTTGAAAAAAAATCCAGACCTGGGCTTTTCCAGATCCAGCTTATATACGTGTTGATCCCCCTGCTCGGTTTTGGTCTATGTTTGGATTAATCTAAGTGTCTGAAATTCAAGAACAACATTCACCTATTCAGCGGCAAATGGGGGATTTAAAATCTAAGTTTGATGGAGTGAGACTAAGTGTATGTCACAATGAGCGAGCCTGCCCAATCTTGTATGGACTCGTTTTCTACATATAAAGGCTTTAATGCGATTAGAATATTTTAATGCAAAAATTGCTTGTGGGTTTTGCAGGGGAATTACATAATTCTGGAAAATGTTTACATTTTTCTCACATTGAATAAACATGAAATCCATGAAGGACACCCCATGAAGGACACCCCATGAAGGATGAGCAGTTTTGAAATAACTATCGGGTGAAAAAAACCTAGCTCCCAACGTTTACAATGCCAATGAGATTCTCCAGTGTAGGAGAATTCTGTCCACCAAGAGGTTCAATTGTGATCGCGTACGACTGGGTTGCAACGATATGATGCACCTCAATCACCTGGTCACCTGTACGTTGAAATACATCCAGTGGGATTGGTGCAATATCTGGTTTGAGAGACCAGAGTTGGAACGACTGATTTGCTGCCAGTGCAGGCAGGTTACGTATTTGGATAAAATTTCGTTTGGTCACTGGATTGTGATGGAAATAGAGATCTGTCTGCGGATATTTTCCTGTTCCGATCATATGCAGGATCTCATTGTCCTCGAGTGTCAATTGTCTGAGATTATCAATATGTGCCAGATAAACCTCGCTTTCCCTGCTACATGAATCGATCACAACATCAAGCCTCTGCCGGGTATCTTTCAGTTCCCTGTCCTTTTGTGTAAACAGATAGAGCAATCCAAGAGCAATAATGGAAAGTAATGCTGCAACAACAATCCACCCTGTTGTCTTCATCGATTTCTGAGTTGGAGCATGTTCCGTTGACGACGAATTCCTGTTGACTTCATCAAGTATGCGTTGTTTCACTGCAGAAGGAGCCTTGACAGATGCGGCCTGTGCAACATTTTCCAGGGCTTGTTCTATCTGATGCAGATCTTTTCTCAAAGCCGGAAAGGAATCGAGATACTCCCTTACCAACTCATGCTCACGCGCACTAAGCTGCCCAAGGGCGTATAGTTCCAACAATCCAGATGCTTTGATTTCTTCGATGGTCACTTTCCGAATATTTCGATGATCCCTATATATGATATTAATGCAAGCAGAATAATAACACCTCCGGTAAAGAGTGCCTTTTCTCCTTCTAATGTTTCTCGCAGCATGTCAATTGCCTTCTTCGCCCGAGTTTTCACTGTCCCGAGAGGCATATCAAGTTTGTCTGCGATTTCCGCCTGAGTATATCCTTGCAAATACATCATTTCCAATACGATTCTGTATTTCTCCTCCATCGTAGCCAGAAGTCTTGCAGCATCTATAGCTGCTCCGCTCATGGGGTCAGATGTGGTATTGCTGCTATATACGACTGTCTGTAGGTCATCGGTTTTAGAGCGGACTTCGAAAGACTTGAGACGGCGCAGATCAAGTGCCAGATTCCGGGCGATCGTGCTCATCCAGGTGAAGAGTGCGCCTTTGTCTTCGTCATACTGGTCGAAAGCATTCCAGATCTTCACAAATGTTTGTTGTAACACATCCTCTGCATAGCCTTCATCACCCAGGGTACGCAGAATAATCCCATAGAGTGCATTGCTGTACTGATCATACAGAATGGAAAGACCGCGCTGATCTCTGTTGCGGATGCGAACTATGATGTCTTTAGGGTCGATACAGCCTGGTCTTTAGTGTTTTCAGAAAATTCTTACTCTTAATCAAATCCTTAATGATGCGGCTAATGTACGCGATATCTGATTTTGAGCATGCGAAATCTATCTTCTTCGTCGCAGGTAGTCGGGACGGAAGAGAACGCGGAGCCCGAAATTACTTGTAACATCAGAATTCCTACCTGATTGACTGGAAATTAAAGTTTCATCCACACCAATAAGCGATTCAAGGTTTTCTTCCCATTGAGTATCCAAAATAAATCCAATACCTGCTATAGGTGTGATCGTCACCAGATCAGAGACTCCAATATCGAACCCAAGGCCGGTATACACTTTGGGAACCGTTTTTGATAACGTGAATGAGCATGTTTCGCAAGAACCCTGATGATCCCATATGAATTTGCGAAACTCTATCCCTGGACTGATTTCGGCAAACAAACTCCGTTTCAGCACATTACCTTGCTTTGAAAATGTCGGGCAATTACAGTCATCGCCAAGATCAAGAAAGTAGAAATCCACATTGACCTGTGCATACATGTTACTAAAACGCGCAGAAAATTCTTCACTGCCTTTATTCAATGATCGGGTATACCCTACCTCTGGCAAAAATTCAATGCGCTTTTTTTTGAGACGAAACCAATACAGTGCATAAACTGAGATAAGTTGATCTGAATATGTAGCACGGTTGTGCGTTTCAAAAACTTCGTGCCAATACGCATCCTTGATGTCCGAATATCGCGCTCCCACTCCAAATTGAGCGTTAGAATCGACAGCACAGGAAAATCCAAACAACGCCAACAAAAGCAATCTGCCCTGGTATTTGAATTTCATTTTCATGCCCAAATATAGTTCTCTCATAAATGAAGCATCTAACGCAAAGAGTGTGCGCTACCGTATAATACATGCCAAATAACGATCCCCACACTCACCGCTACATTCAACGAATGCTTGGTACCAAACTGCGGAATCTCGATGCTTTCTTCCAACAATTCAAGAATCGCGTTGCTAACTCCGTCGACCTCATTGCCAAAAATAAATGCATAGCGGGTAGATGCCTTGCAATTCAATGAGTCCAGAGATATGCTCCTGTCCGTCTGCTCCACGGGCATGACGTGATATCCTTTAACCTTTAAATCGCGAATTGCCTGTATGCCATTTTCGTAAAATTCCCAGACCACTGAGTCAGTTGCTCCAAGGGCGGTCTTCAGAATTTCACGATGAGGCGGCTGAGGAGTGATACCACAAAGGATGATTTTTTCGAGCGCAAAGGCGTCTGCGGTCCTGAAGATCGAACCAACATTGAGTCCTGAGCGAATATTGTCGAGAACAAGGATAATGGGCCTCTTCTCTGTATTGACAAACTGATCACGGGATTGTCTGCCTAGTTCAGGCATTGTGAGCTTACGCATGAACAGTCTGTTTGTAAAATCTGTATAGCCCGACGGTTAGATCATAAATTCTGCTTTTCCTAAATGGTTAAGCAGAGGAGGTTGAATTGGATTCCTCTCCTACACTCATTTCATGCGTTCGCCTTCACATGCACAGCATGTGATTCAACTTCACCTGTAGCATGTTTCAGACAAGCCTTTACAAAGGAGATGAAAAGTGGATGTGGACGCTCTACCCTACTCTTCAGTTCCGGATGAAACTGAACACCGAGAAACCATGGATGATTCGACAACTCAACGATCTCGACAAGATTACTATCTGGATTGATCCCTGTGGGTATCATACCATTGTCAACAAAATCGCCGAGATATTCATTATTGAATTCATAGCGATGGCGATGTCTTTCCTGAATCATGTCTTCGCCGTATGCTGCCCGGGCAATTGAACCCGGAGCGAGCTTGCAGTCATATGATCCGAGTCGCATCGTCCCACCTTTCATGGTGATCTTTTTTTGCTCAGGCATCATATCGATGACCGGATGAGGTGCTTCCGGATGTACCTCTGTAGAAGCGGCGCCTTCCAGACCTAACACATTTTTTGCATACTCAACAACAGCACATTGCATACCGAGGCATATACCAAAGAATGGAATCTGATTCTTACGCACATATTCGATGGCCATGATTTTTCCGGATATTCCCCGCTCTCCAAATCCCGGAGCTACCAGTACCCCATCCAGATCGCGCAATACCCGATCACGATCTTCTGTGAGTTCAAGAAATTCTGAATGAATCGCACGCACTTCTACTGCACAATTATTGACTGCGCCAGCATGGACGAATGCCTCATGGATTGATTTATAGGCATCCTGAAGTTCATTGTACTTGCCTACAAGGCCAATGCGAATTTTGTGTTTAGGGTTCTTGAGCTTGCCGAGGAATATCTGCCATGCATGCAGGTCGGGCTCCTGATCGGTTGGAAGTTTAAGGATACTGAGTACAATACGATCAAGACCTTCTTTGTGCATCAGGATCGGCACATCATAAATTGAATCAGCGTCAAGTGCTTCTATCACAGATTCCTTACGCACGTTGCAGAAGAGACCGAGTTTTGCCCGAATTTCTTCGGTCAAAGGTTTCTCTGTACGACAGACAAGCACATCAGGCTGATTCCCGGTCTGCAATAATTCTTTGACCGAGTGTTGCGTCGGCTTTGTCTTAAGTTCCCGTGCTGCAGATAAGTACGGAATCAAAGTCAGATGAATGACGAGTGCGTTGCCTTCGCCGAGTTCTAGACGCAACTGTCGAATTGCTTCCAGGTATGGAAGGGATTCGATATCCCCTACTGTACCTCCAATCTCAGAGATGATAATATCATAGTCACCAGTCTTGCCAAGAATGCGCACCCGACGTTTGATTTCGTCCGTGATATGAGGGATGACCTGTACTGTTTTTCCAAGATAGTCACCTGCCCGTTCTTTATTGATTACAGTCTGATAGATGCGCCCTGTGGTGACATTATTGGCTTGTGAAGTAGAGCGTCCAAGAAACCGCTCGTAGTGTCCGAGATCCAGGTCCGTTTCGGCTCCATCATCAGTTACGTAACATTCTCCATGTTCATAGGGATTTAGGGTGCCAGGATCGACATTGATGTAGGGGTCAAACTTCTGAATCGTAACAGAAAAGCCCCGGGCCTGAAGCAGCTTTCCAAGTGAGGATGCAATGATCCCTTTTCCGAGTGAAGACGTCACTCCGCCCGTAACAAATATGTATTTGACCATGTGAGGGATTTGATTTTATTACGGGATTCAAAGGTAGTTAAATTAATGAATGCTGTGTGATGAATGATGTGTGATGAATGATGAATGATGCTTGCCCGAACACGCAGTGGGCGGGGGCGATGTGTGCTGATTCAGTATCCAACAAGTTCGAAGTTGGCAGATTCGAATCAACTTGTTCGAAGTTTGCAACTTCGAACTGACATTACCTTTTCTTGAAGTTTGCAACTTCAGCCATTACTTACTCACCTTGTGCGAAGTTGGCAGCTTCAAATCAACTTATTCGAAGTTTGCAACTTCGAACTGATAATACTTCAGCCATTGCATAGCATAAAACCAAAGAGCCGGACGTCATCGCTGACTCCGGCTCTTATACAATCAATAATTTCTTAATCAACTTTCCAGCCAAAGGCTGGTCAGCCTCTGGCTGAACACAATCTACATCTCTTACTTTTTCTTGTTGTCATCGACTTCTTCATACTCTACATCTGTGACATCCCCATTACCTGCTTCTCCTGAAGAGTTACCTGTGGATGACTGTGATCCATTTCCACCTGCTCCATTATCTGTGCCCGCTTGCTGTTGAGCCTGATAGATATCCTGGCTGGCAGCTTGCCATGCTGCATTGAGTTTTTCCATTGCGGTATCGATGCGTTTGATGTCTTGCTTCTTATGCGCCTCCTTGAGTTCTTCGACACCAGCTTCGATTGCCGCTTTCTTATCTGCCGGCAACTTATCACCGAATTCCTTCAACTGCTTCTCTGTCTGGAAAATCAATGAGTCTGCATTGTTGAGCTTTTCAGCAGTCTCACGCGCTTCTTTATCAGCAGAGGCATTTGCTTCCGCTTCAGCTTTCATGCGTGCGATTTCTTCTTTGGATAAACCTGTGGATGCTTCGATACGAATATTCTGTTCCTTGCCTGTTCCTTTGTCTTTCGCAGCAACCTTCAGGATTCCGTTTGCATCCATATCGAATGTGACTTCCACCTGTGGTAAACCCCTTGGTGCAGGTGGAATGCCATCGAGAATAAAACGTCCTACGGTCCTATTGTCTCTTGCCATCGCACGCTCGCCTTGTAGGATGTGTATCTCTACTGAAGGCTGATTGTCAGAGGCAGTGCTATAGATTTTAGATTTCTTGGTCGGAATCGTACTATTTGATTCGATCACTACATCATACACACCGCCCATTGTTTCTATTCCCATACTCAACGGAGTCACATCAAGTAACAATACATCCTGAACATCGCCACTTAGTACTCCACCCTGAATAGCGGCACCGATTGCAACAACCTCATCAGGATTTACACCTTTACTTGGCTTCTTTCCAAAGAATTCCTCCACGACTTGTTGGATGCGTGGAATCCGTGTAGATCCACCGACCAGAATGACTTCATCGATATCAGCACGCGTGAGACCGGCATCTTTCAATGCAGCTTCACATGGTCCAATGGTACGATTGACAAGCTTGTCTGACAATTGTTCAAATTTCGCTTTAGTCAATTTTACATCGAGGTGTTTTGGAACTCCGTCTACTGCGGTGATATACGGAAGCGTAATGCTTGTTTCACTGGAACCTGACAATTCAATCTTCGCGCGCTCTGCTGAATCTTTCAGACGTTGCAGTGCCATCGGGTCTTTTCGGAGGTCGATATTTTCACGTGATTTGAATTCATCTGCCATCCAGTCCATGATCACCTGGTCGAAGTCATCACCACCGAGATGCGTGTCACCATTTGTGGATTTCACTTCGAAGACCCCATCACCGAGTTCGAGGATAGAGATGTCAAACGTGCCACCGCCAAGGTCATAGACGGCGATGGTCATGTCCTTATGTTTCTTGTCAAGGCCGTAAGCAAGTGCTGCGGCAGTAGGTTCATTAATGATCCTTTTTACAGTCAGTCCCGCTATTTCGCCAGCTTCTTTCGTTGCCTGGCGCTGTGAGTCATTGAAGTATGCGGGGACTGTGATCACTGCTTCTTTCACTTCCTGACCGAGAAAGTCTTCAGCAACCTTCTTCATTTTCTGAAGAATGATCGCAGAAATTTCCTGAGGAGTATATTTTCTTCCATCCACATCTACGCGGACAGTGTCGTTTTCACCTTTCACAACTTTATAGGGGACGCGCTTTGTTTCATCTGCTATTTCAGCATAGCGTGTTCCCATAAAGCGTTTGATGGAGTAAACAGTCCTTGTGGCGTTTGTAATCGACTGGCGTTTCGCCGGGTCACCTACTTTACGCTCATTGTTGTCCATGAAAGCGACGACAGAAGGTGTCGTACGTCTGCCTTCATCATTGGGGATTACAACTGGCTCATTGCCTTCCATCACGGCAACACACGAGTTTGTAGTTCCCAGGTCTATTCCAATAATTTTACCCATGATCTTATTTGTGATTTTGAGTTTTCTAAAATGTGCTACTCCTACCCTTAATCAATTGATATGCCACAGCAATACATCGGTCTATTCCGTCAGGTAATTGCACGAGTTGGCAGATGACATCTGCACTCACATGACAAAAAGGCATTTTTTGACAAATCCAGAGATGTCTCGGGTTAGGATTGTAACCTGCTATTTGTGAAGAGATTTACTGAAAATTGAGGTGCCTTGTGAAGGATCCGCTGATCAGTGAATCGAGGCTGTCTTCATGGAGTTCAAGATTCAATCTTGCAAATCTGTTCGAAGAAGAAAAGATGCCGACTCCTTCTGATAGATTCGTGTATTGAGGAATATCGCCACCAGCACTTGTAATACCGGTATTGGCTAATTGCACCCGTTGGAATTCATACAACTCAATACCACCGGCGCGTACCTGAATATCGATGCCTTTGAAGATCCGTCGCAATGAGATACTGGATTCGAGTGAAGCACTGAGAAATTTATAAAACTCAATACCAGGCACTTCGAATTCCGTATTAGTTGTTACTCCGCTCACCTTCCATCCGGCCACCTTTGATTCGATGTTTGATGGATCTGCAACGTTATACTCATCGTAGTTCACATAGAGGATCACGTCATAAAATGCAGCAGCTGTCGCTTCCGACCAAAGTATCCTGTAAGAGCTGTTACTCGCAAACCTCAACTTATCTCCTGACTGAGGTCTATTGATTGTTGGTCGTCCGACAATCGTTGTCTCTGCCGTGACCACAGGTAATTGATCTGACCTGGTCACCTCAAGCCGATAGCGTTCACCTGGTAATAAGTTTGCGTCTGCCGCTGATACTTTGTAGAGGATATTAGGAGACGTGGCGAATACACCATCATTTCTTGGATATCCATCATTTGCACCATCTATCTCTTGTAACGTGAGGCGCTCACCTGTTCCAATATTAATCAGAACTGCTTCAATTTCATCGTAGTAAAGCGAATCAGGGATCCGTGCGATTTCCAATGCAGAAATGGTTGGATCCAGGAAAGCCTTTTCTATCCGTATATAATGTGCAGTATCTGCCGGTGACAAGACTCCATAGATGATAGGGATATCTTTCCATGGGGCAGTGAGATTCAAATCATTCTCGCAAGAAGTCAGTATCAATAGAGCTGTAACAGCAGGGATCCAATTTTTTTGCATGGCCGCAAAGGTATGCGAATTTGAAAAAGAGGGAAACAGGTACAGCCGGTGAAACCGGGAAGCAGAGGAAACCGGAAAAACAGGGGAAGCGGGGAAAACAGGGAAAACCAGGAAAGCAGAGAAGCAGAGGAAATAGAGGAAACAGGTAAAACCGGGGAAGCTGGTGAAACCGTAAAACCCAAGAAGCAGGAAATCGCGGAAATGAGTTGACCGTTTTTGGGGCGAACGGCAAAAGGCGAACCGCCAATAGCCTTCTTCAATCAGCACAGCCATTTGCTATCTTTACGCCCCTTTATAAAGAAACAAAGACTCACTATGACAGTCCATAAAGAAGCAAGACGTGTGACAACACATACTCTGCAGGAGATGAAATCTGCGCATGAGAAAATTGTGATGCTCACGGGCTATGATTTTTCTATGGCGCGAATCCTTGATGAAGCCGGTATTGATGTGATCCTTGTAGGTGATTCTGCTTCGAATGTGATGGCGGGACATGAAACAACCTTACCTATCACACTCGATCAGATGATATACCATGCGAGCTCAGTAGTAAGGGCAGTAAAAAGAGCACTTGTTGTAGTCGATCTACCCTTCGGTTCTTATCAGAGCAATCCAGTAAAGGCGCTTGAGTCGGCAATACGAATCATGAAAGAGTCTGGCGCACATGCAGTAAAACTGGAAGGCGGAAGCGAGATCCAGGAGTCTATCCGTCTTATCCTTTCTGCTGGTGTTCCTGTGATGGGACATTTGGGTTTGACTCCTCAGTCGATCTATAAATTCGGCACCTATACTGTAAGGGCGAAAGAAGAGCATGAAGCTGCCAAACTAAAATCAGATGCTCTGCTTCTTGATTCTCTTGGGTGCTTTGCAATGGTACTCGAAAAAATCCCGGCCGCCCTCGCAGGAGAAGTCAGCCGGAGTATCGATATCCCAACTATCGGCATTGGAGCTGGCGGTGAATGTGATGGACAAGTTTTGGTGACGCACGATTTACTCGGAATCACAAAGGATTTTCATCCCAGATTTCTCAGAAGATATCTTGAACTGTTCGATTCGATTCAGGATGCCGTGCAACGCTATAGCACAGATGTACGCTCCGGGAATTTTCCAAGCACGGATGAGCAATACTGAACCCTGGTAAGATGAAGCGCATTGTAGTTATTGCTGCGTGTATTCTCATTGTGATTGTAACAGCGTTTAGTTGGAAATACTACAATTGGATATATCATCCAAATACGCAGGAAGGAATCACCAACCTTATCCTGTTGCATGATGACTCCGGGTACAATGAAGTCTTACAAGCACTCACTGAGCAAAACATCCTGATCAATCCACGGGCGTTTGAATGGGTCGCGAAAAAAATGAAGTTTGGTGATCAAAGCGTGAAGTCAGGGCGGTATTTTGTCCAACCGGGAACGAGCAACTACGATCTTATTCAAAAGCTTCGACTCGGTCAACAGGATGCAATTGATCTTGTAATAAACTCTGCACACAGGCTTGAAGATCTTGCAGGTGTCGTCGGCAGGCAATTGGAGATGGATTCTTTTATATTCCTTCAATACATGCGTGGCGAATATCTACCCAAATCCAACTACACGCAGGAAACGATTTTGAGTTTGTTTATCCCCAACACTTATGAAGTATGGTGGAATGTGAGTCCGGAAAAACTTCTCGCACGGATGGAAAGTGAACACACAAAATTTTGGAATACAGAAAGACTTGCAGAAGCGCAGAATTTATCCATGACTCCGATAGAAGTATATACTCTTGCATCAATCGTAGAAAGCGAGACTCAGGCACAGGATGAAAGACCTTCCATTGCCGGAGTGTATCTCAATCGACTGAAACAGAATATGCCTTTGCAGGCAGATCCAACTATCCGGTTCGCCGTGAATGACCCAGGGATCAGACGCATACTGCACAGGCACCTCGAAATCGAATCCCCGTATAACACATACCTGCATGCCGGACTTCCTCCCGGACCTATCGCGATGCCAACAATTCACAGCATTGACGCGGTCCTGAAGCCAGTAGAACATGATTACATCTTTTTTTGTGCGAAGCCCGGTTATGAGGGCCGGCATCTTTTTGCAAAGACGCTATCTGCGCATCTGGTCAATGCACGTCAGTATCAGTCATGGCTCAATGAACAGGGAATTCGCTAAGCATCCGCAGGCTTCCATCCCAACGTTACGAATTCATTTGTCTGCGGTGTGACTCTATATCGATGATCCAATCGCATTCCAACAACCCATACGATTTCATTTTCCGCAGTGAGCAGCCAGACATTCGCTTTATCGATCATTGACAGTTTTTCATTTGTGAAATAGTCCTGTAGCTTCTGTCGACCGGAACCGCCAAATGGATAAAAAAAATCCCCGCTTTGCCAGTGCCGGAGCATGAGTGCACCAGTTATTTTTGAAGCATCGATAAGTTCTGTATTGGGATCATCAGAATAGGCAGGTACAAAGCTGGCGTGATGGATGATCAACTCGCCATTCGGAATCATGTAGCGCCCATCACCTTCGAGGTGTATTTCCACCTCGTCAGTCTTGTTAGCTTGCTCAACCACTATGATTCTATTACGATCCAGGATTAATTCATGCGAAGGCGAAAGATATCTTGAACCAGAAATCTGTGTTGATGATATGATGGCCTCACACTGTGCCATACTAAATCCATACTCCTGAATGAGAAACAATAAGACTACGGCTGGTGATGTACCTGAAACTAATCTTTCACGGTCTATACTGATTGCTCCAGGGCTTTTATCACAAATTTCCGATGTCAGCTTATGCAGAAATTCCTGAAGCAATGCGTATTCATCAGCCAGTCTATGTTGTGTTGCCTGCATTCTCGAGATGAACTGCGACCTCTCTTTCTGAAGCAATGGAATGATATCATGTCGGATGCGATTACGCAAATAGTCTCTGCCAAAATTCGAAGCATCATGTCTATAGACGATTTCCTGGGTTCGCACGAGTTCACTGATTTCAGCACGTGTAAAGCAGAGAATTGGACGCAGAATCTTGTCACGCATCGCAGGGATTCCAGTAAGCCCTTTCAATCCTGTTCCTCTTAGCAGATTAATAAAAAACGTCTCAGTGGCGTCGTCCTGATGATGAGCAGTACAGATGTAGTCATAGTGATGAGCGTCACACAATTCCTCAAACCATGTATAGCGAATACGCCTTCCTGCCTGTTGCAGACTTTCATCACTCTCCTCAGCCAATGATTTGACGTCCACTTCTTTTTCGTGAAATGGAATTCCCATCCTTGTGCAGGTTGACTTAACTAATGCTGCATCAGCATCAGATTCAGCGCCACGCAGACCATAGTTCACGTGAGCGACACTCAGACGTGCTCTTGTCGTTGCGAGTAATGCAAGCATGAACATAGAGTCCATTCCCCCGCTCACTGCGAGCAGAACATCCTTATTGTCTAGAGTCACATCAATAGACGTGAGAAATCCGGAACAACGTGTTAATGCTTCTTCCCATGTTATCCAGTGTGACATTGCTTGCATACTCAAAATAATGTCGAATTTCGCGAACTTAAATTCTTACTGACAAATGAAATTCATACACACGTTACTCACAGGACTCATACTATGCTCCGTCTTCGCTTGTAAGCCGGAAGCTACGCCCACTAAGGAAACGACAATTGAAGTGCCGGCCGCTGATGAGACTACAACCAATGAGAAGAACCCAAATCTCGCTGCTAACATGTCATGGACGTTTCTTACTGATCAGCTTTTTCACCATCGGGTCACTGTAGAAAGAGGCAATGTAGATGAAAATGAAAGAAAGGGTCATTGGGTTGACTTTCATGAAAACGGCAAATATGACTACGGGGTCTGGGGCGATAAAACTCTTGAAGGCACATGGTCTTATGATGACAATACTAAAGTACTGGAGATGAAACCGATGGGAGATGCCAAGCCTTCTGAATGGCGTCTCAAGCACATGGAAGACAATCTCATTATGTTGGGCACCGCGACATATGGAAACAATACGCAACAGGTGCAATGGATCCGTCATGAACAGCGTCCAGATAAAAACGCAAAGCCTGTGGATGAACAGGAGGATCAATAAGTTTCTGGCTTCCATCTTAGCAAAGGATTGGGCGACAATTAAGGAGGCGAGCCGGGCGTTTATCTGATCACATGATGAAAAACTTATCCGGTCTGACCCTTGCCTTGCTCGTGACATTGTCCATCAGCGCACAGGATTCAAGTCGGGCTGAGCTGTCATTTTATGCTGATGCGCTGGTCAATTCATCCAGGCCAGAGAATAGAATACGAGCTGCGGGCGAATTCTATAGCCGATTCAAAACCTACATCAGCACGCCTGAATCAATCTCGAATTCATTCCAGGACCTGCCATGGCTTTCGGTGGTCACACCAGCGGATAGCACATTCCGTGTCATCACCTGGCAAGTCGAGGAGAATGATGCGTTCAGATATTATGGTTTCATCCAGTTTCTGTCAGAAGAAGACTTGTCTCACATAGAACTCAGAGATACCCGATCGTTGAACTCTGAATATGCTGCTTACGACAAGGATACATGGTATGGGTCAGTCTATTATGGTATTCAGCCTTTTGTGACAACTGACAAGAAGATCATCTATATCATTTTAGGATTCAATGCACATACCAAGCAAATCAATCAACGAGTGGCGGATATCCTGACCATACAAGACTCAAACCTCGCTTTTGGGATGCCACTGTTTTTTACGAACGATACAACTGAAGTCAAAAGCAGAATTCTGATGGAATATGCAGATGCCGCTTCCGCTACAATGCGTTTTGACCGTGAAAAAGAACTCCTGATTTATGATCATGTGATCCCAATCAATACCCCCGAAGGTCCGGCATTGGTTCCCGATGGCAGTTATCATGGCTTTGCCTATAAGAAAGGCATGTGGCATTTCATCGATACCGTCTTCGATGTCATCTCAGAACAACCACCAGGTGGCCGTGAGAAAGAAAGCACTAAACGCGATCTCTTTGGTAGGGAAGCGGGGAAGAAGAATGAATGACCATTTGAAGGGAAAAGAGCAGTCTTCAGTCCGACAGTCCTCAGTTTGCCAGAAGCACAGAGCAGTCTTCAGCGAACGGCGAAAAGCGAACGGCAGTCCTTAAACAGTCATCTTATCAAAAACCTCCATCACTTCACGCACATGGCCCGCAGAAGTATTCAGGAGGGCCATCTCGTCTGCATTCAATTTTAGCTCGATGACTTCTTCAATACCATTTTTGCCAAGTTTCACCGGCACACCAAGGAATACGTCTTTCAGTCCGTATTGACCATCGAGATTCACACAACAAGGGAAGATTCTGTTCTCATCTTTCACAATGGCAGATACCATTTGGGCAGCAGCTGCTCCAGGCGCATACCAGGCAGAAGTTCCCATGAGTTTCACCAGTTCTCCGCCACCACTCTTTGTACGATCGACGATGTCATTGAGGGTCTTCGCATCGATCATCTCTGTCACAGGAATCCCAGCCACGGTAGTATATCTGGGTAGTGGAACCATGGTATCTCCATGTCCACCCATCAACACAGCCTGAATATCCTTTGGTGAAACTTTCAAGGCAGTAGAAAGAAATGCTCTGTAGCGGGCCGTATCCAGAATTCCGGCCATACCGAATACACGTGAGGACGAAAGTCCTGATATTTTATAGGCAGCATAGGTCATCACGTCCAAAGGATTGGAAACAACGATGATGATTGGATTCGGAGAATGTGCAAGGATCGAGCGGGTCACGCTTGCTACGATTTTCGCATTCGTGGAGATCAGGTCGTCCCTGCTCATACCAGGCTTGCGTGGTACTCCAGCGGTGATAATCACAATATCCGAGCCAGCCGTCTGCTTGTAATCATCTGAACCGATCAGGTAAGTGCTGTAGTTGTTTATGGGTGCCTGTTGCCATGTATCAAGGGCTTTTCCCCGGGCCAAATCCCCCATGATGTCCAGAAGAACGATTTCCTTTACAATATCCTGATGTGCAAGTACATTGGCGACTGTAGCCCCCACATTTCCTGCTCCGATGACCGTGACTTTGCTCATTTGGTTTGGTGCGATTAAATTGATTCTAGATTTTGATAAAGCGCTGCAAATGTAAAATGCCTTGCGTAAACCTACCTGGTGATTTATACGTTTCTTTTCTCTGTGAGCTGAAATCTGAGGTGATATCTGGATTACTCCACCTAAGGACGTGCTGCGGACAAAGGAATTGTGGGGTCATGGATAAGCTTTTTCTAAATTTGTGCCCTTCAAACAAGATTCTAATATGCAATACATGAAAATCAGACTTTCTCTTATCACTCTTTTCATTCTGACTCTTCTTTTTGGTTTTACAGTTCCACTGGGTGCGCAGTTACAGGGCTTTTGCGGTGTCACGGATTCCGGGCCTCTGCTGGATCGGGTCAGACAGCATCAAAAAACATTGGCTGAATTTCCGGCGCAATCAAGAAGTTCTGTGGTGAAGTATGTCCCTATCACATTCATTCTCGTCTCTGATTCTGATAGCGTTGGAGGTGCACGTGAGGAGCAAGTATTGGATCAACTGTTAGCACTCAATGCCCACTACGCTCCACAGGACATGATCTTCTATCTCGATGAGTTTCGCTACAAGGACAATACACTGGTCTTTACGGATCCATCGCATTCGTCTTCAGTTTTCCAGATGAAACTTGTCAAAGATCCGAACGCCTTGAATGTCTATGTCACCCAGGATTGTGAAACTCCGGGTGGTGTCGGGCAGACCCTTGGCTACTATTCTTCTCCGAATGATTGGGTGGTGATGCGCAAAGACAGACTGAATGGCGGTCCCACGAACTTTGTCCTGCCTCATGAAGCCGGACACTTTTTTGCAATGCCTCATACATTCAATGGATGGGATTGCACGTCATATGATGAAGATGTACACGGGAACCCGGTGAGCAGTGTCTGGTCTCCTTGCAATGGGAGTCTGCGTGTCGAATTACAAAATGGATCAAACTGCTCCACTGCTGGTGACCTGATTTGCGATACCAATCCTGACTACAACTTTGGTTTTGGATGGTCAGTAGGCGGCGACCAGTGTGCGGAATATACTCCACAAATCATGGATCCTAATGGGGATATCGTAGATGTCACTGAGAATAATTTCATGGGGTATTTTTTGAATTGCACTAACTACATGTTCACCCCTATGCAGCAAAGTATTATTGAAGCCGATTTTCTAAGTCCACAGCGCGCATATCTGCGTTCTGCCTATCTACCAACAATGGAGCCCGTAGAAAACAACGTCACGTACAACTATCCGATCAATGGAGAAGAAACTGCTTCTTTTGATAACATTGATCTCGACTGGGAAGACGTCCCTGGTGCGACAGATTATCTCCTGATCGTGTCCAGAAACGCAGGCTTTTCCCTTTTTCCACAGCGCTTTATTGTTCAGGAATCATTTTTCACTTTGGATGAGTTGACTCCTGATGTGAATTACTTCTGGCGTGTTTGGCCATTTAATGAAACTCAGACAGGTGCTGGATGGGCTACGACACAGAACTTTCATACAGGACTCTCTTCAGGTGTTGAAACGATATCTGCTGTTGACAGACTCGATGTGTTTCCTAATCCTGCAAGTGCTTCGGGTGAAATCACTGTAATATTGGAATCATCGAGCGCATTTGATGCAGTGATCACATTGTATGATATGACAGGCGAGGTTGCATGGTATGATGCCACACAGCGTATCGAAGCGGGAAAAGAAACCATGATTCCAATCCATCTTGAGAGAGCAATGCCCGGACTCTATTTTGTAGAAATTCAATCTTCAGAAGGTGGAGTTATCAGTAAGAAGATAAGCATCCAATAAGACCACACTATGAATCTTCACGAATACCAGGGAAAAGAACTCCTCACTCAATTTGGTGTAGCGGTCCAACGTGGCTTTGTTGCACATACACCGGATGAAGCATTGGAAGCATATGATCGCGTGCTGAAAGAAACCGGATCGAAATCTGCTCTCGTAAAAGCGCAAATACATGCAGGTGGTCGCGGAAAAGGTGGTGGTATCAAGCTTGCAAAATCACGTGAGCAGGTGCGCGAATATGCTGAGGCAATTCTCGGCATGATGCTGAAGACCCCTCAAACTCCTGGTGGCATGGATGGCGCCGGCAAACTTGTACGCAAAGTTTTGATTGCCGAAGATTCGTATATCCCGACATTTGAATCCTGCAAAGAATTCTATGTCTCGATTCTGACAGATCGCGAGAATGGTCAGAATGTCATCATCTATTCGACAGCAGGCGGAATGGACATCGAGAATGTCGCAGAAGACACCCCACATCTTGTCTTCAAAGAACATATCGATCCAACGATTGGAATTCAAGGATATGAGACACGTAAAATTGCATACAACCTTGGCTTGCAGGGGGAGGCATTCAAGAATATGACTCGGTTTATGGTGTCATTGTACAAAGCGTTTGTGACTTCCGATGCAACACTGTTTGAGATCAATCCCTGCCTTCTCAATGGACATGGTCAAATCGTAGCCGTGGATTGCAAAGTGAGCCTTGATGACAATGCCCTGTTCCGGCATCCGGAACTTGCGGCATGGCGGGATGAAGATGAAGAGGATCCTACAGAGGTTGAAGCAAAGAAATACGATCTGAATTTTATCAAGCTCGATGGGAATGTCGGGTGTATGGTCAATGGCGCAGGACTGGCAATGGCCACAATGGACATCATCAAACTCTCCGGTGGTAGTCCTGCAAATTTTCTTGATGTGGGTGGTACCGCCGATGCAGAGCGCGTAGAAAATGGCTTCCGTATTATTCTCAAAGACCCTCATGTGAAGGCGATCCTCATCAATATCTTCGGCGGCATCGTAAGATGTGATCGTGTAGCACAAGGGGTGGTAGATGCTTATCGCAACCTTGGCGAGATCCATGTGCCGATTATTGTAAGACTACAAGGCACGAATGCTGATCTCGGAAAGCAAATCATCGATGAAAGTGGACTAAAAGTAAGATCTGCAATCCTTCTGCAGGAAGCTGCCGATATTGTCCGTGAAGTAGTCGGTTAGTTTCCACAACATGGAAGCCTTTTCCCTTTTCGAACTCAACGAACATATACGTCGGGTACTGGCGCTCAACTTTCAGGATGCGCTGTGGGTACGATGCGAGATTTCACAGGTTAAACAATCCAGAGGCCACTACTATCTCGATCTTGTGGAGAAGGTTCCTGATCAGGATGAAATTCTGGCGCAGATGAGTGCAGTGATCTGGGCGAAGACAGCCTGGGTCATTCAACGTAAACTTAAAGATGTGTTTGATCAACTCCTTCAGGATGGCATGGAGGCGAGACTCAAAGTACGTGTTGAATTCCATGAACGGTATGGTATAAAGCTCATCGTAGAGGATATCGATCCTGCATTTACACTTGGGAATATTGAATTGCGTCGACGTGAGATTATCGAGACCCTGAGTGCACTCGGTCTTATTGACCAGAATGGAAAGCTTCCATTGCCATTAGTTGTTCAACGTATTGCAGTACTCAGTGCAGAACAAGCGGCGGGATATCAGGATTTCAAAAAACATTTATTACACAATACATCTCAGTACAGGTATTGGATAGACCTCTACCCTATTGCAATGCAGGGTGGCATGGTGGAGACAGAATTGGTCAAAGCGCTTGAGCAAATTGGACATGCACAGAAACACTATGATTGTGTTGTGATCATTCGTGGTGGTGGGTCCAGGTTGGATCTGGCAGCATTCGATAGCCTGGCAATCGGGAAAGCGATTGCGGGTTTTCCCCTTCCAATACTTACTGGTATCGGTCATGAGATCGACCATACTGTTACTGATATTGTTGCACATACATCACTCAAGACACCTACTGCAGTTGCAGATTATTTCACCGAACGCAATACCCACTTTGAACAAACCGTGAATGGATTGTACAATGAAATTTGTCAGTTTGGACAACAGATTACACGGGGACATCGCGTAGAACTCAAACATATCGCAGAATTGATGCGTCGGGCACCGCGTGAATTGCTGATGCGTCACAGAATATTGCTGGATCAGATGATCCCTGTATTCAGAAGCACGGGAAGGCTTTTTATCCAAAAGCATCTTGACAGGATTGCGCACAATCTCACTCTTGTGGATTCACTCGACCCGATGTCTGTCTTGCAAAGAGGATATAGCATCACAACAAAAAATGGAGTGCATGTCCGATCTTCTGCGGAAATTGCCAATGGCGACGACATCGTCACTCATCTCTATCAAGGCCAAATACAAAGTACAGTCACATCACATGAGTAAACCACCTAAAGAACTCAGCTACGAACGCGCATATGCAGAATTGACAAGTATCCTGCAAGTACTTCAGGGCCAGGAAGTGGGCTTGGAAGAATTGACACTACACTTACGTCGGGCAAAAGAACTCATCCAATTTTGTCAGGAAAAACTCCGCCTTACCGAAAACGAGTTGGAGACAATTTTCTCTGGTGAAGAAGAGTAGTAGTTTCTACATTCATCGGATGATCTTCTTATGCTGAATCCATGCTCCAATACGCACAAATGCATTGATCCATCTATCAGGATTGATCATTCTTACATCGTTCAATGCTTTGTAGGTAAGTAATGCACTGATCGGAAGCATAACGAAGCAAGGCATCCATGCAGCCAAAACAGGGTCTACACTTTCCGTTTCGGAGAGTTTCTTGAACATCAGCGTGAGTAGAATGAATATCGTAAAGAAGATCACCGATACAAGCAACGGATATCCGAATCCTCCTTTACGTACAATCGCCCCCATTGGAGCTCCGATAAACAAGAAGATGATACAGATCACTGCAAAGCTGAACTTGGAGTGCAGCTCATAAATATGTTTACCTCTGTTGATTCGGACAGCTTTCAGACTTGCCTGTAGTCTTTGGGTATTTTGATGGAGGGATTTGGAAAGAGCAAGGCCTTGTTTGAGATATTGTTCACGATCGACAGGCGGAATTTTTGCAAATACGGAATCCCAGGGCACCGACTTATCCAGCGTGTCAAGGATCATTTCGAGATCGGATCGTGTTGGTTTGGGTGGTTTTATTGTCTTCAGAGGAGTCCGATCATTCTTAGAACGCTTAGCTGTAGCCATGGCGAGGTCCATTGGATTCGTGATTGCCGCGATATCCTGAACTTCGATAACAGTATCCTGGACTTCGATAGCGGATTGTTTTTCTACCGGATACGTTTTTTGCTCTTTAAACAGATCTTCAGGTTTATGTCTGGCTACATGTTGAAAGTCATAGAGATTTCGCTCAAGCATGAGGTCGTACTGGGCACTGATGGTATCGATTTCATAAATCAACTTACCGACGCTTTTCATGCTATGATGAGTTTTGAACAGCTCTTCATCGGTATAGCTGAGGTCGAATTCTGACAGGTTAAATTTTTTTGTCCACTCGGTGAATTTTGTACGCGTAAAAGGAAAGCCGGATCGTTGTTTTTCGGGATCTACCTCCTGATAGTGATAGCCATCATAGAGTTTCATCACGAAATCTCTTTCATCCTCAGATAAAAACATTTCACCACGATCTGCAGTTACCATACTGAACTGCCGCCGGGTTGTCGTGGTCTGGTCATAAATCACCACATTTTCAATGCGCTTATTGTCACCATACTTTTTGCCGATATGAATTGAATAGCCTTTGAAGTCATCATTGAAAATCCCTTCTGTGAGGCTCAATGCCGGCTTTTGATTGCGCATATCATAAAGGCGGGACTGAAATTTGAGATTTGAAAGCGGGATCAGTGTATTTGAGCAAAACATCGAGAATAGTGCAATGCCGGTACCGAATGCGATAGCCGGTCCCATGACTCTAAGGAGCGAAACACCAGCTGACTTCAGGCTGGACAATTCGTATCTCTCCGACAAACCGCCGAATACCATGACTGAGGAGAGGAGGATCCCGATCGGGAATGCCAAAGGAAACAACGATAAAGACCTGTAAAACAACATCTCAGCCAGATCTAACGCTCCTATCCCTTTACCAACCAATTCATCAATGAAGCTCCACAGGAACTGCATAATCAGGACGAACACAGCGATAAAAAACGCCAGTACAAATGGCGGCAGGATGCTCGTGATGACCAGCTTATCTATTTTCTTTAACACGTCTATCAGGGTTGTCAGATGACCCGAAGTGCGGGGTGTGGTAATTTGCGACTCAATTTCATTGTAACAAAAGTACACCCAGTCACGTCAAAGCAAACGACTATGCAAACGGAAAAGTATGAAGTTCTCTTCGGTGAGTTCAAAAACAAACTCTACCGTTTTGCACTTCGGATCATGAAGGATGAACTGCTGGCTGAGGATGTAGTGCAGGAAGTCCACGTGAAATGCTGGCAAAACCGGACTTCGGTGGAGAGTATTGAAAATCCTGGCGCCTGGATGATGCGTGTCACGAAGAATCTGTGTATTGACAAGATCAGGGCGAAAAAGTTGACAACGGACATCGACTCCGTAGCCTACAGTGTCCGCTCTTATGATCCGGTCCCTGATAGTGCCGCTGAAATGAGTGACCTGATGAAAGTGCTGCATGAAACGATGGAAACACTCCCGCCGAAACAAAAGCTGGTATTTCATCTGCGCGAAATCGAAGGGATGCAATACAAAGAAATCAGTGAGATTCTGAATATCACGGTTGATGAAGTGAAGATAAATTTGTTCAGAGCAAGACAAAAAGTAAAAGATAAACTCATAAGTATTGAAAGTTATGGCCTTTCCAAAATCCACTCAGGAACTGCTTGAGAAATACTGGGCAACTGAGACAACTCCGGAAGAAGAAGCACAGCTACATGCTGCATTTGAGAAAGATGACAATAGCGTTCAGGCAGCCTACTTCCGATTTCTGAACGCAGAATCCGCCAAGGTGATGACCACCTCTGTATCGTCAGTGAGGCAGGCAAAACACATTGTTCTGAAACGTGCGATGAGTATTGCAGCAGCAGTGCTGGTATTGATTGTCGCTGGATTCTTAATACAGCGTTCAATGATCTCAGATATACAGGCAACAGCTGACAGCTACGAAGACCCTATGGAAGCTTATGAAGAAGCAAAGCAAGCGTTGCTGATGGTCTCCGAAAAGTTTAACAGCTCACGTGAAATGGCCGGAGAGAAGCTTTCAAAAACACAGCCTTATGTTGATATACTAAAGTAATGGTTATTGGTTATTGGTTAATGTTAATGTTGATGGTTGATGGTTGATAGGTGATGGTTGAATCCAGCCAGAGGCTAAATGATGAGTAATAGTATCGTTTCTGAAGAGTCGTAGCATGCAACGGCGCACAGTTTATGATATGGTGAATTTAAAATCTGATTTTTTTGTCTTGAGCCTTTTTTACAACAATTAAATACTAAAATCCAAAGAAAATGAAACATGGAATAAAATTCTTGATGATCGCTGCAGTGACAGCATTCACAACCCTGGGCAATGCGCAGGACGCTATCCAACTCTATTTTGACAAGTACATCAGTGATGAAAATTTTGACGTGGTGTATATCAGCCCGAAAATGTTCAGCATGGTATCCAAAATCGAACTCGAAGGTGATCATGTAGATCCCGAGATCATGGATATCATCAAGGATCTCAAAGGTCTTCGCATCCTATCCTACGATGGACCTCAGGCAATGAACTACTACAAAGAAGCCAAAGACAAGATCAACATTAAGGAATACGAAGAGCTCGTGGTGGCTCGTGATGGTGATGAAAATGTCCACATCCGGGTGAAGGAAAGTGGTGATATCGTGAGTGAGCTCCTGCTACTCGTAGGTGGTACAGAAGAATTTGTACTCATGAGTTTCACTGGAAATGTAGATCTGAAGAAAGTTGGCAAACTTGGAAAGCTGCTTGATATCGATCATATCGAACAACTCGATAAGCTCGACGAAAAACATTAATACCGCCACAAAGCGGATCCTATAAGAAAAAGCCAGGTCGCACAGCACCTGGCTTTTTCGTTTTTGATAAATAAAGGAGTATGATTCCCAATATTCTCTGTCAGGTTCTTCCGTCGCGAAACCGTAAGTATCATTCGAGCTAAATAGTATGTTTGCAGCAAATTCATTTCATCATGAAATTGCCAGGCTTATTGATTTATTGTGTATTTCCTGCACTTGCATTTGCCCAACCCAATCCCAGTTCCTCGACACAGCGGATTTCTGGTTTTGAAAAGCGAAAATCTTTGCAAGAGCAATCAATTATCAAAAATCTCAAGTTTGAGAATATTGGCCCTACTGTGTTCTCAGGTCGTGTGACGGATATTGATGCTGACCCTTCTGATCCATCACATTTCTACGTCGCATATGCTTCAGGTGGGTTATGGTATACAGATAACAATGGAACAAGTTTCAATCCGCTCTTTGATTCTGAAATGGTGATGACGATCGGCGATATTGCTGTTGACTGGAATCATGACATTATTTGGATCGGTACCGGAGAAAATAACTCCAGCCGTTCGTCTTATAGCGGCCTTGGAATATTTCGTAGCGCTGATGGTGGCAAAACCTGGGAAAACAGAGGCCTGCCGGAAAGTCATCATATCGGCCGGATACTATTACATCCGGATGATTCGAACACTTTGTGTGTTGCAGTGCTGGGAAGTCTTTATAGTCCAAATGCAGAACGCGGTATCTATAAAACTACCGATGGTGGAATTACCTGGCGCAAGACTCTTTTTGTCAATGACAATGCTGGTGCAATCGAAATCGTCAGATCTCCTGACAATCCGAATACACTTTTCGCCGCAACATGGGAGCGAACCCGTCGTGCATGGAACTTCACAGAGAGTGGAGCCGGTTCAGGGATCTATCGGTCGGATGATGGTGGTGAGATATGGCAATTATTGACGGATGGTTCCACCGGCTTTCCACAAGGTGAGGGTGTAGGTAGAATCGGCCTCGATGTGGCAAATACACCAGAAGGGTTTGTCTTGTATGCAATCCTGGATAATTATTTTCGTCGGCCTCCAAAACAAGAGGAGGAAGATGTGCTGACCAAGGTATTGTTGAGAACAATGTCTGTGACTTCATTCCTTGATCTTGAAGAAGATAAAGTACAGGCGTTTCTAGAAGACAATGGCTTTCCTGATAAGTATACTGTCGACACGATCTTTCAACTCATGAAAAATGAGAAGATCACTCCAATGACGCTTGTCGAATATCTCGATGATGCAAATGCCTTACTTTTTGATACAGATGTAGTTGGTGCAGAAGTCTATGCATCCGAAGATGGAGGACGAACATGGAAAAAGACTCATACGGGTTTCATCGACCAGTTATATAATACATACGGATACTATTTCGGCCAGATCAGAGTCTCACCATTTGACTCCAGGAAGCTATACATTCTTGGCGTACCGATTCTATTATCGGCAGATGGTGGAGCGACATGGAAATCTATTGATGCGGACAACGTACATGGAGATCATCATGCACTTTGGTTGAGCTCTACGCGAGACGAACATCTGATCCTTGGCAATGATGGTGGTATCAATGTGAGTTATGACGATGGTGCGCACTATTTCAAATGCAATAGTCCGGCGGTCGGTCAATTTTACTCGGTACACACAGACCGTGCAAAACCTTATCACGTATACGGTGGCTTGCAAGACAATGGCGTCTGGGGCGGTTCACATGTCTACGAGGCTGGTCCGGGATGGCAGAGTAGTGGCGACTATCCCTATGACTTCCTATATGGCGGTGATGGTATGCAGGTCCAGGTTGATTTCCGGGACAACAATACCGTCTATACGGGATTGCAATTTGGCAACTACGCACGGATTGATAAAAAAACGCGCCGGAATAATTTTATCACTCCACGTCATGAATTGTCGGATCGTCCATATCGGTGGAACTGGCAGGCGCCGATTCTTCTTTCTCGTCACCACCAGGACATTCTCTACATGGGCTCGAATGTGTTACATCGATCCTTAAACCAAGGTGATGATTTTGAAGTCATTTCGCCAGATCTTACCAAAGGCGGAAAGCCCGGTGATGTACCCTATGGCACATTGACGACTATTCACGAGTCACCACTTGAGTTTGGATTATTGTATACCGGGAGTGATGATGGCCTTATATATGTCTCGAAAACATTCGGAAGAGACTGGCAACGAATCTCTGATGCATTACCACAAGATCTTTGGGTGAGCAGGGTGCGTGCTTCTGCGCATGAGAAGTCGCGTATTTATATTTCTCTTAATGGGTATCGTTGGGATGATTTTACGGCTTATGTGTACATATCAGAAGACTATGGAGTAACCTGGTCTCGTATTGGCACAGATCTCCCTTTCGAGCCTGTAAATGTCATCATTGAAGATCCCGTGAATGAAGATGTGTTGTATGTAGGTACTGATCATGGGTTATACATTTCATTGGATCGCGGGCAGAGCTTTATGTCAGCAGGGAGTAGTCTTCCTGCTGTTGCCGTACATGATCTGGATATCCAGCCACAGGAAAAACACTTATTGGTTGGCACACACGGACGATCATTTTACAAAGCAGATATTTCGCAGATTCAATTATTAAATGCCGAAATACTTGGAAGCACTATTTATGCATTTTCGATTCCGGATTCAGGTATGCGTTATAGTGAGCGTTGGGGTAAACGTAGCACGGATTGGAGTGAATACAGAATTCCGGATGTATCCATTCCCTTTTATGCAAAGATGGCTGGCTCAGTTCGGATGGAAGTATTTCTTGGCGATCATCGGATTTATCAAGAGGACATCAATGCAGAACGCGGATTAAATTTTGTGTCATACGATTTGTCTGTTAGTAAAACACATGTGCAACCATACACACGGGCTTACGCGGATGTTGATGAGAAAGTGAAAATAAAAGCTGCTGACAACGGCACATATTATCTGGGCAAAGGAGAGTATAAGATTGTCCTCACTTCCGGAAGTACAACTACGAGTCAGAAGTTTGAATTGAAATAATCGAAATGGAATATGTTGTGATTTCCCTGCTTTTGATCAAAAAGGGACAGTAGCAGTTACAAATTCCGATGCGGTGCATGAGTTATCTGATGTTGAATTTATAAAATCACATCGTATTTTTCTTGACTGATTGCACGATGACAATTGGCATAATAGTTGCTTAGATTTAGCTGAATATTCTCACCCTCGTGCCTCTCGCATCCATTTCATTCAAGTGTATAAATAAACGATTACACGATAAAAATGTAGCTTTGTCAATATTGAAATTGCGTACTAAGATTTAAAACCAAAATTTGTTCTAATGAAACTGTCAAAAGAAGAACTTCAGCAATTGATAGATGCCTATCATACTGAATTACGTTTGCTCACGTACCGTTCTAAGCAAGTCTCTGATCAATTAAAAGGACTTGAAAAAGAAGAACGTGCTGCAAAACCAAAAAGAAAACCTGGCCGGCCAGCTAAAAATGTTGCTGGTAAACGTGGTCGTCCTGCCAAAAAAACAACTGGCAAGCGCGGTCGTCCACCAAAAAAAGTCGCTGGTAAACGTGGTCGTCCTGCTAAAAAAGCTACTGGCGGCTACAGATTAAATGTATGGGATGACATTGTACTCAAAGTAGTACAAGGTGGCAAAAAGGTCGGTGTATTCTCCGATTTTTTGTCTGCTGCCAAGAAAACGCCAGCATCAAAGGGATTGTCACAGAAGGATCTCTATGCACGTATCAATCAAAGCCTTCACAAGCTTGCAAATAAACGTGGCGTACTGAAAAAAGTCGATCACGAAGGCCGAGGCTTTGGATATCAACTTGTGTAAACGTTTATGTTAATCTTATTGAGACCTGCAGTACCCGGTATTGCAGGTCTTCTTGTTTATTGTAGAAAATATTTTGTGGAGGCAAAATGATCAATTCTTCTTCCATCATGATCCAGGTATGAACCAATACATTGTGCGGTCATGCATGAATGTACCGGCAGTACTGCCACAAGTTGACCAGGCTTGATGCTTTCTATTAAATCGGGCAATAACTTAATGACGCCGTGTTCCTGGGATAGCGACCGCACATATCCTTGCTCCTGCGATGAATCCCATCTTCCATCTGAGTAAGGAACAACTGTTCCATATGTGGCTTTGCTATCATCACGTAGGATACTGTCCTTTGAGAAGTGGATACCTCCACCATAAATCACACACTCTTGTCTTTGTGGATGAGATGCGACAACCGGACAGATCATTGCCACAGCAACTTCGTCTATACTACAACTTCCAATCTGGACCTGCATCATATCATAGAAGACAAAATTTCCAGGACGCATTTCATCAATGTGAGAAAAATCATCCATGATACTTGCACCCGGAGTATCTCCAAAAGAAATGCGGATATCAGGATACTGCGAGTGGTAGTGTTCTTTCAAGGCAATAATCCCTTGAAGAGAATTCTTGTACACGACTCCCATATCCTCAACATCATGACGTACCAGATATGTCTGACCGGCATGTGAAAGAAACCCCTTCCATACAAGATTGGCTGACTTTGCCATAGCTTTTACACATGCATCAGTCGTAGCGATGTCTGCAGGATCTATCCCTGTACGATGCGTGCCTGTATCCATCTTGAGAAAAATACCCACGCGATGATGCAGGACATGGTCGAGTTGTACTAGCACATCTGCATCCTCGGCGATAAGATTCAGATTTATCCTGCCAGCGAGATCATTGATAATATTTATCTCAAGAAGATTCACTGGAAATGCAACAGTGATATCCTTCCATCCATCGTCGGCGAAGTACAAGGCCATGCGCAAGGATGACACCGTGATCTTATCGATCTGATAATCGCGAAACCATCTTCCGATTTCACGCGACTGGTGAGTTTTGAAATGTGGCCTGAAGATGACATCCTCCCTGGCCATTTTAGTACTCAAGCGATCGATATTCCCTCGGCATTTCTCTACGTCGAGCAGCAATGTGGGATGTGTGATGTTCAGTTTGTTACTCATTGCCGGAAAAGATAGTTATCCCGGCTGTAACGGGTGTATGGCCTCGTAAAGTGTGTGCATGACATATTGTGCATCGCGTCTTGGATTATTGTCATTCCGAGCGAGGAGTGCAGCGACAAGTCGAGGAATAACGGCCTATTCTCCAAGTTTTTCCCCGCGAGGTATTACGGGATCTCGCTCATTCCTCGACTCACTACCCTTCGACGTTGCTCAGGGCAAGCAGCTCGGAATGACAATATCCTTCATTCTTTAGGTTGTTGAAATTGCCTGCTTATGCAATATGTCATACACATTGTAAAGTGAGTCCAATAAGATTCACTTTTGTATTTCAATGTACTTTGCACTGATGACTGAGAGACTTGATCGCTTCTCCACTGTTGCCGAAGGGTACGCGCGCTTCAGACCCCACTACCCTGAATCACTCTATCAATTCATTTACTCACTTGTGGATGTCAAACACCGCGCATGGGATGCAGGAACAGGGAATGGTCAGGTGGCAATGGCTCTGTCTAAAGAGTTTGACGAAGTGATTGCAACGGATATCAGTGAATCACAGCTCGCCCAAGCAATACCTACTGCCAATGTTGTGTATCGCGTTTCCACTGCAGAAGATTCGCACATTGAGTCGCAATCTGTAAATCTCATTACTGTAGCACAGGCTGCACATTGGTTTCATATAGATTCTTTCACGAAAGAAGTGCAGCGCGTTAGCTCAGACCAATGTCTATTATCAATTTGGGGTTATGTTCTACTCAAGACAGAACCACATATTGATGCGATCATCAATCATCTTTATGTCGATATCCTGGATGGCTTCTGGGATCCACAACGGGAACTTATAAATCGTCACTATCAGGATTTTCATTTCCCCTTTACTGAAATCTTTTGCCCTGAATTTGAAATGCAAAATGTGTATGGTGCAGAAGATGTACTTGGATATTTCCGCACATGGTCTGCCGTGACCAAATACTTGCACAAGCATGGAAAGGATCCGGTAGATATTGTTGAAGATGAGCTCATCGCTGCCTTTGATGGGAGGAAAATCCTTTGCCGAACTCCGGTATTTATGCGTGCATGGCGAACCTAATCTTTGTACCAAGGCACAAACTATATCAAAGCAGGTTAATTTTGCGTTAAAGGAGCGCTTCATTGCTTTTGCATCTCAGACATTTATCGAATATTTGCCACTACGACTGACGCCATGAAATATCTGATCCACACGTGTATTGCCTTTCTATTTCTTGCCACCAACCAGGTCTACTCTCAGAAGTGGTCCATGACAGTAGTCGCAGATGGCTTCGAAGGGGACGAAATTTATCTCGCATACTACCTTGGTAATGCACAGTATATACAGGATACCGCTCATCGTTCACAAGACAAGTTTCTGTTTTCTGGTCAGGATACACTTCGACAGGGAGTGTACATGGTTGTCTTCCCTCCAGACAATCAGTTCTTCCAGGTCTTGATCGGAGAAGGAGAAGATGATCTTTTGTTGAAAGCAAAAATGAATGATCTACTGCATCCATATCTCATACGCGGCTCGAATGAAACCAGTCTGTTTTATGACTATGTGAAATTTTTACAAAGCAAAAAAGGTGTTGCAGACTCGTTGCGCAATACCTTGGACTCTTTACCGGATTCTGAAATCAACGACAAGGTTAAAGGAGAATTAAAAACGATCGACACAGAAGTCAAGGAATATCAGTTCGCACTATTGGATAAACATCCGCAATCGCTGACGGCATTATTGATCAAGGCAAACCTGGAAAATGAAATACCGGAATTCCAGGGTACAGAGGAGGAGATTCAGTTGCAGATGTATCATTTTGTGAAGGCACACTATTTTGACCTGCTTCCGATGAAAGATAGTCGCCTGGTACGCACACCCGCACTTCATCAGAGACTTGAATATTATATCAATAAACTCACTCCACAGATTCCGGATTCCATCAATCAATCAATAGATCACATCCTGAGTCAGTTTGACACGAACAGTGAAGCTTTTAAGATTTACCTGGTCTATTATCTGAATCAATATGCAAAATCCAAGATTGTAGGGATGGACGGGGTCTATGTTCATCTTGTGGAGAAATATTACTCAAAAGGATTTGCTACATGGACAGACAGTGTACAATTGAATAAGATCATTAAAAATGCCGAGACTCTGGAGCCGTTGTTGATTGGTAAAACAGCACCGGACTTGTTGATGCAGACAAAGGATAAGATCCCAATACGTTTGCATCAGGTGAATTCTCCGTATACCGTGTTGTTTTTCTGGGATCCTGATTGTGGTCATTGCAAAAAATCGATGCCGACTGTTATCGAGTTTTATAAAAACTACAAGCCTAAAGGCGTGGAGATTTTTTCAGTCTGTACCCGTATCCAGGATGATGTACCTAAATGTTGGGAATCGATCGATGAACAAGGCATGGGTGAATGGATAAATGTCGTCGATCCAAACTTGAGGAGCAGATTCAAACAGATCTACGATGTCCGCACCACACCACAGATTTATATTCTTGATAAAGACAAGAAGATCGTGATGAAAAAAATCAGTGCAGAGCAACTGCCAGAGGTAATGGATCGGTTGATAAAGACAGAAGGAAAAGGCTGATCGATTTCGGATTCCGGATTCCGGATTTCGGAGTAGTGTTTATTCCATCCGAAATCTGACATCCGCAATCACAAATAAGCTATCAGTTATGGTTCCCTCCATGCTTGCCTTTCAGCACTCATTTGCCAAACGGCTCCATTATTCTCAAGGCTGTTGAACATCGGCAACCAATCCGGTGATCCCCCACCCTGCATCAGAATTTCATATCGGCGCATCTCCAGGATCGGTGAGAGCGGATCGATGAGAACAGGGCATGCTTCTACACAGGCATTGCAGGTGGTGCATGCGTGAATTTCTTCCGGAGTGATATAGTCAAAAAGTGAACGACCGTCGTCAAAGTTTGCCGCAGAAAGCACCTCAGAATTTGTCCGTTTATCTGCAGCGATAAATTGCATGGCATTGCTATCCAGTTTTGTTGCCACTTCCTCAGTGCGGTCACGAATGTCCATCATGATCTTCCGTGGAGACAATTTCTTTCCAGTAATATGAGCCGGGCATTGAGCTGTGCATCTTCCGCATTCAGTACAACTATAGGCATCAAGGATTGTCTTCCAACTTAAACCGAAGATATCTTTTGCGCCAAACTCTGGGATTTCACTTTGCTGATTGATAGAGGTTGCTTGCTGCAAACCCAACATACCTTCTACTTCATGCTGGATCACAGGCATGTTTTTCATCTGTCCACGTGGACTCAGTCTACTATACCATACGTTGGGAAATGCGAGGACGATATGCAAATGCTTGGAAGAAGGGAGATAATTGAGAAATGCAAATACTGTAAGAATATGCAACCACCATCCCGTACGTTCCAGAAACATCAACCAATCTTTTGACAACCATCCAAACAACAAAGGGCCAAGCGAACCACTAATTGCAAATTTCCCTGTATCAGTATAATGTTGTGGATCTATATTCTGCAACACAGTATCTGCCCCATTCATGAGGAAAATTCCAGTGATCAGAGAAATTTCACCAAGCAGAATAAAATTCGCATCGAGCGTTGGCCAAAGTGTCATTTCTGATGTACGAAATCGCGGGATCTTAAGCAGGTTTCTTCTGGCAAGAAAAATCACAGTTGCCACCAAAGCAAGGATGCTCAACACTTCGATAAAACTGATGACGAACGTGTAGAATACGCCGAGATATGGCGCAAAGAACCGATGTACTCCAAAAAATCCGTCAATGAATATTTCAATGAGTTCGATCTGCGTGATCACAAACGCGGCATAAATAAAAAAATGAAGCACAGCAGGCAACAGGTTCTTGAACATTTTCCGCTGGCCAAATGCAACAAGTAATACGTTTCGCCATCGCATCGATTCATTGCCATCAATCACTTCTGCTTTTCCAAGGAAAATATTTCTACGGATTCGAAGGTATTGTCGGATCGCCCAGGAGAAGGCGATAATCGAAATCAGGACAAAGAGAATCTGTTGGACCACAGGGAATCAATTACCTTTACGCGCCTAAGATACAAGGGAAATGCAGATCCTCACCAAGACACAAATCAAACAAAAAATAGAACGGCTTGCGTTCGAAATTCTTGAAAATAATTTCGAAGAAAAAGAGCTTATCCTGGCAGGGATTAATAACAAGGGGATGGCTTTTGCAAGTCTATTGCGTGATGCCTTACTGAAAATCACAAAAATCCCAATCCACCTTATTCAGATTCGTCTTAATCCAGCGAAACCTCTCCATGATCCCGTAGTGATTGATATCCCTGTGGAGCAACTCAAAGGTCGTGCTATCATCATTGTGGACGATGTCGCGAATACAGGCCGAACGATCTTCTATGCAATAAAACCATTGATGGACATTGTACCACGCAAAGTTGAGGTTGCCGTACTCGTAGACAGAAAACACAAGTCATTTCCGATTTCTGTGGATTATGTCGGACTCTCGCTGGCGACGACGATTCAGGAAGACATCGAGGTGCAGATCCGTGACACGAAAGACTGGGCGGTATATTTGAATTGATCAGTTTGACTTCTGCTGAATCTTATCCTGGATCACCGAGATATTCTTGATTGTCTCTTCGTACCCGATCTGATACATCTTATCGATGTTTGAGAGACTGAAACGGCTATAGCGACTGATTTCCGAAGGCTCTATCACAATGTCACATGAGGAGAGTTCAGGTTTGATATTGTTCAATGCTGCAATATCAAAACATCTGCCTCCGATTCCGAATACGGTTTTCAATTCTGAATCTACAACGGGAATTTGTGGTACCAGGTTTACACCGATGACGATATCACATGTGTTGCGAAGCACCGAAGCGGGAAGATTCTTCATCAAGCCTCCATCGAGATAAGTGTTACCATTGAGATGAACTGGTTCGAAGAGAATCGGAATCGAACACGATGCTACGACTAGATCAATGAGTGCACCAGATGAATACGTCTCTGGCAGGCCGGAATTAATATTGGCAACTGTGACATAAAAGGGTAAGTCAAGTTCTTCAAATGAATTGCCCGGCAGATATTTCTTCAATTGACTCCGCAAGAATTTATGAGTCACAAATCCTTTATTAGGCAGACGCAAATTGAGTATCCGGATCAGATTGTTCTTTTTCGCAAACCCAAAAATCTCCTTTGCGTCATGCCCGGCAGCAAATAAAGAACCGACAATGGCACCTGCACTCGTACCAGAAACTTCGTGTACGGCAATCCCCGATTCTGAGAGTGCCTGTATCACACCAACATGCACCATGCCACGTGCCCCACCACCAGACAGTGCCAGTCCAATACGCATATGTCTTCCTTTTTAGTTAATTGACAGACCCTTAGCTTTTAATCAGCTTACCTGTCCAACTTCCTTCGTGAGTTTCTGCTACAATCACATAAACACCCGTGGATAACCGAGAAATATTAATCAATGGCCCTTTGAATTCGTCTTTGTAAATGATATGTCCGGTGGTTGTATAGATTTTGATCTTTTGAACCTGCAAGTCCGTATCCAAATGAATTGTTTCTGACGAAGGATTGGGGCTTAATGTAATAGCGGATTGAGGAAGATTCGTTACACCGGACATAAAATCGATGTCACTTGGTGATCGTGGCTGCAACTGATACCCATCACTAAATGGCTCTTCTGAATCGAATTGTCCCACAATTCCTGTTACGAAAATTTCTGTGTCATAAATGGAAACATCAATAAATACATCTGCATCCAGGCGAACGAGATACTGGCCTCCAGGTCCGGTTCCAAATAAATTCCATCCTGAGGTACCTGTACTGACGATGCTATCTGTTGAGATTTCGTCGACTCTTACCAAAAGAGATTCCATTGATTCATCCAGCGCACCATCCACTTTGATCGGATCCATTAAAACGTTGCCGCTTGATATGACTTCAATCGGCTCGGACGGAATGATCTCCGTCAATCCATTGAATTGAGTAATCATGCCCCTGACGGAAATAAGATCGCCTTCAGTGACATCATAACAGTCCGCAGTGTTTTTAAATACATTGATACCTGCTTCTGTAGCAACATCGATAATGGTGAATTGCAATCCAATAGGTCTGAAATTCGGTCCATGTACAACCCCTTGTAATTCACACACCGTTCCTGAACTATCAGCATTACCAGATGCGTCTTCCGTATTCACGACACTGATATCATAAGCGGGGTATTCGGGAGCATTCGGATCCACTACAGTAACAGAACCGAACATCCCATATGACACATGCGGATCACACTGATAATCGTAAAAGCCCGACACATTGAACGTGACATCAAAATTCCATGGTCCTAATGCTGCTTCCCCACTATAGAATCCAGATGGATTGCAAGGAAATTGGGTTTGCTGACCATTTACATTATGCGCTTCAAAATTCTCTACATTCATCCATCGCACCGTCTGTCCTAATTCGATGGTAATATCCTGGGGTGTAAACGTGAGGTTCTGAAGAATAACAGTGACATCCGGGCCGTCCACCGTTGTCGTATCCGTATAGGATTTTAGAGGTACCGGGTTATGAGCAGTTGCATTTGTGACTTGCATATCCAGTGCTGCGACGCCGCTGAAATTCCAGTTCTGAAGAATAAACGCAGTTCCATCAGGGCCAGTCATCGGCTTACGTGCTGCCCATCCATCGGTGTACTCCCATGGTTGGCCAGTACCGCTTACCGCAATGTCACCAAAGATGTCAATACCAAGACTGTCCCAAAACAACTCAATCGCATCATCGCCATTTATTGCCATCGCAGACGTGATGTAATCCGCATTGAAACCAAAAAATTCGACAAAACTTGCGCTGTCAGAAGCCAGATATACATACGTGCCGCTATCCACCGCGATAGCCGGAAATGTAAACTCTACACCGTCTGTACCGCCGCCATTGTTGGCACTTCCGACTCCAAGTAATGAGAGATCTGCAATATCCTGATTGATGTACAACTCAGTACCCTTTGGCAATCCGCCAGGGAGGTCTGCATCGAATATCGCCGTGATCACAGCCTGACCAGAAACACATACCGGGACAATAAATAGAAGCAGCAAGTAAAAATGTCTTTTCATAGATCAATTGTTTGAGCTGGGGAATTCAGTTTAGGACAAACACGAAGATAAAAAAAGCCGCCCCCTCATACATATCAGGTGCGGCCGCATTATAAAAGAGTGGGTACTCACAAGGAAGTCGCAAAGATATACCAGTTCACTTACCAGACATAATTTAAATTGCGCTAACGAAAAGCTGGTTATTGATACTTTTGTCCCGAACACAGGATTTTATGGAACAGGGCCGCAATATTGTAACCGGGATCGATTTCTCACCATGCAGTCTGAATGCCGTGGCATACGCAGCCGGACTGTGCTCTTCTTTGAATGTATCATTGGTTGTCGTTCATGCGTATCGGGCTTCCTCGAAAGCCGGTGTCCTGACATCGATCGACCGCCATGTACGCAAGACTGCGCGCGAAGAAATTTCAAAAGCCCTGGAACCTATTCGGGTAAAATATCCTGATCTGAACATTGAAGAAGTCGTCCGGCGAGCTGATCCCATGGACGCGATTTTGTGGGCAGTGAAAAAATATCATGCAGAGCTTATCATCGTGGGGACACAAGGCACGCATGAATCACCCGCTGTCTTTATTGGTAGTACCACAGGATCATTGATCAAATTGGGAAACGCACCTGTACTTGCCATACCAGGTATTTGCAGCTTTGTTTCTTATGCACGTGTGCTATTTGCGGTCAAACATCCATATGTCGCTTCCCGTGACGTGTTGACTCCATTCCTCACGCTTATGGATCATTTTAATCCTTCTGTGGAATTGTTGCACGTGACCCGTGATAGTACCCCGGATTTATCTCGTTTTCCGAATCCTTACCCAATTGCTCCACATACTCATACGCTTCATACGTCCGACAGCGATAACATTTATCAAAGTGTACAGGCATATCTGAAAGACCACTCGGCAGATCTGTTGGTCGTGATCAGCCGGTTGCGCGGATTTTTTGAAGGGCTGTTTGCACAAAGCGCTACAAGCACCACAATGTTCAATTCTGAGTTACCTATTCTTGTCCTGCACGGGGGAGTTCGTGAATAGCCTTCATGGAACTCTTGCGATGACTTCAGGATGGGCAACAATGCAAGCCCGTATGCGTTTGTCTGAAAGTTTGACTTCATGAAATGGCGATCAGCACACACCCGGCCTCTTTTGTCCGACGAGGACTGCATAGCGGCATATCAGAAGCTACTTGACGTAGAGCTATTGGGTATCCTGTTTGACAGATATGTCGATTTGATTTTCGGTGTATGCCTGAAATACCTCAAGGATCCCACAGAAAGCGAAGATGCTGCGATGGAAATTTTTGAAGTACTCGCACAGAAACTCAAATCGCACAAAGTCGATTCATTCCGAAGCTGGCTCTATATCGTCACCAAAAATCACTGTCTGCAAATACTGCGCAGGCAACGGCGCACTGCATTAACAGAAGTTTATGAAGATCATATTGTGCATTCAGAGACAATTGTGCATCCAGAAGATGGCATTGAGTTACTCATTCGCGAAAATGGGATCAAAGATTGTCTGGAAAAACTTCCACTAGCACAAAAACAGAGTCTAGAACTATTTTACTATGAATCCAGATCCTATCAGGAAATCGCAGAACTCCTGATCATTGATAAAGAACAAGTGAGATCAAATATCCAGAATGGAAAAAGAAATCTGCGTATTTGTTTTGACAGGAATTCGGCAAAAACTAATGAACGATGAATAGCATGACAAGGAAAATCTGATTTTGAGAAAATGAACGGGCATATTCAACATAAAGACATTCACAGGCTTCTGCATTTGCTTCGGTCGAGAGACTTGAGTAAGGAAGAATGGCGTCAGCTTGAAGCATATGCTGCAAATGATCCATTTCTCCTGGATGCCGTGGAAGGGTTGAGGCAAGTTCCATCTGAAACTCGTGTTTCACATATTCAATCAATCTTGTCGAAACTCGCTATTGAACAGCAAAAAAGAAGTAGAATCCTTGGCCTACCTCCGATGATTAGCCTTGCAGCGTCTGTCTTGCTTCTGGTGGGCATGTTTTGGCTGGTCAATCACTTAGTATCTCCTGTTCAAAATCAACTTGCCACTAACACCGCAGACGAGGAAGGAGGGAATTACAAGATTTCCTCGAATGGAAGCGACTCATCGCTATATACCGATGCCATGTCTACTGAAAGTGACGTAGAAATACAACAACCAACCAATATGCCATTGGCACGGGATATTCCTTCAAAGCCTCCAGTTACTTCGGAGAAAAAGCGAGCTGATGGAGTTGAGCAATATGATAGGCCCAAAGGCTCTGCTCCAATCGATAGAAAAAAAGAACACGAGGATATTGTATCGTCAGAAGCAGAGGTCGTTGAAAATTCCAGAAATCAAAAGGACGCACTGCCATCTCCTGCTACGTCAGGTCCAAGAATCTTGAGTGACTTTACTGACCAAAATTTGAATTCGAATTTTGTGCCATTCCCCGAAGTCAAGGGAATTGTCTTAAACTATGTCGGAGAACCTCTTGGCGGTGCTCAAATTCAGATGAAGGGAACAGCGCTGCAAACTCAAACAGACTACCTCGGAAATTTTGCGCTTGATATTCCAAATCAAAACTATCGTAACGCACTGGTTATTTCGCACCAGGGATATCCTCCTGTAGAAGCAGATGTAGCTGATGGTGATAGTATCGTTGTACGTCTGCAGGAAAATGTCCCTGCAGGTGAATCGAACATTACAACGTTTATGCAAAAAAGAATGACGACCACAAATGGTCCGGATACCCGATCACTTGCGCAGCCTGTTTCTGGTGAGCGTACCTACAATAAATATCTCCGTCAAAACCTGCGCTACCCTACCCAGGCATCGGATGCCGGTATCAGAGGTAGTGTTATCCTTGAGTTCGATATTTCATCCGATGGATTGCCTTTAAATTTTCGCATCGTCAAATCTCTCGGTTTTGGTTGTGATGAGGAAGCCATTCGATTGATTCGTGAAGGCCCTAAATGGAATCACATCGGAGCTCAGGTGAGCATAGGCAGGTGGGAGGTCGAGTTCTAGTTAGTTGAACATCCCGTGATTGCACTAAGGGGTGGTTCACTAGTAACACGCATCCTTTCCCCGGCCCATTACGCTGCATGACTGCCTCCCGGCAGTTTAAAAAAGGCTTCCGCCCCTTTGGTCTCGCTCTGCGCTCCGTCGCCGTAGCCGGCTAGCGCCTCCGCAGAGTAGCCAACGGCGCTCGCGGATGGCGCAGGCGCCCGAATCCGCCTCAGACGGAGAAGGCGAGTTCGGACAAGTTTTATGTGGTGGCTCATGAAATGCCTTTTTAAGGGCTTAATCTTTGGCAGAGCTCAGCCGAAACTGCCCCATGAAACGTCTTCCGCCCAGTCGGTCGGACAAGTTTTACGCTCCTTCCCATGAACGTCTTCTGCCCAGTCGGCCTCGCTCCGCGCTCCGTCGCCGTAGCCGGCTATGGCGCAGGCGCCCGAAGCGCTTCGCGACCGCGTGCCGCCTAAGCTTCAGCGGTGGCGCAAGGCGATGTCGGACAAGTTTTACGCTCCTTCCCCATGAAACGTCTTTTCAAGTGCCGTCTCATTAAATGCCCTTTTTGTGCTGCCTTAGGAAATCCTTTTTATGTGACACCGCGCTCCTCTGTAGAATCTATAGGGCCTCTGAGCTCTAGGAAAGTGTCCAGGCACCACGATTTGTTTGACCTTTTGCAATCTGGCATACACCTCTTCCTTTGAGTAGAGAATGGGTTGTATGTATCTTTCAGCCCAATGCAAAAGAGTCTTTGTTATATCTTCTTTCTCTTTGGGCTTTCACCAGTTCAGGCACAGCAGACAGTTGGTGTCTTTGTCAATGATCCACTGGCCTATCCCGGTTATACGCTCTTTGCACCATCTTCCTCAAAAACTACCTACCTCATAGACAACTGTGGACGTCTAATTCACCAATGGTCGAGCGATTTCACACCAGGTCAATCGGTATACATGCTCACAGATGGGAGTATCCTCCGTACTGCGAGAATCAGTTCCGCTTTTCAGGGAGGTGGTAGCGGTGGAAGGATTGAGAGGATCAACTGGGAAGATGAGTTGGTCTGGTACTATCGGTATTCCACATCAGACTATCATCAACATCATGACATCGAACCCCTCCCAAATGGCAATATCCTTATCCTGGCATGGGAGCGAAAGAGCCTGGTCGAGGCAATCGCAATAGGCAGAAACCCATCCACTGTTCCCACACAGGGACTTTGGCCTGATCATATCGTAGAAGTGTCTCCTTTGGAAGGAAATGATGCAGAGATAGTCTGGGAATGGCATGCGTGGGATCATCTGATTCATGATTTCGACAGCACAAAAGCCGGATTCGGAAATGTGGCAGAACATCCAGAGTTGATAGACCTGAATTACACAACAGGTTCTGGCAATATCACGATATCAGACTGGCTTCATTGTAATTCCATTGACTACAACGCTTCCCTGGATCAGATCCTGATCAGTGTACACAACTTCAACGAGATATGGATCATCGATCACAGTAACAGCTCTGAAGAAGCTGCCGGTCATCAGGGAGGAAATTCGGGCCGCGGCGGAGATATTCTATATCGCTGGGGAAATCCCGATGCTTATAAAAGAGGCGAGAGTTCAGACATGATATTTAATGGTCAGCACGATGCACGTTGGGTTGAGACAGGTTTCCCCGGAGAAGGTCAGGTCTCGGTCTACAACAACATTCATGGGAGTGGATCTGGCCTGTATTCGTCTGCAGATTTCTTTCGTCCGGCAATGGATTCTTCAGGAGCATATGTCATTATAGATAATCAACCGTTTGGACCTACAGCGTTGTCCTGGTCATTTGATGGAATGCCTGGGAATGCCTTTTATTCACCCAGACTCTCCAGCGTGCAAAGACTTCCCAATGGCAATACGCTGATCTGTATCGGCAACTTTGGTAAGTTCATTGAAGTAACAATATCAGGAGATATCGTGTGGGAGTATGCAAGTCCTGTTTCTGGCAATAGTGTAGTCTCGCAAGGAAACAATCCCATCCTCAACCATATCTTCCGGG
>JANNQA010000026.1:0-74173 GCA_031400515.1 Bacteroidota bacterium
TTGGGATTCCCACTATTCCCTGACCCGTAAATAATTGGAGTTCATCGTTGTGTCCATCGAAATTCGGTGAGAAGACATTAGGAATAAAGACTTCGCGCTGATTGTCTACATCCACGAGTACATCCAGGGTGGCGCTGCATCCGTTTTCATCCCATACGGTGACCGTGTATACGGTTGGGACAACATTCATTGCGACCGGAGTAGGGCAATCATAGCAGCTTAGTGGTCCATTGGATACCCACTCAACAGAATCAATCTGGACAGGAATGCCCTGGATCAACACTTGCAGCATGATGCTATCTCCTAATTCGATCACCGGGTCCTCGGGAAGAATGACTATCTCCAATGGGGGAGGACTGTCAATTAATATCTGCACAGTGTCTCTGCATCCTGTCGTGTCTTGTGTGATGATATTGTAGATACCAGCAGGCAATCCGACAATGGAATCAAGTTCATGTGGTTGGCCTCCATTGATATTCCAGGTAAAACCCCCGTTCCCTCCCACCGCAGACTCTACAGTCACAGGAGTAAGTCCACCGAAACATGCCGGATCCTCTATCATTGATAGAAAACTCACCACTGGCGATGGGCCCATCATCGCAATACTTGTTGAATCTGTACATCCCATTGCATCTGTCACAGTAATATGATAAGTACCTGATGTCACTCCACTTGCAATAAATGTGGTGGAGACAAGAGGATCCCAGAGATATGCATAGCCGCCATTACCTCCTGATACTTCAAGTGTAATGACACCGCTATTAGCACTATTGCATGATACAGGTGAAAGTCCACTGCTATCAATACCTAAGACCAGCGAATCAGGTTGGATGATTTCAAGAGAATGCGTAGATGTACAACCATTGGCATCAGTGATGGTGAGGGCATACGTTCCAGCCGCAACTTGATTTTGAACCCCTCCCGGAGGCAGCAGATCCCAATCGAAAGTAAATGGCCCGGTTCCACCTGTTCCCTGAACTGACAACATTCCATCAGAAAGACCATTGCATGAGACATTGGAAAGCGCAACAGTATCCAGTCCTACTGGAGTTGGTGCCGGAATGAAAATCGAATCTTCATAAAAACATAAATCATCCTGTGTAATAATGATACGCTGATAGCCGGGACAAAGGTTTTGTGCTGTGCTTTGTGTTCCTGATTCCATGAGTCCTGCATCCCAAAAAAATGTAAAGTCCACTGCAGGAATTCCACCCATGGGAATTAAGGTTGCAGAGCCATCGCAAATGTCTGAGCAACTTGCATCACTGATGGCACTGAAAGAAAAAGTTGGAATTAAAGGATCAGAAAGTACGATAGTCGTGTCGATCAGGATGTTGCACGTATCCGAATCGATGACCGTCACACTGTAAGTACCTTCTATAAGACCGGCAAGCAGATTAAAAGAAGTGGTGTCGCCTGTAGACCAGATATATGAATAGGGCTCTAAACCTTGCGATGCAAATACTGTGATTTGTCCATCGGCATCTCCGGTACATGTTGGATTCTCCGCTATTACGCTATCAATCCTTACCAGGCTCTTGTCAGGTACCACAAAACTTGCGAGATCGAAACAGAACAATGAATCACGAATCAGAACACTCACCGGACCAGGGCCTACACCAGTGATGACTGCGGTACTGTCACCGGTAGACCAATCTATGACGGCTAGAGGTGCAGTACCAAGGGTAAACACAACCTCGAGTGTGACATCACCTCCGGTGCAACCAATGTTTGATGCAATTATCGTGTCAATCCTTGGACTCGCTGCTTGCGGGACATTCACGGTAAGCTGTTGTGTACAGCCATTTGCATCTGTCACCGTGAGGAAATGATTTCCACTAGAAACATTGGTAATCGCAGAACCCATCATGGCTCCACCATCCCAGGCGTAATTGAAACCAGGAGTACCACCGCTGGCGATGACTGAAATTTCGCCCGTGCCTTGCCCTATAATGCATCCACTTGGTTCGACTGAAAGAACAGTGATTTGAATTGGCGTTGCAACCGGAATTACAATTGGTAGTGTATCCGAACGACATGTGCCCTGTGTAATTACAACAAAATAATTCCCAGGTGCCAGGTTTGAATACGAGACAAGGGTCACGTTTGGAATAGGAGCACCGACTGCAATTTTGTTTGAATTGTACAATTGATAATCATACATACCGGATACGACTCCATTCGTCAATCCGGAAATCCGAACTCTTCCATTGTTCAGGCCAGCACATGTAGGTGCTTCTTCTAATAAACTTGCAGAAATAACGATATCAGCTCCTACAGTAAATGTGTCACGTATACAACATCCATTGATTGAATCACATACTTCAACCCAATATTCGCCAGGTCCCAATACCGGTGCCGTGGTCAAAGGAGAAGTAGTCATAAAACTCCCTCCACTTCCCCAGCCTGGGGTGACTTCATAAATACCGCCAGCGTATGGGCGACCTCCGGAAAATGATACAGTGACTGTTCCGTCTGTGGCTCCAATACACATAGCATCAGTTGCAATCGCATCCACAATTATTGGGGTAGCAGAAAGACTCACCATCACTTGCCGGAAGCAACCCAGATCATCAATTAATCTGATAATGTAGTCTCCGACAGGTAGACTGTTTAAAAGAATCACATCTCCTGAAGTTTGAAGAAAGCCTGAGCCTGCAAAAGCAGGATTCGTTGTATTCTGCCAAAGGACACTTATTGGATGCGTCCCTCCAAAGGCACCAACTTCGATACGACCATTTGAGAAATCGAAACAAGTAACCTGACGGATGATTGTGACCACAGGAATCAGCTCCTCAAGTGAAACTGTGATCATCTGCACTTGGGTTGCGCCCATTAAGTCAGTGATTGTGATTGTATAGTTGCCAGGAGGTACGGATTGTGTAGCCGAAGAACCTGGTGCTGCCAACATACCAACTCCGCTCACGGGGCCTATCCAATCATAGCTATACGGTGCTATTCCTCCGGCAGCGGTAATCGTGAAGCTACCATTGGCAATTCCATCTGGCGATCCACATGCCGAAATGATAGCCATGACCGATGGAGGGTTGATGACTTCCACGATACATGATTCTGCAACAAACGGAATCGCCTCCGCATCAGGGTTCGCAAATTCCGTTGAATTGAAGGGATTCAGGACAA
This sequence comes from Bacteroidota bacterium, assembly GCA_031400515.1. Classification (GTDB taxonomy): domain Bacteria; phylum Bacteroidota; class Bacteroidia; order Chitinophagales; family Saprospiraceae; genus DATDQA01. The sequence continues at coordinate 3,142 of JANNQA010000026.1, forward strand.
ACGGCGGCGAGTTGACTATAGAAGTACTTCCAGGCACTCCTATTGCTTCGAAGCAAATCTCAAAGAGGACTGTGCCGTCTGCTAAATCCCGCCCCAATCCACCGGGATCACCCCAGATATAGCGCAGATCATTTGGTCCCGGTGCATTCCACGCTCCTCCGCTAAAAACTTCATTCTGTAAGGTCACAAGGTCAAGGACCAAAGGATCCCAGCTAATAAGCAGACTGAAAGTGGTAATGTTTGTAAAATTCTCTACCTGCACGGGAATGCAGATCTGGTCTCCCAGCATCACCTGGCTACAGTCAAAGCTGACAATAATCGTGTCCTGGGACTTTCCTGCTGTGAAGAAGAGAAGGCATGTAAGGGCTGTTGTCAGTAACCGCTTTAGTCGTTTTGGTGGTGTCATCATTTCGCACATCAGGAGGGCAAAAATATGTGAAAATTTCTAATATGATTACTGAGTGCCCACCCGCCGATTTTAAGAACGTGTTTTTCGGGTGGCTGGGGGTGAGATAAGTGCCATTTTAACGAAGATGCAAATCACTTATTGTCAAAAGATGAATATATGTACTGACAAATTCTTATTGAACAGAGGTATCCGATCTTATGTCAGATGGACATCAAAACTGCTTGCCTCGAATAAACACATGGTCTATCAGATTATGGCCAAACGAGTATGGCAGGAATGCGAGCGAAGGCATTTTTTTTGTGATAATCATATTGGCCAATTTGCCAGGAGAAAGGACGCCAACACTCTCATGTAGCTCCATTGCAAACGCGCCATTTACAGTTGCGGCATTGATCGCTTCTTCCGGAATCATTCGCATTTTGATACAAGCCAATGAAATGACAAATGACATATTGCCTGAGGGTGTAGTTCCAGGATTGTAGTCACTGGCAAGTGCAACTGAAGCCCCGGCGTCGATCAGGGCTCTGGCTGGTGCATATTCAAGATTGATAAAGAATGCGCATGAAGGGAGGAGTGTAGCAATCGTTGATGCCGTGCTCAAAGATTTGACTTCTTCATTTCCGGCGCACTCAAGATGATCTACGGTGATCGCGTTTTGTCGTATACCGAGTTGTACCCCGCCAATATTTGCAAGTTCACTGACATGAATCTTTGGTTTCAAACCGAATCTTAAACCAGCTTCGATCACGCGCTCACTTTCATTGATATCAAAAAAACCACGATCGCAAAACACATCGATATATTCAGCAAGACCTTCCTGTACAATCTTTGGGATCATTTCATCAATGAGCAAACGGATATATCCTTCGCGATTTGATTTGAATTCATGTGGTATTGCATGAGCGCCAAGAAACGTTGCCTTAATGGAAATTGGAAATGTCTCTTTCAGAGTACGGATCACACGAAGCATTTTCAATTCACTTTCCAAAGTCAGTCCATATCCACTTTTGATTTCCAGAGCTCCGGTACCCAAGGTGATGATTTCATTGAGGCGTGCCGAAGCGTGTTCCAGAAGAAGTGATTCAGGCATTTCACGCAGCGCTGTGGCAGAATTGAGAATGCCTCCTCCTTTCTTCGCGATTTCCTCATAACTCATTCCCTTGATCCTGTGGACAAATTCCTCATCACGACTCCGGGCAAAGACGATATGAGAATGACTGTCACACCAACAAGGAAGAATGTATTTTCCACTTGCTTCAATAGTCTGATCTGCACGAGTAGGAACTTCGGAGATAGGACCGATAGATTTGATGACACCATTTTCAGCCAATAAATACCCATCCTCAATGGTAGCGATTTCTGCGAGTTCCTTTCCACGCAGTGCTTTTGGAGGACATGGATCTGTCAGAAGAAATGTTCCACCCCGTATAAGAAGAGATGACATGTGTTATTGACGATAGACAGCCGCTTTGAAGCCAAGTGATTTAACTTCTTCAAGAAGCTTCTGTGCTTCGGACAGCGTTGGGAAGCTACCCACCATTACACGATAGCATGATTTACCATCGCGTAACTCCGTATCAGTCCTTGCCTCTGTTAAACCTTTCAGCTTCGCTTTTTGCATGAGTGATTTGGCATTCGGTGCTTCTGAAAAAAAACCGAGTTGTATACCGTAAGTGTAATTCCGTTGTGTACGAACCGCACTTCTGGATGGAGTTGTTGCTGTTTCGTTGATTTTTGGTTTTATCGTTTTCAAATCCTTCAATTCCTCATTCGATACAGGTGATTTAGTGAATTGTTCGCTGCTGATGTTTGAGTTGTTGATAGGAGGGCTTGAGTTGACAGGAGTAATGTGATTCGAAATTGGATCTGGTTCCATCGTTTTGAGGCTACCTTCTTCTGTGATTTTTGGTACCTCATTCTGGGTATTTGAATCTGCGACAGAATTGTTGCAATTCAAAGGCATGTCGGCTTCGGTAGATTTATCATTGGCAATGATTCCATCAATTTCATTTGAACGCTCTGGTGTTTTTTGAATGGAATTTTCAGCCACCGGCTCGGTAGTCCCGACATTGGGAAACTGGCCTGGTATAGATTCAAGGAGCAATTGTATGTCTTGCACGGACAATGTTGCATCTGATCTGTAGAGGATAATTCCCTTATGATCCGCAATCACCAGCGCAGGTACATTCCGGATATTATAAATATCTGCACATGCTTTTCCATCGTAGTCATCAATACTCACCCTAACGGAAACATAATGCTGTTCCATTTTTTTCAGGATTTCGGGCTCTTCAAAGAGTGCGTCGAATTGAGCGCATGTAGAACAATTCTCCGAACTAAAGTAAATCAACATTGGAAGGAGATTGGTATCATGTGGTTGCCTCGCACGCAATAAGCCGCCTTCGGTTTCAGAGACCTGATTTAGTAGCGAACAGGTCAGAATTAAATAAATGAGGCACATAGACTAATACTTGGACATATAACCATATAGAATAAAGCAAGTTGTACAACAATGGTGCCAAAGGGGCTGAAATCAAAACACCATTACACGATAGAAATCCCTTGCGCTGTTGACCTCAGCACAAACAAGCAGGTAGAATTCTGCAATCCATCAACTACCTTAGAGTAAAGTTAGCTCAGTTGTCTCAAAGTAGTGATTTTAATACTATATGTTATCAAAACACTATCTTTAGCCGGTTAATTATCAGACTTTTGTCCTGAAAAAAAAGAGAACCATGCACGTATATCGCAAGTTTGGAGTTCTTATCCCGTTTCTCATCCTCACATCTGTGCTTCTCGCACAAATGCCCAAGCCCGGCGTAAGCTTTAAGCGGCTTTTTATGGACTACCAGACCCTGAATGGCGGTGACTTTGGCGCTTTTAAGGATTATACGAGTGGGTTTGAGTTTTCATATCTCCAACCACTCACGTCGCGATTGATAGTTGATGTGCCTGTGAAAATCGGAATGTTTGCAAACAGCGAAGTCAGGAATACATCGGTCATTGGGCTGGATCTACACGCCAACTATTACATCCTGCCAAGAGATAAAGTTCTTGCGCCTTATGTACTTGTTGGTGTCGGAGGTGTCCTTGAGAACAAAGATTCAATTCATCTCCAGATACCCGTTGGCTTCGGACTCGACTTGCAGATTACAACCGGCGCTTATGTCACGTGGCAATCTGAAGTTCGCTTTGCATCAAAGGAAGACCGAAACAATTTTCATCACAGTATTGGATTCAAGTATTTTTTGAGTAGGAAAGACGTAATTCCCGTGATCGAACCATTACCTGTTCCAGATTCTGATGGAGATGGCGTCGCAAATGAAATCGATTTGTGCCCGACTATTCCAGGTATTGCCGTCTTTAATGGTTGTCCCGATACCGATGGTGATGGGATTCCGGATAGCGATGACGAATGCCCTGAGTTTCCTGGACTGAGAGAATTCGAGGGATGCCCTGATACTGATGACGATGGAATTCCGGATACGGATGATGAATGTCCTTCGATTGTGGGAGTCTTTGAATATCACGGCTGTCCACCGCCAATCGATCAGGACAAAGATGGGATAGCGGATGCAGATGACCGCTGTCCGGAACAGCCAGGTACCTTGAATGGATGTCCTGACACCGACCTCGATGGGGTTGCCGATATCGACGACAAATGTCCTACCATAAAGGGAAAACTAGAGTATCATGGGTGCCCTGATACTGATGGGGATGGCGTGGACGATTTATCAGATCGTTGTCCGACAATGGCCGGACCTGCTGACAATGGAGGCTGTCCGCACATTGAGAAAAAGGATAAGGAAACACTTGAATTTGCGATGCGTGCGGTGCAATTTGAGCATAGCAGTGCACGTCTGAAACCTGAGTCAAACAGAATACTCAACCAGGTTGCTGATATCCTTGTTAAATACCCGGACTATCGAATCGAAATCAACGGACATACTGACAATACCGGTTCAAACGAGTTTAATAAAGCACTTTCCCAGGATCGCGCCAAATCATGCTATGACTATCTGATTAACAAAGGAATCTCAATCCGAAGAATGAGTTACGTTGGCTATGGAGAATCTCGTCCTATTGCAGACAATAATTCTCTGACGGGACGTCAACTCAACAGAAGGGTAGAGTTCAACCTTTTTCCGAGCAAATAGTGCTGATCAGTATGTATTGAAAGTCCAGGCATGATAGTGGTGTACTCATGTAAGCCTGTTTATGATGGCAATCAATGCAGACAATAGTAACTTACTGATTACGCATGAATAAGCGGGTTCACAAACTGAACCTTCTTATATTCTCCGGACGTCAGTTTTATAGCTATTTCACCAAACGCATCCAATGTAAGTTGGATATCCTCATCAGTATGCAAAGAAGTTGGAATAAGTCGTAGGATAATAGTGCCCCTTGGAACTACAGGATAAACTACGACAGAACAGAAGATGCCGAAGTTTTCACGGAGGTCGTGCACAAGTCCTGCAGCTTCTTCCGGTTCTCCATGAAGATATACCGGAGTGACGCATGAAGCGGTCATACCAATTTCAAGTCCTCGTTCTTTCAATCCAGTCTGCAGCATGCGTACATTATCCCACAATCTGTGAAGGTATTCGGGATGTGATTTGATCAATTCGAGACGCTTACGTGCACCAATCACCAAAGGCATAGGCAGTGTCTTGGCGAAAATCTGCGAGCGCATATTATATTTCAGGTATTGAATGATGTCTGCCTGGCCAGCGATGAAAGCACCAATGCTGGCCATGGATTTCGCAAATGTCGAGAGATACAGATCGATCTCTTGCTGGACTCCCTGAGCTTCTCCTGTGCCCGCGCCAGTAGCACCTAAGGTTCCAAATCCATGTGCGTCATCGACCAAAAAACGGAAGGAATACTTTTTCTTGAGTTCCACTATTCCTTTCAGATTGCCTTGATCGCCTTTCATTCCAAAAACACCCTCGCTGATGACAAGCACACCACCACCCGCTTCTTCCGCAATCCGGGTAGCACGCTGCAGATTCTTCTCGAGACTCACCATATCATTATGATCATACGTGAAGCGTTTGCCAAGATGCAATCTCACTCCGTCAATGATACAGGCATGACTTTCAGAATCATAAACAACAACATCACGTCTCGACAAAAGAGAATCGATCGCAGACATAAAGCCCTGATAACCGAAGTTCAGGAGCACGGCAGATTCTTTCTTTACAAAATCAGCGAGTTCACGTTCCAGTGCTTCATGCTCATCACTATTACCGGACATCATACGTGCACCCATGGGATATGCAAGACCCCATTTAGCGGTAGCATCTGTATCGGCCTTCCGTACTTCAGGATGATGTCCAAGCCCCAGATAATTATTAATACTCCAGCAAATAACTTCTTTGCCACGGAACTTCATCCTCGGTTGAAGTGGTCCTTCGAGTTTCGGAAACATATAATATCCTTCGGCATCGTTTGCATACTGCCCCAACGGGCCCATATTTTTGCGAATGCGATCAAACATGTCCATAGCCTTTCACGTATTTATTGTACACTTTTTCGATTCTTTTCTGAATGACATAACTCGGTGAGTACTTGCTCAGACTGCGGATAAAGCCCTGTTTTTGCATCCAACCGTCGTTAAAGATTTTACTCATATACTTGCTTCCATGATCAGGAAGTAAAACGACCACGATATGTTCGGGTCTTAAGGTGTTTTTGATTTGCAACAAGGCCTGGATTGCAGCGCCACTGCTATAGCCGGAAAAAATGCCTTCCCGTTTCGCAAGCTGTCGGGCTCTGAAAGCACTATCCTTATCGTTCACTTTTACAAACCGATCTATCCTTGCAAAATCGACATTACTTGGAATGATGTTCTTTCCGACACCTTCAAGCACATAAGGGTGCGACTGTGTCATATCTACTTTTCCTGTCTCATGGTACTTCTTCAGAATAGATCCATCGGCATCGACACCAATGATCTGAATGTCTTCATTCTGTTCAAGCAAATAGCGTGCGGTGCCGGATAACGTGCCACCGGTTCCACACGTGGCAATATAATGTGTGATCAAGCCCCCTGTCTGCTTCCAAATCTCAGGGCCGGTAGACTTATAATGGGCATCTGCATTTGCACGATTAAAATATTGGTTGACGTAAAACGAATTCGGGATTCGGGCTGCGATCGACTTGGCCTGTTCGTAATACGACATGGGATCTTCAGGCTTCACACTACTTGGGCAAACGATCACCCGTGCACCAATGGCGCGCAGTTGATAGATTTTCTCCTCTGCGCTTTTATCAGGAATTGTAAGAATGCATTTATACCCTTTCACGATGCAAGCCATGGCGAGGCTAAAGCCTGTGTTGCCGGAGGTGGATTCTACGATTGTTCCTCCAGGCTTGATCTTCCCTTCACGTTCAGCCTGTTCGATGACCTCAAGGGCAATTCTGTCTTTTGCTGACAAGCCGGGATTCATCCACTCGACTTTGGCGAGCACGGTGCATCCTGTCCTTCGCGACATATCGCGCAATCTGACCATGGGTGTTTCCCCAATGGTGTCCAGAATGCTATCAAGCCATTGTGGGGTCAATTTCTCGGTGGAATCTGTCATAGTTGTTGGCGGTAAAGATAGATAATCAATGTAGATGGCAATCCACCGATTTTAGATTAATAAATCAAGATTAATACAAATAAAAAAGCCCGGATTCAAAGCGAATCCAGGCTTTTTCACTTTCGAAGTGCACGCAATCTACGAGCCCTTCTGACTAACTTGTTTTACTTTCTGGTCTGTTGAGGTAGCTTCAGCAGATGTTGCCTTGCCTTTACCTGCGCAGCAGCTCGTTGCTTTCGCTCCTTTGCAGCATGCCTTTCCATCTGTAGGTGACATATTGACAAACTTGCCTAATTCGCTATTATATTCCACTGAAGTAAAGATCACTGCACCTTCGGGATTTGTTTCCTTGCGTACATAACTGACAGTTCCGCTCTTGTCACAGGTACGGGTCTCGATAGATTCGTCCAAAGAAGCGAGTTTCATGGCAGCTTCAGTCGAACCTGCACAATGTGTCTTATCGGCCGTGGCAACAGAAGCGGATTTCTTGGAACAGGCACTGGCTGATTTCGTACATGTCTGAGCCTGGGCAGATGTAAGCCCTAAGCCTACCAATACTGCAAAAAACAACGTAATCCTTTTCATAAGTGATAAATTTTTGTTTGTTCGTAATTAAGAATCCCAAAAATAACAGACATATTGCAAATTTTCCGGTTTCTGGGTCATGTTTATAAGTTTATTAACAGAATCTTAACCGCACATCCTTCATTGGGGGTTTGAAAAAGCACAAACCTCTCGCAAATGCCTTTTAGGACGCCTATGTAAATTTCGGATCAGGCATTCCCTGTATCTTGCCCCGATGAAGATTAAATCTCGAAGGCACATGATCTTCGCTTGTATTTTGGCATGTTGTATTTGCTGCAATCAAAAGGCATTTGATCTCTCTACCTACCAAAACCCATACCTCGTTTTCGGCCAGGGAGGTGGCATTTCCGGATTACGGATTGAATATGTGTTGCCCGAAGATGGTATCATATATCGCCGAAACATGTCAACGGATTCACTGGAACTCGTCAAAGTCGTTGGTCGCGCATTTACAAAACAAACGATGCAGAACTATTTCTCACTGGGACTTGATACGGTCAAATGTTATGAGCCAGGAGACATTTACTACTTCGTTGAGTATCATACACCAGAAAATGTGCAACGAATTGTTTGGGGAAAGCCGGGTTTTACGCAGGACCCTGCGATAGTCACATATTTCAATAACCTTTATCGAACTGCAAAAAAGACAGACGAATGAAAATCTTCAGCATCACAACTTGCTTCTTGTTTACGATTGTACTTGTTCATGCACAGATGAAATATCTCGGCGAACCAGGAATTACACATTCAACCGGCTCCAACGGAATTGTAAATCCACGCCTTGTCCAACATCAATCCCGGCCTTTGCTTACGACGAATAAATCCCTTCAGACTCTGGTTCCATTGCATTTACAAGACAAGGATATTCCGCCGGGTGTCAAAGTTGTTTATGATGTCAATGAAAGACCAATTGCCTTATTTGAATCACAGGCAAGTAAAATGCCTTGCGATATGCAGAGAAGTGTGGAATCTGCAAAGAGCTATCTCGTAGCGCGTGCATCAGTCTTACAATTGCATGATCCGGAATCTGAATTGGAATTAATGACTGTGCAGGTTGATGTGAAACGAAATGCACATCTGAAGTATCAGCAGGTCTTCAAAGGATGGGAGATTTATGGTTCAGAACTGGTAGTGCATACCCGCAATGACTACTTCAATTCAATCACCGGCAGATGGCGCGAAACTCCTCAAATTGAAACTGACAGGAGTATACTATCTATTGATCATGTACGAGAGGTGATACATACGATTCTTGATATTCAAGAGATTGATGATCCTCTTAAAATGCTCGTGCCGCGTGAGCAAATGATAGTAAAAAAAATCATCTTCTATCCCGAGGATGCGAAAACTCCGATACTGGCATTTCATGTAGATGTCTATCCTGATCCAGCCACACATTGGCAATTCATTTTGAATGCTGAAGATGGAAGTGTCTTGCGACAATTTGAAGACATCTGCAAATTTTATCACGACAAGTCATCCTGTCCTCCTGTTCTGAATAGCGCGTACGCTCCAATCCTTCAGAACCATACGATGCAGGATGTCAACAATCAGTTGTTGTTCATGGATGGAGATGTCACGGCAATACAACAGGATCTGGCAGGCACAAACAGAACAATCCACAATTTTCAGATCGGGACGAATTTCTTTATGATTGATGTTTCAAGGTCAATGTACAATGACCTTCAATCAAATATGCCTGATGAACCTGAAGGTGTGCTCTGGACGTTGGATGCGAACGGTACTTCTCCACAAAACGAGAATTTCACAGTGGCCCACGCGCAGTCTACTAACAATACATGGCTGCCATTGGAGGTTTCTGCACATTGGAATAGTGGCACTGCCTATGAGTATTTTCTGAGCGCACATGGCAGAAATTCCATCAGCGGTAATGGAGGTAATATTATTTCATTGATCAATGTCCGCGATGAAAATGGTAATGAAATGGACAACGCCTTCTGGAATGGCTATGCAATGTTCTATGGAAACGGTGATCAAGCCTTTGACCAGCCATTGGCCAGAGCGCTTGATGTGGCTGGTCATGAAATGTCTCATGGTGTAATCCAGAACACAGCAAATCTGGAATATGTCGGGCAATCCGGTGCATTGAATGAATCCTATGCAGATATTTTCGGCGCGATGATAGATCGGGCTGATTGGCAGATGGGAGAGGATGTCGTCAACACAGGCATCTTTTCAAGTGGAGCATTACGTGACTTGTCTGATCCGCACAATGGAGGAAACAGTGATGCTGATCCGGGTTGGCAACCTGCACACATGAATGAATTTGTCAATCTACCGAATACGCCAGAAGGAGACAATGGCGGTGTGCATGTCAATAGCGGGATTGTAAATCGGGCTTTCTTTCTCTTTGCAACACAGGTCGCAAAAGATGTCGCAGAGGATGTCTACTATCATGCTCTGAGCAATTATCTCGTGAAGTCATCACAGTTTATTGATGCAAGGCTGGCGATCATCAATTCTGCAGAAGACTTATTTCCATCACAACCGCAGATAGCAACAGCTGCAGCAACTGCGTTTTCAACAGTAGGTATTGGAACAGGGGAGGGTGGTAGCTACGAGGAAAATATTGATACGAATCCCGGTCAGGATTTTGTCCTGCTTACAGATAATGATCTTTCCAGTCTCTATATCTATGATCCACTGAGTGGAGATATTTCAGAGCTTGATGCACCTGCACCGCTATCGAGACCAAGTGTGAGCGATGACGGTTCAATAGCCGTCTATGTCGACGAACAACAAACGCTTAAGGCGATCACTTTCGATTGGTCCGGAGCTGTGCTTGATTATGAAGTGGTTGATCTTGAATCCAACCCACAATCGATCTGGCGCAACATTGCAATCTCTAAGGATGGCGAACGCATTGCATTTCTGACAGAAGACCTGGACAATCTCGTCTATGTCTATGATTTTAGTTCACAGCAAGAGGAGTCTTTCGAACTGTACAACCCTACAACTGGTTCTGGTGTCTCGACTGGCGGAGTGCTTTATGCCGATGTCATGGAGTGGGACTATTCTGGTGAATATGTGATGTATGATGCATTAAACGAAATCAACGGAAATTTTGGAGACGGTATTCGTTATTGGGATATTTCGTTCATCCGTGTTTGGGACAATGTTTCAGATGATTTTACATTTGGACAAATAGATAAACTATTTACAAATCTGCCTGAGAATGTCAGTGTGGGTAACGCAACCTTCTCGAAAAACTCCCCACATATTATTGCTTTTGATTTTTTTGAAGAAGTCACGGATATCTTTGGAGATGTCACAACGGATTATTTTCTATTGACAGCCAATCTTGAGAGTAGCCGCATTGTCACTGTATTTCAGAATGATGCATTGGCGTATCCAAGCTACTCGAGACTGGACGATCTCATCCTCTTTGACTCAAAAGATCCTCAGGATAAGAATCTACTATTGACCGCTTTTATTGAAATGCAGCCTCAGGATATCATGAGTCCTGTGCCGAATTCTGCAGCCATTCTCATTAATGGAGGCCATCTCGCGACATGGTCATCTACGGGTAGTCGAAACCTTTCATCAATAGATAGTGAACTGCAAAACGATCGCCTATGCATATCACCGAATCCGACTTCTGATGAATTCTCGATTGAAATTCTGGATTATTCAGGGCTCGTCGAACTGAGCCTTTGTAATCACATTGGCCAGGTTGTGAGGACGAAACAGAGCAACATCAAACCTGGTGAAAAAGCATCTTTCGACGTGTATGGTCTGCCAGGAGGTGCTTACCTTCTTCAGGCAATTACAGAGGAAGGACAGTACTCAGGACAGATCATTATTCAGCGATAACAAAACCGTGTCGACTAAAATAGGAAGGAGGTGCAGGCTTACCGCACCTCCTTCTCAATTAACTCCGCGAGGAAGTAATTGATACCTAATTAATGTCTACTTTCTTTTGCAGTTTCTCAACAGCCTGAGTCATACTGTCTTTATTGACTTGATCCGGGGCTTCAGCCAAAGCAAGTTTTGCATACTTCAAGGCTTCATCATACCGGCCCACCGCTGAGAGACCGCGTGCCATACCAACGTTCGTTGGCCATGCACCACCGAATCTCTTGTGGTTTATTTCAAACACTTCGAGCGCTTTGTCCTTCATACCATCTCCGATCAGTTGTCTTCCAAACGTGTGTATCTGGAACGCACCCGCTGTAGGATGATTGACAGCCTTCATCATAATTTCATTTGCTTCATCCTTCTTACCCATTTTGGCGAGCACCATTGACTTTGTCTGTAGTCCGTTGAAATCTTCTACGCCAATGAAAGGGGAACTGATCGCTGCATCTGCCCATTCCAATGCCTTATCCAATTTGTATTCACGTTGTTGCAGGAACATCGCGGCAGCAGCCCAGTTCTGATAGTTGAATCCCGGAGAACTCTGCAACTCCTTTTCGAAAGTGGAGACATAAAGATCATTGAGACCCTGCACAGCAATACGCATGGGGACACGTTTGTTTTCCCACATGAGCGCCAACAACGCAGACTCCGGATCGCGATCCAGGAATTCATAGGTGAGCCATTCATGAAACTCGGATGTCTCAGGTGTGACCTGTACCCGAAGAGCATCATCTTTTTCCTCATAGAAGAAGCTTCCCCAGGCGGTAGAGTTATTTGAAAAAATCCATGTCCAGGGTCCGCTTTCCTCGACAATCAGGTGCAAACCATATGTACCTGCTTTGAGTGGCTTTCCCTCCACTGTGACATCATGAGAAAACTTGATCGTGGTGTTTTCATTTGCACCGGCGCGCCAGGGCGAAGGTGTCTGCAATCCAAACCCGAGATCGGTAAGACCGTAGGGTACAAGTTCACCCCAGATTTTTCCTGTGCGGCCATCGACATCCGGGCTGCTGTATTTCACCGTCACGCTAGCGATTGTGCCGACGTACTGAGTGACAGCACATTTCTGATTGTCACCACTCGGTGGAAGACTCAATGCTTGAGAAAAGGCTTGTGTAGAGAGAAGTATGCTTGCGCATAAAAGAACGTAAATGTTTTTCATACAGAAGAAATTTTGGTGAAAGAAATAAACCCCTAGCGGGACAACGTCTCAAACTATAAATCTGCCAGAGAGGTAGGATCTCTTATTAGATAAATTGAAAGAATTGATCGATCAATCGGTAGCGTTCCATTTTAGAGCATAAGTCCCCTTAGTTGTTAAAGGACATTAACCAGTCCTGACAGGATTTAACCACATTTTAAGTAGTCCTCGTGATCCATTTTTCGGGCAAAATGCGTCTTAGAGGTAATAAACAAGATTTGATTTACCTAAAAACATCATCGCTATGAAAACACAAATCAACCTCGCAACCCTCATGGTAATCATGATTTTAAATGCTGGTTGCCACACAGCAGAACGTATGCTTGATCAGGGCAGATATGATGATCTCTTATCCCTGGCTCAACGTAAAATGTCTGGCAAAAAGGTGAAACAGGAAAAGTATGTGCTGCTTGTGGAAGAAGCATTTGCGAAAATCACAAATCGGGACATGGATCGCATTGAGCGCCTGAAGGCAGGCAACAGGTCCGAAGACTGGGAGGAGATTGTCGCGATTGCCGAACGCATTTCCCGCAGACAGGACCGTCTGGAACCATTTCTCCCACTTGTGGATGAAAATGGGTACCAGGCTGTGTTTTCTTTTGTGAAAACAGAAGATATCATTCAGTATGCCGAGAATCAGATTGTTGAAAAGCTCTATGAAGAAGGATTAAGTTATCTGAGAAGCGGTCGCACTGGTAATAAGTCTTCGGCACAATCTGCGTATCACAAGTTTCAGGAAGTGCTTGATTACAGAAGTGATTATAGGGATGTGCATAACCTTCGCGATGAAGCACGTCAGCTGGGTATCGTAAGGGTACTGATGACTGTAGAGAATAAGGCTCGCCAGTTTATGCCAGGTTATGTTGCCGAGGTTCTTGAAGAGAATATCCCGGTGCGCGATGCTTTTTGGACACAATTTTATACTGAAGATCGTGATGAACTCAAGATAGACTACGTTGCAAGATTTGTCGTGAGCGCAGTGGAAGTTGGTCCGGAGGCTATCCGTGAAGAGCGCATTCCACGCAGCAAGAAAATTGCGGATGGATGGGAATATGTACTTGATGGGAATGGGAATGTTGCAAAGGATACATTGGGCAATGACATAAAGAAAACACGCTATACAGAAGTTCATGCAGTCGTACTAAAGACCCATCAGGAGAAAGGTGTCTCTCTCCGTGGTCGCGTTGAGTTACAAGATGCACACAACGGGCAGACAGTTGAAACCCGACCAGTGCAGGTGGAGTCAAGATTCTATCATCTGGCGCAGACGTTTTTCGGAGATGATCGCGCACTTGATCAAACAGATCGTGTAAATATCGGTTTGGTGCCTTTTCCAGGTGATGAATCAATGATGCTCGAAGTGGCTGAACTGGTACGTCCCGTGTTTACAACGGAACTCGGAAAGTGCCAATACCTCTAAGAAATCGCGCAACATGGTAAAAACAAAAAAAGGCTTTACAGAGTGTAAGGCCTTTTTTTATGGTTAGAGTCTAAGGACGATATTAGAAACTTGAACTCAGGATCGGAAAGACTTTTTCCTCTTCATCACCAATTTTGATACTCAGATAATAAACCCCTTGTGGCCACTTTGAAAGCGGAAGCATGTGAAATGGACTGTTGATAATCGCAGAGGTCTCGAGTACTTGTTTGCCTCTGGCATCGAATACTTCAAAGAGTACTGTTTGATTCACGACGCCATTAAATGTGATATTGATCTGATCGATAAACGGATTCGGATATAGATTGTACACGATGATCGGATCTTCCGGATTGCGACGAAGTGTAATGATATCAGTATAGAATTCGTAGAAGTATCCATTCTCATCATTTTCATTTGTCACTTTCAAGCGATAGAAGTACAAGTCGCGACCGCCATTGCTTGTGTGGGTATATGATGTCGCATTAGCCGAAAGAATTGATTTCGCCTGAATTTCATCGATCTTTTCAAAATCATGTCCATTCACTGAGCGCTCTATTTCAAACTTCCGACAATAGTACTCTGGGTTGGTCGACCAATTAAGTATAATATCCTTGTCTCCGCCAAACTCTCCGGAAAAACCATGCACAACAGTCTTAAGCTCTCCCTGGTAGGCAAAGATTTCAACATCATCTATCGCAAGGCCTACATGACGGCCAGTCTCCTCAGAGCGGAAAACAAAACGGAATGCCACATCCTTCATTCCTGAAAGAAATGAAAGGTCATGTGAGTAGTTGGTATATCCTCCAACCTCCTGGGTAAAGTAAGGTGTGCCTTCCGGAAATGCAGAGTTGTTCACCACTGAACTATTGTACCATTTCTTATCTGCAGTGCTGCCCAACACCTCCCATGTCCTTCCACGATTGGCAGAATATTCAACAAGGAATCCATCAGGCCCGGGATGTAGAAAGTACCTTGCCCAGAAACTAAAGGTGTATATACTTTCTTCTGTGAAATCGAAAACAGGTAAGTACAAGTATGACTCTGAATTGGGTTGGTAAGTTGGTTCGTTCAATCCAATAACGTAAGCAAAGCCTCCGCTCTTCGTTCCATTTTTTCCTGATATACCTGAATTCCCACGTTCAAATCCGGAACCGCTTACTGTATGTACGCCGTATTGTTCTGTGTGGTCCTCAAAGCTTCCAGCGTAGTAGGTACGACCTTTGACATATGGCAACTCTCCATCAGGTAGAATTTTAATACGTTCAGTAGTGGAATGTGTTCCATTGATAGTCAAAGTGACTTCATATTCTCCGATAGTATTAAAGACATTGATTGGGTTGCTTTCTGTTGATGTATTTCCATCTCCAAAGGACCAACTGAAGGAATCTGCGTTTAAAGAAAAATCTCCCAAAAACTCAACTGGAGTGTTTACATAGTGTACAAGAGGGACAATAAACTTTGCACGCGTATCAGAAAATACACCTGTCGTCCACAAGCCTCGACCATGCGTTGCTGCCAAAACAACGTAATCCGAACTGCGAATCTCAAGATCATCAACCCTCGTGATTGCAATACCACGCCCTTCGGCAGGCGGAACCCAAATCGTGTTTGATCCATCCAAAAGTGCTGTTGTCCAGACTCCGGCTTCGGTCGCTATGATTGCCTGATTGCCATCTCTTGGATTAAACAGAACCGAACGTACAGGCATATCCGGCAGATTGCCATCGACCACGATCCAGTTGTCACCACCATCTGAGGTGACATGAATATTTTGTACACCATAGTTGGACAGGGATACGATGATTCTTAACGAGTCCGTGGCTAAGACATCAATACCACTAACCGTCCCGTTCCCACTAAACACAATCTTACCAGGTACACTTTCTCCCTGATGAGCACCATCCACGCGGATCACATCGCCGCCAAACGTTCCAAAATAAACTCGGTTCTCAACAATGGGATCAACCGACACAGCGGAGATACCACCTCCTGCACCAGTTATCGTGACAGGTTCAAGGATATCAATTACGACATTCCAGCGATAAAAATTTGCATCGCTCGTTTGAGTGTATAAAATATTTGCTCTGCTGTCGTAGTCGGAAGGAGTAATGAATCCTCCATTCACATTTTTTCCTCCAGAGAAGTTTACACCGCCATTTGTACTTAAGCCCCAGTTGCCAAATTGCGAGGAGACCATTTGATAATCTGGATCATCCTGATCAATATGACAATAAAAGCCATCGCCACCCCATACTTCGTTACCAAAGGTGACACCAGACCCATTCAGTTTATGGGTGCCATTGTCTTGTGTGCCTCCCAGAAAATAATTCGAGAATGTATCCGGATGCATCGCACATCCATAATATTGTGTGGTGATGTAGTCCAAGTTTTTGTCTACCGGGGCGGAATTCGTACCATCCTCACTCCGAAAGATTCCACCATCATTGCCAAAGTAAACGACATCTGGAAGTATGGGATCGAACAATGTCTTATGCTGATCTACGTGCATGCCACCTCCAAAATTTTGCCATCCAAGACCGCCATTCAAAGTTCGAAAAATACCGACTCCTCCAACAACTACATGATTGCAATTAAATGGATCCACTGCGATCTCAAGATCATACCACGCCTGACCATTTGTGAAATCACCTCCCCCTGGCCTGTCAACAGCTACCCAACTCTGACCACCATTGCCTGAGTAATAGACATCAGAAGCGCCGCCGTTTAAACTACCAACTGCGTAAATGTTATCACTATCCGCATCACAAACGCTGAATTCTGTACGTGACAAGTCATCTGGAAAACCGGAGTTTGCCACGGTGATTTCCGCCCATTGTCCGCGGTCTCCGCTTGCAGATGTATAGATATTTGTAGAGTTGGAGGCAAAAAGTTTTCCATTCGAGAAAGAAAGGTCGTACATATCGTCATTTGAAGCGGTCAATGTGGTACCCAATACCTTTATCCATGTCTGACCTCCATTTTCGCTTCGACGGATGCCACCATCTCTGGTCGCAGCATACACATGGCCAGTTAACGGATGGATCAACATTGCTCTGGTAAAACGAAAAATATTGTTGTCAGTGCTTGGCAAGAGAACCCATGACACTCCACCATCCTCGGATTTAAAAATGCCCAACCCACGCACTGCTTCAATATTTGGAAATCCCTCACCAGTACCCACATAAAAAACATTTGGGTTTGTTGGATCCTGTGTCATTGAGCCAATTGCCAGATTAGCCAAATAATCGTTTACAGGTATCCACTCGGGATTTGTCTCAGTGATGTCTGTAGTCTTCCAGAGTCCTCCGGCAACACTACCAGCCCAGATAGTCTTACGCTCAGGATCACGAGAGTCAATTAAGATTGTCCGGGTTCGGCCTCCAATATTGTTAGGGCCACGCTCAATAAATTTTGGATTCTCAACGCCAAGTGAACGTGTATTTGCCATTTCGCGCTGCATCCGCTCAATTTGTTTGTAAGCCTGGATCAAACGTTCTTTCGGCGGATATCCTAGAGCCGGATCATAAGTGCGTCGAAAATCTTCCTCAAATGCATCACGAATGCTTTGTGCTTTACGATTTTGTGTAGGAATTGCAGGTGGTTCAGCGCAGCTGCAGAAAATCATAGCAATGGTCAGTATAGACAGGCCCTGCAAAGTATTCATGAATATAGATGTTTGTGAAGCGGCACGAAGATACGCAAAGACCTCACTCGATGGGGCAAAAGCAGAGAATTGCTAAGGTATTACAGGGGTCTGCATATCAGACGACATATTTTTCTGATCCGCGGATTTCTTTGCACTTGCGTTGATCATGACCAACGAACCTACTCCGAGCCCTACCACAGTCCGAATGGCTACTTCTGCCCGCGCATCTATATGGATTACTTTGTCTTTAGGGACATGGAATACAAAGCCGTTGGTAGGATTCGGTGCTGTTGGCGCAAAGACGGTATACATGACGTCATCTTCGTCTGTAATGAAACCAGTCATATAAGTGCCTGCATCAAACGCATCTACCAATACAACCCGTTGAAAAGGTGTCTGCTTCGCACCCATGAATTGCTGAACGATATCTCTGATCGTGCCATAAGCCGGAAGCTTTTCAAGCCAGTTTACCTCAAAATACCGCAATGAAGTCCTGCCAAGCTGAGTCCTGATAAACAAACCAATCAGAAAGCAGAAGATGATAAGTCCTGTAAATACCATTAGATTTATCAAAAACAATGGAATCTCCAGATTGATAAGTTCAGTGAGTGGTCGGATGATATTGACAACGAATTGGATAATGAGTTTCAGAATAAATGCAAAAATCGCCAATGGCAGGAGCACCAAAAACCCTCCGATCAATGTATTAATCAAAAACTGTTTGAGTCGTTTCATGCTGCAAACATACTTCTAAGTGGCTACTAGGTGGTTTCTAAGTGGCCTCTAAGTAGCTGTTAAGTGGCTCCTAAGTGGCTTTATTGAATCATGTCAATCTCTTCTGCTCCATTTGTGTTTGCACTTGCACTTGTGTTTGAATTCTCTCACCATCTTGTCATTCCGAGACTTAGCCGAGGAATCACCTTCTCACACTCTTCCTACTTACGTCCAAAGTCTGCAGGTATTTCACCCCACTGCTTTGTTTCCCATTTCAACACCTGGTTCTTCCAGCTATGGGTCTTCAGCCATTTCTCTGCTCTTTCGATCAATTCAAAGAGTTGATGGTTTCTGCGATTTTGTGCAAGTTTGGTGCGTGCTTTTCCGGCCTTGACCCATCCCTGAGCTGTTCGTGAGTCAGAATATATTGGAGTTGTAGCATCACCTTGGTTTGCAAGTCTTGCGAGTGCATGAACGATTGCAAGAAACTCGCCGATGTTGTTTGTTCCCTCAGGAAAGGGTCCCATGTGAAAAAGCTCTTCTTTAGTATTTGTATACACACCACGATATTCCATGATTCCAGGATTTCCGCTGCATGCTGCATCTACACTGATACTTTCTTTAATGATCTGTTGCGAAACGGATCTTGCCGATGTTGATTGTTTGAGATGAATGGACGACCGGGGTCGGATATGATCTTGAGAGGCTTCTTTGTATGCGGTTTCCGCTTCTTTACGTGTTGGAAACGACTTATAGCGTGCATCAGGATATCCTTTCACCTGGGCTTCGCAGGATTTCCAGTTGTCGTAGACACCAGGTTTTACACCAGCCCATACCACATAGTATTTTACGTTCTTTGCCATCAGATTTTAAATAGAGACTGCAAAGATGAATTCAGATTTTGAATTAATAGATACACATGCACATCTCTATTTACCTCAATTCAATGAGGATCGTGATGCAATGATGCAACGGGCATTGCTTCTTGGTGTAAAGAAAATTTATCTTCCAAATATTGACTCTACTACAATCGATGATATGCTGAAAATGGTTTCCGGCTATCCGGACATCTGTCACCCAATGATCGGTCTGCACCCTTGCTCTGTGGATGAGTCATATGAGCAAGAGATGGACATTGTGGAAGGATGGCTTGGTCAACATGCATTTTCAGCGATTGGAGAGATTGGGACGGATCTTCATTGGGATGTCACATATCGGGGTCAGCAAATAGACTGTTTCAAAAGACAAATTTTATTAGCAAAAGAATTTCAGTTGCCGATAGTCATTCATTCCCGTGAGACATTAGATATGAATATTGATATTGTTGCACAAATGCAGGATGGCTCACTTCGGGGAATATTTCATTGTTTCACTGGTACTGAAGAGCAAGCAATGCGCATCATTGATCTTGGATTCCTTCTCGGCATCGGAGGTGTGATCACATTTAAGAATTCAGGACTTGCGGAGGTGATCGCTAGACAACCTATCGAGTCACTTGTCCTTGAAACGGATGCGCCATATCTCACACCACACCCGCATCGAGGTCAGCGCAATGAAACCAGCTATATCCGGTTAGTAGCGGAAAAAATTGCGTTTTGTAAAAATGAATCGCTTGAGAAAGTTTGTACAGTGAGTTCATTGAATGCGAAAAACTTATTCAAGTAATAGTGGTTGCATTTGTGTGCATTTATTCAGGAGACCATAGCTATTTATAGTTTGGCTGTGGAATTTGCAAATTTGCAGTCTCAAGAAGCACCGTAAAGTCGGTTCTGAACAACTTGAATAAAGGAGAGTTGGCCGAGCGGTCGAAGGCGCACGCCTGGAAAGTGTGTATGCTCCAAAAGGGTATCGAGGGTTCGAATCCCTCACTCTCCGCCTCCGCTCGCCGAAGTTCCGAACGCAGTGAGGAACAAAGGCGAGTACTTTTGACTTTTTGCCTCTATAAACCGTATTGCAATGAATTCTTCGGCGAGCTTCGCTCGCTACGGGCCATAGCCCGATAAGGGCGACGGACCGCGGACAGGGTCCGCTGGAATCTTTCCAATGGCATTTGTACATTTTGAACTGAGGCAAAGGGCAAAAAGAAAATAGCACGTAGGGAGAGTTCAAAATTTGTTGGGTATCCCCAAAAGTGGATTGACTCAGCCAATCCCTGCCTGACTATGGGAAGCTAAGGGATCGGTGAAGCCAATCCCTCGCTCTCCATAAAGGCAGAATGTGCAGTAGTGCCGTGAAGACGTCATTATGTGAAGACTAATTGCAGGGTTATAAAAATATCAGGACATTGCATTACATTGCCAAGAATTTCTGATTTTAGCGATCTCAAAATCATTTTCAAAACAAGAAAAAAGAACCTCACTATGCGTAAGATTCTCGTACCACTGGGTATTATGGTACTGTTCATGACATTAGGCTCCAATGGACTCCTTGCCCAGGATGCAACTGCTTCGACTGTTGGCTCTCCTGGTGCCTTTCAAGTGATTAAGGAAAAATTTATTGAAGGGGGCTGGGAATTTATGAGTTCCATTCTTATATGTATGATCATTGGACTTGCCTTTGCGATTGAAAGGATTGTAACCTTAAACCTGGCGACTACCAATACCGACAAATTGATTGGTAAAATATCGGCCAGATTAACTGAAGGCGATGTGGAAGGTGCAATGGAAGTCGCGAAGTCTACACCTGGTCCTGCTGCCAGTGTTTTGTACGAAGGGCTGCGTAGCGTAAGAAAAGGTCCCGATGCCGTGGAAAAGGCGATTGTGTCTTATGGAAGTGTTCAAATGGGGATGCTTGAAAGTGGGCTTGTCTGGATCGCTTTGTTTATTGCTCTTGCACCGATGCTTGGATTCCTGGGTACAGTTGTGGGGATGATTATAGCCTTCGAGCGGATCGAAGCAGTTGGAGATATTTCCCCGACTGTCGTGGCTGGTGGTATCAAAATCGCATTGTTGACAACAGTATTTGGATTGATAGTTGCGATTATTCTGCAGATCTTTTATAATTATATCGTGTCGAAAATTGATAGCATAGTCAATAAAATGGAAGATGCGTCAATTGCTTTAGTAGATGTTCTGGACAAAACAAACTCCTTTAAATAATACCTGCATATTATGTATAAGTATCTAGCACGAAACGGTACAAGTGTTGCTTTTGGGCTTGGAGTATCTGTTTCAATCATCACATTTATTGCGATTTTTTCAGGTCTGGATGGATATAATGCACTTCCAGAACAGGATCGTCCTGTCTCTTCAATTTTCAATTTCGGATTGACAGCGTCTATGATTCTGGCTGTTGTTGCAGTTTTACTAATGATGGGATTTGGTTTATACCAAGTATTAATTCATCCTAAAGGAGGTGTACGGTTTTTGCTGGGAATAGTAGGGATTGGCTTAATTGGATTCCTCTTTTATCAGTTCTCAGAAGTAGAGACTTCGGGTAAAGTGTATCAGTGGATGCAAGAAGGCCTTTTGACGGGAGGTATTAGCAAGATTCTGAATGGTGCATTGTGGTTAATGATTATACTCTCTATAGTCTCACTTTTGTGTTTGTTCTTGGCCGAAATCAGAAATATCTTTAAGTAATGGGGAAGACTAAGTCACGAGAGCGATTCGCTAATGAAATTAATGCAGGATCCATGGCGGATATTGCTTTTCTATTATTGTTCTTCTTTCTGGTAACGACTCAAATTCTGGAGGATAAGGGGATTCTAGTGAAGCTACCTCCTTGGTCAAATGAGGAACCAGATATCACGAGACTTAAAACAAGAAACGTCTTTTCTGTACTCGTCAATGCTTCGAATCAATTGCTCGTACGTGGTGAACAAATGGAGGTAGAGGATCTTCGCATCAAGGCAAAGGAGTTTATCTCTAATCCGCAAAAACGAGAGGATCTCGCTGAGACTCCTGCTAACGCGATTATCTCGTTGAAAAATGACAGAGGTACGAATTACAAGACCTATCTTGGAGTCTATAATGAATTGCAGGCTGCGTATTCCGAATTGAGAAATGAAACTGCGCAAAAAAGGTTTGGTAAAGAATATGACCGTTTGAGTAATGATCAGAAGACCAAAATTCGTAATGAGATTCCAATGGTCATTTCGGAAGCAGAACCAACGGCTTTCGGCGAGGAGGGAAAC
The DNA here is from genome assembly GCA_031400515.1 of Bacteroidota bacterium. GTDB lineage: Bacteria > Bacteroidota > Bacteroidia > Chitinophagales > Saprospiraceae > DATDQA01. Next base: position 25,721 of record JANNQA010000026.1, read on the forward strand.
TAATATGTATACATAATTCTTATTGCACTTACACTATGTCAAAGTTCTCAAAGAAGCGTGGAAAGTCGTTACCGCCTATCTCAACAGCATCACTACCAGATATCATTTTCATCCTGCTTTTCTTTTTCATGGTGGTGACCGTAATGCGCGATTCCGAATTAAAACTCTTTGTGAGCACTCCTTTTGCGACAGAACTCACAAAATTGGAAAACAAATCGCTGGTGAATTTTATGTACATCGGCAAACCCCTGGAGAAATATAAATCTATCTATGGAACAAAACCTCGTCTCCAGCTTGGTGATAAGATTTCTGAATTACGTGATATTCCGATTTTTCTTGAAAAACACCGCATCAAAGTACCGGAAAATCAGCGCACGAGTATTAGTTCCTCGTTGAGAGTGGATGGTGGTGCGACTATGGGTATCGTCCAGGATGTCAAAACCGAGCTTCGGAAGTCGAATCAGTTAAAGATCAATTACTCTGCCAAACGCAGAGCACAGGAATAATCAATCCTATCGCAACCTGTCCATAGATTTTACGAGTTTTTCATCTTTCCTGATGAAATAGTTTGCAAGCACCACAAAGACTATTGCTACGATAGGCATTAGCAAGCCAAGTCCTTCCTGGATCACTGACTCTGAGATTGCCGGAGCCTGATTGGTGAAGTATAGGAAGGCGACCACCATAAGGAGAATGCCGATTACAATCAAGAGATAACCAAGCCTTAATTGCATCTTCCTCTTTTTGAATAAGAAAATACAGACGAGTGCCAGCACGATCCCTGCAAGTGTAAGTATCTCCAGAAATAAATTGTCGATGATTGAATAACTCCCGTCGAGAAATATTCCCTGGGTGTCTTGAGCACTTGTGGCAAAAGGCAACGGGATAAGGGCGCCAAAGGCACCCGCTGCAAGCAGTAAAAAGATTGTCTGGATTCTTTGTATCATTGGACGTCTTGGAATTGACGAGCGCAAAATAGCTATTCTCACAGTTACCTTTATTACCATGCAGGACAACCCCAGCTATTGGGAACAAACAACATTTCTTGCACCTTTCGATATCCTGATCATCGGAAGTGGTATTGTAGGTTGTTCCGCTGCATTACACGCTGCTTCATTATCTCCCGGGTTGCGAATTGGCATTATTGAGAGAGGTACTTTGCCAACGGGTGCAAGTACGCGGAATGCCGGCTTCGCCTGTTTTGGCAGTATCAGCGAAATCTGTGATGATATCGCATCGATGGGCGAAGAGGCGACGATAGACCTTATCACTCAACGAAAGTCTGGACTTCAGAAGCTTTTCAGTTTGATTTCACCTGATGCACTCCAGTATAGGCCAGCAGGTGGCTACGAAGTGTTTTTGCCACAAGAGGAAAGCAACTATCAACAATGCCTTGCGACGATTAATAGATTGAACGATAAACTCAGATCACTTTTCGGAGGAGATCCGTTTGTGCCGGATGATACTATTGCAGATAAGATGGACATGGATTCGATCGCACATGTCATCCGGCATCCATACGAAGGAGTCTTGCATCCCGGCAAGATGATGCAGATGTTTATCAAACTTGTCCATGATGCAGGAATCTCACAATTGAATGGATTCAGAATTCAACAACTCATAAATGAAGAAACATTTGTTCGAATCGAGGGAGTGTCCGGAGTAAGTCTGAAGGCTAAATTTGTCATCGTAGCAACCAATGCGTTCGCAGGTCAGCTCATTTCCGATCTTCCATTGAGAGCGGCCAGAAACCAGGTGTATGTGACTCAGCCTATTCCTGATCTCAAGTTGCAGGGGTGCTTTCATTACGATCACGGCTTCATCTACTTTCGGGAAGTGGACGGCAGAGTGCTGATAGGTGGTGCACGCAATATGGACATTGAGCGGGAGTACACTGATGAATTTGGCCTTACTGACCAGATTCGGCGACGACTTAGCGAATTTTTGAGTCAACATATTTTACCGAATACTCCGTTTAATCTTGAGTATGCCTGGAGTGGGATCATTGGGCTTGGAGCAGAAAAACGACCTATCGTGAAAATGGCGGATGAGCGTATTGCCGTGGCAGTGCGATTAAGTGGCATGGGGGTGGCAATTGGAAGCCTTGTTGGCTCTCAGGCAGCAGAACTTATTTTATCCAGATTATGAACACGTCCCACAGTTTAGCTCAAGCAGAGTCTGAACTGGATAAGAACAATGATTCACAAATGACATTCTTGCGTTGCTTGATTTGGTTGTGCTGTATGATCATCATACCAGCCAGTGTTTTGGCGCAAGAATTACAAGACACTGCAGACCAGGTACATATTGACAATGCTGATGTGATCAACGGCGAGGTGAGGGATGGGCATGAATTTCTTTCTCTTGTCGGCAACGTAGAACTATCACAAGATTCGGTATATCTGTATTGTGATTCCGCATACATCATCGACAAGCGAGAAGTAAAAGCATTTGGCAATGTCATCATTCAGAAAGGAGACTCTCTGCAAGTATATGCAGATACACTTTTGTATTTCGCCGATACAAGATTGGCGGATCTGACAGGTGAAGTCGCATTGATACATGGAGATCAACAACTCTGGACTACGCATCTTTCGTATGACATGAATCTCAATATCGCACGCTACGATGAACCAGCGGAGCTGCTGGATGGGACAACTCAGCTAGCCAGCAAGCGAGGAGTGTATTGGGTGGATACAGAAGAAGCCCTTTTCATTGACAGTGTCGTAGTGATTGATCCGGAGTTTAACATGATCAGTGATTCCCTGCGATATAATGGATCCAGCCAACTTGCCCGATTCATTGCGCCTACATGGATCTTTCAGGATGGTGCGCAAATATATTGTGAATCAGGGTTCTACAATCTTGGAAACCGGAAAGCTGAGTTCCGTCAAAATGCAGAATACATAAATGGTGATCAACGGGCATGGGCTGAGCTCATTACCTATGATGGTGTAACCAGGGTAGTAAAATTGATTGACAATGCGCACTTCGTGGAAGATTTACGACAAGCAACCGGCGATACCATCGAATACAATGAAGTGACAGGCAATACACGAATAGCCGGCAATGCAGAGTTCCGTGATGAGACGAGGCATGTGCGATCAGAAGAATCCATTATTTATAATCGCAATACGGAGAGTATAGCTACAAGGGGTCGTGGGGTCATGACTGAGGGTAGTCAAATACTCAAAGCAGATGAAATCGACTTTGATCAAAAAACAGGGATTGGCTCAATGCGTGGTGCGGTGATTATGCATGACACAGCAGCACAGATTATCATGGAAAGTGAACAAGCTGAATTTATCAGAGAAACTGGATTTATTAAAGCGTTTGGCAAAACCCGGCCTGTGTTAAAGAGCGTTGTCGATGCAGACACAATGTATGTCAGCTCGGATACGCTGTTCAGTTACGAAGTCATTGATACTACGTATCGAGATACCATCAGGTATATGAAGGGATTTCATGATGTCCGGATTTTTCATGGCACGATGCAGGGATTGTGTGATTCACTGGCATTTGATGGACGTGATTCGATCTTCAGATTGTTTGGTGATCCGGTCTTGTGGAGCGATACCACACAGTTTACTGCAGATACCATTGATCTGCACCTTCAGGAAAAGAAACTTGAACAGGTTGTGTTGCGTGGAAATGGATTGATTATTAGTGAAGTTCAAAAATTGTTCTACAACCAGATCAGAGGAAAACTCGTAGTTGCAAAAATCATCGACAATGAAATCCGAAGCATGCATGTGATTGGAAATGCAGAGTCGATTTATTATGCGCAGGACGATGAAAATGCGTTTCTCGGCGTGAATCGTGTCTCCGCGAGTGAAATCTTTTTTACATTTCTCGAAAGTAAAATTGATGCGATCAGGTTCAATACAAAACCATCCGGGGTCATGACACCCATGGGACGTGTCGATCATGGACTCATGCGACTGGACGGATTTATTTGGAGGATTCACGAGCGACCAAAAGATTTGATAGACTTATTCTGAGATGAAAGCGTACCGATTGATCCTTTGGTTGCTCCTCACAGTTTGTACAGTTCCTCTGTCTTCTGGTCAGATTAAAAAAGATGAGATTTGGAGATCAGCGGAGGAGGCGTATAAAAAGGGAGATATAAAGACATCCGCGTCGTTGTTCGGGCAATATCTCTCAGCATTTCCTTCGTCACATTCAGCTATGTTCAATCTCGGCAATTGCTATCTGCAGGAGGGTGATCTTGGCAAAGCGATACTTTGGTATGAACGTGCACGGAAGTATCGACCTCATGATTCAGACATCCTTCACAATCTGGCCATTGCGAAATCAAAAATGGAAAGCCCTGTCGTCGAGATCCGGGAATTTTTTGCGATGCGTTGGATACGCTCAGCATCAGGGCTTTTTTCTGTGAGCGTGTGGGGGATACTCAATCTTGGTTTTTTTTGGATCACGATAGGTTTCTGTGCGAAGTCAATACGACGAGGGAACTGGGGTGTACAAAAATGGTTCGCAATTGCTTTTGCATGTTGCTTTGCATTAGCCTTAATTTTTGGGATACAGCGATACCATGATTTGAATCGTGATGAAGTCGCAATAGTGTTGCTCGAAGAAATGTTTGTCAACATAGCTCCTGATGCCGGGAGCAAACTTGTGGCAAAAATCGGACCTGGTGAAAAAGTTGTGATCGTCGACTCATTGGGCAACTATTATAAAATACGGCTTGCAAATTTTGAGCAAGGATGGATATCTGCTGAAGGAGTTGAGAGGATCTAGGTCCGATGCATCGCTGCAAGGGCAAGTTGATGAGCCAACTCAAGTTGCTGCTCCCGGGTGAGATGTGAATTGTCGATGACGAAGGCATCCTCAGCTTTGCGCAAGGGAGAGTCTAAGCGAGTTGTATCAATGTGATCTCTAAAAGCAAGGCTTTCTTCGACTTGCTCCCTGGTCGTGTCCACACCGCGTTCGCTAAGTTCAACATAGCGCCGCTCGACTCTGATCTCCTTACTTGCAGTGAGGAAAATCTTGAGTTCTGCATCAGGAAATACAACTGTGCCAATGTCCCGGCCATCCATGACCAGTCCTCTTGCTGCGGAGCCTATTCTACGTTGTTGGGCAACAAGAAATCGGCGCACAACAGATATTGCTGCTATAGGACTTACAAGTCGATTGACGTCGTTTGCCCTGATTTGCTCTTCGACATTTTCTCCGTTGAGTAAAGTGACATAGGAGTCTCTTTCACGTCGAAAACTCACCTCGATCATCTCCAATGCCGCTTCAACCTGAGACATCTCTGTCAATGGAATATCATGACGAATAAAATAGAGGGTTACGGCACGGTACATCGCACCTGAGTCAATATGCAAATAGCGCAGGGACTCTGCCAGGTCTTCTGCAAGTGTGCTCTTACCACAGGCAGAAAAGCCATCAATGGTGATGATAATGTCTCGTCTCACGCGTGCAAAAAACAAAAAAGTCCTGTAATCATCTTACAAGACTTTTCGACTGAATGAATTTCTTAATGTCGATGCGTGTCAATACTCATCTTCGTTGAACAAGAAGTCATCCTTGCGTGGATAATCGGGCCAAATGTCCTCAATACTTTCAAACAACTCCCCCTCATCTTCCATTTGCTGAAGATTTTCGATTACCTCAAGAGGTGCACCTGAGCGAATGGCAAAGTCAATCAACTCATCACGAGTTGCAGGCCATGGAGCCTCCTCCAGGTGATGTGCGAGTTCCAATGTCCAATACATAATATTACTTGTGTTGAAAACGGTTATTCAAATCAAATTACTTCCTCTAAACTCAGGACAAGACTCAAACGTTCCAACCCCCGAATTTTCGCGCAAATGTATCAAACTCCATCACGTTTTTGCTACTGATCAAAAAAAATGTTTGGCCGCGAATACAGTGAATTCTGTTCTAAACATTTTAAGATCAGATAAGTACACATTTCCGGATGCCTCAATCACGCATCCCAAATGACAATAACTGTTATTGCAGGTCAATCAAGAATCAACATTGCATCACCATAACTGAAGAACCGATATTTCTTGCTCATGGCAATCTTATAGGCGTCCAGTATCAATTCCGGTCCTCCAAATGCACAAACCATGATCAACAAACTGCTTTTAGGCAAATGAAAATTGGTGATCATCGCATTAGCAATAGAGAAGTCGTAAGGAGGGAAAATGAATTTATTCGTCCAACCCTCGACCTCTTTCAGCATATTCGAGGCTGACACAGATGATTCAATCGCCCGCATTGATGTTGTGCCGACAGCGCAGATGTTTTTATTGCTCTTCACTGAGGCATTGACTGTCTCTGCGGCTTTGTGATCGATACGGAAATATTCGGCATCCATCTTGTGCTTCGAGAGGTCCTCGACATCGATACTCCGGAACGTGCCGAGCCCAATGTGTAATGTGATTTCAGCGAAGTTGATTCCTTTAATCTCACAACGCTTGAGAAGCTCGCGGCTAAAATGAAGACCCGCAGTGGGGGCAGCAACTGCTCCAACTTCCTTTGCATACAAAGTCTGATATCTCTCTTTATCTACGGCTTCTGAAGCACGATTGATATAGCGGGGCAGGGGAGTAGTCCCGAGCTTAGCTAATTCGCCTCGAAATTCTTCGTCATCGCCGTCGAAGAAGAAGCGGATCGTACGGCCACGGCTTGTTGTATTATCCACGACTTCGGCGACCAAAATGTCGTTTCCCTGGTCGTCTTCAAAGTAGAGTTTATTTCCAACCCTGATCTTCCGGGCTGGATCCACCAACACATCCCAAAGGCGCGCACTTGAGTTTAGCTCACGAAGCAGGAATACTTCGATCTTTGCCCCGGTTTTTTCCTTATTGCCAAACAGCCTGGCAGGAAACACCTTGGTATTATTGAGTACCATGCAATCGCCGTCATTAAAATATTCAATGGCTTCCTTGAAGATCCGGTGCTCAATCTGGCCGGTCTTTCGGTGGATAACCATCAATTTTGACTCGTCACGTTCCTTTGAAGGATATTTTGCGATGAGTTTTTGTGGAAGTTCGTAGTCGAATTGAGAGAGCTTTGTCCTCATTCTGGGAGTAGTTTTTCAAAAAAAGAATGCAAAAATAGAAATTCACAGCTACCATTCACGTAAAACTTTGGGAGATCAGAAATCACGAGGTCGTCCGGCAAACCTTGTTTGTCAGGGAACACTGCCTCAAATTCATCGAAACGTGTACCCTTTCCAGCAAAATCGAAATACCTTTATTGAGAAAGCCAATTGGGCTTAAGCGCAAAAACACAGTAGTCCATGCTAGTAAAAGTGATTTATGAGAGTATTGTTCAGGCAGTCCAGGAACTGAATGGCAACAAACTGCGCAGTTTTCTCTCTTCGCTGGGTATTACGATTGGCATATTCTGTATAATCTCAGTGCTGTCAGCAGTAGATAGCCTTCAGCAGAACATCAGTGATAGCTTCGAAAAACTTGGAAATGATGTGCTGTACATAGACCGTCAACCCTGGACTGAAGACCCGGATTCAAATTGGTGGAAGTATAGGCGGAGGCCATCACCGGACTATGAAGACTATGAAGTCTTGAAGACGAATGTAAAAGGAGCCGAATTTGCTTCATTGTCGATTTTTATTCCAGGTCGTACCATCGAGTTCGGCTCTTCTCATGTACGGGGAGGATATATGGCAGGACTGACGTATGATTATGCAGAGATATCGAAGCTGGAATTTGACGGAGGACGATATTTTACGCAATACGAGTATTCTACAGGGGCTAACAAGGTGATCCTGGGCTTCGATGTAGCAGATGAGCTCTTTAGAAATATCGATCCGATTGGCAAGACAATCAAGATGGCAGGACAGAAATTCCAGGTGATCGGGGTTCTTAAAAAGGAAGGGAATTCGTTGATCAACCTCTTTCAGTATGATCAGGCAATCCTTATTGGTTTCAATACGGCAAAAAAACTCGTGAATGTAAAAACTGGCTCTACCTGGGGCACAATGTTGAATGTCAAAGCCAAACCTGGTGTGGAGTTAGTGGATTTACGAGATGAGGTCACAGGGGTGCTCCGGGCTCATCGGAAACTACAGCCAAAAGAAGAGAGTAATTTCGCGATCAATGAGCTTTCGATGTTTACGACCTTGTTGGAACCTGTCTTTGGGATGATGAATATCGTTGGCGGCTTTATTGGCTTTTTTGCCATTGTCGTGGGCATTTTCTCGGTAGCCAATATCATGTTTGTCTCTGTCAAGGAACGTACGAACATCATCGGCATCAAGAAGGCACTTGGAGCCAAAAAAGGGGTAATCCTGCTAGAATTTTTAGTAGAAGCTATTCTGCTTTGCCTGGTTGGTGGATTCTTAGGATTGGGTATTGTCGTGTTGGTGCTGAAGTTGGTTTCAGGTATTTTTCACTACGAGATGTTTGTCTCGACCGCAAACATCGTACTTGCGTTGGTACTCACCCTTCTTATTGGCGTAATTGCGGGAATCATCCCGGCATTTCTTGCAGCCCGTATGGATCCTGTAGAGGCAATCAGAAGATGACCGAAAAAAAGGGAGGCTTACTACTTAGGAGACTGCCTTTACAACCGCAGTGAATGCAGCAGAGTCATTGACAGCCAGATCTGCAAGTACCTTTCTGTTGAGTTCTATTTTGTTGGCTTGCAGTCCATGAATCAACTTAGAATAAGTGGTGTCATTGAGTCTGGCCCCTGCATTAATCCTGGCGATCCAAAGACGGCGGAATGCGCGTTTCTTATTGCGTCGGTCTCTGTAGGCGTAACCTAAGGCTTTATCAACAGCGTTCTTGGCTACCGAGTAGACATTCTTACGGGCACCGAAATATCCTTTAGCTGCATCGAGAATGCGTTTTCTTCTTTGGCGGGATGCAACCGCGTTACTGGATCTAGGCATGATACGATTGATTTAGTACAGTACAGGGGCTTGAAACAAGCACTTTGTTTGGCCTATACTCTCGTTAAATAAATAAACTCTCTAATTATAGTCCGAGCATACGTTTGACACGCGTCTCGTCAGCCGCTGAAACCAATGTAGAATCGCGCAGACGTAATTTCTGTTTGTTGGTTTTGTTTCTCATCATGTGAGAAGTGTTCGCCTGGAATCTCTTGATCTTACCAGTTCCAGTCACCCGGAAACGTTTCTTCGCACTTGAGTGTGTCTTAACCTTTGGCATGTCTACATTGTATTTTTAAGCGGGCGCAAATGTAATTTATATTTTTTAAATACTGGATATCATCCTCCTGCCGAACTAGCCCTCGCTGGATTCATCGTTTGAGTCAGATCTCGAGTGTTGTGGCTTGGCCATCAAGGCTTTACGTGATAAACGATACTTACCTGTGCGTTTGTCGATCTCAACTAATTTTACTTTTATCATGTCGCCTTCTGCAAAAACGTCTTCGATTCTGTCAATGCGCGAGTGAGATACTTCTGAGATATGTAGCAAACCACTCCGACCCATAAAGTCCACAAAGGCACCATATGGCATCAGAGATGCAACGCGTCCATCATAGACGTTTCCCACTTCAGGCATATGTGTAATAGTATCGATCCTTGCTCTGGCCCGTTTTACTGATTCCTGATCATTTCCATAGATATGCACAATGCCCCTTCCGTCCACTTCATCAATATTGATAGTCGTACCCGTCACTTCCTGAATCTCCTGAATGATCTTCCCGCCAGGACCAATTACCGCCCCAATAAAACTCTTATCAATTGAAAGCATATCTACTCGTGGAGCATGAGGTTTCAGATCTGCCCGAGCACTCGAAAGTCCTTCTTTGAGTTTTCCAAGGATGTGAAGGCGCCCTTGACGTGCCTGATTTAATGCTTGTTCAAGAAGCTCATATGGCATTCCATCAACTTTGATGTCCATCTGGCAGCCGACAATCCCTTTCTCTGTGCCGGTGACTTTGAAGTCCATATCACCTAATGCATCTTCGTCTCCGAGTATATCGGATAAAATTGCAGTACGACCTCCTTCAGCAATCAATCCCATAGCAATGCCAGCTACGTGCTCAGGAATTTGAATCCCGGCATCCATCAATGCCAATGATCCGGCACATACCGTGGCCATAGAAGATGAGCCATTTGATTCAAGGATATCTGATACAATTCTGATTGTGTAAGGCAAATCCTTAGGCATGACCTGTCTGAGAGATCTACCGGCGAGGTTTGCATGACCAACTTCACGTCGTCCAGGTCCACGGTTTGGCTTTACTTCGCCTACTGAAAAAGCCGGGAAGTTGTAATGCAGGATGAAATTTTCATCTCTCATATCCAAAGCATTATCGACAAGCATTTCGTCTTTTTTTGTACCAAGAGTCACGGATGTAAGCGATTGAGTCTCACCTCTCGTAAAAATCGCAGATCCATGTGCTGAGGGTAGAAAATCAACTTCCGTCCATATCGGTCGGACTTCATCCAATTGACGGCCGTCCAAACGTATGTTGCTGTCTAGCACCATTTTGCGGATGACTTCTTTCTTCAATTTATCATAAAGTGCTGATGCTTCTGCACCATGTTCCCCCACATATTCTTCCCCAAACTTCTCTGTCAGTGCAGGTTCCAGTGATTTCTTAATTGTATCAAATGCATCCTTACGGATGAGCTTATCGAGCGCAGATTTTGACGCCTGCAGAATTTTATCAGAAGCATAATCGGCGATAAAACTCTTCAGATCAGCATCAGGTTCATCCAGGGTATATTCTCTCTTCACTGTTGCTTTTTCGCCAACTTTTGCAGCTAGCTCAAGTTGCGCCCGACACTGGGTTTTAATTACCTCGTGCCCATATTTTATTGCTTCTACTAAGTCTTTTTCCGAGCACTGTTTCGCCTCACCTTCCACCATCATCACATCTGCAATTGTAGCCGCAACAATGATATCTATATCGGCATCTTTCAGGGCTTTACGACCAGGATTGATAAGTAATTTCCCACCTATACGAGCAACTCTTACTTCAGAAAGAGGGCCAGACCACGGTATATTCGAAACAGCAAGAGCGGTTGAAGCAGCCAAAGCTGCAAGTGCATCTGGTAAATCGTCAAGATCTGCTGAAATCAATGTGATTGCAATCTGAGTTTCATTCATATACCCATCTGGAAACAAAGGCCTCACAGCGCGGTCTACAAGTCGTGAAACGAGTATTTCGTAGTCGCTCAGTTTGCCTTCACGACGGAAGAAGTTTCCAGGAACCCGCCCTGCTGCGGCGTATTTCTCCTGATAATCAACAGACAATGGGAAGAAACTTTGGCCTGCTCTGGGTTCTTTATCTGAGCAAACTGTGGCTAGAACCATGGTTTTACCCATGCGAACCATTGCAGATCCATGCGCAAGGGTAGCGAGTTTGCCGGTTTCAAGGATGACTTCCCTGCCATCAGGCAGTTGAAAACTCTGTGTGATTGGAATTTGTTTTCCCATAGAATTAGAATGATGCTATAAAGCATCTTGAAAGACCCTGTCCTCCTCTTTTTTTACCAGGATCGGGGTTAAAAAATGAGATCGTAAAAATGCAGGCAACGGAGGAGGCTGCGAGTGAAACTTTACTTTCTAAGACCCAGACGATCGATCAACTCCCGGTACTTAACAATGTCTTTGTGTGACAGGTAGTTAAGCAATCGTTTCCTTTTTCCTACGAGGGACAATAAGGAGCGCCGACAGGAGTGGTCTTTCTTATTTTTTTGCAGGTGAGCAGAAAGACCCTCAATACGATTGGTGAAAAGCGCAATCTGAGATTCCGGAGTACCTGTGTTCGTTGGTGTGCCACCGAACTGGGTAAAAATCTCCTGTTTTTTTTCTAGTGTGAGATAAGCTGCCATTTCTTTCTCGATTCTTGTTTAGACTATTTTTTCGCGGCCGCAAAAGTACTTTATTCTTTTGAGAACATGGAGAAAAGGATGGCGAAGTTTCATTGCAGGGCAACTACCCACGCCTGAAGACCACAAATTGGGCCACTCATTGCCTCTTAGGATCTAGTCCCTTAGCAGAGATCCACAGTGCATCCATTTCCGCCAATGTCATCTCTTTAAGGGCCTTTGGCGCATGTTGCTCGATATACCTGAATCTCCTCATAAACTTCTTATTCACTTGTTCCAAGGCAAGTTCAGGATCAATACCCTGAAAGCGGGCATAGTTTATCAGTGAGAATAAGATATCCCCAAACTCGTCAGCTGCGCGTTCAGAAGATGCATCCTCCTTTTGCACAGCTTTGAATTCCTGGATTTCCTCTTCTACCTTTTCCCAGACTTGTTCTGCATTCTCCCATTCAAATCCGACTTGTTTCGTCTTCTCCTGAAGACGAATCGCTTTCACCATGGCTGGCAGAGCCTTCGGAACACCATCAAGAATTGATTCTTTGCCTTCACTCTTTTTTATCGTTTCCCAATTCCGCTTTACTTCTTCAGCATCAGCAACTACGATATCCCCGTAAATGTGCGGGTGTCGACGGATCAGTTTTTCACAAATTGTGTCCAGGCAATCGACAATGTCAAAAGATCCTGCTTCGGTACCAAGTCTGGCGTAGAATACCATATGTAGAAACAAATCACCGACTTCTTCCCGGATACCCTTCAAATCATTCTCAGCGATGGCATCAGTAAGTTCGTATGCTTCTTCCAGCGTAAGGTTTCGGAGTGTTTCAAAGGTTTGTTTTTTGTCCCAGGGACATTGCGCCCTTAATGTGTCCATAATCGAAACGAGGCGCAGAAATGCATGCGCAGTAAGGACAGCATGATCTGTCTTTCGATACTCGGCAGCGATGAGATCAGGATCCTGCACAACCAGATTTCGTTACTTTTGTTATCACTCTTAATCAAAGGTAATGGAACAATTTCTCTATACTCTCCTTATTATTTTCGGGTTTATCCTCCTCTCATTTTTTCTGATTAATGTGCGTCACATCTTTACTGGAAAGGAGTTCCGAGGCACCTGCTCATCAAACAATCCTTTAATTCGGGATAAGATTGGATCGTGCTCTGTGTGTGGAAGTAAAGCCGGAGACCCGTGTGCGCAGAAGAAATAGATTGGCAATCTTAGTCCAACAAATGTCCCAGAATATCCTTTTTGGTACGCAGGTACTTCGCATTTAGCTCGGACGGCTCAATCTGAATTGACAAGCGTTCACGCACCATGATGCCGTTTTGGTTCAAGGATTCAACTTTGCGTGGATTATTTGTAAGTAGTCGAATTTGAGCAACACCAAGGTCTTTAAGAATCAGAGCTGCAATTTCATAAGTCCTACCATCTGCTTCAAACCCAAGTTGATGATTGGCGTCAACGGTATTTAGTCCGTCATCCTGAAGATTGTAGGCTCTCAATTTATTGATCAATCCAATGCCGCGACCTTCTTGTCTCAAATACAGCAATATGCCCTTTTGGAGGTACACCATGTCTAACGCTCTATGCAATTGTTCACCACAGTCACAGCGTGTCGACCCAAGAAGATCTCCAGTCAAGCATTCTGAGTGGATCCGGACCAGTGGCGCCTCAATCAAGTGATAGTCAGGATGGACAATCGCTAAATGTGGCGAAGGTTCCGATGGCCGATTGGCATAGGCGCTCACTTGGAATTGCCCCCAGGAAGTAGGAATTCGGGCCGAAACCTGTTTTTTCATGCGTACAAAGTTATCTCTTGGGGAACGACTGGACCTATCGTGATGTCATGAATCGCAAATTCATGTCATGAAAGACTCCGCCAAATATAGATTGATTTGATTCCAACACTGAATACAGTTCAAAACGTTATTTCGTCTCAAAACAACTGTGCTGGAGAAAGGTTTATGCGTTTAGCGATCAACTACGTCGTTGTGGACCTAAGTTCACAACCATAGAAACACCACTTACAAAGATTATCCCTGCGGCAATACAAATAATTAACATGATCCTTATTTCTGTTAAGCACTCTATGTTCGTAATCGATGTCCAGGGGAGAATCAATGTTCAAGGGATGGGCGAATTTGAACATTTCTCACAAAAGAACAAAGTAAATGCAAAGACATTTGACATTTTTTTTCTTTATATGACAACAATTTCAATATTCCATATTGCGCTTATTGTTTCAGAGAGCATGTAAAGGAGCAAGGGCTATGCGTTTTCGTAGCACAAAGCAATTTTTAACTTTACCATTAAACAAAGGCAGATTTATGGGACGTCAATTAGCCAAGATACTTGCAATCATCTGTTGCTGTGTGTTTCAGGTTTTGTGGTCTTCAGCACAGGAACCTCAGCGATTTGCCTCAGGTGAGATTTTCGAAGGAATACAAAAACTCAGGGTGCTGGGGAGCGCACTGTATGTAGCCGCCCATCCAGATGATGAGAACACACGGTTGATCAGTCACCTCGCCAATGACCTTAAAGTTCATACGACGTATTTGTCTTTGACGCGCGGTGATGGAGGACAGAATCTTATAGGATCTGAAATCAGTGAACTACTAGGTGTGATCAGGACACAGGAACTGCTGCAAGCACGGCGTGTAGATCATGGAGAACAACGGTTCACCCGTGCGAATGACTTTGGGTTTTCAAAAACACCTGATGAAACTCTATCTATCTGGAATGAGAAGGAAATACTTTCTGATGTTGTATGGGCCATCCGCACCATTCAGCCAGATATCATAATCAATCGTTTTACCACTCAGGCATCCGAGGGAAATCATGGGCATCATACAGCTTCTGCAATGCTTTCTTCTGATGCATTCAATAAAGCGGCAGACGCCTTGATTTTCCCGGAGCAACTTAAACATACAAGTACCTGGCAAGCTTCACGTTTGTTTCTGAACACCTCATGGTGGTTTTACGGAAGTAGGGAGAAATTCGATCAGGTTGATAAGAGCAATATGGCCGAGATAGATATTGGTGGCTTCAACTCTATTACAGGGTGGTCGAATACAGAAATCGCTGCCAAGTCAAGGAGTATGCATAAGAGCCAGGGATTTGGATCTGGTGGTTCCAGAGGCACCGAGCGTGAATATCTCGAACTTTTAAGCGGCAATAAGCCAATCGATAAATCAGATTTGTTTGAAGGAATCGATATCACCTGGAATAGAGTTCCGGGTGCATCACATATCGACAAGATGCTTGCTGAAATCGAAGCGAACTTTGATTTTCAACAACCACATCTCAGTGTGAAGTCATTACTCGTTGTTCGTCGGGAAATATCAAGTCTCGATGAATCAGTTTGGAAATTCCGGAAACTCAAAGAGATCAATATTATCATTGCCCAGGCTATGGGGTTATTTGTTGAGGCAGACGCTGCCGTCTACCATGTCGCGGCAGGTGATTCAGTAAGCATAAGCCTTGAAGCGATCAATCGATCGCCCATACCCGTAGAGCTTTTGCAAACACAATTTCAGCCATCTGCGACAGATTTGCAGTTAGTAGGTGACTTGAAATTCAATACGCGTATGACAGGAATGAGGAAAGTTCTGATTCCAATGGATCAACCTCAGACAACTCCTTATTGGCTTGATCAGGAAGGTACCATTGGAATGTATCATGTCGAAGACCAGTTGCTGAGGGGATTGCCGGAAACTCCGAAAACAGTTACCGTCAGGTTTGCTTTAAAGGTATACGAAGACACCATCAGCTATCACACACCCGTGATTTATAAAGAAACTGATCCGGTGAAAGGTGAGGTCTATCGACCTTTTGAGATCGTACCACCTGTGTTCGTAAATATCCAGTCTCCTGTATATATCTTTAGTAACACCGAAGAAAAGTCTGTTCATGTGAATGTCAAAGGCGCGAAATCGGGTGTTTCCGGAAGTCTTCGTCTGCAAGCACCAGCAGGCTGGACGGTATCACCTTCGAGTACTGATATCAAATTTGATAAGCTAGGAGAGGAGATTCATGCTCAATTCTCCGTTATGCCTTCAATACTTGCAGAGGATGGAGTGCTAAGTGCGGAGTTTGAAACAGAAGGTCGTCGTTGCGATCAAATGCTTACTGAAATTACTTATGATCACATTCCGGCACAGACGATATTGCGAGGATCAGATGCAAAGGTGGTACATATAGATCTTAAGACAGAAGGACAACGCATTGCTTATATACACGGAGCCGGTGATGATGTTGCTTCAAGTCTTCAACAAATTGGTTATGCGGTGGATATTTTACCCCTGGAAGATATCGTGAACACAGAAGTGCTGCGACGTTATGACGCCGTCATTCTTGGTATTCGTGCCTATAATACCCTGGATAGAATCAAATTTATTCAGGGATACTTATTTGATTATGTAGAAGAAGGAGGCACGTTGATCACTCAATACAATACTTCTAATGGACTCAATGCAGAACAACTTGCACCCTATGCTTTAAAAATCGGTCGCAAGAGAGTAACAGACGAGCATGCAGAGGTCACTTTTTTAAACGCTGAGCATCCGGCCCTGAATTCTCCGAACAAACTATTCCCCGCTGACTTTGACGGATGGGTACAAGAGCGGGGGCTGTACTTTGCCGATACCTGGGATCCAGCTCTTGAACCGTTGCTATCGATGTCAGATCCTGGTGAAGAAGCCTTGACTGGTGGACTATTAGTTGCGAAACATGGTAAGGGATATTTTGTCTATACTGGGCTGAGTTTTTTCCGGCAGCTTCCAGATGGCGTGCCAGGTGCATACCGATTATTTGTAAATCTCATTGCACTCGGACAAAACGGCAAGTCGTGACTACACAACATCAGGAAAAATCTGAAGTCCGAGACAAGAAGCATACCTGGAGAAATTGGTATGTACTTGTGATCCTATGGCATATTCTCGTGATACTCTTGATGTACTTCTTTACCCTCAAGTTTCATCCTGTCTTCTAAATGGGTTATCGGGCTTTGAGTAATATTGACTGGCTGATCCTCATCGGCGCCCTCATTCTGATCATTGTTTATGGAGTATATAAGACACGTGGGACAAGTGACCTGCATGGATATCTGCGTGGCAATCAGGATTCACGCTGGTGGATGGTGTGTCTGTCTGTGATGGCAACACAAGCAAGTGCAATTACATTTCTTTCTACTCCTGGGCAGGCATATTCAGATGGTATGCGCTTCGTGCAATTCTATCTTGGACTGCCAATTGCGATGGTCATTCTCTGTGTGACATTTATCCCGATCTATTATAAACTCAAAGTCTATACCGCTTATGAGTATCTCGAATCAAGATTTGACCTCAAGACCCGTAGCCTTGCAGCAATTCTTTTTCTGATTCAACGTGGCTTGGCTGCCGGCATCACAATCTATGCACCATCAATCATCTTGTCCAGTATACTTGGATGGAATCTTGACCTTACGATTGTCACAATTGGTATTCTGGTTGTTATTTATACTGTGACAGGAGGAACCAAGGCGGTGAATCAAACACAAAAGTTGCAATTGTTTATCATTCTTTCCGGGATGACTGTAGCATTCATCTATCTGCTGAATTATATTCCGTCCGGTGTGACGATTACCGAGGCATTTCATGTTGCGGGTGTTACTGGCAAGATGCAGGCAATTGACTTCTCGTTGAATTTTGAGCATCGTTATACGATTTGGGCAGGAATTACCGGTGGCCTGTTTCTGCAGCTGGCCTATTTCGGTACCGACCAATCTCAGGTGCAGCGATATCTCACAGGCAGTTCGATCAAACAGAGTAGACTGGGTTTGCTTCTCAACGGTATGCTCAAAGTACCCATGCAGTTCTTTATTTTGTTGACGGGGATTTTGGTTTTCGTCTTTTATCAGTTTCACCAGGCGCCGGTGTTTTTCAATCAACCGGAGTATCATGCTGCAATGCAGTCATCATACAAACCGGAACTGGAACGATTGCAGCAGCGATACGACAGTATGTATCAAATCAGGACAGGATTAAACCAGCAATTTCTCACTGCGTTGCGTAATGATGATCCACAGATTGCACAATTGCGTACCGAGCTCAAAGCATCCGACAGCTATGAGAAAGAAGTGCGTGGTCAGGTCAAAGAGATTATTTCTGCTGCAAGGCCAAATGCGGAACTCAATGATCGTGATTATGTCTTCATTACATTTATTTTGAATCATTTACCAGTGGGGGTGATTGGGCTGCTACTTGCCGTCATCTTTAGCGCAGCGATGTCTGCCTCGGCTGCCGAACTTAATGCGTTAGGTACTACAACAAGTGTGGACATCTATAGACGGTCCATCGCTCAACGAAAAGAAGAGAATCACTATGTGAAGGCGTCAAAAGGATTTACACTGATGTGGGGTGCTATTGCGATTTGCTTTGCATTATTTGGAGCACTCTTTGAAAATCTGATCCAATTCGTAAATCTTGTTGGTTCGTTGTTTTACGGAACACTGCTGGGAATTTTTCTTGTTGCATTCTATATAAAGTATGTGCGGGCGACAGCGGTATTCATCGGAGCAATTGTAGCTGAACTCGTTGTGTTCGGATTCTATTTCTTTTCAGAAATCGGTTTTCTCTGGTACAATGTCATTGGTTGTATGACGGTGATCTGTACTGGCCTGATACTTCAGATGATATTCTCTAAAAAAGAGACCGGGCTCACTCAATAAAAAAGCCTGCATCGAATGACACAGGCTTTTTTATAAGTCACTGAGAGAAGCAAACTATTTCATCCACTCTGCGATAGACTTTTCATTCATTCTCACATATTCATCATTCCCTGCTTCTTTGGCAAGGGTTGTAGATTTTTTTGCAGTCACAATAGCGCCGGCGCTGTCACCTAGACCAGCCTGTATGAGTGCTTTTGTGCGCAATATCCAAAAACGATCACCACCTTTTTCCAGACTCGAATTTACCCAGGCAAGCGCTTGTTTCAGATCCTTTCCTTCGGCCAGATAATAGGAGGCTGCACTGTAATAGTCACCAGCTGAGGGACCTGCCAATGCTTTATCAATGCTCGCCATCACTGCCGTTTCTGTTGCTACAGTAAAGCTTACTCCTGCATAAGTCGTTTCCCAGATGAAATCCAATGTGGCGCCATTATTACTCAGGTCTCCGATACCAATTGTCCAAGTCGCCACATTAAATGGCAAAGTCATAGTTTTTGCTGTTACAACGGCTGCCGCAACAGGAGCACCTTCGGCAATATAATCGGACCAATTGCTTTTGTCATAATTGAAGAAATGCAGTTTCCATGAATCTTTGGACGGAGTAATCAACAGCGCATATGAACCAGCTTTCAAGTCAGCTCCACCAACTTTTACATCTGTGCTGAAAGAAATTTTGGTGACTGAATTAGCTCCGGCACGCCAGACTCCTCCAAATGGCACGAGCTCGCCAAAAACAGTGCGGCCCTTTGAACTTGGGCGTGAATATTCTATAGTGACATCTGTCAATCCTACCTTCTGTTCGACTTTGGCAAAAGGGCTAGGGGCAGGGGTTGTCACTTGAGCCTCGACATTTGTAATGAGGGCAGCAATGACGAGTAAACAAAACGCAATGAGATTTTTCATTCCTGGTATTTTTAGTGATAAAATGATTGTTGTCTTCGATATAGGAATCAATCTTAAGAATTCTGAGAAACATCAGAATAACACTGTATGCTTCGATCTAAACTATGATTCTTGAGAAAGAATTGTGACCGCGCTGGGATTCGAACCCAGGACCCACGGCTTAAAAGGCCGTTGCTCTACCAGCTGAGCTACGCGATCTTTCTTTGAAGCGGCAAAGATAAAATAAGAATACACATATGATTTCTGTGTTATTACACTACAGATAGCGTCGTAGTCCTGTTGATTCAAGCGCATGTGTCTGGAATGCTGATGGATTTCAGTTGTGAACATCCTCAATCGGATACGTGTGACCTTCTTCTGCGATTTGAACCGCATTGAAGATTTCTTTTGCTTCTTGTACAAACACGGAGAGGTCATCATAGCGGCTTGAGAAATGTCCAAGTAGCAACTGGCCGGCATTTGCCATATGTGCAATCATTCCTGCCTGGAGAGCCGTAGAATGCATGCTTTCAATCGCTTTCTGCTCAAGTTCATGGAGAAATGTGGCTTCATGATAAAGCACTGTCACGTTTTCAACCCATTGCACGATCCGCTTGTCAAACATGGTATCAGAACAATAAGCATAACTTCTTGGTGCGCGTGATGGCAACGTCAGAATATTATTGGTAAGGTATTCTCCGGATGTCAGTGTTACAGGTTTGCCCTCTTTTGCCGTTTTTATCTGATCGATTGTGAGATGATATTTCTGAATTGCGTCTTTGTCGATGTTGATTGTCGTATTCCTTTCCTGAAATAAAAACCCATAGGTAGGTATGCGATGACTTATTGGAAATGCATACACACGTAAATCTTTGTTTTCAAGGATTTTCAACTTTGTCTCTGATTGAATTTCATGAAATATGAGTTCGAAATCAATCATGCTATTGCTCAGTCTGAGTACAGTCTCCATCATCTGACGAATACCCACCGGTCCATAAATATGCAGAGCGGTATTCCGCGCGAAATGATGATACGAATTGATCAAACCAGGGAGCCCATAGACATGATCACCATGCAAGTGGCTGATGAAGATGTGCTGGATGCGTGAACGCTTGATCGCAAACTGAGACATACGAATCTGCGTTCCTTCACCGCAATCTACCAGAAACAGCTCTTCATTATAATTCACAATCTGTGCCGATGGAAACCTTCCTTGTGCGGGAAATGCTGAGTTATTTCCCAGAATTGTGACTTCGAATTTCATGCTGAGCAAACGCTCTGCTATTCTTCTTCGCTTTGTGAAAGGTCGCGTTGGATTTCGTCCAGAAAAACATAGTCCACGGCTTCCGATAGGGTAGGCATGACCGAAAGGATGGTATCAAGGCGTGAAATCTTGATCAGCCGTTGTACACTTGGGGCATTTACTCCGCATATCACAAAAGCGCCATACTCCTTCCAAAGTCTGTTTGCAGTCAGGATAGCACTGAGGCCAGATGAATCCACGTACTTGACATCCGTGAGATCAAGGATCAGGTTGCGCACTCCCTCATTCCTGAGAAAGACGAATTCGGATTTCAGATTCGGGGCAATTACGGAATTCAGGTTCTCTTCGTTTAGGCTAATGGTAGCATATCGATCCTGTTTGTCTACGGTATATTTCATAAAGGCAGTCTTATCGTTTGGAGAATTGCGGCGCAAATTTATCCTATTTTTGCCCAATGTCAATGATCGGATGTGACAGTAACCAGGGCAGACCCACATGAAGTCATCCCCGTCAGTCGCCATCCCGGGTCAAATTCTTGTCAAAACTGTTAAGGTTCATCTAATTTTGGCGCGAATATTGAACAAAGCTTATTGTAGAACGTCATATTTCGCGAGAGTAAGTATCTTGTCATCCTGAATAAATGCTTAATAAGCAGTACTCAATGAATAAATTTTCATCCAAAGTAAAACACATCCTTCACCTTAGCAAAAGTGAAGCGCTTCGGCTTGGTCACGACTATCTAGGGACTGAGCACTTGATGCTTGGACTTCTTCAGGATAGTGACAACCTCGCCATGCGTGTATTGCATGAGATGGATGTTGATCTGTTGGAACTGAAATTCAAGCTTGAGGGAAATATCGATGAATCACCAAATGAAAAAGCACAGGTGAATCTGGGAGAACTTCCGTTGGACAAGCACCTTGAAAAGATCCTGAAGGTGACGGCCCTCGAAGCCAAGAATCTGAAGAGTGAAGAAATTTTTCCAGAACATCTGGTCCTCTCCATTCTCCGCCACAAAGACAACACGGCCTCGAAAATTCTCGAGGAGTTTGATATCGATTATGAGGCTTACAGGACAGAATTGGAATATGTAATTCAGGAACAGGAGGCAGCCAGCCCGGATATCTATGGGCAATCTCCTTCGGATCAGGATGTGCCAATGGAGGAGGAGAGTGAACGTATGCAATATTCTAAGCGTGGACAAGGGAAGTCCCGGACTCCGGTACTTGACAACTTTGGTAGAGATGTCACCCGCCTTGCTGAAGAAGATGACCTTGATCCTATCATTGGCCGTGAAACAGAAATCGAACGTGTTTCACAGATCCTGAGTCGTCGTAAAAAGAATAATCCAATTCTGATTGGAGAACCAGGTGTAGGAAAGACCGCCATTGTGGAAGGACTTGCCTTAAGGATTATCCAGAAAAAAGTCTCGCGCAACCTCTTCAATAAGCGCATTGTGATGCTTGATCTTGCAGCCCTCGTTGCCGGGACGAAATATCGCGGTCAATTTGAAGAGCGGATGAAAGCCATCATGAATGAGCTGGAAAAGAATCGGGACGTTATTCTCTTCATAGATGAGATTCATACAATTGTCGGTGCCGGTGGTGCAACAGGCTCTTTGGATGCATCGAATATTTTCAAACCTGCATTGGCACGAGGAGAGCTGCAGGTGATTGGTGCTTCGACCCTGGATGAGTATCGTCAGTATATTGAAAAAGACGGTGCATTGGATCGGAGATTTCAGAAGGTCATGGTTGATCCTCCTTCACCTGAGGAGACAATCACGATTCTTGAAAATATCAAATCGAAGTACGAAGATTATCACAACGTTACCTATTCCAATGAAGCTATCCTTGCTTGTGTGCGCCTGAGCGAACGCTATGTGACAGACAGATTCCTGCCCGACAAAGCGATAGATGTATTGGATGAAGTTGGTGCAAGAGTCCATTTAAAAAACATCCATGTACCAAAGCACATCGAAGATCTGGAAAAGCAGATTGAAGAGATCAAGGATCTGAAGAATAAGGCAGTAAAAAACCAACAGTACGAAAAAGCTGCTGATTTGAGGGACAATGAATCAAAGCTTGTCCGTAAGCTGGAGAAAGCAAAGGAAGATTGGGAAGAGTCGGCCAAGACTCAAAGGTTTCCTGTGGATGAAGATGACATCGCAGAAGTAGTTTCCATGATGACAGGTATTCCTGTGAAACGAGTGGCTCAAAGCGAAAGCAATAAGTTGGTGGGAATGGTCTCAGACCTCGGCAAGGTTGTCATCGGACAGGACGAGGCGATCACGAAAGTGGTGAAGGCAATTCAACGAAATAGGGTAGGCTTGAAGGATCCAAAGAAGCCTATTGGATCATTTATCTTCCTGGGACCAACTGGAGTTGGAAAGACTGAACTTGCCAAAGCACTGGCCAGATACTTATTTGATACTGAAGATGCACTGGTTCGTATCGATATGAGTGAATACATGGAAAAATTTTCTGTGAGCAGACTCATCGGTGCACCTCCGGGATATGTTGGATATGAAGAAGGTGGGCAGTTGACAGAACGTGTACGCCGGAAACCCTACTCAGTGATTCTTCTGGATGAAATAGAGAAGGCGCATCCTGATGTCTACAATATTTTATTGCAGGTATTGGATGATGGACAACTTACAGATGGTCTTGGACGTCGCGTCGATTTCAAGAACGCATTGATCATCATGACATCCAATATCGGTGTCAGGCAACTTAAAGATTTTGGTCAGGGAGTGGGTTTTGCTACCAAGGCAAGACAAGACGCATCTGAAGAGAATACCAAGACCGTGATACAAAGTGCTTTAAAGCGCACCTTCAGCCCGGAGTTCTTGAATCGTATCGATGATGTCGTGATTTTCAATAGCCTTGATCAGGAGCAAATCCATCGCATCATTGATATTTCACTAAAGGCATTGTACAAACGGTTGGAAGGGATGGGCGTAGAATTTATTCTGGATGCCGAAGCTCGGAGTTTTGTTGCTGAGAAAGGCTTTGATCCTCAGTTTGGAGCACGACCATTGCATCGCGCGATTCAGAAATATATTGAAGACCCATTGGCTGAGTTTATTTTGAGTGAAAGTCCGGCAGAAGGAGCACATCTCTCAGGTTCACTGAATGAAGCCAAAGATGGTCTGATCGTGTCCTATGCAAAAATCAGCACAGATGTGAAAGAATGATTTTTGGAAAGGAACTCAATACAAGATGTCGTTTTATTATTTCCATTCAGTTGGCTCAATACGTCAATGCGAATACACTATTTATTCACCAAACTTTTAAAATTTGATTAAGAAACGTAAGAAACCCTACTCATCGACCCCAGACCCACGATACCAGTTCGCAGTCAATGACGATATCAAAGTGCGCGATGTCAGACTTGTAGGTGACAATTTCGCGGAGATCTCTGCAATTGCTCACAAAGAAGTCGAACCTGGAGTATTTCCTACACGGGCTGCAAGAGACTGGGCAAGAGAATTAGGTCTGGACCTCGTCATGATTTCACCAAATGCAGATCCTCCTGTCTGCCGGATCATTGAATTCAACAAATTCCTCTATGAGAAAAAGAAAAAGGAAAAGGAGATCAAGGCTAAGACTGTAAAGACCGTGGTGAAAGAGATACGGTTCGGTCCGAATACTGACGATCACGATTTCGATTTCAAGCTCCGTCATGCCAGAAAGTTTCTCGAAGAAGGGCATAAAGTAAAATCCTATGTACACTTCCGTGGACGAACCATCGTCTTCAAGGAACGGGGAGAACTTATCCTGCTCAAATTCCTCAAAGAGCTTGACGATGTGGGCTCAGCAGAGGACCTTCCAAGAATGGAAGGGCGAAGAATGATTGTGATTGTCGCACCCAAAAAGAAAGGAAGTAAGGGACCTGTGGCAGGATAACCTTAGTCTTTTGATGACGCATTGACTTTTAACAGCAATCTTGTGTAACTTTCGCATGCTTGGGAAGCGTTCTATTCATAGATAAATTCTGAGTATTGCTCCGCAACAAACCACGAGATATGCGTCAACTGAAAATCACGAGCAAAATCACGAACCGTGAGAGTCCTTCACTCGACACTTACCTTCAGGATATTAGTAAAATTGACTTGCTTACAGTAGACCAGGAAGCCGATCTCGCACGACGAATTCGTGAAGGTGACAATGCAGCATTAGAGCAACTCACAAAAGCAAATCTGCGCTTTGTGGTCTCGGTTGCCAAACAATATCAGAATCATGGATTATCTCTCTCAGATCTGATCAACGAAGGAAATGTCGGACTCATGAAAGCCGGCAAGCGATTCGATGAGACCCGTGGCTTCAAATTTATCTCTTATGCGGTCTGGTGGATTCGCCAGTCCATTCTACAGGCGATTGTCGAGCAGAGCCGGATTGTGCGTATGCCGGTAAACAAAATGGGTTCATATACCAAGGTCAACGACGCCTATATGTCATTTGTACAGGAATTTGAAAGAGAACCTGCTCATCAGGAATTGGCCGACCTCCTCAACATTTCTGCAAAGGAAGTCGCAGCAATGCTTCAGGGTGGAGGGCGACATGTGTCCTTTGATGCTCCAGTATCTGCAGACGAGGATAGTGCGACAATGCTCGATCTTGTAGCAACAGATGATGAATCACAACCTGACTTAAAATTGATGGAAGAGTCCTTGAGGCTTGAGGTCACTCATGGCCTGGCTATTCTTTCGCCACGTGAAGTTGAGGTGCTGAACAGCTACTACGGTTTGAATGGACATAAACCCCTTTCGCTTGAGGAGATAGGAGAAATGTATGGACTCACCCGTGAGCGCGTGCGACAGATCAAAGAACGTGCGATTCGTCGTTTGCGCAAATCTTTCAATCGAAAGAGATTACGCTCCCTTCTCTGAAAACAGTCGACAAAGAGTCAAGTATTCTCCTGAATCTACCATCTATATATCTTCGTACGTCCTAAAACGAACATCGTTTCATTGCTGCATGTTTGAAGATATTATCCGTAGTCTTTTAAAATCTCCTCCGTCACAAAGAAGAATACAGGCGGACCTCTCCTTAATGGCTGATGAAACACGCGTATGGAGGGAACAAGTCATTCCATGGGAAGTGGAAAAAGAAATGGATCTTCTATCACTGAGTCGCGAGTTCAAGTGGATAAAGAAATCCGGTCGCATCCTTAAAGGGGTCTTCCTTTCTATTTATCAGGAGCCGATGTTGACATATGCATATAAAAGCTATGTCAAAGGAGGAAAATTCGCGGTATTCTATGCTGCTACACTTTCACATCAGTTTGTTTATCAAAAACTCAAATCTCGCACAGACCTGTTTATTGATGGCGAGCATGTTGGTTTTCTGACACCTGACTGGCTTATGTATAGCCATCGTCGTCGTCTGCTTGGAAGACGAAATCGGTTTTCTGACGATTACTTTACTGTGATTATCTGGGACAGGGAAGTCGCTCATCTGCGTGATCCCCGGAGAGTAGACCGGGTAAGTCCGCGTGCGTTTGAAATCATGGAGCATCTGAATGATAAAGAGGAATTGCTACTTATGGCAGTTGCGTTTTTAACAATGATTGAGAGATCACACGGCCTTGAAAGCGAATGATCACCGGCAATAAGCGCTTAGTCACCCACATCTTGCTAAACGCGTCAAATTGCCCGTATGAGTAGTGAAATTCTCTATCTTGCGCGAAATTTGGAGCAGAGATGCATGTACTTGACAGGGTTCGCCTGATTATCTATCGTTGTCATGAAAAAGGCCTTGAGGTATTTCTGGTCAATACAGGATTCGAAGAAGAGAATTGGAAAATCCCATTCGAAGAGATAGCCAAGTATACAGGTCAGGATTGTGATTATAAGATCATCCCTCTTGATCCTTTACAGGAGCATGATGGATCGATGAGCAATGTCCTGGCAGTAGAAGGTGATTGGCACGATATTCCTTCACTACGCAAACTCGTAAAAGGCGACGTGAAGATTGTAGCATCAAAAATCAAGTTCATTGCAGACAATGGTGCGTACTTCGCGATGAAAGAAGCTCTCAAGAAAGTGCTTCCAAATGAATATGCGGTATTACATGAATTGAAAGAGATTCTGACTGTGAGAAATCAAATTCAGAATATATAGTTTGTTGCTTTAGTACTTACACACAAAGAGTCCTACCCTCATCTCACCAACCGGGGCTTTATTTTTGGCTTATGACAAATTGCCGTTTGCAGGTATTCAGTTGTTGCATTTGTGCTTTGATGCTGACAAGTAGCGTAAAGGCACAGTGCACATTTGATATTAGTGCATCGATCAATGATCTTGAAACAGTGAATCTTCAGATCAATGTGGAAAACCTGATCAATGATGATATGTCTGGAGCTCAGGCGATCTGCGCGGTACAATTACATTTCAGGCATAGCTATCTCGGCGATGTTACCATTGATCTTACTTCACCAGCAGGGCAAACAGTACAACTCGTTGGTGTTGTCACAGATCAAATTAATCCTACGAATCTAACGACATGGGACGTGCGGTTTTTACAGTGTGGTTTTCCTGCCTCTCCTGATCCAGGTTTTACGGCGCTATGGAACAACAATCAGGCTTGGCAGGTATTCACAACTTATACGGGAAGTTACTATCCATCGCAAGGCTGTCTCGAAGATTTCAATATCGGTAGTGCGAATGGTATATGGCAGTTAAGTATCACAGATCACGACGCACCTCAGACAGGTACTCTGCTTGGTGTGACGCTTATCTTTTGTGATGATGCAGGCCTGGAATGTAACGTATGTGGAGTTGATGCAGGTGCGTTTGTACAGACTATGGTATCGATATGTGATGGAACAGAGATTACCGTCGAACCAGATTATCCGGATACCATTCCGGATCCACTGTTATATGGCTATGTATTTCTTTTGACCGAAGACAATGTGAATCACATCTTCACAGAACAGCTATCGACATCTACACTTTCTTCCGGGACATATACGATCTGTGGTATTTCGTACAGCCGTGCAGATTCTTCTTCCTTATTTGCGCAACTTGATACAATGACTTTTGATGAGATACAGTCCGCTTATGCGAATGATCAATTCGCTCAATGCACTGACATCACAGAAACCTGCATGCTATTGGAGATTAGTTCGGTTATAGACACGACATTTCTGGATCAACGGATTTGCTCTGGATCTTCTGTCTCAATAGGCGGGCAGCAATTTTCTACCACTGGAACTCACATTGTCACTATTGATGTCCCTGGTGCCTGTGATAGCGTGGTGGTCCTTGAATTGGAAGTCACACTTGTTGATGCAAGAGCTTTTCAAGAAGATACCATCTCATGTTTCAACGGTGTCACTACCCTTGATGGCAGTATCTCCATTGCAGGGCCGGGCGCTTCATATGTGTGGTCAACGCAGAATGGAAATATTATCAGTCCAGCAGATCAGGCTGTGATCACAATTGATGGTTCAGGAGCTTATTTGTTAAGAGTTTCTGATCAGGGATGTTTTGATGAATTGTTATTCCTGGCTATAGGAGATGAATCTATACCGTTCATTGCAGTTGATGGTGGCGTGATTGATTGTAATTCACCGGAATTTACATTCAACACAATCGTTTTTCCGACAAATGTAATTCCAGAGTGGAGTGGACCTAATGGGTTTGTTTCTGACTTGTTGAACCCTACTGTAATGAGTCCTGGTAATTATTTATTGCTGGTAACAGATCCGGATGGATGCACTGCGTCAACTCTTGTCGAAATCATTTTGGACACGGCAACCATAGCGCCAGCAATCGTAACGTCAATAGATTGTTTCAATGATCAGACAGTTGTAAGTGGCACGCCTGGCAATCTGGAGTATCTATATAGCTGGACTGGTCCGAATGGTTTCATAAATCAAACGAGACAATTTTTGACAAGCGAACCAGGTACATATTGCGCTACGCTGACACCTCCAAATGGATGTCCGGGCACGACGTGCATTGACATACTTGCCGAATATTCGATACCAGACGTTTTGGTTGTCGCATCTTCAGATTCGATTCATTGCGGTGATCAGGTTAATTTGTCCATGTCCTCCAGTATTGTAGGAGTAAGTTATGCATGGTATGGACCTGCAGGATATTTTTCGGCATCACCAACCATCGACGTATTTGAGTCCGGAGTTTATATCGCAGTAGTGACATCACCCAATGGCTGTACAAACAGTGATACTGCAGTTATTTTTCCAGGCAGTGATGTATTTGACGCTGTCACATTTGGAGATACGATTACATGTGTAGTGGATACAGCTCTGATCGGCGTTGTGACATTTGAGCCTGGTGCAATTTATGCCTGGAGCGGTCCCGGACTTGTTGATACATTCTCCGCCTTTGTACACGTGGTAGTCCCTGGTATTTATCAAGTCGTGGTCACTGTTGGTACATGCGATAGAATATTTACAATTCGTGTGTCCGAGGATTTTTCACAAGCGAATTTCAGAGCGTTTACAGATACAATTACTTGTTCAGAACCAGTTGCAGAATTGACCATTCTCATCTCATCTCCGTATGAAGAAATTCACTGGCAATTTCCCGATGGATCTGTAAGTATGGACTCCGTGTTGTACACAATGCAATCTGGCATCCATACATTGTCAGTCTCATCAGCAAATGGCTGTGTAGGTTTCCGGCAAGTATTCGTGGCAATAGACACATTTCCGCCCACGCTGTTTTTAGATAGTGAATTGCTTGGTTGTGACTCGGTCCAGATTCAAACAGTAACTGTTAATTCATTAGTTGCATTTGATTGGTCTGGTCCCGGTGGGTTTAATTCGCAGAATCTTAATCCTTACGTTCGTATAGGTGGGAATTACATCTTCAGGGCGACCGCAGACAATGGCTGTGTGGCGACTAAGATTCATTTTGTGGATACCGATACAACATCTCCGGTGTTTCAAATCAATGGCGAAGAACTGGATTGTTTGGACTCTTCTGCTGTTCTCACAATTGTGAGTTCTGATACAGCAGTGTTTTATTCATGGTATTCGGCGGGAATTCAGATATCTGATTCGGTATCTGTGCTTGTGATGCAGCCTGGTCAGTATGTGGGTGCGTTGCTCGGAGCCAACGGTTGTTCATCTTTCGATACAATAGAAGTATTGCCCCCCATTTTTCCAAAGTCATTCACGCAAACGGATACAATCACCTGCGTTAATGTTGCGATACTGTATGCAACCAGCGATATGCCGGACGCTCTCTTATACTGGGAAGACGCTGTAGGCATGACTGGCTTCGGGGGTCAATTCTCTACTACGCAGGCAGGTGCCGTTATTCTCGAAACAATTGGCAGTAATGGATGTACAAGTGATACAACAGTAATTGTAGGATCAGATACACTTGCTCCAGTTGCAATTGCCATCAGCAATGAAATGGTCTTATGTAATGTACAGACGATTACGCTCGACGCATCCGGATCAGTCGGCCAGATATCGAACTATCTGTGGACTACGCTTGATGGGATCATCGAATCAGGAGGGAATACAGCTACACCAATTATCACTGGAGAAGGCACTTATATTGTAGTGGTCACAGATGAATCAAACGGCTGCACCGATTCTGATACCATTCACGTTGTCGAAGGTCAAAGTGTGCTTGGAATAATTCATCTCACCACAATATCAGAATGCGAAGGCAATGGAAACGGTTCGATATCCATCGACAGTGTTCCTGGAGCTGCGACATTATTAAGCTATACGATAGACGACGAAGCAGGTGGTCCTGTATTCGATGGCCTTACCAATGGTGAGTATCATATTGTGGTCATAGATAGCTTCGGCTGCAGTACCGATACGATCATTAATATTTCAAATACCAGCTCGACACACTCAATAAGCCTCGGGGTAGACAAGGACATTTTGATCGGTGATTCAGTATTACTTGATGCGATTGTGGATCTTGATCCGTCTGAGATCATGTCTGTTCATTGGGGACAGCCTGTGGATTGTGATACCTGTTTGGCGAATTTTGTCACACCCCTGCACACGGCTACTTACCAAATCTTCCTTGAGGATATCTTCGGTTGTATCGCCAGTGATTTAGTGACAGTGTTTGTAGCAGAACAGCCAAAGTTTTACATAGCGAATGTGTTTAGTCCAAATGGTGATAATGTCAATGACGAGCTCACGATTGCTGCACACCCCGGCATAGCGAGAATCCTGGAGTTTAGTGTCTACGACAGATGGGGAAATGTCGTATTTCAGGCTAAAAATTTTCCAGGATCGGACAATTCTGTGAGTTGGGACGGCACATTTGGAGGTAAGGAGCTGAATCCTGCTGTTTTCGTCTATATCCTCACGGTAGAGCTGCTTACCGGAAGGGTAGAAACCAACCATGGGACGGTAACAATCGTTAAATAGGTGTATTTTCACGAATTATACTATATCGGCGTATGCAGAATGATATCTCACACCCTTTAGCCCGCATATTATGTCTGTTCTTTATTCTTTGTATTGGTCTGCACACTAAGCTACAGGGCCAGTGCAACCCCCCGGAATTGTTGCCTACACCTACTTGTGGGGCAGCGCCATTAGTCTGTTTGGAGGATGCTTGCTATTCGACCGGAAATCCTACTTCAGATCCTCACAACGGTTGGTGTGGAATGAATACGGCAATTCACAATGCCCAGTATTTTCTCTTCCAGGCAACAGCTACTTCTGTTTCCATTCAAATACACGTCAATAGTTGTAACGGGAGTGGCTGTGGTTTGCAATCCGCAATTCTTGATGCATGTGAATGGAACAATGGGAACGTAGTGGACTGTGATGCGGGGACGAATGTTGGTGGAACAATGGTGCTGCAATCCAATACGATGGAGATCGATAGTTTTTACTGGCTGGTGATTGATGGTTGTGGTGGTCAGGTGTGTCAGTATACAATTGATTTCGTCGCAGGTATTTTTACTCCAGGGCTTTCAGATGAACTGGACGATGCAACGCCAAATGGACCTATCGTCT
The DNA here is from genome assembly GCA_031400515.1 of Bacteroidota bacterium. Taxonomy (GTDB): domain Bacteria; phylum Bacteroidota; class Bacteroidia; order Chitinophagales; family Saprospiraceae; genus DATDQA01. The sequence goes on from JANNQA010000026.1 coordinate 57,363, forward strand.
GTCAGGGACAGGATTCATGGACTGCAACTGCGAATGATCCTATTCCCGGTGCGGCAGGGTATCTCTGGACTGGGTTTCCGTGGGGTGATGGCACGCACACGACGACGTTGAATAACATGAGTGGACCTAATGACGCACTTGCAATTCCTGATGATGCTCCTGTTGGTGTCCATGAAATTTGCGTTGCTGCTTTTACAGGTTGCGATACCACGGAATTTGTATGCTTTGATCTTGAGATCGTCGAAATACCAGATGGTGTTTCTGCACCGGTGACTCTATGTCCTGAGACATTTGATTTAGGTGTTCAATGGGGTAGTGTGAACATTACCGGGCCCGGAGATTATGCACAGACATTCAATACAGCTGAAGGGTGTCCATATGACAGTACAAAACAATTTTTAGCATTCCCTGATCCTGTTCAGGGCGTTGTTGACAGAGTGATATGTGCGCTGTCTTATGTTTATGAAGGCGTTACCTATTCTGATGCAGGTGCGTACGATTTGTTCTATGATGATAGCTCTATCAATGGATGCGACAGCACAGCGGTATTGAACCTGGATCTGATCTATCTGGAAGTTGAAACTGATTTTTATTGCGAGTTCACTCAATTTACGCTTACATCACAAGTCATTTATGCTATTCCATTTACTTCCGGTATCACATATGAATGGTATCATGATGGCACTCTCGTCTGTGAAGATCCGACGTGTATGACGTTTGATGCTGGAACTTATGAATTGTTTGTATCGTATGAAATCGATGGCGTTGTGTGTACATTTCCTGCCACTACAAATCCGATGGTTATTGATCTGGCGGATCTCGTACCTCCGGCACCGGAATTTGAAACAATATCTGGTTCTGCCTGCGCGCTCGATTTTCCTGAGTATTGCATTGTCGAAGAGCCGGATATTAATGAATGGGTGTGGACTGGGCCAAGCGGAGTGGCAATTTTTGGCAATGGCGAGCCCTGCGTTGAAGTGAGTTGGGCTGGTTCGACAGGAGGCATGATTTGCGTACACGCAGTAAACCATTGTGGACCTGGACCAGAAGTTTGTTTTAACGTAGAAGTCATCCCTTCACCTCTTGCAGATTTCACAATGCCTACAGAAACATGTGTGGATAGTGCTGTGACAATAGGGTTCAATGGATTGGCTAGTGACAATGCTACGTTCATCTGGAATTTTGGAGGCGGGGCTCAGATCATCTCTGGTGGCACAGGAGAAGGACCACATAGTATCTCCTGGTCTTCTCCGGGAATCAAGACAGTGACCTTACAGATCATTGAAGCAGGATGCGACACAGCGGATATCGACTATGACATATTTGTTGAATTGTTAGGTCAGCCTGTATTGAGTTGTACATCTACTTTGAATTCAATCACATTTTCCTGGTCGCCTGTCACAGGTGCTTCAGGATATCAGGTAAATGTCCTTCAAGGTCCCATTGGTGTACTTGTGGATACCTCTTACATGGTTGCAGGACTTCTGCCAGGTGCAATAGTAGAAATTCAGGTTGTCGCAATGGGCGTAGGTGCGTGCAGTGAAACAAGTGCGACTATAGAATGTATCGCGCAGAGTTGTCCTCCTAAAGATATTGTGATCATCCTGCCATCCGATTCGCTGTGTCTTGGTGATGTCTCCGGACTCATTTCATTGTCAGCAACTGTTGATGGTGTTGTCAGCACAGGGGTTTGGAGTGGTCCGGGAGTTGATCCATCAGGGACATTTGATCCTCATGATGCGGCAGCAGGAGCAGGACAACATCAGATTGTTTTTGCCTACGACGAAGGCACATGTAGTTTCAATGATCAGGCTACGATTTATGTGTTTGAGACACCGACTGCAGATTTTACGGTTGATATGTCGATCTGTCAGGATGGAGACGCTTCTGTAGTTTACAGTGGCAATGCATCTTTGGCCGCAAACTTTAGCTGGAACTTCGGTCCGGATGCAATTATCGTTGGAGGGTCAGGATCAGGACCATATGCATTGCATTGGAATTCTCCTGGGACGTACCCTATCTCCCTGACAGTCGTTGAAAATAATTGTAGCTCTCAGGTCTTTACACAGAATGTGGAAGTGCAGCCAGCATTGACAGCGCCATCAATACAATGCTTTCCGACCACGAGTAGCGTCACATTGCAATGGGATCCTGTTCCTAATGCCACAAACTATGATGTCACTCAGCTCTTTGGAGTTTCCGGAAGTGTAATCGGAAATCAATTTGTAGTAAACGGTCTTGTCCCCGGAGATTCAGTGTCTATTGAATTGACTGTATCAAATAACGGACTTTGTCCTCCGGTGACATTAGAGGCTTCATGTGTCGCAAGGAACTGTCCTTCTCCGACTTTTGTGATCACTCCTGTGGATGACGTTTGTCTCTATGCTGGAACAAGTACTGTCGATCTGGAAGTGACTGTGACAAATGGAGGTGGAACTGGCTTCTGGTCGGGACCTGCAATTGTGGATGCTGCACTGGGCATCTTCGATCCTGTCGCCAGCGGTGCTGGTAGTCATACTTTGCAGTTCAATTATACCGATGACGGCTGCAGTTTTACAGAAACCGTGACTGTAGATGTATATGATCCTCCGGTTGCGAATATTTCTAATACTTCCTTTATTCTGACATGCGATAATGGCAATCAATTAGACCTGGATGGCAGTAGTTCAATCGCTGCTGGTGGAATCTCGTATTTATGGACTACGTCTAATGGTGTGCTGCAGTCTCCTCCCGATCAACCGTCAGTGACTGCGGGAGCGCCTGGCATCTATGATTTACTCATCACGGATTTGACAAGTGGCTGTGAAGACGCTGTCAGTGTTACGTTGACACAAGATGATGGCGTGCCGGTCGCAGATGCTGGACCAAATGGGCGACTTGATTGCAATATTGATTTTGTGGTATTGGGTGGCTCCTCTTCTGTAGGTCCTTCCATTGAATATTTATGGACAACCGAATTTGGCATGATATCTTCCGATCCTACTTCTTCCACGATTACGGTGACAGCAGGAGGGATTTATGAATTGGTTGTGACTGATGTTGATAATGGATGTGTAAGTATTGATGAGACACTGGTGAATGTGGATACACTGCATCCAAATGCTCTGCTCGATGTTGGTGACATTCTTGATTGTGATACAGAGTCAACGATAGTCAGTGCTTCTATCACGCCTGTTGGAAATACATTTGATTATCTGTGGCAGACTGCTGATGGCATGATTCAATCTGGCTCAGGAACTTCTGAAATTGTCGTTTCGCGTCCTGGTATCTATACATTGTACCTCACAAGCCAGGTCAATGGTTGTCAGGATACTGTAAGCGTAGAGGTTTTCGGTGATGATGATATTATCACAGGGATTCAGACCACCGTAGATAATCCGGATTGTGTTGGAGATGTCAATGGACAGATCGATGTACTGTCGATATCGGGTGGTAATGCACCGTTCGATTATGTATGGAGCAATGGGACAGCAAGCAGTTTGATAAACAATCTTGGCCCCGGCAGCTATACAGTGACAATCACTGATGCCAATGGCTGCAGGCTCATTGAAACATTTACACTCCCCGCACCTGTTGCATTGAATCCTGATATTGGTCCAAATCTTCGCTACAATATCAACGAAGTTGTTTCCATTACGTTATCAGTCACAAACCCTGCTACTGTTGCGGAAGTCAATTGGCAAGGTGTTGCTCCGTCATGTCCCGGATGTTTTCAAATTGAATTTCCTGCGGATTCGACCGGAGAAGTATTCGTGACGGTTATTGACACCAATGGTTGTGAAGCCACGACATCTCTGATTCTCACTGTACTAAGACCTAGAAATATTTATGTGCCAACGATCTTTTCGCCAAACGGAGATAATATCAATGATGTATTTAACGTCGGTGGCAATACAATTACGCTTGTGAAAGCCTTGCGCATCTTTGATCGGTGGGGCGGCCTCGTCTATGAGGAACTCAATACTCCGGCAAATACGACGATAGGCTGGGACGGTACATTCAACGGCAAAGAATTGAATCCAGGTGTCTATGTGTATATGGCCGAGATAGTGCACGAAGATTTGCTTGAAGAAGTCATTAAAGGTGACGTGACGCTAATCCGCTAATACGGGACTCCCGGCTTCATTCTCAGTAGAATTGTTTCTCTCCGCGAAGAGCGCGAATTCACGCGAAGAGAAGAGTGGGAATCATACTCTACTTGGTTGGACTCTGCCAGGATATATGGGTGTTTGACAAATTGCAGATTCCTTATTAAAAAGGGGGGGCATGACCTCGGAGCGTCCGACGCCGCGCCCGAATGACCTTCGGTCGGGCGGGCAGGAGGACCTACGAGCGTCGGCAGCCTAGCACTCGCTCAAGCGCCTGCATTATGTCAGACACACCTGGACACATGAGACTTACCTTTAATTGAAATATTCGTATATCTTTGCCGACCATTTTCAAAAAGTACTATTCGATGTATGCAATTGTAGATATTCAGGGACAGCAGATGCGCGTGGCAGCCGGAGACGAGATTTTTGTACACAGACTGCCGGGAGATGAAGGCGCAGCCGTCAGTTTCGACCATGTCCTTATGGTTGCAGATGGCGATAATACCCAGATCGGCAAGCCAGGCATTAAAGGCTCTTCAGTACAGGCTACTATTCTAAACCACTTGAAGGGAGATAAAGTCCTGGTTTTCAAAAAGAAGCGCCGTAAAGGATATCGTGTAAAGAACGGACATCGTCAGTATCTCACAAAGATCAAAGTAGACTCAATCACAGTTTAATCTTAAACTTCCCGGAACGTCATGGCACATAAAAAAGGTGTAGGTAGTAGTGAAAACGGACGCGACAGCCACAGCAAACGACTGGGCGTAAAACTCTTTGGAGGTGAAGTAGCACGCGCCGGCAATATCCTTATCCGTCAACGCGGTACCAAGTACCACCCGGGCGAGAATGTAGGCCAGGGACGTGATTTTACCCTCTTCGCTCTCACAGACGGTACAGTAGAGTTCAAGAAATCACGTAAGGATCGGACCTTTATCAGCGTAGTTCCTACCAAGACCACTGAAGCCTAGTTTTTACGGGCCTCATTGGATTTCGAATTCGAGACCTTCAACGCGCCGTTAACCGTTAACCAAATTTTTGGCGACTTGTCATCTACACGACACCTCTGGCTTTCAGCTCCAGGTATTGGTTTATTGTATCCACTGTGAGTTCCTCTGGAGTAGTGAGTAGTCCAAATAGACCCCATTGGCGTAATAAGGTCACCATGCCTTCTTTCTCTGCCTGCATTTTTTCAGCAATTGTCTGCTGGTAAATTCTTCTGACTGAATCCGCTGGTTCGTCTATTAAGGTCCTGAGTTCCGTGTTTTGAAAGAAGATGACCACGACAATATGCTTTTCGGCCATTTTACGCAAGTAGGGAATTTGCCGTTTCAATCCATTGAGTGATTCGAAATTCGTAAACAACAAGAGCAGGCTTCGATGTGTGAGATAGCGCGACACGGACACATACAAGCGCTCATAATCCGCTTCGAGAAATGCAGTCTCCTGGTTGTACAATGTCTCTGATATCCGATACATCTGATTGTTGCGACGGCCAGCTGCCACAAAATCATCGACTCGCTCTGCAAATGTCAGGATGCCCGCATTATCTTCTTTGCGAATAGCGATATAACTCATCACGAGGCTTGTATTGATTGCATAGTCCAACAGCGTCATCTTTCGGAAAGGCATCTGCATCAATCTTCCTTTATCGATCACACAGTATACTGGTTGCGCACGTTCGTCGCGAAACTGGTTGACCATTACACGACCTGTGCGTGCAGTTGCTTTCCAATTTAGTGTCCGGGTATCATCGCCAGCTACATATTCTTTGATTTGTTCAAATTCATTCGTGTGCCCAAGTTTTCGCATACGCTTAAGCCCTTGTAGTTGCAGGCGCTTATCGAATGCGAGAAAGGCAAACTTGCGTAGTTGCAGATAGGAGGGATATACTTTTACTTGTTGTCCAATAGCAAAAGAAAACCGCCGCACAAACAATGAAAGCGGACTGCTTACATAGACATGAAGAGCACCGAAAGCGTATTCTCCGCGTTCTACAGGTCTCACGTGATAGAAAAATTGCTTTCGTTCATCTGTTGTGATATTCAACTTCCATTTGAGGTTTCTTGACTGGAATTGCACAGGAAGTTCATCTATCACTTCCACCCTGATTGGAAAGTGATATTGGCTCTGTATTGTGATCGTGACACGGTTTTCATCACCATTGGATAAATGATTTGCTACCTCACGACTCGCCTCAATCCTTGCAGACTTTGACCTGAATATGAGCCATGCATCAAATGCGATCAGTATCATGAATGTGAGCAAAAAAAGAACACCGGCAAAAAAGAAAATGCGGTCAAATACACCTAAGACAAAAAGCAGGATGACACCAATGAGTACGCCATAGAACCTGCCATGAATGAAAACTGCTTTCAGCATGGTTATCTCGGTACTTCTGTTTGTGCAAGAAGTTGTTTGATGACATCCTGAATTTTTCCACCCTCCATTTCTTTTTCAGCCGTGAGGACGAGACGATGATTGAGAGCAGGGATGGCAATATCCTTTACATCCTCAGGAATCACAAAATCACGTCCACGAATCATCGCCAGTGCTCTCGAGCCATAGAGCAATGCAAGTGAAGCACGAGGAGATCCTCCGATGAGAATATCACGGTGGATGCGTGTACGATGTACGAGATCTGCAATAAACCGAAGTATCTGGTCTTCTACATGGACTGACGGAAGCAAATTCTGAAAGGCTATCAGATTCTGTGCAGTAAGTACCGATTTCATCTCTGTCAGCTCATGCATGTTACGGATGTGTAAGTGTCGACGAAGGATTTGTGCTTCTTCATCGAGAGTCGGATAGGTGAGCATGATCTTGAAAAGAAAGCGATCCATCTGAGCTTCAGGCAGAGGATACGTGCCCTCAAGATCGATAGGATTCTGTGTGGCGATGATTAAGAACGGCTCCTCCATTGCAAAACGCACACCCTCAAGAGTGACTTGTCTTTCCTCCATCACCTCAAATAATGCGCTCTGAGTTTTCGCCGGGGCACGATTGATTTCATCGATCAGGATCAGATTCGAAAACAGAGGACCTTTTCGAAATGTAAATGAGCTCGTTTGCAGATTGTACACATGTGTACCCAGCAGATCACTTGGCATCAGATCCGGCGTAAATTGTATACGTGAAAACCCCGCCTCTATACTCTTTGCCAGGAGCTTCGCGGTCAACGTTTTTGCAAGTCCGGGATAACCTTCGATCAGGACATGACCCCGTGCAAGGAGCGCTGTCATCAGAAGTTCTACCATCTGTTCCTGGCCGACAATAATCTGTCCGATGTGCTCCCGCAATACATTGACGGCTTCTCTGACGGCGGAAAAGTCAACGTGAGCAGGTGTGTGGGATTGCATTTCCATAGTACCTCTTATAAATGTGAAAAGCAATATAGACTAATTTCGAAATGCATTCCTGTTTGGCTTCCCTCAGTAGTGTCTCATTTTAATCGTTATCCGCGAAAGGCGCGAAATACGCGAAGAATGAAATACGCTAAGTACTTCGCGTCCTTAGATTTTTCGCGTCCATTCGCGTTTTTCGCGGAGAACTGCAATGCCCAGTCGTTTTTTGAGTCAAACTGAGACACTACTGAATTTTCACGAAAAAGAAATGCGCGAAATAGTTCGTGTATTTAGATTTTTCGTGTCCATTCGTGTGGTTAGTGGAAAATCCAAAGCAGATCAATTTCCAAGTTTTATAGTGAGACATTGCCTTCCCTTCGGACTTTTTTTATCTTCAACCTCATCATGGAAAGAATACACAGTTCGATTATTCGTGGGTTCGGCATTGGTATGGCGTTGTGCTGTTCTACAGGACACCCTTTCGCTCAGAATGTAACTATCGACAGGGAACCGGTGCCGGTGAAATATTATCGGATGCCAGATGAACCTCTTGATGCATCTTACAAGACCTATTCGACGGAAGTAGTTGCTTATAGTGGGGACTTGATCAGGTCGGGGATCACAGTAGCGTCACTGGAGAGCGAGTATCTCACATTAGACGGCTATACTAAGGATCAGCACGATGGTGACGTAAGTTTGCAGGCAACGGTCAGTGACTTCACTGTCTTTAGTGAAAGAAGGGAATTCAGGCAAAGCAAGTCCAAAGACAAAGCGGGAAAGGAAGTCATTACGACACACTATTGGATTGAGGTGAAATATGCTCTTCCGGTGTCGATGACAGTGAGAGACAGAAGAGGCTATGTACTTGATGACCGATTCATTTTTACACTCACAGATCAGCGCACCTATAATACCCCCTCTTACAAAAGTATTTCAGACCTGGACAGCTATTGGAGGATCAACAGGACAAGACAATTTTCGGAACTGCATAAATCGATGCTTACCGAGGCTTTCAGAAAGATCAATGAGACTGTCAATAATACCTTTGGTTATAGACGTATTACAAATGAGAATGCGCGGTTTGAGACAATAGGAAAGAAGAAGCATCTTGAATATGATAAGTACAGGAAAGCCTATGACACCATCAAAAAGGGATTTGCCCTGATGGATCCCGATAAAAGCCTTGATGCTGTGAGAAGCGCCGTTGAGCCTGCCCTGACATTTTATCAAAACCAGGAGAAAGTCTATCCGTCGACAGATAAAGATTTGTTGAAACTGAAACATATTTGTCTGTACAATCTGGCACTTGCATATTTCTGGCTCGAAGACTTTGACCAAGCAACAGAGTTTGCAAACGCAACACTCAGCCTTGATGACAAAGACAGAGATACAAAGAGACTACTTGAGGAAATTGATGAGGTTAAAATCTCAATCGAGCGCGCGAACAAGAAATCCAGACATCAGTATCAGATAGATAGGACGTAAAATGGTGAATTGGTCTAACTAATTCCTTTTCAGAAACCGATCCAAATTTCTCTGCAATGAAAACAGTGTCTCCGTGTACACAGTCTTCTGCGTTTTGAGGTTTCTGACTTGTAAGAAAAGCGTTTCAACTAATCTCAGATCGAGTCCTCCGCGGGTTGCAATTTCCTTTACGTCATCTCCCGAGAACTCCACTACCTGTACGCGATATTTCTTTTGAATCTGTGCCTGTAGAATGGAGATCTTTTTTTCAATGAGATCAATGTGGTCTGCACGATGAAAATAGAGGTCACCAATCGTTTGTACGAAATCCAGCGTGGTGTTGCGCATTTGATTGAGAACGGGGATCATTCGCTGACGTCGTTTCGCTGTAAAGAGAATAAATACAAATGCGCCGATAATACCCAGCCAGTAAGCCCATCTAAAACTCTGATACCTGTTGAGTGCTGCCAGCGGACTCTGTGCACGTCCACCTGTTGAGCTCAGATAGTATTTGTCCCAGATCCAGGTGTCAGCCATAGGTATTTCCGCAATTGCACTGGAGACATAGCGATGATTGTCCTTGTAGAGCATGTGATAGTTCGAAAATATGTACGGAAACGCATGCAGGAAAATCTGCCCTTCACCAAATTTGCACCGGATAAAATTCGGATGTTGGTCGTTCACTGTTCCCAGAATGGATTGGACGGTATTTGTGGTATCCTCGATGATAAACCATCGGTATCCTGCCGAAACTGCTGCCTGCCATTCTTCATCATCTTGCTGTTCCAGATTCAACGTGATGTTGTCTTCATAGAACCACTCGACTGAATTCACAGAACTCAAATATTCATATTGTAATTGTACTCCTAATGTATCTAGTAACTCATAACCAATATCCTCTGATGCAATGAATATCGTATTGCCCCTTGCAGCAAAATCAAGTAGAGACTCAATATCCAGTCTGCCGGGTTCAAAACTCTTGTTGAGGAAGAAATACACGGAAGTACTGTCTTCCTGAAAGCCAGAGGTCGTGTTGTAAATGGGGCGATTGGCTTCTTGAATTTTCTCCGACCGAATTTCTTTCAATTCGTTGTATAATATTTTTGATGCAAACGGTATTGTTTTGTCCGGCGAAAATGAAGGTGTCCAATCAGTCTCTTCTGGCCTCACATAGGCGAATAGCAGGATCACCGCAATATAGATACCGATCAATGTGAAGATGCGTCGATTCATGTGGTAGATGTTTGTTTCAGCACATTGGCTACGCGTGAGGTGTACTCATCAAACGTGCTTCGATCAATAGGATATTCTCCATACCACGTGAAGTCAAATGCATCAGCGAGCACCGTAAAATCCTCCTTGATGAGTGATGCTTTGATCTCTAGTTTGTAATCTGTATTCGTTTTATTTCCATGCAATCTGATCACACCGGATTGGCCAAGACTATGGAGCAAATCGATATACGTCCAGCGATACGCCGTGCGAAAGTCACCAGAGTCCAACGCAGCCTGGATTCTCTGAGAAAGTTGAGATACGAGTACATCTTCATTCAGGATACGCATTGCCTTTCTATTGCGTTTGTCACCTCGCGAAAAGATATTTTGGAAACGCGATCTCAATAAGAAAAATGACAGGATCACAATTGCTCCTCCAATCAGTAAAATTGCCAACATCCGTTCACCAAATCCGGCATTCTCAGAAAACAGGCGTTCGAAGTAGTCTAGGACACTCTGCCATAATCTGCCTAACCAGGATTCCTGTGGCGCACGCTTTTGATATTGATAGGCCGGATCACTGAGGTAAGTTCTCAATTGGGCAGTGTCAAATTCCTGAACCACATTTTTATCTGCAGAGAGAATTGCCGTGCCTTGGGCGACCATTGCATTATTGAGCCCAATGAACAAAATCACTGATAGTATGAATAACCTATACAAAGGAGCCATCGGGAGGAGTAGAGTTTTTTCCCACACCGACATTAGTAATCCATTCAGATTATACATAAGTCTCATCCGCAGGCTTGTCTATTTCCTGAATACGCTTTAGTAAACCCGTACCATCTTTCTGCTCGCGCAAGCTATAATACTGCAGGATCATACCTACCATCTGATACATTCCTGCAAAGAGAGATCCCAGGAATCCACAAGCATACATAATACCCATCCACATGCCGAATTGTGGGCTGAGTTCTCCGGATCCTATCGAACCCAGAGTCTGAACCAGGAAAATGATATACGCTGGAATCATGAAAATATAGGAAGCGATGCTCGCGAGAATAGAAATCACGATATAGACTCCGAATGTATTCCACCATTTATCACGAACCAAATACATGGCGCGGCTCAATGAATCGAGTACCGGATTTTTTTCCAGGACATGTACAATCATGAAGATGCTGAATATAACAGTGAGATAGAGCACGATAGGTATCAATAGCAGGATAACCAGTGCAATACCAATTTCCGCACCCAATGCAAAAGCGAGAAAGCCCAGCAGTAGCAATGGGATGACAATAAGTAAAAACATCGTGATGAACGCGACTGTACTTGGCCAAAGATTTCTTCTCACATCAGGCCAAATACCTTCTATCAGGGGTTCACCTGTATTTCGTTGATGCTTTTGTACCATGGCACAGACGAATGCCACCATCACCAGTGAAGCGACGAGGATAAACGGTATGAACACAAGCAAACCTATGAATGACTCCAGTTCAGGAACTCCGGTGTCCATAAGATCAGGGAGTTTCATCCCGGCGTAAATCATCCCAAGCGAGCCAAGCAGGAAAAATGGTCCGATATACATCAGGAATCCAAGAAGGAAGGACTTGAAATTCCGTGTAAAGAAATACAGGGAATCACCGACGACGGCGCCAAAATCGCGTTTCTTTTCAAACTCAAATACGATGTTCTTCATGGACATGTGTTTTAGGAGCAGAAAATAAATACACAATCATAAATACAAATGTGACCAGGATAATTGCGATTCGTATTCCTCCTGGCATATCCTGGTAAAGTCGTGTGACATAGCTTTCAATGATCGCTGCAAAAACGATAAACGGTGTCACACCGATGATGACTTTCAGCGCTTCACGGGCCCGATGCACGACATAGTAACTGCGTGAGTAGGTTCCGGGAAATAAGATCGCACTGCCAAGCATCAAGCCACTTCCACCTGCGATGACGATTGCGGTGAGCTCCATGGCGCCGTGGAGAAAAATCGTGGATAATGCAATATCACCGAGTCCATGTTGGAAGAAGAACTGTACGAAAGCCCCCACCATCACACCGTTAAAGAGTAATAACAACACAGTAGGAAGACCGCCAAAGACTCCGAGGATGAAAGTGACAAAGGCCACCCGAATGTTGTTCGTGGAAATCATAAAGAACATGGCGTCGCTCTCCGAACCCTTGTATATAGCCATCGGATCGCCCTGCTTGATATTCTCAAGCGTCTGATTTACATAGTGATCGCCGACAATCATGCGAAGAAACTCAGGGTCGAGTGTTCCGCTCACCCAACCCAGGGCAATAGCGCTCACAAATATTACTAATGCATAGAAAAAGAAAGGCTTTGCACTTGCAAAAGCAATCGGTACCTCACTCCTGAAAAAGCTGATAAGACGGCTTTTACGCTCACGACGCGTGCCGTAGATCTGCTGATGGGCGGCGACAGCAAGTTGATTGAGATACTGGGTCAGAGAAGAGCCGCGAAAATGTGTTTTAGCATAGGAGAGATCATCGATCAACTCAATGTATTGTTCTGACAACTGATCAGGATGGCCACGCAATCCACGCTGCAAGTGCCCTTCGAAGACCTTCCATCGATCCTTATGTCGTGCGATGAATTGCTGCTCTGTCATTTGAGGCAAAATAGGTCTTTCGGATGGAATGGTGGTGCCTTAGTTATGGATAGGGCCCGGTGGAATATTCAAGTTCTTTTGTAAAGGGACAAATTATACTCGTTGTCATGCAAGGTTATGTTGAGATATTTTCAGAATATCATCATAATAAATCCTTGGACGATCTCCACTCACGTAGATTTGCGTATAGGTATCAAGTGTCTTTTGAAAAGCCGATGCGTTTTCTGGTATCATGTTTGTTCTGTAGGTCTTTCTCCTCGAGTAAGCGTTTAAGATGCTCAAACAGCACAACAATTTGATGATCATGTGAGGTCGATCTTTTTGACTCATCAGCATCTCCCGCATTTTGATAAAAACCTCAATAATTCTGATACTCATCTGGACAGCACTGCCGCTGCGAAGTACATTGGCCAGCATCAGTACGCCGTGCTCGGTAAACGCATATGGTAAGCTCCCTCCAAGGTGTTGTTTTGAAGGTATCGCATATTGCGACACCATGGTTTTCGACCTCATTATCAGTGAACCTGAACATGAAATTGTAAGGAAATCTATCGGGATTGCGACCCACTTGTTCTCTTAATCGCCTGGCTTCAATGATTCTATCATAAAGCCTTTATCTTGCCTGCAATAGATTCTAATCCATGTCGGGACAAATAACCATTGAGACCACTCAAAATGTCGATTTGCAATACCAGGTTGCACCTCTTGGAGAGCGGATCGTCGCGTATATCGTTGATAGTCTCATACGCATCGCGATATTTATTGCAGGGGCAATTTTCCTCGGAATTATCGCACCAAATTTTTTGACTGATGGTATTGGCGTCCTGCTCACCATCATGATTGTCATAGTAGCGCTACCGCTCGTTTTTTATCACCTTTTCTTCGAAATCTTCAACAATGGTCAGACTCCTGGCAAGCGCATTTTTGAATTGCAAGTTGTGTCTATTCGGGGTGAGATGGTGAGCATCGGAGCTTACTTTCTGCGCTGGTTGTTTCGCATTGTGGATTTTCACATTTTTTCTGGCCTTGTTGCAGTGATTGCAGTAGCATCAAGTGAAAAAGGACAGCGTGTAGGTGATATGGTGGCAGGAACCACAGTGATCAAACTTAGTCGTCGTGTTGGATTCCGACAACTTGCATTTGACGAAGTACGTGAGGAATACATTCCTACATATCCACAGGCAACGCAATTGAAGCCAACACATATCGAGCTAATCAAAGAAACTCTGGATAACCTTGCACTTGAAAATTCGGAAGATCATGTCAGACTTCTTGCTGAGAAAACTGCATCCATGCTTGGGATTACGTATGAAGAACATCCAAGGAAGTTTCTGCGCACGATTGTCAGTGATTATTCTGGTGCCGTTGGCTTAAGCCAACGGTAACTCAGGCTTAAGCCAACGGTAAAAGAAAGCCAACGGTAAAGCAAGTGTTGGCAAGTTCTCTATACGTTTTATTAATCATTATTGCCCTTTCAGCAGCCACAAGGATAAATTGTTCGCGCGCGCGTGTCAACGCCACGTTGAGTTTACGATCTACTCCATCTCGTGACAATGAGACAATGCGCTGAAGTTGCGACGGGTGGTGGATACTCAGTGAAAGAATAATAATATCTCTAGCACTGCCTTGATATCTTTCCACGGTGTCAATGGTCAATGTATTCGGATCAATGCCATGTTGTTGCATGTGTGCACGGATGTTGGCGATCTGAGCACGGAAAGGCGTAATAATCCCGATGTCTGGCATCCTTCCATAAAGCCGGATGAGCTCATGGACAATATTAACTACGATAAGCGCCTCCTCATCATGAGTTTTGGAAAACTGCATGAGTGGATCGGCATTACTTGGAAACCACAGCATGCGCTTTGATGCAAGCGCCTGAGAAAATGCATTCTTTAACGGAGCATTTATTGTCCTTATACCACCCTCATAGTCTCTGCCATCATGTCGCTCAGCAGGTAACATGCGTAATTGATTGTTATAGAACATGCGACTTGGAAATGCCATGATCTCTCGGTGCATTCTACCTTGCTCGGTGAGAGTACCATATGCCCAATCCCATTGTTTTTGCTGACAGAGAAAGTACATACGTTCGAAATACGAATCCCTGGTATCCTCTAATGCAATTTCATTGATGGCGTCTCCATCCAGCCGTGATTGGGAAACAGGTTGGGCTACTATCGCTGGTAGCTGACGATGATCACCGATGAGCACCCACTTCCTGAATGTTGGTAGTAGCCCGGCGAGCATTGGCTCCAGGATCTGTGACGCTTCATCTATGATCGCAACATCCGCCTGCACAATTCGGAACAATTCTGTTTTGCCTGCGATAGACGCAACTGTGCCGACGATCACCCGCTGAGAAACCAGAAAATCAACGACTTGTTTGCGACGTGTCATCCCGGTTATTCTGTTTCCTATCAATTGACTTTGGAAAGAAGCTCCAGTACCAATGTGACTTCCAATACGTACATATTGTTCCCGAATATTTCCGCCAAGGGCTTCCAATGCTTCACAGATTTCATCCACTGCACGATTTGTATACGCAAGCAGAATAATCCTGTCTCTTGTCTGTTGCAGGTGATGTTTTACAAGGTGATGCAGGATGACGCTGGTCTTTCCTGTACCCGGTGGACCCCAAAGAAGAAAATAATCTTGTGCCGCAATGATCTTATTGAGCATCGCATTCTGGTGTTCACCGAGATGTACAGCCGGGACATTAGACTGATGTGCTGTCTTCTGTGGTGAAGTGCGACCAAGAAATAGTGCTCTTTTTTCTGCGGATGACTTTGCAAACGTGAAGAGTGCGCTATGCATGGAATCAAAACCTCTGTCATAAAGATCATGTTCGAGTACCCATCGCGCATGTGCATGGATGTCATCATAGTTTACCTGACGACTGCGCAAGCGTATTGTAATCTGTCCTTCGGCCAATGCCGTGACTGTGCATTTATAGATCTGTGTTCTCAGTACACTTGGCTCATGATCCAATGTTGGATAGAGGACTGCAATATCACCGACACGAAAGTTGGCCAGTGTGCTTGTCAGAGTTTCCTTGGAGAAAACGATGTAGGCATCATTGTGATCAAGTTGCTGGATGTCTTTTACAATGAGGTCCTTGTAGATAGCAAAGCGCTCTTCTTTCTCGGCATCGGTATCCAGCCAGAGTCCGGCAAGTCCATTTACCTGATCTGATCCATGCGTACCCACTTTAGCAAGGTACTGTTCACGTGAAATGAATCGGCTGAAAATCCGGATGTAACGTTTCTCAAGATCATCGAGATTGCGCCAGATTTCATCAAACCTGATAATGTCTTTTTGCAAGAAACCTTTTGTTTCTGGAAACGCTTCCGGGGTGATTCTTTCAAACCAGCCGGTCGATGAGATTTCCTGTCTGTCCAATGCACACTCAATCAGTAGAATGTCATTACGTAATCTGATTACTTCCCGTTGAATTGCTTCTACAGGTGGGGCAAAACGTAACGTATTCATCGCTGAACGCGAATAGAGAATGTAACATGTCTGTCTTGCCCGATATTCATAGACAGCTTTGATCATGAGATCATAGAGGAGGGTCTGTGCATAGTGAGAACTACTCAGCCCGTAAGCATTTGCCTGGAACGGCTGTCCACTTTTTAATTCAATGATTTGCTTGTTCTCCTGGCCGGACAGAAACAAATCCAGACGTCCCTGAACACCATAGGCCGGACAAAAGAATGCTGGCTCGATGTACATTTTGGTACGGTCCAAATCGAGTTTTTCAAATTCATTAAGGATGACCGTCCGCAGATTTGTAAAGTGTATTTCACATTCTTTCGTCATGTGCTTCACCTCGTCATTCGTCAATGTTGCAAATTCTACAGGATTGAGAAAGAAAGATTTTGGAAAAAGCTCATTAAAAGTTTTAGATGGATCATGGATGAGTTCATCAAGAAAGTAGTTAGCGATTTTTCCAATGAGTAATGAAGGGTTGGTGCGCGACTCCTGGTATTTCTTGGGCAGATAAAAACGCGCATCACCGCCAGATTCCTGATAGCATTCGGCTATGGTCGAGATGTC